>JBBRBI010000052.1:0-41888 GCA_038206015.1 Bryobacterales bacterium | reverse complement strand
GACACAGTGCTCGGCGTAGACTTCGTAGGCGGCGAAGCGGTCGCGTTGGAGTTGACGCAACTCGTTCATCGACTTGTCGGCACGGCGCTCGAGGGCGGCGGCCATCTTCTTGACTCGCTCCATTTGGGAGAAGTGCTGGGCTGACTCGGGGTTTTCGATCCAGAGGTCCTCTGTGGCTGTTTCCAGCTTGCGGCAGCGGACGACCTGGAAGGCGGCCCAGGCGTAGCGCTGGAAGGTTTCTTCTTCGAGATGGGAGTCGGGTTGGCAATCTTTGCGGAGTTTTAGCGTGAAGGCGCGGTGTTGCTCTTCGAGGCCGGGAGTGGCTTCGTTCTGTTCGTCGTATCTGGTTCCGGTTGATGGGGTCATTGGCTTTGCACTTTCTGTCTGTGAAATTGAAAAAGAGCCATAACCGCGAATGTGATCGCGGCTCGGCTCTACTGGGATGAAGATAACATCGGAGGTCTCGAATCCGAACTATGATTTGGGGAAGTTGTTGAAAACGGCGGAGATTGAGGCAAAGATTTCTGCTACCAAAAAAATTTGGGCCACGGATTCAACCAGATACTCACGGATCTGAAAGTTAGGGCATCGCCGCGCGGATTGGTTAGTAAGGGAGCCGGGAGTGTGGCGCGACGGTTGATGCATAATGAAGGCGTTGGGAACAGAATGAAGAGAACGATTCAAGTGCGGATCAGTAGAGGGGAGCGGCAGTTCGTGGCCGAGTGCCTCGATCTGCCGGTGGTAACCCAAGCAGACAGCCTTGACGAATTATTCGTCAATATCCGAGAGGCAATCGGCCTTCACCTGGAGGGTGAGGATCTGGCTGCTTTAGGGTTTGAAAGCAATCCGACTGTTCTGGCAACAATGGAACTCGAAGCTGTAGCCTGATGCCGAAGCTGCGGACGCTTTCCGGAAACGAGGTGCTTGGGATACTAGCCGAGTCTGGTTTCCAGCCGTATTCGCAGAGGGGAAGCCATATGAAGGTTCGTCGAATGTCGGAATTGGGCCACACGCAAACGCTGACCATTCCGAATCATCGGGAAATCGACCCGGGCACGCTGCATGCAATATTCCAACAGGCGTGCCGATTCGTTTCAGAACAGGAACTTCGCCGAAAGTTCTTCGCCGACTGAAGAACGATGGGTGAAGCCCACCTCGATTCCTGCGGCGTGAAGTTTAATACCCCAATGGGGACATCATCCAATGTACGGATCTGTTCACCACGTTTGCACGCGCGGCGGGTGCCACTGAAAATATTCCTGTGGATCGGATTACCGACAGTATCCACCAAACGGCACTTTTGCTGAAGGGCGACACGCACAGCCGACGTGACTATGTACATATTCATACGGGCCGGTTCTGGTGGCGACAATGAAGGGCCGCTATCAGCGTGTTTGGGTTGGCGAATTGCCTGGCCTGTCGGGGGCAGCATTCTTTGACCTTCAACCTGATGAAGGCCCGGCACGAGTTGTAGATGCAGAAGGATCCGAATACGCCAGAGGCGCGAAGATGGCCGCTTACCGGCATCGAGAATGCACGTCCGGCAACTCTGGCTGCCGGGAGGCCGCGCGTCGACCTGGATAAGTTGGGGTTTGACCCGCTCGAGTTGATCACGAAGCTCAAGAGCTGGGAAGGGACGGAGTTCGAACGGGAAAACCAAGGGGCTCGATGGCGCTGTTGGGTTGAGCCTCGACCGCCCTGCGGCCGCAGGCCAGCGTCGTGCTGGCCACGGCGGCAGGGCGGTTGTTTTTTTAGATACGTGTCATGGGGACGGCATCCCGATATGGCAGACTCAGTAGTTGTAGTAGCAGGAGTAGCAGCGAAGCAGTGAGGACATAAAACGTTGATTCGATTTGAAGTTTCGGTCGACATGGCGTTTGCCCAGGAACAGGCGCTCGAAGATCGTGGAGCGCAGAGTGCTGGCTGGCAGGGCAACCTTCGACCATGAAGCCTGGCAGCAAATCCCGCGCGCTGACGATTGGCGATCTACTTCGCCCGCACTGGAAACTGTTGAGCCTCGGGGTGGCCGCCGTCATCGGCGAGGGTGTCGCAAATTTGCTTGATCCCTGGCCGCTCAAGATTGTTCTCGACAGCGTCATGGGTGCCAAATCGAAAGGCGGCTGGTTGAACGATTGGATCGCCAAGGTCAGCGGCGGCGATCAGATGCTGATCCTGAAGCTGGCCGTCGCAGGCACCCTGGTCATCGCCGCCGTGGGAGCACTTTGCGGCTACGCGGAAAAGTACACTACCGTCAGTGTCGGCCAGGGCATTCTGCACAATCTGCGCCGCACGCTCTACGCCCAGATCCAGCGGCTTTCGCTGTCATTCCACAATCAATCCCGGACGGGCGATTTGATCTCGCGCGCCACCGGCGACATCGATACGCTGCAAAGTTTTGTCACCTCTGGCCTGCTGGGCACGCTGATCAACATGCTGACGCTGCTCGGCATTGTCGGGGTGATGTTCTATCTCAACTGGCACTTCACACTGATCGCGTTGTCGATCACGCCTGTCCTGTTTCTGGTGGTTTTTTCGTTCACCCGGCGCATCCGCCAAGCCACGCGCGAGGCTCGCAAAAAAGAAGGCGAGATTGTCTCGGTGATTCAGGAAGTGCTCTCGGCCATCCGGGTCGTGAAGGCCTTTGCGCGTGAGGATGATGAACAGCGCCGTCTTGAGGAAGAGAGCCTGGAGAGCGTCGGCATTGCGCTTCGCGCCCGCTCGCTGAAAGGGCTGCTGGTTTTGCTGGTTGAGATCCTGGTCGCGATTGGCACTGCGCTGGTGCTTTGGTTTGGCGCCAAGCTGGTACTGGACGGCTCGCTCTCAGCCGGCTCGTTAGTCGTCTTCATCGTCTACCTCGGGAAGCTGTATAAGCCGATGCAGGAACTCTCCAAGATGACAGACACCTACACCAAGGCTGCAGTCGCCTATGAGCGGATCAACGAGATCCTAGCGACAGAGCGCGATGTCGAAGACATCCCCAGGGCTCGCACGCTAAAGTCCGTTAAAGGCAAGATTGAATTTGAAAACGTCGCCTTTGCCTATGAGAACGGCGAGCCCGTACTGAAGTCCGTAAGCTTCTGCGTGGAACCAGGCACGGTTGCCGCTTTTGTCGGCCCGACCGGGGCCGGCAAGAGCACCGTGATCAGCCTGATCCCGCGCTTTTATGACACCACGGCTGGAGTCATCAAGATCGACGGCGTCGACATCCGCCAGTACACGCAGAAATCACTGCGCGACCACATGAGTTTTGTGCTTCAGGAGACCATCCTCTTCCATGCGCCTGTCTGGAAAAACATCGCCTACGGCAAGCCCCAGGCTACACATGAAGAGGTGATGCGAGCCGCGCAACTTGCCAATGCCGATGAGTTCATCGAAAAGATGCCCGAGGGCTATGACAGCATGCTGGGGGAGCGCGGCCAAACGATATCTGGAGGCCAGCGCCAGCGCATCGCCATCGCGCGCGCGATCATTCGCGATTCTCCAATTCTCATCCTGGACGAGCCCAGCTCTGCCCTGGACGCGGCATCGGAGTCGTTGGTCTTTGAAGCGCTGGAACGTCTGATGAAAGGCAAGACCTGCATCGTCATCGCCCACCGCCTGTCCACCATCCGCCACGCAGACCGGATCTATGTAATCGACGATGGAGTGATTGCCGAATTTGGCAGCCATGACGAACTCATTGCGGCAAATGGTCGCTATCAGCGGCTGGTTGAAGCGCAATCGGAGCCAGAGCAGGCTTCTGCTTCCCCGGCTTCAGTCTCCGAATCTCCGGCCAAAACTCCCGAACAACATTGAATGCCGCGTCGCTGCCAAGTATGATTCCCGCCGTCGTAAATCCGCTTGAGACGGTACGGAGGCGCAGCGGCTGCCATAGGCGCGAAATCAATCCACTGCCGGTGACGCCGGCGATTTCGCCAAAGGCAACGGTCCGGTTGCCCGTGGTTCGCTTGCGCGTGATGACGGTGCTCAAGAGCGCATAGCCCAGCCGAGGGGCAAATTTCACTTTGCCAGAGGGCTGATAATGAAGTTCCTCGTGCAGTAGGCTGGCCACGCCGAATTTGATTGACTGTTTGATGGCGTGGGATGCTGCTGATGAGCCCACGCGCTTGCCCAGACCGAGCCAACTCCGCTCCCACTCGTGCGGCGTATTTCTGGCATGCCGGAGCAGAGCCCCCATCGTTGGTTGCAGATATCCGAGAGGAGAGATTACCTTTGCGCGCCACCGCGTGGAGTTTGACTTCGGTTGGTTCACCGGACCGGGAACCGCAGGAACGCTAGATTGTGCGGCCATCGCGCTTGCCAGAATAGCAAGCAAGAGCAGTCTCGATAAGGCCGAAAGCGTCATGTCTAGAGTGCCTTCAATTTTTGAATGCGCTTCTGCAAGATTTCGCGAAACTTGGCAGCGTCGTCCGGGCCATAGGCCGCCGCGCGGAAAGCATCTTCAATCTGCGACGCCGAAAGCCGTCCCAAGATTTCCCCCATCCACTTGGCGTCCAGCTTTGGGATGTGATCGCCAATTGGACGTAAGGCCAACCGCTTATAGAAGCCGGGCATCAAGAACATCAGGATTGAGGCGCTGCCGGGTGTGGCAAAATCGACGTCGGTATCCCGAATCTTGCTGATGAAGGCCGAATGCGAATACTCAGCCAGATTGCCCCGTGACCGAGATGGCATCAGCGTAAATCCGGTTGTTCCGAAAGTGGCACCCAAGTCGCTCACCATGTAGACCAGATCCCCGTCGGCCCCAGACTTGGCAACCGCGATTTTGACGTTGTTTTCGTCCTTTAGATCCCAATTGTTCAGCAGCGCCATCAACACTCGCAGTCCGTTGCCCTCTTGGGTTTTGTGAAAAGGATTGTCCTTCCACTTCCATGAGCCGGCAGACTTTCCAACTCTTGCCCGCTTGAGTCGCACATCGGACAGCAGACCATCGGCCTTGATCAGATTCTGACCGCGGCTCAGATGTTTTGGCATGTCGTCCACCTTCAGCGTTGGCAGAAAATACTCTTCATCGGCAAAGTAACCCGCTGCCCAAACCAAGCGGCTGGCCACCGTCTCGGGCTTGGCTTCTCGCCCCAGCTTTGCCTTCCACTTCACGCCGTCTCGGTCGGTTATCTCAAACTTCGGATTTGAACCGGCACCGTCTTCCTTTAGAAATGTGAAGGGGCCTTTGGGCGCGTGCGCCTCTCCCCCTGGGCCCCAAAATAGATTGCGGCTGGCAATATCAGATGGCTCCACCCACAGAACCCGTCTGCCAGAAACGGCTACATCGTTACCTTTTTTCCCATTCGACTGGGAATATCCTGCGCTCGACCCGAGCAACAGGAAGGAACTCACCACGAAAATTCGAAGTTTCATCGCGTTTTTCTCACTTTGTTTATCTAAGGGTCCTTCAGTTGCAAGCAAAGGGCCATGCGTCTGTTCGTTCAACCAGAAGATGGGCTGGCTCCGATCCTTGAAGCCGTCTGCGCCGCCACCGAATCCATCGAGATCATGATCTTTCGTTTTGATCGAAAAGAGTTGGAAGTGGCGCTGGGTGAAGCGGTCGCGCGCGGCGTTGCCGTAAAAGCAGTCATCGCGCACACCAACCACGCGGGTGAGGAACTACTGCGTAAGCTTGAGCAGCGATTGCTGGCCGCTGGCGTTACCGTTGCCCGCACTGGCGGCGACTTTGTCCGCTATCACAGCAAGTTCATGATCATCGACCACGCGGAGCTGTTTGTCCTTGGCTTCAACTTCACCGCGATCGACATCGAACGCAGCCGAAGCTTTGGTGCCGCCACCAAGGAAAAGCAGATCGTGCGGGAAGCGCTACGTCTGTTTGAAGCCGACTCCAAACGCCAACCGTATGAGGCGGGCATTGACGATCTAGTTGTGAGCCCGGCCAACGCCCGGCAGCAATTGAGCAATTTTATCAGCGGGGCCACACGGGAGTTACTGATCTACGACGTTGCCGTCTCAGACGCTGGTATCGTCAGATTGCTGGAGCAACGTGCGAAGGCTGGCGTTGAAATCCGCATCATTGGCGGCGTCAGGACCAGTTCGTTGCAACGGCGTATTCTACCGATGCGCCTCCACACTCGTACAATCATCCGTGATCGCGAAAGCGCTTTCATTGGCAGCCAAAGCTTGCGCAAAGCAGAACTCGAGACGCGCCGGGAGCTTGGCTTGATCTTCAAAGACTCGGTCGCAATCGCTACGATGAGTGCAAAGTTTGATGAGGACTGGGAGAAGGCAGCGCCTGCTCCGTCATCCCTTGACCAGTCCCCGGCTAACCTCGAGTCGACCGACCCCTCCAATGCCGGAAAGGTTGCCAAGAGAACAGCCAAGGCTGTCATCAAGGGTCTGCCTCCCGTAGCACCCATGGTCGACGACATACTCAAAGAAGTAGCGCCTGGCGCTACCCATCTAGAAATCGACCCTGACGATTTACAGGCAAGCATTGAGGACGCTGTTAAATCTGCGGTGAAGGTTGCCGTTAAAGCTGCTGTCGTAGCGGCAGAGCTTGCCAAGAATGCGCCCACGGACTAAGATGAACCCAACATGAGAAAGCTATTTGCCAGCCTGATCGTCGCGTTTCCAATGCTTGTGCTTGCCCAAAATCCGCCCACTGTAGATGCTTTGGGTAGCTTTGACAATTTGGTACTGAACTATGCCAAGTTGCATCGGCAGATCGAGAGCAGCCTGAGCCCGATCAAACCAGGCACGGATCGCACGAAGCTCACGTCGCAACGCGATGCTCTTGTTGTCGGCCTGCTCGCCGCACGCAAAAGCGCGGTACGGGGCGAAATCTTCACGCCTGCGGTCTCGACCGAAATCCGTCGGATCCTCAAGGAGGCGATGGCCGGAGCAGCTTCTGCGCGCGTCACAAAAAGTCTGAATCGTTCTGAACCGAGTCAGTTCAAGCTGCGCATCAATGACGAGTTTCCACCTGCGCTCCCTTTACAGACCATGCCGCCTACGATCTTGAGCAAGCTCCCCAAGCTGCCGCCTGAACTGGACTATCGCATTGTGGGCCGCAGCCTTGTTCTGCGTGACTCCAAGGCTAACTTGATCGTCGATTTTCTTCTCGAAGCTCTTCCATGAAAATGTTGCGTAATACAAGACCCTGGCTCGTTGCCGCAGTTTTTGCCGGTGCTCTCGCCGCGATCGAACACCGTTTGGGGTGGATCGATTCCTCCTCGGCGCTGCTGCAGTCCGCCGCGCCTAACGTGGCTCCAGCAATGCCCAAGCTGGAGCTTCCGCTCAAAGACAAATCGGTGCGCTTTGCCGTAATTGGTGACAATGGTACCGGGGAACTGCCGCAGTACCAAACTGCAGATGCGATGGCCGCCATGCACGCGAAGTTTCCCTTTGAATTCGTCCTGATGCTGGGCGACAACATCTACGGCAGTAAATCCCCTTCTGCCTTCAAGCGCAAGTTTGAAACGCCTTATAAGGTCCTGCTCGACGGCGGCGTAAAATTCTACGCCTCTCTTGGCAATCACGACGACCCCAACGAGATTTTCTATAAGCCATTCAATATGGGCGGCAAGCGCTATTACAACTTCAAGATCGCGAACGCAGAGTTCTTTGCGCTGGACAGTACTTACATGGACCCTACGCAGTTGCAGTGGATTGAATCGAGGTTGCAGGAGTCCACAGCCACGTGGAAGATCTGCTACTTTCACCATCCGCTTTACTCGGATGGCAAGTTCCACGGCCCCGATGTGGATCTTCGTGCCCGGCTGGAGCCGCTGCTGAGTAAGTATGGGGTGAAGGTGGTACTTAACGGGCACGAACACGTTTATGAGCGGATCAAGCCACAGAAGGATATCTTCTATTGGGTGCTGGGGAACTCAGGCGAACTGCGTCGCAATAATCTGAAGCCGACGGCGATCATGGCCAAGGGCTTTGACACAGATCAGACCTTCATGATAGTTGAGATATCGGATAACGAATTCAGCTTTCAGGCGATTTCGAGAGCTGGGCAGACCGTCGATTCAGGTGTACTGAGTCTGACGGAGAAGAAATGATTTTGGAGGCGCGAACCGGAGTCGAACCGGTGCATAAAGGTTTTGCAGACCTCTGCCTTACCACTTGGCTACCGCGCCTCGTTGCGGCCAGTCATCTATTAACTTAGCGTTAAGGGTGGGTTGTAGTCAAACGCTGTTCAGAAAGTGGTCTCTGTGCTGGCCACCAAGAACTACTTTGAGGACGTGTTCCCTGCCGCCGCGACACTCGACTCTGCCCGAGGAATCTTGCTAGTTCGCTTCGCTGCGGTGCGCTTTTTCAGTGAGCCTTTCATATGGGCAATCATTTCATCGGCGGAATCAAACGGGCCCTGGAAAGGACCATTTCGGGCGATAGCCAACTGAGTATCAATCTCCTGACGCTGGGCAGGGGTGTATTCGTCGTTGGCAGATGGGCGATTGGGAATGATATTGATGACTCCGCTCGACATCTTAAACATTAGCCGGTCGCCAACCTTGATGCCAGCGCGACCACCTGATTTTTATGATCAGTCATAAGAAATGCGAGTTTAGTCTTGAAGTGAACCCAAAGTCTAAGGCTGCTTTTGCGCCGCAGCCAATACGCGCTCCCTATCCTTCACGGAATGGATGGAGGCGACGGCATCGTCGTACGCCGCTGGCATCGGCCCGTGGCTCTCTGAGGCTACGCGGGCCAGTAATTCTGCCTTCATCTCGTCAGAATGCAATTGGCGCACAGATCGCGAAAAGCGTGCCAGGCGGATGCCCGTCATTTCCCGATCCAGCATTCTTTCGAGCAGACTCTGCCGGTCTGCCTGCGAATTGATCGTGTCAATCAAATCCATCGTCTCCAGATCGAGGCCGCGCTCGGTAAAGCGGGGCCCGACGCGCTCCAGGAAGCGACGTTTGTCTTCGTCTGAGCCCATCTCACGCGCCACGCGCAGCACACCATGCAGTTGGGTTTCCGTCAGAGTTGGCTGCCCGAGGAGTTGCTCCAGATACTGGCGCCTGAGGTCTGTTGAATGAATTGTGCGGATTTCTTCGATTGTCGCTGATACGCCTCGCTCGTCCACCAGGCGTTGCAGGCGCTCGGGGATTCGATCTCCGCGTTCGCGGACCCAGCGCGGCAGTTCCTTGGCGAGGTAGCGCTGTCCATCGACGCCCCAGGGTCGGGCGAGTCCATCGACAAAATAACGACGCGCGATCTTGCCGTTGTCATCGGCTTCCAACTCCAGCGCTCGCGTCTGCCAACTGTCACGCTTGTCGATGAGTAACTTGGCACCAGGAGACATCCACTCGACATCCTGATCGTTTGCGGTGAAGCGCATTTCCCCTCGTGACTTGATTTGGTTGCGGTTGGTAGCGTCCGTCTCGGTCCATGAACTGGTGTAGTGCTCGAGGCCGAGCAATCGACTGAAGGATGCGCCTTCAGAGACGACAAACAAGAGCGCCAAGACGACAGCGAAGACGAGAGTGCCGGAGACTTGAGGAAGACGATTGCGGGTGCGGTCCAGCAGCGTTTCGAGGCGCTTGAAGATTTCCTTGGGTCGACCTGCGCCGGTGGCGAGCATGGGTACGCGCGCCGCAGAGCCGAGTTCGGCGACGCGTGCCAGTGATGTGGCGTAGGGCTTGGCTTCGCCCGACTGAGCGATGACCCAGTCGTCACAGGCAACTTCGCGCTCTCGCTCAATTTGCCGACCAATGAAGTGCATCGCTGGCTGGAAGCAGAAGAGGGCACGTAAGACGCGCTCACCCAAGGCCATCCAGTCATCACGGCGGAGCAGGTGAGCGGACTCATGCAGGAGGACATGCTGTAGCTCATCATCGGTCAATGCCAGGACCATGGATTGGGGCAGAAGGATCGCGGGCTTGAGATAGCCGAGAGCCATTGGCATCCCAATGCGGGTGGAAACCAGCACAGCGGGTTGGCGTGAGATTGCGGTGGGCAGGGAGACGTTGAGGCGCGTCGATTTGCGCTTCAATCTCAGGACGACGAGATAGCCGATGGCCAGGCGCAAGAGCTGGAGTGCTGCCAAAATGAGGGCGAAGACGGCGGCGACTTGCGTGAATGACTCTGGCAACTCGACGACCGGGCGTAGTGTTGGCGCTGGGCTGGGTGGGGTGAGTGCGATGGGTGCGCTGGCGGGAGAGGTGGCGACGGGAGTTGGCACTTCCACCGGGCCCATTTGGCCCAGCAGGGTGGGCAATAGTTGGAGGACAGGCAGCAGGACGACGACAAGCAGCGTGACCTGCCAAATCGCGACTTTAGTCGTCGCGCTGACTCGTCGGGTATCGCGAAGAGCCAGCCAGACCAGCAGCGTCAGGAGAATGCCCTGCCACCAGCCGTTTACGATTGCCTCAAGAAATGTAGTCATTATTTTGCGTCTCCGATCATGGCTTTCAGTCGCTTTAATTCCGTTGGGTCGAGCTTTTCGTACTTCAGGACGTTGAGCACCAATTGTTCCGCAGAGTTCTCAAAGAAGCGGCTCAAGAGTTGGCGCAAAGCACTTTCCTGCGCCTGCTCGCGAGGAACCCTGGGAGCGTAGAGGAAGGCGCGTCCGTCCTTCTTGTGCTTGAGGTAGCCCTTTTCTTCGAGGATTCGCAAAGTGGTGAGGACGGTGTTGTAGGCGAGGGGCGGCGTGTTGGGCAGGGCCTCGAGCACGTCGTTGACGGTGCTGGCTCCGCGAGCCCAAAGGACATTCATGAGAGGCAGTTCAGCCTCGGTCAGGTGGATCGATTTTTTGCGGGCCATAGTGCTCTTAAAGAATTAATAGCACCGAGGGCCGAAATGGTCAACTAAAGAATTAAGTATTCGATGAGGCGACGGAGTCTAGCAAGTCGCCGATCCGGTCCGCAACCCGATCTACGCGATGGAACTGGCTGGTATGGATGGCGGCGTGGCGGCCGACGGCGCGGCGGGCTTCTGGATTGAGAGCCAGCCATGCGACGTAGTGCGTGAGTTGCTCCCGCTCGGGGAGGCCGGGGTCGATTTTGATGGCCGCCGCTTCAGGGATGTCTTCTGCCTCGCGGCTTCTGGTCATGATCACCGGTTTGCCAATCCCCATGAGGCGGGTGGCTATGCCGGAGCTTTCTCCAGCCAGGGGCCAGCGCAGATTGATCCCGACGTCGATGGCGTGGGCCTGCATCCACCACTCGGCCTCGTCCAGATAGCCGCGTCGCGTTTCAATCCGACTGGCTGCGGCCCGCTCCAACTCAGTGCTGGCGAAGCTTCCCTGCACCAGAAGGCGCACAGGCAGGCCCTGCCGCTTGAGATCTTCAAACACAGTCAGGATCGTATCGAGGCGCTTGGACTCACGCAGATAGCCCAGGACAGCGAAGAGACAGACATCGCGACTGACGCCCAAGACCTGCTCGCGGTACTCGTCAATCTCGCGATAGTAGTGATCGCGCGGTGCCTCAAATAGGTGGGGAACAATCTCGACACGCGTTTGAGGGGCGTGCGCCACAATCTGGGCCTTGGCGGCGGCATTGTGGACGATGACGAGGCGGGCGCTTTCGGCGATGCGCCGCAACATGGGCCGCTCAAAGTAGCGCGTATCAGCGGCACTGCCGCCGCGGGCTTCCCAATAGCGCTCGGCCGTTTGGCGGAACCACTCGCCGTAGTTATAGACAAACTCTGCGACATAGTCGTCGCGGCTTAGTTGCCCGAGCAGCAGGTGATGCAAACAGGCATCGTGCAACAACACGACACAGGGCTCGCGCAGGGCTTGCTGGTAAATTTCCCAGTGCAGGCCGTTGTTGCCGAGTTGATAGAGATTGCCTTTGAGGCCCGGCTTGAGGTGGCGGAGCAGCGAGTCTGCATATTGCGCAACCCCGGTGGGCGCAGGCGGCATGGGCGCATAGTAGCCGAGGCTCATTGCGGCTTCTGGCGCTTCCCAAATAGCGCTGTTCCTACGCGGACGATGGTGGAGCCTTCTTCGATAGCGACCTCGAGGTCATTGGACATTCCCATGGAGAGGTCCGGCAGATTGTATTGCTGAGCAAGAGCGCGCAAACGGGCGAAATAGGGCCGCGCCTTTTCGGCATCGTCATCCCAGGGGGGCACGGTCATGAGGCCCCGCAGGGTGAGATTCGGCATGGATTGAATGGCGTCCACCACTGCGCCCAGATCGTCGGGCGCGCAGCCGTGCTTGGCTTCTTCTTCAGAGAGCTTGACCTCGATCAGGACGTTTTTGGGGCCGACGATGCGCCCTGCCAGCTTGGCCGAATCGACGGTGTGGATGTGGCTGAAAAGCTCAGAGGCCTTGCGCGCCTTGTTCGACTGGAGATGGCCGATGAGATGGAAGCGCGCGCCGTCGAGATGAGAGACAGCCGGGAACTTGCCTTCGAATTCCTGAACGTAGTTCTCGCCAAAATCGCGGAGGCCCAAGGCGTGGGCCTCGAGGATGACGTCTGCCGGGAAGACCTTGGTGACGGCCAGGAGCAGGACATCTTTGCGTTGGCGGCCGGCGTTCTGGCAGGCGTGCAGAAGACGCTCTTCGACGTCAGCGAGTCGTTGTTGAAGCACTAAGACGAGTTTGGCATGGCGGGGGCGGGCACGCTAGAAGCTCAGCCGCAGGGCGAAGCGAAACTGGCGTTCGCCGCTGGCACCGGTGATCTCGCCAAAGCCACCGAGTGACTTAAGCGAGCCATCCAAATTGCGGGAGACGTTTGATACGTTGGTGCCCGGATTGGAGAATTGCGGCGTATTTGTCACCCCGAAGCACTCTGCCCGAAACTGCAGGGCCACTTTCTCCGTGATCGAAAACTTTCGGAAAAGGCCGGCATCGAGGTTGAAGACGCCGGGCCCACGGAGGATATTCCGACCGGAGTTTCCAAAGCGGACCGCCGTGACTGGGGCGAAAGCGTTCGGATCAAAGTAGGGCTGACCGACACCGTGGCCGCCGAGAATGTTGACATTGGGCAGAATCTGGTCTGCCGTCTGCGAGTTACCCGGCGCATTGAGCGAAGTGCCGCTGGAGGCGATTCCAAAGGGGGTTCCACTGGTGCGGCTGAGGATCCAATTTGCCTGCCAGCCGCTCACAATGTGACTGACAAATCCGCTGGTCAGCATGGACTTGCCTTTGCCAAAGGGCAATTCGTAGTTGCCATAGATTTGCAGGTTATGTGTGCGATCAAAACCTGCGACAGCTTTGTTGCGGGCTAGCATCGGGAGATAGTTGAAAGTCAGGTTGCCATCCTGGTCGTCGGTGTAGCCGATCGAGCGAGACCACGTGTATGAGGCACCGACGAGAGCGGCCCCGACGCGGCGTGTGACGTTGCTCTGCAAGCCGTTGTACTGCGAAGAGTTGAAGGGGGTGAAGAGGCGGATGTCAGAGATGCGGCCAAAAGCCGGAAAGAGAGCACGTCCGGCGTTACCACCGCCAGGCCCAGCGGCATTGATATTCTGAATTGCGGTCTGGCGGACGCCACGGCTGCCGACATAGCCGACGGTGAAGTTAATGCCGTGGCCAAAGTCGCGCTGCATTGTGAGGTTCCAGGATTCGATGTAGCCGCGGTTGAATTTCTGGGGGAAGGTAGTGGTGCCGACGGCGGGAGGCAGAGTGTAGACCGTTTGTGTAAGATCTGGCCCGACGAAGGGTGGTAGGCCGGTACGCAGAGTGCCCGCAGCCTGGAAAGAGGTTGCGCCGGAATACTGCGTGGAAATGGTGGCCGGATAAGCATCGCGCAAGTAGCGGAAGGTTGTCGGGTCAATGCTAATGCCGCCGCCAGCGCGAATGACTGTCTTGTCGTTGATGCGATAGGCAATGCCAAGGCGGGGAGCAAACTGGCCGTGGCCGGTGTCAAAGCCGCCGCGATAAACCTTGTCGGTGTTGGCATCGTAACGCTCACCTTCCCAGTGGTCGCGGCGGGGCGCAGGATAGATCTCATAGCGGATACCGTAATCGATGGTCAGCTTGCGGGTAATCTGCCAGGCGTCGCGGATATACATGCCATGAGAGGGCATGCGGACAGTGGCCGGATTGAGGTACTGAATGTCTTTGCCCATCGCGGTGGGCATGCCGAGGAGGAAGTCGCCATAGCTATTGAAACCGTTGGTAGCTGCGCCGCCGTTGAGCGAAGTCACGCCGCCGCCGAAGTTAAAACCACCGCGGGGACCGTTGGAAGCCTGAGGCTGGAAGTGGTTGATGTCGAAACGGCTGAACTCATAGCCGAAGCGGATTGAATGGCTGCCTTTGCTCCAACCGACGTTCCAGTTGGTGACGTACTGGTTGTCGCGGAAGAGGAAGGGATTTGAGACATTGGGATTGCCGATGCTGGAGAAGACTGAGCCATAGGTGAAGCGTGGATAGCCAGCCTGAAGAGGGTCAGTGCCGTTGGTGCCGGGGATTTTGAGAACGTCGAGGCCGTAATTCTTATCGAGATCGACGTTCTGGGCGGCCAGACGCAGACGCGTGTAGCCGATGACGCCGTCAACGATGATTCGGGGGGAAACGGTGTAGGTGCCACCGACTGCAGCAGATTGGGTGAGCCCTGGGGCTGTGCCAGGCTGGCCGCCGTTGGTTGCGTCGCCACCAGCTGCGCCAAGGGAGGGAGGGTCAAACACCAGCGACGGCGAGAAGCTATAGCGGGTAAATAATTGCAGCCTTTCTGTGGGGACATAGTTGACCTTGAAGTCGACGTTATCGCGTCGAAACTGGTAGCCGCCGACAGCTAAGTAGTTGTTTGGGAAGACAGCGGCCTGATTGGGAGCCGGCAGCAAGTTGACCATGTAGGCCGAGGCTGGATCGATGCTGGAGGAAGGGATACGGTTATTGGGGAAGGGCGTGCGGAGGGTGCCATTGGCGTTGCCGGTGGCAGGGTCATAGAGGGTGGTGCCGGTTGCACTGAAATCACCGGTGCGCATGGCCGCCGTGGGGACGGTGCGGTTGGCTGTGGCAATTGCCCGGCGGGTGGTGCGTTCCCAATCGGAGAAGAAGAACAGCTTGTTCTTAACGATCGGACCGCCGATCATCCCGCCAAACTGGTTTTGTACGTTCTTTGGTGCTTTGTTTGGATCGCCGGTGCAGGCATAGAGGCAATAAAAGTAGTTGCGGTTTTTGAGCGCGCTGTTGGTGAGGAACTCCCAACCTGCGCCGTGAAACTGATTGGTGCCGGTCTTGATGATGACGTTAGTGGCGGCGCCGCCGGCCATACCCTGTTCAGCATCGAATGAGTTGCTTACGATATTGACAGTCTCGACTGCTTCGACGGAGGGGACATAGGCGACCAGACGGGGGAGCCAGGGGTGGCTGATGGTTGCTCCGTCGAGCTTGGTGCTGTTGCCGGACTGAGGCATGCCATTAGCCTGCGTCGCCATCGAGCGCTGGGGATTGCCGGATTCTGAATGAACTTCTACTGGCGGGGTGAAGCCAGGAAGGATCTTGTATAGAATCTGGAAGTTGCGACCCTGCGAGTTGATGAGCGGCAGGTCGGTCATCTGCTCGGAACGGAGAGTATTGTTGACGTCTGCCCGATCCGACTGCAGCATGACGGCGTTGGCACCAACGGTGATGCTCTCGTTGACCTGCGTCACGGAGACGGTCACATCGAGGCGGAGGACGGCGTTGGGAGTGATGGAAGTGCCACTGAAGACACGGGCAGAGAAAGCGGGGGCAGAGATCGTGACCTTGTAGACGCCCGGTTGGAGGTCGCTCATGAGGTAGGAGCCGCGGTCGTCGGTCTGCGTAGACTTGGTGTTGCCGGTGTTGGTGTTGAGCGCCTCCACTTTGGCAAGGGGTACAGCGGCACCACTGGCATCGGATACAGTGCCGGTGAGTGATCCGTAAAGTGTTTGCGCCTGGATCGGGAAGGTGGCAAGAAGGACGGGTAAAGCGACAAGGAACAGTTGGCGGGAGATTTGCATGGATACCTCTTTGAAAACGCTAGAAAGGGATTTCAATTTAGACCCCAGCGTACTTATTAGAAGAATCGTATCAGGGTTATGGGGTCAATGGAATGCGACTGGGCCAGCCTTAGAAAGGTTTAATTTTGAAGTTGGCCCCGGGATTGCATACGGATTCGGTATGGTTCCAGACCGAATCGCAGCCACGATCGCCGATTTCCTCTCCACGTGTCACTGCCCAGCGCTGCTTGAGCCCGGCGAGAAGCCGCTGGTGTTGGTGCGGGACCACTTTCGTATGGATACGACGCCGCGTGGCTTATGGCTGGAGGCGTGGGACGATGGGCGTTTCTGGTCTCGAAAGATACTGAGCGCCGGTACGGCTTCGGGAAAGAAACTGAGACTGGAAGCGTTTCGATTTGGGAAAGCCAATGTCGCTGTGACGCTTGTCGATGTTGCGGATTCGCGCACTGCGCCGGCAATCGATAAGTCGAATCGGTCAGCTTTCGCAGAGCAGTTCCGCCTGTTCCTGCATCGTCAATTCGGGGGCTGGCGTTGCGAGAACTTTCGCAGCGAGGCGAAGCTTGAGAATTCGTTTTCGCCCACCTACCCTAGTGCGCTTTACACACGCGGACAGGAGGCCGTTGCTGCGATCGCCGCTCCAGATCGCGACACGAGTTTCCATGCGTTGTCTTTTGCGCTGGTGTGGCTGGACTGGATCCGGCGCTGGCATGGCGAGATTTGCTCCAGGCGTTTGCTGCTGTATCTGCCGGAGGCCTTTGCGCGGCCGGTGGTTCTGTTGGCTCGCGAATTGGACCGTAGAAAGGTCGATGTCGAGATCTGGCTCTACGCTGCCGACGGCGGGGAGTACCAGTTGGACACGCAGGATCTTGGCAACCTGGAGACTACGCTTTTGCCGCGCTACTCGCGCCTGGGTGGTCCAGCCTGGTGGCAACTGTTCGTCGGGCAATTCAAGGCCGTCGATACGGTCGAAGAAGCCGACGGCAGTATTTCCTACAGGGTTCGCGGCCTCGAATTCGCCCGCCTTCGCGTTGATGGCAGATCCGGGGCGAACAGCACGCCGATGTTGGAGTTTGGGGTCAAACGGAAACGGTCGGCGCGGCAATCGGATCTCCCTGTTATCGAAGCATTGATTCAAGAGATCCTTTCGCTCCGACATCATGGGGCAATCGACCGGGCCAACCCGGTTTATCTCGCGATGCCTGAGCGCTGGCTGGAGTCTCAAGTTCGCCGCAACCTGAACGAGATCGATGCCTGCCTCGACCCGGTGTGTGTGTATGGTCAGTCGCTGGGTAGCCTGCATGGGGAGCGCAGTGCGGTGGATCTGCTCGCCATCGATTCCCAGGATCGGCTTGCGTTGCTTGAGCTCAAAGCTACGGAAGACATCCACCTGCCGCTCCAGGCTTTCGACTATTGGCTCCGCATTCGCCAACACCTTGCCGCTGGCGACTTTGCGGGTTCTGGATACTTTCCCGGTCGCCAAATCAGTGGCAACGCGCCGCGGATTTTCCTGGTCGCACCTTCTCTGCACTTCCATCCAAGTTCAGAAGCGATTCTTCAATGGCTGCCTCCGGGTTGCGAAATTGTGCGTGTTGGAGTGAACGCGAGTTGGAGGCAACGAATCGATGCCGTTATGCGTATGTAGAATTAAGAAGGAGTGCCATGAGTTTTCTGCCACAACTGCGAAAAGCAATTTCGACGCTAAATCCGAATGAGGTTCGCGCCGCTGCCGAACAGCGTGTCGCGATCCATTTGATCGCGGCTGAGGCTGAGTCCTATACAGCCATGGCCAGTTGGCTTCTGCCAGCGGACCTGTCGCCCGGAAAGCGCGCGGAAGCCTCGCAGATGATCTTCCTGGCTGGTGAGGCAAATAAGCCCGCCACTTTCGATCTCGAGATCTACGCCGAGGACGCCATCGCGCCGGCGGATGCGTTTATCTTTCGTCGCGATGATCCAAAACGCACGGTTCGCGAAATTCTGAATAAGAAAGAGCAGCTTGGCCTGCCTTTGGCGCGACTGTTTCCGCCCTTCCGCGAGGAAGTCTGCGCCCGCGTCATTCAAAAAATCGCGATTGAAAATGCTGGATTTTCGCTCGCCACTGCGTTGCCGAATATCGCTCCGATACTTGGACTCACCTGGGCGGCTGGAGAATTTGCATCGGACTCGGTGATCCTCACGATGAACCAGATCCGTCTGCTCTTCTTCCTGGGCGCGGCCAATGATCGGCCTGTTGGCTATGGGGAACAGCGCACCGAAATTGGCTCGATCGTGGCCGGTGCCTTTGGCTGGCGGGCCATCGCCCGCGAACTGATCGGCAAGATTCCGCTGGGCGGAGGTCTGCTGCCCAAGGCAGCGATCGCCTATGCGGGCACCTATGTTGTTGGTCGCAGCCTTGAGCGCTACTACCGGTTGGGCTATAAGTACACTCGGGCAGAGCGCCATTCCGCCTACGAGCAGGCATTCGAAAAAGGCAAGATCCTGGCCAGTGGCTTGCTAGAGAAGATCCGGACCCGTAAGAGTGCTTAGGCCGATCGCGCTTGTCACAGGCGGCAGCCGGGGCATCGGGCGCGGCATCGCGATCGAACTGGCCAAGACGCATCAGGTGATCGCCACATACCGGGGCAATCGGGAGGCGGCAGAGAGCCTTCGGGCAGCTACTGGCGCTGAGATTGTCCAAAGCGATATTGGCTCGGCAGCAGACCGTGCCGCCTTGCTGGCCCAGATTGAAAGAAACTTTGGCCCCGTCGACCTGTTGGTGAATAACGCTGGGATCGCGCCTCGCGTGCGCGCCGATATCCTTGATGCGGGCGAAGAGAGTTTTGACGAGCTGATCGCCACCAATCTGAAAGGCCCACACTTTCTGACGCAGGCTGTCGCTAGGGAAATGGCAGCTCGGAAGGCCGGCAGGATTGTCTTCATCACTTCGATCTCTGCTTTCACGTCCAGCATCAATCGCGCTGACTACTGCATCTCGAAGGCTGGCCTGTCGATGTCCGCCCAGACCTACGCCGCACGGCTTGCCCCGGAGGGCGTCCTCGTATTTGAGATCCAGCCCGGCATCATCCGCACGGATATGATTGCCAAAGTCGAATCGGTGTACGAGGAGAAGATCGCTGGTGGCCTACTGCCGCAGCGCCGGATGGGCGAGGCAAGTGACATTGCCAAAGCAGTCCGCGCCATCGCCGATGGCCTGCTGGACTATTGCGCAGGGCAAGTCCTCAATGTGGATGGCGGATTTCACCTTCGCACGCTCTAAGTCCCTGTGATACCTTAGATTTTCAATGGTTCAAGACAGCACTCCCAAGACTTTTTTCGGCTGGTGGATCGCAGCATTTGCGTTTCTCACCTTCGGTATCGCAGTCGGCATCCCGTATTACGGCATGCCTTTCTTCTACGACTACTTCGAGAAGACCTTCCACTGGACGCGAAAAGAGATCACGCTCGGCTTCCCGCTAGCGGCCACTTTGACGCTCTGGGTGGGTCCGCTGGTTGTCCCGCGCTTTAGTCCGCGCAAGTTGCTGGCGATTGGAACAGGCTGCACGGCCTTGGCATTTGTCGGATTTGGCACGATGGGTGGCTCGCTGCCTGTCTACTACTCGTTCTGGGTGCTGTACATCGTCGGCTATATTTTCTCCGGCCCGATCGTCCATCAGGTTATCGTCAGCCAGTGGTTCCGCAAGAACCGGGGCAAGGCGATGGCGGTGGTCTACCTTGGTGTCGGCCTGATTGGCGGCATCTCGCAGAAGATGATCGCCAAGCCGCTTACTGAGGGCTACGGCTTTCAACAGGCACTAATCCTGATTGGCGGCATGATGCTGATGGCGTGGCCGTTGGCGCTGATCTTTATGCGCGACAAGCCGGCGGAGATGGGTCAATTCCCTGACGGTGCGCTGGTTGCCCCGCCGGAATTGAACGCTGAGCCCAAGAGCTTCCAATATTTGCTTTCGCAACCCGCATTCTGGTTGCTCCTCGTCGGTAGCGCCTGCTCGATCGGGGCTATCGGCTCGATCAATCAGCACATGAAGTTCATCTTCAAGGAGCAGGGCTTTTTGGAGCAGGGAGTGCTCAACACGATGAGTTCTGACGCCACGCTGTTCATTTTGTGGAGCTCGATCGCCGGTCGCCTGATGATGGGTTACCTGGCAGACCGCTTCCCGAAAAAACTGGTAATGATGGCCACTTACTTCCTCGTCGCCGGCACCATTCCGCTGTTGCTGTTGGTGAAGCCGGGTCAGGATACGAATCTGTATATGTTCGCCATTCTCTTCGGATTCGGAATGGGCGCAGACTACATGCTCATCCCACTGATGGCCGCAGAGCAATTTGGTGTCAATTCCCTGGCCCGGGCGATGGCAATCATCCTGCCCACCGACACGATCGGGCAAACGTGGTTCCCCTACGGCGTGTCGTGGCTGCGCGAACATTATGGCGACTACGGCATAGCGCTGAACATCGTATTCGTAATGGCTGCCATCGGAGCAGTTGCGGTAGCATTACTGCCGGGGTCCACACAAGATAATGAGGTACTTCCAGTACAAGACACTCAGCGAGCTTGAAGCTGAAGCAGCCACATTGGGCTGCCAAAACGTGCATTTTGAGCACGACAAAGCAAAGGTTTCCCAGATCCTGGCGCGCAAAGTCCAAGTCGCCGGGCGCGAGATCGGCAACAGCATGTGCATCCATCCGATGGAGGGATGCGACGCGGATTTGGACGGCACTCCCGGCGAGCTGACCGTGCGTCGCTACGTGCGCTTTGCCGAAGGTGGAGCCAAACTCATCTGGTTTGAAGCAACGGCGATCCGAGAAGATGGCCGCGCCAACGCGCGCCAACTCTGGATCACGCCAGAGAACCTTGCATCCTATCGATACATCCTCGCCACCATCGAAAGCCGCCATAAGGCGGCCTGCGGGTCTACGGATGATCTTCTGGTGCCGATGCAGCTCACCCATTCGGGTCGCTATTCGTTTCCGAATAAGACGATTGCTTATCACAACCCGCTGATCGATCAAAAATCGAACACGCCTGCCGACCACCCCGTCATCAGCGACGACGAACTGGAGCGGTTGGAAGACGACTATGTCGCCGGTGCTGCGCTGGCCAAAGAGGCAGGCTTCACGGCGCTTGACCTGAAGGTGACGCACGGATACCTGTTGGCCGAGCTGATGGGAGCCAAGCTGCGGGAGGGCCGCTATGGCGGCAGCATCGAGAATCGTACGCGATTTGCGACAAACGTCCTGGGTAAACTGCGCGCCAAGTTTGGCAGCTATTTCACGCTCACGATGCGGCTTGGTTGTTTCGATAGCGTGCCGTATGTGAAGGATGCAGCGCAGGGCAATATCGGCGTTCCTCTGCCTTACGAAGTTCCCTATCCACATGGCTTTGGAGTGGACAGCAACGACCCGCTCAAGGAAGATTTGGCGGATGTCAAAACTGCCATTCGAATCTACAAGGCGGCAGGGATCGATCTTTTGAATGTCTCGATCGGCTGCCCCTATTACAACCCGCACGTCGGTCGCCCGTTTGAGAAGCCCGACGAGGGCAACTACGAAATGCCAGAGCACCCGCTGCTGGGCGTTGAGCGTCACTTTCGCGTTGCAGGTCAACTGCAGCGCGAATTCCCAGGCCTGCCAATGGTGGGCACTGGCTACAGTTGGCTACAGATCTATGCGCCTAACGCCGCCGCCGCCAATCTCGACGCCGGGAATATTGGCTTCTTCGGCTATGGCCGAGGCGCGCTGGCCTATCCGCATTTCGCGAAGGACATTCTTGAGAAGGGCGAGCTTGACTCGAAGCAAGTCTGCCGCACAGTCACCTTCTGCACCTGGCTTATGCGCCAGAAGCACAATGACCTTGGTCAGTTTCCGAGTGGCTGCCCGCCTTATGACAAAGAAGTCTACGGGCCGATTATTAAGGAAGCACGCGAGTTACTTCGGATTCAGGCAGCAAAGTAACTAGCCGAACATAAGCTGTAAGTCCAGAGTCGCCGGCACCAATCAACACCGACTGCTTGTTGGCGTTTTTGGCGGCCCAGGCCGCCAGAGCACGCACGCTGGCAAACCATTGCGGCAGATCGTAGGTCTTCAGGGGACTGTGAACCACAAACTGTAGCCATTCGCGCATCACCTGGTCTTCCCACCGGTTGCCTTTGAGGCGCTCGGCAAAGCTGCGGTAAAGCTCATTCCTGGCCCGCATCGTCGCCAACAGATCGGGCACCTCCAAGGGTTGGAATTGCTCAATCTCATGCAGCATTCCCCTCACGCTAATCTCATCAACCGGGGCATGAGTGACCTTGTAATTGAGCTGATGCTCGGTTATCGGCAGCGCCTTTGTAGTCGTGTCCACATTTACGACATTCGCTGCGTCCAGGTCCAATTTGGGGACGCCGGAGGAACCGGCCATCTTATTGAACTCATTGATGACACCGATAAACTCGTCGGCACGATTGCCCGCGCAGCGCACCGCCTTCCAATTCGTGGTCAGAAAATTACGGTAGCTTCCCAGAACATTATTGCGCCCGTTTGTTTCTGCCAGCTTCAAGACCGACCGATGCAGGCTGGTATAACGCATGGCGTAAACAAACTCCCGATCCGACCCGGTGGCGGAGGCAAGGTAGCGTGTGCCAAGAGGCACGAGGCGAGCCTGCTCAGCGGCGGTTGTTGCCATAATCGCCTCGACGGCGCGGGCAACTTCAACCGCTGACCTCACGGTTGACACCGACTGCGAGAACTCTGTCGCGCCAGCCTCGATCGCATTGCGATAGTAAGCCTTTGGATCGTCGATCTCGGTTACATCGCAAGTCGCCGGAACTGTTCGGCCGCGCAACGGGAAGGCGATGGGGCGGCCAGTCGCCTTGTCATAGTTGTCGCGGTAAAGGGTCCAGGCTTTTACGGCAATCGCCTGATCCTTGCCAATCGCAATGTTGAAGGCTTCTTCGGCCAATGCCGTCGTTTGGGCGGGACTGAGCTTAGCGGAGGGAACCAATGCGACGATGACTGCCGCAGAATAGGGCGCAGGAATCTCTCGCGCCAGTGACAGACGGTACTCGAGTTCCTTTGGCAATGGGTCGACTGTAGCTGCAAGCGAAAGTAGAAGCGTGAGTCCAGCGATCATGCCGTTATATTAGCCAATATTGTCAGGCAGCGTCGATGGATCAAAGACGGAGAGTATGTTGAGTGATAGCCTTTCGTAAGCATGGTACTCCTTAAAGCCAGCATCGTTCTCCTAGCCGCAGCCGCTCTGGTTTCAGCCCAGACGCATAGCTACGCAAAGAGTGACATCGACGCTGGGCGACGACTCTATCAGGCGAGTTGCATCGGCTGTCATGGCACTGATGGCAGCTCCGTTAGCGGGATCGATCTGGCACACGCCAAATTTAAGCGCGTTGTCAGCGACGAGGATCTTGCGAAGGTAATTGTAAATGGCGTTCCCGGGACCGGCATGCCTCCAACGTCGCTTTTCCCTTCACGTGTGTATATGCTCATTTCGTTTCTTCGCAACATGAGCGACCTCTCCGGTCAAAAGTCGATCGCAGCGGCGAGAGGCAGCCTGGCCCGAGGAAAGACGCTCTTTGAGGGTACAGCTGGTTGCAATGGTTGCCACAGAATTTCGGGTCAGGGAGGGCGCAGCGGGCCGGATCTGAGCGAAGCCGGGATCCAATTTCGCCCCATCGAAATCGAGATCGCGTTACTCGAACCAGATGCAACTTACCCAGCCGGTGCGCCGCCGTTTCGTATGATACTCAAAAGCGGTGAGGCCATACTGGGCTTCCTGCTGAATCAGGATTCCTACAGCGTCCAGTTCCAGGACGACAAGGGGAACTTGCATTCCATACTTCGAAGTGATCTTCAGGAAGCTGGGCCGGCCAAATCGTGGATGCCGTCGTATCGGGGTAAGTTGGATGCGCAGGAATTGGCGGACATCATCGCCTACGTCGGATCGCAGCGAGGTGTGAAATGAAGTCAAGACTGTTCTGGATCGCTATGACCATCGGCGTAGCACAGGCTCAAGTCAGCTGGGAACGCCTGTAAAATGCGCAGAAGGAGCCACAGAACTGGCTCACGTATTCCGGCTCCAATTTTGGTCAGCGCTACAGTACGCTCACTGAACTAACTCCGTCCAACGTCAAGGATTTGCAACTCAAGTGGGTGTTCCAGTCTGCATCGTTTGAGAAATTTGAAGCAACGCCGCTAGTTGCCGACGGGATCCTCTATACGGTCCAGGCTCCCAACGATATCGTTGCCTTGGATGCAGCTACCGGTCGTGTTTTTTGGACTTACAATTATGCACCGTCAACGGAAGCGCGGGTCTGTTGTGGACGGGTGAATCGGGGCTTGGCGATTCTCGGCGAAACACTGTTTATGGGCACGATCGATGGGCGCCTGATCGCAGTGGACACACGGAGCGGAAAGCCGATCTGGAACATTGCCGTCGCTCGCCCTGGAGCTGGCTATTCAGTCACGCACGCGCCACTGATCGTCAAAGACAAGGTGCTGATTGGTGTCGCGGGTGGGGAGTATGGCATCCGCGGTTTCATCGCGGCCTACGATGCAAAAACCGGCAAGGAGGCATGGCGATTCAACACGATTCCAGGGCCTGGCGAGCCAGGCAACGAGAGCTGGGCGGGCGACTCGTGGAAGACTGGCGGTGGATCAGTCTGGGTGACGGGATCTTATGACGCCGAACTGAATCTGACGTTTTGGGGTGTTGGCAATCCGGGCCCGGATTGGAATGGCGATTCGCGCGCTGGCGACAACCTCTATTCAGATTGCGTAGTCGCTCTGGATGCCGATACGGGGAAACTCAAGTGGCACTATCAGTTCACGCCACACGATGAGCTCGATTACGATTCCGTGCAGGTGCCGGTGCTTGGCGAAATACAGTTTCAAGGGCGCCCGCGTAAGGTCATCATGTGGGCAAATCGTAATGGCCTTTATTATGTACTGGATCGCGCCACCGGGCGATTCCTGATCGGTAAGCCGTTCACGAAGGTGACCTGGATGGACGGATTCGATGAGCGCGGGCGTCCAAGGAAATTGACGGCAAGTGCGCCGACACCGGATGGCAACATCGTTTACCCCGGCGTCCAGGGCGGCACAAATTGGTATTCTCCTTCGTTCAGCCCGCGCACAGGGATGTTCTACATTCCTGTTTGGGACAACACATTCTCCCGCTTCGTAAAGAAGCCAGACACCTACACGGAAGGCCAGCGCTACCTTGGTGGTTTTCCGGGCTCGACGAGCTTCAGTCTCAATCGCGGGGCGCAGGCGAACACCCGCAGGCCCGAAGAAGGACACGGTGCAGTGCTGGCTGTGGATGCGGCAACGGGTGAAAAGCAATGGCGACTGGATTTTGTCGATGTTACTGATTCGGGCATCCTGACCACATCCGCGGACCTGCTGTTCATAGGCAATCGCGAAGAGAACTTTCTCGCGCTGAATGCACGCACCGGCGAGCTGCTTTGGAAGACATCGCTGGGCGGTGTATTTGCGAACGGGCCCATCACTTATGCGGTGAAAGGGCGTCAGTTTGTAGCGGTGGCCGCAGGCAACGCACTTTATGTGTTTGGGCTGCGCTAGCCCTTAGCCGCCAAAATACCCTTGGTCAGTTCCGGTACGACTTCAAACAGGTCCCCGCAGATTCCATAGTCGGCGACTTCGAAAATTGGTGCGTTCGGGTCTTTGTTAATCGCGACGATTGTCTTGGACCCCTTCATTCCCACCAGATGCTGAATCGCTCCCGATAGGCCCACCGCCAGATACAGCTTGGGCGCAACGGTCTGCCCACTGCTCCCCACTTGCCGCTCCATTGGCAGCCAACCGTTATCGCAAATCGGACGACTTGCAGCGATCTCCGCGCCCAGAGCCTTCGCCAAATCCTCGATCAAGCCGAGATTCTCTTTTTCCTTGATCCCGCGGCCCACGCTTACGATGATGGGCGCCGCGCTCAGATCGACCGCTCGCGCCGCCTCCCGAAATTTCTCTTCCGGCAATTGGCGCGAGGCCCCAACCGATCCCAATTCGTCCGTAACATCGGCGGAGGCAGCGGCCTCATAAGACCCGGCCTGCAGCGACACAAATACGGGACGACCCAGGGCTTCGATCTCTGCGTTCAGCTTCCCCTGAAACAGCTGCCTGGTGGCAAATACGGCTCCCGCGTCCACTCGCAAGCGAATGACATCGGAGATCAGCGCCCGATCAAAGCGCGTGGCCAGCTTTGGCGCGTAATCGCGAACCTGATAGGTATGGGGAAACAGAACCACGTCGTATCCACCATCGCGAATCAGCGTCTCTAGCGCTTCTGTAAACCCATCCGCAGTGTAGGCAAGCGTCGGCTCAACGATGTGGACCGGCAATCCGAGTGCGGCTCCTAGTTCAACCGCCGCTGCCACTGTCTCCAGCGAGATCTTCTGTCCAGTTTCAATCACTGCAAGAACGCCGCTCATATCACTCGCACCTCGTTCTTTAGTTTTTCAACCAGCTCCGCTGCGTTCTTCAACATCACCGTTTGCTTCGACTTCTGCGGCAGCGTCACCTTGACGACGCGAGAAGAGGGCACATTGGCGACGCCCAGGTCTGCAGCGCTCACAACACGCACTTCCTTGGACTTGGCCCGCTTGATCCCCATGAGCGTTGCATAGCGCAGCTTCTTGATTCCAGATTGAATCGTGAGTACGGCAGGCAGGGGCATCGATACGTGTTGAAACCAGCCGTCCTCCAACTCGCGCTTCACCCGAACGCGCCCACCATCGACCACAACTTCCATGATGATTGTCGCGTGTGGCAGCCCCAGCAGTTCTGCAAGGACAACACCCACTTGCCCCGAGCCGACGTCGTCGGATTGCAAACCGGTCAGCACGAGATCGGCATTTTCAATGCGGGCAGCTCCCGCCAGCAATTTCGCGATCCCCAAGGTGTCCCAGGCATCGTTCACCTGCACATGCACAGCGCGGTCCGCCCCCTTGGCTAATGCTTCCCGAATGGTCGATGCCACTCGATCTGGCCCCACGCAGAGCGCAACCACTTCGCCGCCGCCAGCAGCTTCTTTCAGTTGCAGGGCTTCTTCGAGAGCATAGGCATCCGGCTCATTGATTTCGTATTCAAGACTGGACTCGTCAATCCACAGGCCATCGGAGGAGGCCGTCAATTGCGAGTCGCGCGCAGGAACCTGCTTGATCGCGACAAGAATCTTCATTACTTATCCAGCGTAGCGCTTGAAGAGCAGGCAGCCGTTGGTGCCGCCAAAACCGAATGAATTGGACAGGGCAACATCGATCTTCATCGGTCGCGCCGCATTGGGGACAAAGTCCAGATCGCAGCCCTCGTCGGGCGTTTCGAGGTTCATCGTCCCAGGGGCAATTTGATCGCGCATCGCCAGCAGCGTGATGCCCGCCTCCAGCGCTCCTGCCCCACCCAAAAGGTGTCCAGTCATCGCCTTGGTGGAACTGATCGCCATTTTGTAGGCATGGTCGCCGAATGCCGCTTTGAAGGCACGCGCCTCAATCACGTCTCCAGCAGGGGTGGAAGTGGCATGGGCATTCACATAGTCGACGTCGGTGGCTGGAATGCCAGCGTCTTTGAGGGCAAGCAACATCACTCGCCGCGCCCCATCGCCATCTTCGCTTGGCGAAGCCATATGATAAGCATCGCCGGACATACCATAGCCGATGATCTCGCCCAGAATCTTGGCGCCACGGGCTTTGGCTATTTCCAATTCTTCAAGTATGAGGATGCCAGCACCTTCGCCGATGACAAAGCCATCCCGGTTCTTGTCCCAGGGCCGTGAGGCATGCTCGGGATCATCATTGCGGGTGGACAGTGCCTTCATCGCGGCAAAGCCGGCCAGGCACAAGGGCGTAATCGCGGCCTCAGCGCCGCCGGCGATCATTGCATCGGCATAGCCATGCTGGATCAAGCGGAAGGAGTCGCCAATCGCGTGCGAGCCTGTGGTGCAGGCCGTAGCGACTGCTGAATTTGGCCCTTTTGCCCCAGTCCGGATCGAGACCTGCCCTGAGGCAAGATTGACGATCGTTGCTGGGATAAAAAAGGGCGAGACGCGATCCGGGCCGCCTTGCAGAAGTTTCTGATGCTCACGCTCGATCACTTCGAAGCCGCCGATGCCGCTGCCAACGTAAACACCGACGCGCTCAGCGTTATCAGGGGTGATCTTCAAGCCACTCATCGCCATCGCCTCATCTGTTGCGGCGATGGCAAAGTGCATGAAGCGCCCCATCTTTTTGACTTCTTTTTTCTCGATGAATTGGGTAGGGTCGAAATCCTTGACCTCACCGGCGAAACGGCAGGGGTGCTTGGACGCGTCGAATTGGGTAATCGGGCCGATGCCGTTTTTACCCCCTAGGATCGCGGCCCAGACACTCTCCGTCGTATTACCGACTGAGCAGATTAGCCCAATACCTGTGACAACAACTCTGCGTGGCAAAGGAGTGCGCCCGACCTACTTCTTCTTTTTGGTTTCGATGTATTCGATGGCGGATTTAACCGTCGTCAACTTCTCGGCGTCCTCATCGGGCACATCGATGCCGAAAGCCTCTTCAAAGGCCATGACCAGCTCGACGATGTCGAGCGAATCGGCACCTAAATCATCGACGAAACTCGCCGTATCGTCTACTTGGGCTTCATCGACGCCAAGCTGCTCGACGATAATCTGTTTTACTTTTTCACGTACGTCCATGGTGGGTTCGTCTCGATTCTAGCAGAGCTTTGCGGAGGATATAACAGCTTTTCGCGCCGTTGTAGCAATCTGGCTATTCTCTGAATGGGTGATCAGAGCCTCTCCAAGACAAAAAAGGTTAACTTTTTGCGGCGCCGTTCGTAAGTCTTGGTAAGACATGCTGACAATTCTGCAAATTCTACGGCGCATGAGGCGCGCGCCTGCCTTTACCGCCATCACGCTGTTGACGCTCGCCGTCGGCATCGGTGCCAACACCGCCATCTTCTCCGTCGTCAACACAGTTTTGCTGCGTCCGCTGCCGTACCCCGATCCTGAGATGTTGATCGGAGTCTGGCAAACCGCTCCCGGCGTCAACATCGCCGAGCTCAACGCCTCTCCCGCCACTTACTTCACCTACCGGGAAGAGGGCCAGTCGTTTGAAGATATCGGCCTCTGGAGCATCGGCTCAACCACCGTCAACGGCCTAGGTCAACCGGAGGAAGTGGCGTCACTGTCGGTAACCGACGGCACCCTATCGCTGCTGCGCGCCGTGCCGGTGTATGGCCGCCTCTTCCGACGTGAGGACGACCAGCCCCGCGTGCCCGACACCGTGATGCTTTCCTACGGTTACTTCCGCCGCAAGTTTGGCGCGGACCCCAAGATCGTCGGCCAGCGTCTGATGCTGGATGGCAAGGCCAAGGAAGTGATTGGCGTCCTTGCCGAGGGCTTCCGCTTCCTGGACCGCCGCTTCGACATTGTCGAGCCCTTCCAGTTTGATCGCGCCAATGTGTTCGTCGGTAATTTTTCCTATCGCGCGATCGCTCGCTTAAAACCCGGCGTCACAATGACGCAAGCCAGCGCCGACGTCGCCCGCATGATCCCGATGCTGCCGCGTAAATTCAAACTCGCCCCCGGCATGTCGCCGCAAGTTCTCGAAAACACGCGCATGGGTCCGCTGCTGCGTCCGCTGAAAACAGAGGTCATCGGCGACAGCGCCAGCGTCCTTCGGCTGCTGATGATCACCGTCGGCATCGTGTTGTTCATCGCCTGCGCCAACGTCGCTAACCTGCTTCTGGTAAAAGCGGATGGCCGCCAACAAGAGCTCGCCGTGCGAGCCGCACTCGGGGCCTCGCGTGCCCGTATCGCCAGGGAAATGCTCGCCGAGACGTTGACGCTGGCGGCCATCGGCGGCGTGCTTGGCGTCGCCCTGGCCCAAGCCGCCCTCCGCCTGATCGTCTGGCTTGCACCGGCCAATCTGCCGCGCCTCGACGAACTGTCGATCGACCCCTACGTGCTGGCTTTCGCCTTCGCCATCTCGCTGCTGGCGGGCCTGTCATTCGGCCTGGTTCCCGTCTTCAAGTACGCTGGCCCGCAATTGCAAACCGCGCTGCGCTCCGGTAGCCGCAACGCCAGTGTCGGCCGAGAACGGCACCGCGCCCGCAGCGTGCTGATCGTCGTTCAAGTGACGCTCGCGATGGTGCTGCTGCTCGGGTCCGGGCTGCTGATTCGCAGTTCGCTCGCCTTGCGCCAAGTGCAACCCGGCTTCACCGATCCCGCAAAGATTCTCACCTTCCGCCTCTTGCTGCCGGAGGCGCAATTCCCGGATCGGCAGCGTGTCGCCGTCACGCTGCGCGACATCGCGGCCAAACTGGCGGAGATTCCGGGGGCTGGCGCCATTGGACTCACCAGCGCCATCACGATGGACGGCTCCGGAAGTTTCGACCCGATATATGTCGAAGACCGGCCCGTATCCGACACCACCATGCCTGCGATGCGGACACACAAACACATCGGTCCGGGCTACTTTGTCACGATGGGCAACCCTCTGGCCGCCGGCCGCGACTTCGATTGGACCGATGTTCTCGAGATGCGCCCAGTGGCGATCGTCTCGCGCAATCTGGCTCAGGAGTTGTGGGGCAGTCCCGCCGCCGCGATCGGCAAGCGCATCCGCGAGCGTCCCAACGGTGTCTATCGCGAAGTCGTTGGCGTGGCCAATGAAGAGCGGGATCGTGGAGTGGACCGCAAGGCCCCGGAGATTGCGTATTGGCCCTTCCTGCAGCGCGATTTCTGGAAGGAGGGCCCCAACGTCCGGCGCTACATGGCCTTTGCGATTCGCAGTCCGCGCACCGGCACGAATTTGTTCATGCAAGATGTTCAACGCGCCGTCTGGGCGGTCAATCCTGAGCTGCCATTGTCCAACGTCAAGAGCGTTCAGGAGTTCTACGACCGCTCGCTATCGCGTACCTCCTTCACGCTGGTGATGATCTCGCTGTCGGCGGCCATGGCGCTGCTGCTGGGCGTGATTGGCATCTATGGCGTGATCTCGTACTCGATCTCACAACGGACGCGGGAGATTGGAATCCGTATGGCGCTGGGCGCACCGGCGGGGCTGGTGCGACGGATGTTCCTCAACCATGGCCTGGCATTGGCCGCGATCGGGGTGGGCTGCGGCTTTGCCATCGCGATTCCACTTACTCGTTATATGGCCAGCTTCTTATTCGAAGTAAGCGCCACAGATCCGCTGACTTACACGGCGGTGCCGGTCTTCTTGCTGGCCTCGGCGGCGCTGGCCGCCTATTTGCCAGCGCGGCGGGCCTCGCGCATCGCGCCCGTCGAGGCTCTACGAGGGGACTGAGCGGCGGCGGCGATTGAGTGCCGCTAAGAGCCCACCCGCAACTAGCGCCACGCTGCTTGGCTCCGGCACGTCACTGACATCTGCGATCGTGAAGACTTCTAGTCGCCCAAGGGTGAAGTAAGAAAAGGATTGACTGCTAGCCGACTTCGCACCTGCGATAGTCGTGCCCGTAGCCTGTGTCGGGCCGTACGAAAATACGGATGAGTGTGACGGCCCCCCGTTAGGAGCTAGAAACAAATCGTGCCCACCGCCGAACGTCGGGCCATAAACCGAGTTATTGTACGTCTGGTATTGTCCATCGGAAGCACCCATGTGTTGAGTGAAAATCGTTGTAGCCGTCAAATTGAATAGAAACGCCGTCCGCGCGGAGTCCTGAGTTGCGTAGTTATAATCGTTGATGCTGCTCCAACTTAGGGGATCATACCCCCCAATCAGCGCATTGCTGACTATGCAATTCAAAGAGCTACTGCAAACAAGTGCCTCTGCTATCGTGAACGTCCTTCCCTTCCAATCTGCGGCGGTATGAAAGTCCGTCCAGTCCGCCGGAGGGAAGTCCGTCGAATAGATTCTTGTTAAAGCCAAATCCCCTTCGCCCAGCCAAGTGCCTAGCTGATTGGCAAAGGCCGAATTCAACAGGGCCGAAGTGTCGTAAGTCACCGTCGTCGCACTCGCGCCGAGGCAAAATGCCGTCATCAAGATAAATGTCCTCATACTGCTACTTGGTAAAAGCGCGGTAAGAGGTTCGATGGGGTCAGGCGGGAGCAACTATCTTTCCTCGCCCTGCTAAAATCGCCTCAACGAATGAAACCTGCATTCCTCTTGTTGGCGTTCGCCATGCTCGCCGCCGCCCAAACCGCCGCCCTCAACTCAGTCGAGGCCAGGAAGCTCCTGCGCCAACCCATTCTGTCGGTGATGGATAAGGCCGCCCCCGGCCCGTCCAACGACAAGCACGACTACGTCAGTTACGCCCCGTATTGGTGGCCCGATCCCACCACGCCCGACGGGCTACCTTACATCCGCAAAGACGGTCAGACCAATCGCGCACTCGTCGCGGAGGGCGACGCAAATGCCTACTCGACCACGGCCCGCACGATTCGCCAGTTGGCGGCTGCCTTCGTCGCAAACGGGGAGCAAGTCTACGCAGACAACGCCATCGTCCGCATCCGGGCCTGGTTCCTGGACCCAGCCACCCACATGAACCCGCACGTCAACTTCGGACAGATCGTGAAGGGGCGCAACGACGGCCGAGGCGCGGGTCTGATCACCATGCGCGCGATGATCGACATACTCGACGCGGCCGACGATTTAAAGAAGAAGAAGGCGATGCCAGTGGGCGACAGCCATGGGCTGCATGACTGGATGGACGAGTACCATCGCTGGTTGACCACCAGCCCGATTGGCCTCGAGGAGGCGTCGGCCAAGAATAATCACGGCTCCTGGTATGCCGCCGAGGCCATTCGCATCGAAGTCTATCTCGGAATGAAAGCGCTGGCCACCAAGCGCGCCGAAGAATTAAAGAAGCGCATCGCCTGGCAATTTGAACCCGACGGCACACAGCCGCTGGAGGCCGCCCGCGAGGATGGCTTCAGCTATAGCGTCTTCAATCTTGAGGCGCTCGCCAATGCCGCCCTCATCGCCAAGCCTCTGGGCGTGAACCTATGGAAGTTCAAGACTGCCGACGGGCGCGGCATGCGCACCGCATTCGAATATTTAGAGCCCTACGCTTCCGGATCGAAACCGTGGCCAGGGAAACAACTGAAGGCGATTCCGAAGGACGCGCTGGCCAGGGTTCGCGAATTGTACGATCGCGCGAATCCTTAAGGCGTCGCTACAAAAGCAGTGACCACCGCACCCAGGGCTCGAAACTGCTAGCCTGCGGCAAATTCGGTGGAGCATAGCCGATCCCCAGGCTCATCCTCTGTCGAACCGACTCATGCAGCACCGCAATCTCGAGAATGCGACGTCGCTGCCCGAGCGGCACTTTCCACTTTTATGTCTTCTCCGCGTAAACATAGTGGCGGTGCGGCAGCACTTCCAGCGCACGCCAGGCACTCGTCATCCCCCCCCAACTGGGCCACCTTGGCCCCATCGACGATCAGGCCGGAGGCAACCGACTCCTGCAACATCCACTCCAGCGATCGCTTTGACAAACCGCTCTCGGCCGCTGGATATCCGGCTCCGACGTCAGAGTGTACGCCAGCAAACCAGACCTGCTTAAGATCCTGTCCAGGCAGTGGCGCGCCCCAAAGATTCTGCCGGAAGAAGCAGCGCTGTTCATCGATCGCCAAGGCATGTCGCCCCGTGATCAGATTGGGAGTCTGTGCCGTATAGGGAACCGAGAGGGCCTCCCACGGCGAGAGTTGCACGGAACTCACGGTGTCCCAGACCCCCATGAAGTGGATCGGCACGGCCTGCGAAAACGTCGCCTTGAATTGCTCGGCCACTTGGAAGGACTCGGCGTTTTGTTTGCTGCGCAACATTTCGATCACATAGTCGATTTGGTTATAGTGTCGGCTACGCAGCAACCCGAACATGTGCAACATTCCCGACAGAGCACGCACAGTACATACGCCGCGGCTAAAGCCGTAGAGATAGATTCGATCCCCCTTCTTGTACGTGTCCATGAGAAAGGTATAGATCCCGGCGATAGCTTCGCTTAGCCCCGAGCCAAACGCCCTGCCCTTAATCTTGGTCCACCGCTTGCCCATTTGCGAGAAGGCCCCCACCGCGCCCATGGTGCCCAGCCCACAGTGATAACAGGCGATCTGCGTCCCAAGGTGTTATCGAGCTTCAACGTCTGATACAGCCGCACGACATTGGTGTTCTCGTTGCTGAACTTGTTCCCCGTGCCATCCGCGCAGATTACGATGTTCTTGGGCAGACCTCGCTAGCGTAGGTTCCGAAACTTTTCGAGTCAAGTTGGAACGACTTTGAAACGACTCTGGCGGCCCGTCGATCCAAGCGTCGGAATGATAAATATGAGCACCACCTTCGACACGACCCATGAAACCGACACCGACAGTATGAACACCTTGATCGAGACCCTGAAAGACGGCGAGGCGGGCTTTCGGGCCGCTGCGGACGACGTGGTCAACGCCGACTTAAAAAGTACTTTTCATCATTATGCAATCCAGCGTCGGAAGTTCGCCACCGAGCTGCAGCAGCTTGTCGTTCGAGAAGGAGAAGTGCCGGAGAGCAACGGTAGTCTCAGCGGCGTAGCCCATCGCGGCTGGATGAAGGTTCGCTCCGTCGTCAGCCCCCAGGAGGACGCAGCCATCCTCGAGGAATGCGAGCGCGGTGAAGACAGTGCCGTCGCAGCCTTTACCAAGGCAGTGGCCGAAGGTAAGTTAGGCGTGGCGGAGACTACCGTTGAAGTGCAGGGTAACGAGATCCGTAAAGCCCACGACCACATTCGTACTCTTCGCGATCAGTATCGCGCCTAGGCTTTTCACGAAGGAGAGAAATAGTATGAACGCCACGATTGACTCTACGCACAAAACTGAAATCAACACGGTTAGCAGTCTCATCGAGGTGCTGAAGGATCTTGAGGCAGGATTCCGGGCGGCCGCCGAAGAAGCGGTCAACCCGGCTCTCAAGACTACTCTGCTTCACTACGCGGCACAGCGCCATAAGTTCGCTGGTGAGTTGCAAGTCCATGCTGCTCGCGAAGGGGAAGAAGCGCCGAGTACGGGCACGCTGAGACAAGCGGCTCGGGTGAAATGGATGGCGGCTTGGTCAGTGGTCACCCCGCGAACCGATCTGGTGATCCTTGAGACATGCGCGCGTTGCGAAGACGATGCCGTCATCGCGTATAAGGAGGCGTTGGAAGACGGGAAGCTGGGCGACGCCACCGAGATTGGCATCCGCCAAAACACGGAGATCCTTGCGGCCCAGGAGCGAATTTGCGCCCTGCGGGATCAATGTCGCGCTTCGGTTAGCACCTCAACGTCCAAGCCAGGATAGGCGCGAAACGCGCGGTCAAAGGTGACCAGTCTTCGCTCGTTTGCGATTGCGAACGCCGCAAGATATGCGTCGGCCCACACCTTTGGCGAGTACTTCAACCTTGCGGTTAGTCTGCGCAAATGTCCTTCCAGTCCGATCGGCTCCGGTAGCAGCACGGCTCTGTCGTCTTCGAGGAGTCGATCCATTGCTTGCCAGGCTTGCAAGCCGTTGCAAACATCTTTGCCCATCGGCACTGGGTTGTTCAGTAGACGCATTGCACCTAGTTGAGTGAACCGGGGTATCCCAATCCCTTCCCTGTCCTCGACCGAGTCATACCAGATTTTTGCCGATGGGGCATGTGGATGACCGCCATAAAGGAGCGGCAACAAGACATTAACGTCGCAAAGCCATTGCATTTCGTAAATCGTCCTCTTCGTACATGGATAGTTCGGCGCGCTTAAAATCCTCAATCGTCGCCTTGGTCTTTCGGGCCGTAGCCTTGATAATCGGAACCTCCACCCGTCTCGCCGGTTGGGACTTGACTTCGATAGCCATACGCAACGCTTCCGTCACGACATCGGTCACTCGTTTACCTTCGATTGCCGCCTTCGCCTTCACCGCGCGATACAACTCCTCGGGGATCTCCAAAGTGGTCTTCACAATCTCAATTTACCAGATTTCCAGATTTCCAGATGAGCCCCCGCACTCGCCCCTCACGCTATCCTAGTGAAAATCCGACTTTGCGATTTTCAGTACCAAGTGAAAAAACTCCTAGCCCTCAATCGTGGCGAAATCGCCATCCGCATCTTCCGCGCCGCCAATGAACTCGGCCTGCGTACCGTCGCCGTCTATTCCAAAGAAGACCGACTCAGCCTCCACCGTTTCAAAGCCGACGAAGCCTACCAGATTGGCGAAAACAAGGGCCCCGTCGAGGCCTATCTCGACGTCGACGGCATCGTCGCGCTCGCCAAATCCGTCGATGTGGATGCCATCCATCCCGGCTACGGCTTCTTGTCCGAGAACCCCGCCCTGCCCCGCGCCTGCGCCAAAGCCGGTTTGACCTTCGTCGGCCCCACCGCCGCCATGCTCGACGCACTGGGCGACAAGACCGCCGCCCGCAGCCTCGCTGAAAAGGCCAAAATCAACGTCGTCCCCGGCACGCCCGAGGCCGTCACCACCGTCGCCGCCGCCGAGAAGGCCGCCAAAGAAATCGGCTTCCCGCTCATCATCAAGGCTGCCTTCGGCGGGGGTGGGCGCGGTATGCGTGTCGTCAACAATGCGGCCGAGTTCAAGGGCAAACTCGAAGAAGCCCGGCGCGAGGCCGGTGCCGCCTTCGGCAACGACGCCGTGTTTCTGGAGCGCTTCATCCGCCGCGCCAAGCACATCGAGATCCAGATCATTGCCGACAAACAAGGCAACGTCCTCCATCTGTTCGAGCGCGATTGCAGTGTCCAGCGCCGCCATCAGAAGGTAGTCGAGGTCGCCCCCGCCGTCCACCTTTCGCCCCGTATCCGCAAAGAGCTCTGCGACGCGGCCGTAAAGCTGGCTAAAACGGCGGGCTACGAGAACGCGGGCACTGTCGAATTCCTGGTCGATGTTGATCGCGACGAATGGTATTTCATCGAGGTCAATCCGCGCGTCCAGGTGGAGCACACCGTCACCGAAATGGTCACCGGCATCGACATCGTGCGCACGCAAATCCAGGTCGCTCAGGGCTTCTCGCTCCACAGCACTGAGATCGGCCTGCCGCAACAGCAGGACATTCAGGTCAATGGCTTCGCGCTGCAATGCCGCGTCACCACAGAGGACGCCTCGCAGAACTTCCAGCCAGACTACGGCCGCATCCACACCTACCGCTCGCCCGCTGGCTTCGGCATCCGTCTCGACGGGGCATCGGCTTACGGCGGGGCGGTGATTACGCCCTTCTACGATTCGCTGTTGGTTAAGACAACCGCCTGGGGTCGCGACTTCAATCAGGCCTGCCAGCGCATGGACCGCGCCTTGCGCGAGTTCCGCATCCGCGGCGTCAAGACCAACATCCCCTTCCTTGAGAACGTCATCAACAACGAGACTTTTCAAAAGGGCGATGTTACGACACGCTTCCTCGAAGAAACTCCGTCGCTGTTCCAGTTCAGCGCCCGCCGCGACCGCGCCACCAAGTTACTCACTTACTTAGGCGAAGTCATCGTCAACGGCAACCCGGAAGCCGCTGGCAAGCCGCGTCCGGTTGCCTTCCGCACGCCGCGCATCGAAGTTCCCATCGCAGCCGCCCCACCCAAAGGCACGCGTCAACTTCTCGATGAGCTAGGCCCTGAGAAGTTCGCCGAATGGACCCGCAACCAGAAGCGACTGCTCCTCACCGACACCACCTTCCGCGACGCCCACCAATCGTTAATGGCAACGCGCATGCGCACCTTCGACATGATGGCCGTCGCCAACTTCGTCGCACACAGGATGAGCGGTCTCTACTCGCTGGAGATGTGGGGCGGCGCGACTTTCGACGTCTCCATGCGCTTCCTGCTGGAAGACCCCTGGCAGCGCCTATCGCGCCTGCGCGAGGCCATTCCCAACATCGCCTTCCAGATGCTGCTGCGCGCCTCCAACGCTGTTGGCTACACGGCTTACCCCGACAACGTCGTGCGCGAATTCATCAAGGAAAGCGCCGCGCAGGGAATCGATATCTTCCGTGTTTTCGACTCGCTCAACTACCTTCCCAACATGAAGGTAGCGATGGAGACCATTCGCAAGACCACTCGTGTCTGCGAAGCCGCCATCTGTTACACCGGCGACATTCTTGACCCCAAGCGCACCAAGTACTCGCTCAATTACTACGTGCACATGGCCAAAGAACTGGAGAAGATGGGCGCACACGTCCTGGCCATCAAAGACATGGCGGGCCTGGCCAAGCCCTACGCGATCGAGATCCTGGTCAAAGCACTGCGCGACGAGATCGGCATCCCGATCCACTTCCACACGCACGATTCCAGCGGCATCGCCGCCGCCAGTATCTTGAAAGCGAGCGACGCCAAGGTGGACATCGCCGACGTCGCGGTTGCTTCGATGTCAGGCTCCACCAGCCAGCCCAATCTCAACTCCGTCGTCGCGGCCCTGGCCCACACCAAGCGCGACACGGGTCTCGATCCCGACGCGCTGCTGGCGTACTCGGAATATTGGGAAGGCGTTCGTCACAACTACAGCGGTTTCGATTCCAGCCCTCGCCATGGTTTAGCGGATCTCTACATCCACGAGATGCCGGGCGGGCAGTATACGAACCTGCAGGAACAAGCCGAAGCCATGGGCCTGGGCACCCGCTGGCCCGAGGTCGCCAAGATGTATGCCGATGTAAATGAGGCCTTCGGCGATATCGTGAAGGTGACGCCATCGAGTAAGGTGGTCGGCGATCTGGCGCTCTATCTACTAAGTCGCGGGATGAGTATCGAAGAGTTCAGCAACCTCAAGCCGGACCATACGCTGACGCTGCCCAACTCGGTGATCGACATGTTCGAGGGTTCGCTCGGCGTGCCCGAGGGCGGCTGGCCGCCCAAGATCGCGAAGATCATCCTGCAGGGGCGCAAGACGAAGAAGACGAAGCTCCCCCCCGCCGATCTCAACGCAACAGAAGCGACGGGTACAGACCGAATGAGTTACTTCATGTACCCGGACGTATACACAAAGTTCGCGGCCAGCCGCGAGATGTACGGGGATGTGGAAGTCCTCCCCTCGCCGGTCTTTTTCTATGGAATGGAGAAAGGAGAAGAAATCAGCTTCGACATCGAACCCGGTAAGACGCTGATCGTAAAGTTCCTAACAACGAGCGAACCGAATCCCGACGGGACGCGGGTCGTTTTCTTCGAACTCAACGGACAGCCGAGGGAAGTCCAAGTCCGCGACAAGAGCCTCAAAGCCGCCACCGCCGCAAGACCCAAAGCCGACCCGGCCATCCCCGGCCAAGTTGCCGCGCCGATTCCGGGCGCGGTAACAACGATCCACGTCAAAGTCGGCGACACCGTCAAAAAGGGCCAGCCGCTGCTGGTCATGGAGGCCATGAAGATGCAAACGACTGTCAACGCCCCCATTGACGGGAAACTGAAAGAGTTACTCATTAAAGCCGGTGATTCCGTCGAACCCAAAGATCTCCTCGCACTCGTTGAGTAAGTTGAGCGCTGCGTTTGGCTACTGCAGGCTCCTCCATGAGATATTGGCAAAACGTGTATTGGATTTGCATTTACACCCTTAGATAGGGTGCTTGGAGGTCTGTTCAGCTTCTAGCTGCTATGCTCTTCAAAAGGAGGTGTGCCTCAGTCCACGGATTTTCGCGCGATCTGCCATCACGTTGCTGTCGTTCGTAGAGTTGCTCCGCCCGGAAAACGGCATCTGGATAATTTTGTTCCAACAAAGGCATGTCTGGGCTCTTGTCATATCCGGGCATGTATTGTTGGCATAGGCGCCGAATTTCTTGGCGAGGACTGTCGCGATTGTAATCACGAAAATGAAGTAGAAGCCACAGCTCAAAATTTGGATTTGAGAACGCTATTCGAATCTCATTTGCCTCAGCTTGTTGGAGGGCTTCGCTAACTAGTAAATGCTCGTCTCGATCAAAGACTACCCAAACTTCTTCGTAGGCCTCATTGGGATCGTTCCTTGCTAATCGCTTTGCCAGTTTTTTTAGGCCAGCGGCATGCTCAACAATCTGCTTAGGGGACGTGTACTCATGTCGGATATCTAAGACGACTGGATTTTTCCAGTGTCGAGCCATGAAGGTGACATACTCTGGTTCGGTGATTTCGCCTTCGCAGACAATTAGATATCTCGATTTGGCTTGTCGTTGGCTCCGCCGTCTCCGGAGCGCATTCGGGCTACTCATCGGGCTCACCGGGCTTGAATGCAGCTAGAAACTGTGCCTCGTTCAGTATGGGTATGCCGCCATATCGACCCTGTAGGTACCCACGTTCAAGATTTTCGCCCTTTCTAGGCGCAAAATCGGAAAGGGGGTAGATTGCGCTCGCACCATCTTTATTCTTCTCGCTGAACCAGACTTCGTCGCGCCTTAGGAGACAGCTGCTGAGTAAGGTTGCGTCATGAGTAGTAAAGATAAGTTGAGCCGACTTCGTATTAATGAGCGGTGACAAAAAAAGACTAATTGTCCGTACGCAAAGAGCTGGATGTAGGCTCCGGTCAATTTCGTCGATTATGAGGGATCCGCCATTCGCCAAGACGGCCGATATGGATGGTAATCGGGTTGCGAAAGTTCTAGTTCCATCAGACTCCAGCTCTTCGTCGAGTTCAACGCGGGAGCCTTCAATTTCGTGAATGAGGCGTACTCGGTTACGCTTCCTCGTGCGAAAGTTCGGATCGTCGTCGGAAGCTATGAAATCTCCGAGTCTTGAAGGTGGGTGTCTAATCTCTTCTTGATACTTTCTTACGCCAACTATGCCTAATTCTGCCGCTGCGAGCATTGCTACAACGTATTCCTCTGTGGACGGGCCGATGTAGTTCGCAAGATTATTGAGGCGATAAATTGCACCGGTGCGATCTACTAGAATGTTCTGCTCAAAGAAGGCCCACAGCTTCGAGAGCTGCTCATGACCAGTCTGGGCCGCTGTAGAAAGAAAAAGAGAGTTTTGCCGGGTTAGTGTCTCAATTGCCCGATTCTGTCCCTTTAGTTTTGGTCCGAATAGAATAGGTGAGCCCGCTGCCCGACTGAACCAGATCTGCTTTCGTCCCTCGGGATAGGCGTATAGCCATTCCCTTATAAATGCTTCGCTTGTGAGTGAAAAGCCATATTCGTATCGAACGTTGGCGAAAACGAAATCGAGTGAGAAGTTCGACGGCTCTGAGGATTCGGCTCTAGCACTGGCGAACCGATTGATCGGTATTTTGGCGTCCGGGTCCCATCTTCGATACGAGCTCCTAATCGCTTCTACAAAGAAGCCTAATGCTTGAACGGCGTTGCTCTTTCCCGACGCATTTCCACCGTAAATGGCGCAGACCGGCAAAACACCTCCTGGAATAGCCTCTGTCGTCATCGGGGCCCGTCCGGCGTCCTTCAGACCGCTCGCCATCCACGAAAGAGTTTGCTCGTCTCGATAGGAAGCAAAATTCGAAAATTGGAATTTCAATAGCACATTCAGAATGTATCTCAAAAATGGCGATCTGAGAAGCCACCCGACCGTGTCTCGGGACGGAAAACGCAATAAACCTGCAAACATAGATGAAACCCGTAGCGAAGCCTATCGCCAAAAGAGACGCTCCGCATCAACCAGTTCCCCACATTCGTCAGACCAGCATCGGGCATCGGCGGGCATCGGGGCATCGGGGCATCGGGCATCGGTGGCATCGGGACGTGGCATCGGCGTGGCATCGGGGGCATCGGGACGGCCTGACTAGTCCCAGTGCGCTTTTAACCAAAAACCTCGTTTTCACGCAATTTTCTACGTCTTATACTCAAACGATGCATGTCCGGGACGGTCAGCAGCGGTCCTACGATCTATCCTCAGAAATGCCTACTTGCGAGGGCCTTTCTGATTTCCGGCCCAATCTGCAGTTCCCGGGGCGAAGGCGAGTTTCCAACTCAAACTGATGAGTGAATAACGAAATGTTAGTCGATGTGCCGGTGGGACGCATCAGGCTGTCCCGCCCTTCCCGCCCTTCCCCAGGCTGTCCCGCCCTTTGATTTCGCTACTCTGATTTGGCCCATTTCGATGGCTTAATTTGGCCCACCTTTGAAGACACTGACCAGTCTGTTTTGACAGGCTGGCAGGATGCAAAGGAGAACCAAGATGGAGTTATTTGAGACGATCCGGCGGGAGT
>JBBRBI010000051.1:0-42788 GCA_038206015.1 Bryobacterales bacterium | reverse complement strand
CGGAACCGGGTCGATCGACCCTTCAGACTCACCCAACGGGTGAGCGCGTTGCTGGAGCACTGCCTTTGCCATGTCGCTCACTATCCAGCACTTGCAGGCGTTCCGCCATCGCGGCGGTCTTCAAACTGCCGTTTTTAGGATAATAGACTTCAGCGTCTTCGGCGGAATCTCGTCGGATTCGTGTCCAGCAATCGTGACCTTCCCCGCTTTGACAGTATGAACAAACTGACGGTGACTGCCTTCCTGATTCCGAAGAATCCAACCGTCCTGCCTGAGCATTTTCAGCGCGTCCCGGACTTTCACAAAGTTCGGTCTACACCCGGCGGTGCTTCGGTTGTGCAAACCACTTTAACGGATTGGTGGCAAACCGCCAACGTGCCGCTCGCGGGAAGTCCCGCCAGGTCCAGTGGACTGGTACGGCCCCAGGAGAGGCGCTACGCGACGTTGCAAAAACGCTCGGCTGTGCAGCGAGGGCGAAAGTCCTTGGCAATAGTTTGCGTCGCAACTTCGCACGACCAATTTTCGTGATCGCCTGTAAACTGATGTCAGTGAAGGTCCGGGACTTGATTCGCCTAATCGAATTCGACGGCTGGATGCACGCGAGAACAACAGGAAGTCATCGGCACTTCAAGCATGCGGCGAAGGCTAATGTTGTGACCGTGCCGGGCAATCCAGGCGATGACATTCCAATCGGGACCTCAAGGCCGTCCTCAGGGCAGCCGGCTTGGAGGATAGGAGATGAGCGTGAAATATGCCGTAATCTTTGAGCAAGCTCAGTCAAACTGGGCTGCCTATGTCCCAGACTTGCCAGGTTGCATGTCAACTGGTCGCAGTCTGGACGAAACGAAGGTCAATATCCGCGAGGCGATCCAGGGCCATCTCGAAACGCTGCGGCAATTTGGGGACCTTATTCCCCAACCGGCTAGTTTGGCTGGTGAAGTGGAGATAACGCCAGCCGCATAGAAATGAGGCGATGTTCGCCGACCGCATCACAATGCGCATCGCGGCAACTAATGCCACGGGGTACGACTCAGGAAATTCGCTCTTACGGGGAAAGCCAATGACCAATCAACCTATAGAAGAAGATGGAACGCCAGCGGAGATCGATTTCAGCAAGGCATCGCGGGGACTTCATCACGTCCCTACAGACGCTATGGTGTTCCTCCCTATCTCGATCGAACGCAGCGTGTGGGAATATTTCCCTGCCCGAGCCGAACAAAAAGGAGTTGGTCTATCGCAACTTCTAACTGACGTCCTCAAGCGAGACATTGAGGTAAACGAAGACTTGAAATGACGCGGCCCGTTGTACCTGGTTGCTCGCTAGCGATCGGTATGCGCCCGCTTTTACGGACGTTTGACGCACTGAGCGGTATCTTCCATCGTCCCCAATCCCGGCCAGTGCTTCGCCGAGCCATTGACCTAGTGCGCGACTTATACTCATTGCTTTCTTTCACTTCGACGGTTTGGGCGTTATATGGGCAAGTGAATAACTTCCGGCGTTTCGAAAGGTAGTAGCGTCTATTTTGGATGGCAGCGAGAGCGTGGAGGCGGTTAGGTTGTTACGAAATAATGCGATGGTATCCTTATGAAGGATGAGCGGAGGTAAAGGATGAAGACTAGACTAATTGTCCTGTACGCTGCGATTACACCCGGATTGCTCTGGCCGCAATCCGTATACCGTCCTTCAATCCCAAAGACCTGGGATGAGTCCGCCCTTCGTGATTGGGCAACCCCGCTTGCTGAACAGAACCTGCGACCAACGCACATTTCAGCAGAAGAATACTACGGGTTGCCGATCGAGAATCGCCAAACATATCCGGTCTACTTCCCGGGTCGAGAGCCGAAAGGCTACTGGGAGATGCTGCAGCACGCTGCTCCCAAGCCGCTGATTGAACCGGAAAAACTAAAAAGTGAGGCCGACTGGATTGCGGCGGGGCGCCGAATCTTCCACGAAGCGGACGATCTCCACTTGCGCACTCTCGACCCAAAGGTAGTGGCAGCCGCCAGAAGCCGCGAAACATTCGAACAACTCAACACTCAGCCATTGCCGGATGGTACAGTTTACGGCTTGCGCTGGATACCGACCCGAGAAGGAGTTGCCCTTTCAGCCACAAACTGCGCCGGTTGCCATCTTTTGTTTCTTCCGGATGACACTCCTGTCCCCGGTGCTCCTTCGCTCGCCGGAGTAGCTCGGGGGCGCGATTCTAATCACCGGGTCCCTCTGATTGATGCAATTCACGCGGTAAACAGGGTCGTAACCGGAGCCACACCCTTTCTGATGGGCTCGCAGCCTCTCGGGGCTTGGTTATATCAGGCGTACGGAGTTCCATGGCACAAAGATGACATCAACACTCGGTTTAAGACCACGACCAAAGAGGAATACGGAGCGCTGATCGCCACAGCGAAGCTGGGCGGCGCTATCACACGCTGGAATGGATCTTTGTTGTACCCGACCAAAACGCCGGACTTGATTGGAATGAAAGATCGCAAATATATCGACGCGACCGCGACGCATTTAAATCGGGGCGTTGGTGACCTGATGCGTTATGCCGCATTGGTTAGCTTTGCCGATACAGCAGACTTTGGTTCGTATCACGTGCTCTTGCCGGGTACTAGACGAGTTCAAGCAAGACTGCCGGACGAAGCTTTGTACGCGCTCGCATTGTACATTTACTCGCTCCAACCACCGTCGAATCCAAATCCTTCCGATGAAAAGTCGCTCGCGGGACAGAAGATCTTCGCGCAAGAGGGCTGCGCTGGGTGCCATACTCCGCCACTGTATACAAATAACAAACTCACTCTTGCCCAAGGTTTCACACCTCCCAAAGATAAACCGGCCTCACTCGACGTGATCCCCGTCTCGGTCGGGACAGACCCGGGCCTTGCGTTGAGAACTCGCAAAGGGACCGGCTACTACAAGGTGCCTTCACTAAAAGGCGCCTGGTATCGCGGACATTACCTGCACGACGGCTCCGTTGCGACCCTGGAAGAGATGTTCAACCCGGATCGACTCCGCGATTCGCATCTGCCGGGAGGGTATAGTCCTCCGGGCGTTGAAAGCCGTGCGGTCCAGGGGCACGAGTTCGGCTTGAAGCTAAACCCCGTGGAGCGAGAACAATTGATCGCTTTCCTGCGCACGCTATAGGTTACTGACTATGCTGCGCTAAAAATCTCTGTTGCCGGAATACCGGCTTTCGTCGGCCTCCGAATGGTCGGTTCGTGGGTGTCATCGACTTGCCCGCATAGTCGCCAACCCACCAAAGTGCCGCCATGCCGAAAACTCGCGGGAAGCGTTTACCCTAGCGATCCGTATTCGCCCGCTTATACGGCTCTTTCACGTACTTCGCAGCCTCTTCCATCGCCCCCTGCGTATTGTCCTTCGTGCGAATCGCCTGGTTGTACTCGCTGACCGCCCGCTCCCTCTGTCCCGTGATGTCGAACACCTTCCCCAGGTTGATATGCGTCCACACCTCAGTCCATCTCGGCTCCAGATCGCCATTCAGCACCTCTCGAAACTCATTGGCAGCGGACTGGTAGCTATTTCGCAGGAAGAAGATTTCGGCGACCCGATAGTGTCCGAGTGACGAGTTGCGATTCACTTCGAGCGCTGCCTGGTACTGCTTCAGCGCCTCATCGAAATCGCTGATCTCCGCAAACTGTTCCCCCTTACGAATGGCAACAGCGACGCGAATCTTATCGTCATAACGCAGCACCTGCATGTCAGGGTCCAGCTTCACGGAGATGGGTTTGCCAAAGGTCTCCACGCTGAACTCAGAGGAAGTGCCAACCACTTCAACCATCTTTTCTTCCGGGTTGCCTTCGGTTTCGATCTTCAGCTTTACCGGCATCCGGAAAGTGTCAAGATCCTGAGACACCTTACCCAAAACGCGGAAGCCCTTCGTCGTGCGGAAGACGGTGTAGCTGAGCTTGAATTCAGGGGCACCAGAGGATTCTACCCACTGGATGAAGAAATAGTTCAAGTCCTGACCATACACCTGCTCGGCGACCTTACGGAAGTCATTCGTTGAGACTTGCTTGTATGCGTATTCCTTCGCAAATCCCTTGAGGATTAGGTTGAATTTGTCTTTGCCGACGATGCCGCGAAGCATGTTGAGAATTGCCGATCCCTTGCCGGCGGTAGCTGCCCAGTATTCAGGCGAGTAATCTTCATACCGCGAGCTTTGGATGAGTGGCGGCTCAGGCTGGGTGAGTGCCTCAACGTAGACATCGCGGATCTCGGACTCAACAGCAGCAGCGCCGCCCGTCGATTCAAAGTACAGCGACTCGGAATAACGCGCCAGACCATTGATGATCCAGATGTGATTGCGACTGATCGGCGACATCAAACCGCCCCACCACTGCCGGGACACCTGATTGACGATCAGGCGGGGGTTTGGCTCTGAGCCAATGCCGCTGGGGGAGAGAAAAAGCAAACCTGGAGCAGAGTAACCACTCGGGAAACCCTTAAAGGTTTCAACGAGCGTTAGGTTGACCGCAGGCGGCTTGCCGTTGAGATCAGACAGGAAAGTCATCGCCTTTGCGACCATCTCGCCGGTGGCCTTGGCCATGCCAAGGTTCTTGAAAAAGACCGTGCTCGTGACACCCTCTGCACTAACGCGCTGGGGGTTTCCGCGCACCACAGCGAAACTGCCATAAAGCGCAGGCTGCGTAGTCTTGAAACTGTAAGTTGTCTTGCCACCCGAATCGGCTTTGAGATCAACCCCCGAGGCCAGCACGCGAAACTCCGAGGGCACAGTGATGTTGAGGTTCATCGTGTAACGGTCGGAAGTGTAATCGTTGATAGGGAACCACCGCGCCGGATACAGCATCGCCGCGCCTGTCGCTTCAATCGCACCAAAGCGAATACCATACACCGGGCTTTCTTCGCGGCCATCAAATTGTCCCTGGTAGTTGAAAGTGAGTGTCACCGCCTTGCCCTTCACCAGAGGCTGGGCAAACTGGACGCGATAGTTGAAGTCTGAAACCTTAGCCAAGTTCAACTGCGCACCCGTCTCGTCGGTGATGCCGGAAACGCGCATCGCATCATTGAAGTCGAGTTGGATGAAAGACAGGCGGTCGTCCACCGGCACAAAGCGCATTTTCACCTTGGCGCTCAACGTCTGGGTGGCGGGAACGATCTCCGCGTCAATGTCGTAGTGCTCGACGTCGATGCGCCCCCGTTTGTCCTGCTGGGCAAACAAGGTCGCGCTAAGTGCGCTTAGGAATAGAATCGGCAGCAATCGCATAGTTTTCATTCAAGATCTCATCAACAATCCGGGCCGCAACTTCAAACGGATCGTGGTCGCTGCGTAAAGTCCGCGCCACTTCCTCAAGGCCCCTCTTCATATCATCCCGTTCCTTAGAGTCGTTAAGCAAACGCAAGGTTTCTGCCGCCAGTCTCTCGCCTGTCATATCGCCTTGCATCAACTCAGGAATTACACGCCGACCAGCCACCAGATTCACCATCGTATAAAACGGTACATCCACCAGAAAGCGGCCAATCCACCAACTCAGCCCGGTCACCCGGTAGTAACTCACTACGGGTGTGCCGAGCAGAGCAGCTTCCATGGTTACCGTACCTGAAGCCGCCAGAGCCACATCGCAGTGTGCCAGTAAATCCCAGGTGCGGCCCTCAATCACATGGATGGTCGGCGGGAGCGATTGGTTAACAAAAAATGCGGCGCCGACAGAAGGCGGTGTACCCAGAACAAACTGAACGCCCGGCATTCGGCGGACAGCGTCGAGTAAAGCAGGCAAATGGCGGGTAATTTCACCACGCCTGCTGCCAGGGAGCAACGCGACAACCGGTTTGCCTGGATCGAGGCCCTGCTCTGCGAACCACTCGGCACGCGAACAGGTCGGCCGGATATGTCGAGCCATCGGATGGCCAATGTAGTGCGTTGACACGCCCTTTGACGCAAACCAGGGGGCCTCAAAGGGAAAGATGCAGAGCAGTTCTCGCAAGTCGCGGCGCATCTGCTTGACGCGGCCTTGCCGCCAGGCCCAGGCTTGCGGGGCTACCAGATACACAACCGGAACTCCCATTTCACGCAGGTGGCGGGCGACGCGCAGATGAAAGTCAGGGGAGTCGGTGAGGATGGCAAGGTCGGGCTTCTCCTCACGCGCGGCCTTGAGCAGCCGCCGATATTCGCCATAGATACCGGGCAGGTGTTTGACCACTTCGATCAACCCAACGACACCCAGTTTTTCGGCATCGATGACGGGCCGGACGCCCGCTGCAAGCATCCTGGGTTGGGCGCAACCGAAGAAATCGAGGTCCCCGCGTCGCTGCCGGAGCGCGGCGATGAGCCCGGTCGCGTAAAAATCGCCACTCGCCTCTCCCGCCGAGATCAGAATCTTCCGCGCCACTCCACACCAGCGTATCGCGCTATCATCCAAGTGTTGATGACAGAGAGCTTGACGGTTAGAGATTTCGCGGAACGTTTCCGCAAGGAAATGGTGCCGCTGTCGGGCAAGATCAAATTTTACTCGGCCGGGCTTCGCCTGAACGAGGAAGATGAGAAGGAACTGATCTACGATCCGGTCAGCAGCCTGCCTCCGATGGTCCGCGAGTTGTTGCCCGAAATCTCGATTGTACTCGTGCCCCATCTTGAGGGTGTGGACGGCTCAACCGTCGTAATGGAAGCCCCCAAGACAGACGTCGAAGACCGCATCTGGCAGAACGAATTTCAGGAAGACGGCAACGTTGTCCTGACTTTTGCCGTCCAGGGCTGCGATAGCGGCGACTACCACTATCGTTTCTTCCGAACCATAGCCGCCAAAGTGGCGGAGCGCGCGGAACCCAAGTTCTGGGCCGGCTTTGAAAAGATCCTTCGCGACGAGTTGAAGCGCCGCGTCCATGGCGATGTCGACGAAGACAGTTGGCGCGCCAAAGATGAGCTGATGAGTAAGAGCGGCACGCCGTGGCGTGACTCCAAACAATTTCAAGCCTATGCCCGCATCGCAACGTCCGATACGCTGACGCTCTATCTGCACGGGTTGTGTTGCGACATCGATGTCGAACCGGGCCCGCGCCAGATCCAGAGCCGCGAACTGCGCAAGCGTTTGGTCTGGTTGAACGAAAAAGTTGGTGCGCCTGAGGGTTACGCCATCTTCCCAGAACAGAAAAAGCCCTTAGCGGGTTGAGGCCTTGGCCAGATCGGCGGCGGTCTTGCCCAGTTTGTTCTTCAAAGTCTCATCGGCACCCTTACTGATCAGAAATCCCACAATTTCTTCGCGTCCCCAACTGGCGGCATAGTGCAGAGGCGTCGCGCGGGATTCGCGATCGCGGGCGTTCACATCCGCGCCGCGTCCCAAGAGCAACTTCGCCGCACTCAGTTGCCCGGCAAGAGCGGCATCGTGAAGCGGAGTTGCGCCGCTGGAATTCAGGGCGTTGGGACTGGCACCAGCAGCCAGCAGCAGCTCTACGATGGCGAGATGGCCCTTCAGGCAGGCATCATGAATGAGAGTGCTGCCGTTTTGCGTTGGCGCGTCCGGGTCCAGCCCTTTTTCAAGCAGCAGCTTCACAACATCGGCCTTGCCCTGGAGCACAGCTTCTTCCATCTGCTTTGCGCCTGCGGCGATAACGGCACCCTTGCCCATGAGGTAATCGACAACTCCCGTATGTCGCTGCTTCAGGGCCTCGTCGAGCGGAGTCGCTCCGGACTGGTCCTTGGCTTCCAAGTCCGCACCCGCAACCAGTAGCAACTGCGCCGCCTCCAGATGGCCCCGGCCACAGGCCTCGTGGAGCGGCGTGACCCGCGAATCTTTAATCTTGTGGCGAGGATTCGCGCCAGCCTTCAAAAGTAACTCGACGATGGGCGCATGGCCCTTCCAGGCGGCCTCATCCAGCGGCGTGGCACCAATGCCGTCTTCGGGGTCAACGTCCACTTTGTGCTCAATCAAGTAGGCGACGATCTCGGTGTTTCCCCGGCTGGCAGCCAGGTGCAGCGCAGTTGAACCTAGCCGATGGCGCCTGCTGAGGTCCGCCCCACGGCTGGCTAGCAGCTTTACGACGTCGAGGTGATTGGTGAGGATGGCGTAATGCAGCGGGGTTGAGCCGCTCTCGGTGTGCGCTGAATTGATATCGCTGTGCGGAGCATCAACTTCAGCTCCACGATCCAGCAGCAGTTTCGCAATCTCCAAATAGCCGCCCCAGCAGGCATCGTGCAGAGCCGTGCCACCCAGGCTGTCTCGCTCCTTGACGGAGGCCCCAGCGTCGAGCAGCACTTTGACCTTCTCGATGTCACCCGCGCGCACAACCATATGCAGGCCCTGATCCGCAGATAAACACAGGGCGAACAGAACGGCGGTGACGCAGATCCTCACATCCGCTAGGCTAGCGCTATTTCTTCTTAGAAGCAGCTTCCGCCAGCAGCTTGTCGATCTCCGTCATCAGGCCTTCTCCCGCCATGATCTCCGGATAGGCGCCCTGTGCCTGCCATTGCCAATCGTTGCGGATCATGCCCTTCTGATCGATCAGGAACAGATGCGGAAAGAACATCGCCGACTTCTGTGGCGACGCCTTTACGTAGCTCCCGGCTACCTGGCCCATGTCGAACACGATCGGGCTGGTGACCTTGAAGACTCCGATGTACTTCTTGACGTCATCGAAATTGTCGGGAGGGACGACGATGCTAATGATCGAGAGGTTGGCACCGTATTTGGGCTTTATCTTGCTCTCAATCATTTTGGTGAGCATCTGGCATTTCTCGCATTTAGTCTGCATGAATTCGACAATCAGGACCTTGCCGCGATAGTCGAGAATGTCATGCTGCGCCATCGTTACGTCGGGCAAAGAGAAGCTCGGTGCGCGGCGATTGCTGTATTCGTTGGCCGCCAACAGTGCCAGTGCGGTGCATGCAAATAATGAGATCTTTTTGATCATGTCTACTTTCCTTCTACCAGTTCTCGCAACGTTTTATCAAATGGGGCGTAGGCGACACCGCGCTCCGTGATGATGCCACTGACATAGCGGTTGGGCGTAACATCAAACGCGGGGTTCCTCACCTTGGTGCCCTCGGGCGCAACCTTGTGCCCAAACATCGCCGTCACCTCGTTGGCGGCGCGCTCTTCGATCGGGATCTTGTCGCCGTGGTCCAGGCTGAGGTCGAGCGTCGATATAGGCGCGGCAACGTAGAATGGCACTCCGTTCTCTTTGGCCAATACCGCAACACCGTAAGTGCCGATCTTGTTGGCGACGTCACCGTTGGCAGCGATACGATCCGCGCCGACGACTACGCAGCCGATGCGTCCACTGCGTAAAAAGTGGCCTGCCATGTTGTCAGTAATAAGCGTCGTATCGATGCCGTCCTTTTGCAGTTCCCAAACCGTAAGACGGCTGCCCTGGAGAAAAGGTCTCGTTTCGTCGGCAAAGACGTCGATCTTCTTGCCTGCCTCGACTGCCGCGCGAATCACGCCCAGCGCCGTGCCGTACCCAGCCGTCGCCAATGCGCCAGCGTTGCAATGAGTCAACACCGTCTTGCCGTCGGGCACCAGAGGAGCACCGTGAGCACCGATGCGGCGGTTGATCGCGATGTCTTCGTTGTAGACAATCTGCGCTTCTCTTACCAAGCTCGCCCGTACCGCCGAGAGAGACTGGCCGTCGAGGGACTGGCGTAACTTCCGCATTCTTTCGATTCCCCAAAAGAGGTTAACGGCGGTGGGTCGTGTCGCCGCGAGAGTGGCGCAGATCTCGGTGAATTCGCTCTCGAAGTTCGCATCGCTCGCCTGCGAGGCACCGAGCGCGACGCCCATCGCCGCAGCAACGCCGATGGCGGGCGCACCCCGAATGATCATGTCGCGGATGGCAGTGGCCACCTCCTTGTAGTTGCGGCAGAGGACATATTCCTCAACATGCGGCAATCGGGTCTGGTCGATCATCTCGACACCCTTATCGGTCCAACGCAAAGTCTCGATCATGCCTGGTTCAGTCTCTCTCCTTGAAAAATGATGCCCGCCATAAAGGTCAGATTGTAGGCACCGTGTGTCAGCGTGGAAGCGGCGGTGCTGCCGGTCCGGTGACGTACCAGCCCAAAGACAATACTGGCCAACGTCAGAATCAGCAGGCGTTGCCAGTTCCAGTTGTATTGTGGCCCGTGCAGCAGCGAAAAGGGCAGGGCAGTGGCCAGAAGGCCGCCAGCCAGGCCGAGGCTCCGCACAAATAATGGTTGCGCGAAACCGCGAAAAATAATCTCTTCAAACAGCGGGCCGATGGTTGTCGCCGCGAAGCCAATGGCGAGGATGCTGGATCGGTCCTTGAGCAATGCGTCCATGGCCATCGCCTCGCGAGGGATATTCAACGCCAACGCAAACAACGCCATCGAGAAGGCCAAAATCGGGCCCAGCAATGCCGTCCCTGCCATACCTGGCCACGGGATGCGCCAAGCCATGGCCCGCCAGAAGTCCACTCCGTAACGTACCTTCAGCAGCATATAAAGGCTACCGGCAACGCCCATGTAGATCAGTACCTGCACGATCACCGTGACGACGCCTCTTTGCGAAACGAAGTGCGCCAGAACTCTGGCGGCCAGCGATGCGATGATCAACGAAGGAAGCACCATACCGAGCAGGATGCCGAGGTCTTCGTAGGTCCAGATGGGCGGCTGCTCCGGCTCTTGCATCCGCTACTTCTTTCGTTCCAATAGCTTCGCCAGGGCTTGGCCGGTATAGCTCTTTCGAACCTTTACGATTTGCTCAGGTGTACCACTCGCGATGAGTCTGCCTCCACCCTCGCCGCCCTCCGGGCCCATGTCGAGAATCCAGTCCGCACACTTGATCACATCCAGATTGTGTTCGATGACAATGACCGTGTTGCCGAGATCAACCAGCTTTTGCAGCACTTCGAGCAGTCGGCGAACATCCTCAAAATGCAGGCCCGTCGTTGGTTCATCGAGAATGTATACGGTGCGGCCTGTCTGGCGCTTGCTCAGCTCTTTGGCAAGTTTAATGCGCTGTGCCTCGCCACCGCTTAAGGTTGTGGAGCTTTGTCCAAGGTGCAGGTAGCCAAGGCCCACGTCCACCATCGTCTCCAGCTTGATCGATATGTTGGGGATGTTGGTTAGCAGGGGTGCAGCGTCTTCGATCGTGGTGTCGAGAAGATCCGCAATGCTCTTGCCCTTGAATTTCACTTGCAACGTCTCGTGGTTGTATCGCTTGCCGCGACAGATGTCACACGTCACATATACATCGGGCAGGAAATTCATCTCGATGCGCTTGAGGCCGTCACCCTGGCATGCCTCGCAGCGGCCGCCTTTGACATTGAAGCTGAACCGGCCGGCCTTGTAGCCGCGCTCGCGGCTCTCGGGCAGCATCGCGTAGAGATCACGTATAGGCGAGAAAACCTGTGTGTAGGTCGCGGGGTTGGATCGCGGCGTGCGGCCGATCGGGCTCTGATCGATGTCGATGACCTTATCGATTTCGCCAAGGCCCATCAGACGCTGATGCTTGCCCGGTTCCGCATTGGACCCATAGATGTTCTTGGACAGTGCGCGGTAGAGGATGTCGTTTACGAGCGTGGATTTTCCGCTACCAGAAACGCCAGTGACTGCGATGAACATGCCAAGCGGAAACTCCGCGTCGACATTCATCAGGTTGTGCTCCGTAGCGTTCTCGATGCGTAGGCGCTTGCCGTTGCCCATCCGGCGCACCGCAGGCACGGGGATCTCTCTGGCACCGCTCAAGTATTGGCCGGTGAGGCTGTTCTTGTTGCGTGCGATCTGCTTGGCCGTGCCGGCGGCCACAACTTCGCCGCCCAGACGCCCTGCCCCAGGGCCAAGATCGATGACGTAATCTGCGCGCTCGATGGTGTCCTGATCGTGTTCAACCACAAGCACCGTGTTGCCCATGTCGCGAAGATGTTCGAGCGTGCCCAGCAATCGCTCGTTGTCGCGTGGATGGAGACCAATCGATGGCTCATCAAGGACATACAAGACACCGCGCAACTGGCTGCCAATTTGCGTCGCTAAACGAATGCGCTGCGCCTCACCGCCGCTCAGGGTCTGGGCGCTGCGCTCCAGGCTCAAGTAGTCCAACCCGACCGCTTCAAGAAACTGCAGGCGTGTTCGGATTTCTTCCAGCACATTGCCGGCGATCTCGTCTTCGCGTTTGGCCAGCTTCCAGTTGCGCGCAGCCTCCAGCGCTCGGCGCACACTAAGCGCGCTGAAGGCGGAAACATTCATGCCCTTCACCGTAACGGCCAGGCTCGCGGCCTGTAAGCGGTTGCCATTGCAACCAGGGCAGGTGCGTGCGGTCATGTAATCGCGCAGGTATTCGCGATAGTTCTCAGTGGCGCTTTCGAGGTTGTCGTTGAGCAGCTTCAACAGGCCGGGATAACTGCCCTTGCCACCATTGAGCATCACTTCCTGCTGCGGCGCAGTGAGCTTGTTCCAGGGCTTGGCAAGATCGATGCCATTCTTCCAGGCACCATCCGTGACCCGCTGACCAACATAATTCGACGCTGCCCCCGGCCCCAGGCCGCCCTCAAACAAAGGACGAGCTTCATCGATAATGATCTTCTCAGGGTCAAAACTCCACATGCTGCCCAGGCCGTTGCATTCCGCGCAGGCCCCGTATGGGCTGTTGAAGCTGAAGCTGCGTGGCTCCAGTGCCGGGACGCTGGTATCGCAATTGGGGCACGACATCTTTTGTGAGTAGAGGCGCTCTTCGGGGTCTGCGCCATCTTCGCCCAATATGCTGACCAGGACCAGGCCCTCAGCCAGCTTGGTCGCCGTTTCGATCGACGCTTCCAGGCGCTTGCCAATGTCCGCCTTCAGCACCAGCCGATCAACAACAACATCGATCGTGTGGTTCTTCCGTTTATCGAGGACGATCTCGTCCTCAAGGTTGCGCATGACGCCATCAACACGGGCCTTCACAAAGCCCTGGCGAGCAAACTTCTCGAGTTCCTTCTTATACTCGCCCTTGCGACCACGCACGATGGGCGCGAGGATCATGACACGCGTATTCTCCGGGATTTCAGCAATGCGCTCCAGGATCTGCGAAGTGGTCTGTCTACTAATTTCGGTGCCGCAGTTCGGGCAGTGCGCAACACCGATCGATGAGTAAAGCAGTCGGACGTAGTCGTAGATTTCGGTGATCGTGCCAACGGTAGAGCGCGGACTGCGTGACGTCGTTTTCTGCTCGATCGAAATGGCGGGGCTCAAGCCCTCAATCGAGTCCACTTCAGGCCGCTCCATCTGATCGAGAAACTGACGGGCGTAGGGCGACAGCGTCTCGACATAACGGCGCTGACCCTCTGCATAAATCGTGTCGAAGGCCAGCGACGACTTGCCGGAGCCACTCAAGCCAGTAATTACCGTAAGCGTGTTGCGCGGGATTTCGACATCGATGCCCTTGAGATTGTGCTGCCGCGCCCCATGCACGCTAATGTGTTTGAGCATAATAGTTCGGCCTCACTTTCTCCACGATCTGCTTGACTGGACGCTCGAGCATGTCAAAAAGAGGCTGCGGATAAAGTCCGATTCCGACGGCAGCCAGCACCAGAGGCAGCACGACCGCCCACTCGCGCACGCTCAGATCGGACAGGCCGATGTTTGCGCTTGAGGTCTCGCCAAAACATACCCGTTGATAGAGCCAGAGCAAATACGCCACAGTCAGCGCGACGCCGACCCCACCCCACAGCGCCCAATAGACGCTCATCTCAAAGGCACCCGTCAGAATTCGCAATTCGCCAACAAAGCCATTCAGCGGCGGCAGCCCCATCGAGCTGACGCTCGCGATCAAAAACACGATGCTGAAGGCGGGCATTGGCTGGAACAGACCACGATACTCGGCGATCTCCCGCGTGTGTCGCCGTTCATACATCACGCCAACCAGCAGAAACAGCAGCCCCGTTGAAATGCCGTGGTTCACCTGTTGCAACATGCTCCCAGAGATGCCAGCCGGGTTGAGCGAGAAGATGCCAAGCATACAAAAGCCCATGTGACTGACGCTTGAGTAGGCGATCAGGCGCTTCCAATCGCGCTGCTTCAGACAAACGAGCGCACCGTAAAGAATCGCGATAAGGGCGAGTATGCTCATCCACCAGAGGACGTCCGCCCGCTTGACCGCCTCCGGTACGCCCGGCACAACCAATCGCAGAAAGCCGTAAGTTCCCATCTTAAGCATGATGCTGGCCAGGTAAACGCTGCCTGCTGTCGGGGCCTCTGTGTGCGCGTCGGGGAGCCATGTATGGAAGGGAACCATCGGTACCTTGACGGCAAAGCCAGCGAACAGCAACCAGAAAATCCAGAGCGCAAGCTCACCTTCCGGCTGCGTCGCCCACAGCGCGGGAATGCTAAATGTGAAGAAGCCCGTCTGCCGTGCATGTTCAACGTAAAGGAGGATCAAGCCAAGCAGCAGAAGCATGCTGCCAGCGACTGTGTAGATAAGAAATTTCATCGCGGCGACGCGGCGCTTTTCGCCACCCCAGATCACGATCAGAAAGAACATCGGGATCAATGACACTTCAAAGAATACAAAGAAGAGCAGGGCATCCATCGACAGGAAAACCCCAGTGACACAGGTCTGGAGCATGAGGAGAATCGCATAAAACTCTCTGAGGCGGTCGCTGATCGCGTTCCAACTAGCAAGGCTGGCGAGAAAGCCAATCCCTGCGCTCATGGCGACCAGCAACATCGAATAGCCATCGACAGCCAGGAAGAATTCGGCACCGATGGACGGGATCCAGGGCAGGCGCTGGACGAATTGCAGATCCTGATTAGTATCGAAGCTTCCCACAAGGCTGATGGTCCAAAGCGCATTCAGGCCGAGGACGAGGTTTGCCCAAAACTTGATGAGCAGGGGCTTATCCGTCGGCAGGAGGGCCAGGATGAGCCCGCCAAGCAGCGGCAGGAATAGGATCAGCGTCAGGTTCTCAGCCATGAATGAAAAAGAGGGCCGCCCAGCGTTCCGGGCCGCCCTCTTTCTATTTTAGCGGGTTAAGCTCGGCCTACTGGAAAGTCACCGTTTTGCCCGACAATGTTGTGCTCGATACGGTACCAATGTCGAGACCGCTCGCAGTGAAGCTGGCCGGAGTGGGAATGGCCCCGACGGCGAAGAAACCAATCGGAGCTCCCAATCCACCGCCGGACGGAGTTGGCGGCAGCGTGAGCAACACCGCAGCCGGCACCGTGAAGCTGCCCTTGCTGGCTTGTTCCACGCAGATAAAGTAGCCGTTCACCGCAGCATCTGTCGTGTCTGAGGCTGAAAAGCCATAGATCATGACATAGCCTGTGGGATCGCCGCCGCTCCACGTCGCGATCTGACCGCTGGCACGGGTCACAATAGCCACTGAGGGCTTATTGGTCCAATTCAGGTTCGTGGGCTGAGTGAAGCTAGCCGTAAAGGACTTGACATCGGCACCACCAGCGCCGTTGTCGAAGCGATAGGTGCCGGGCTCAAGATACGGGTCCGAGCCACCACCAGCGCCAGGGATCGAAATGCCACCAGTGGCCTGGGCGAAAGTTGCATCATAGCTCCCAATCATATTGGGTGTCTTCATCATGATCTTGGCACCCTTGGGACCGTTGACGTTGATTTGCGTTCCAGCATCCAATCCTTTCGGTTGAATGGGATCGACGGGCTGGCTGGACGTACCAGCATAGGTCGTACAGGTGCCAATCGAGGGCGTCCCGCCCGCGTTCAACGAAGAACTGCTGCCAACGGTCTGCGCGGTTAACTCCTGGAAAATTGCGCTACCAGTATCGATCGTCGACGTAAGGTTAAACCCTGCGATCGAGATATCGAAGGCTACACGAGCCAACACAATGGCACCAATCTTAAGCGTTCCGCCATTCGAGAGGCGCTCCAACTGGCTGCTCGAAAGGCCAAGCGGGTCAGAGCAAGCGCCGCCGTTGGGCGCGATCGCAATCGTCGTTGCGTTGCTGACAAGGTTGCCGATCTTGATGAGCACTGGCACTGCGCAACCAGAGATATTGCCAGGCACGATGAAGTTGATTTGATCCAGGCCAGCGAAGCCTGGGGCGCGTCCGGCATAGGCAACGGCAGCCTTCGCGCTACCCACAAAAAGCTCAACTTGCGACTGATTGATCGAGGCGGCTGGTGCAGCCGAGTTATCGGCAGAACCCGCAGGCAGCGCCCCCAGGCCGGTTCCGTAAAGAATCAGCGTTTGCGATGGCCGGGCCGACCGCAAAACAGAATTCAAAGGTACTGAGGTCGCACTTTCATAATTCTGAACAATTCCAGGACCGCTGCCAGCGGAGTTGACGCTAAAGGTTCCGAAGGAACTCGCAACCACTTTGAAGCTGCGGGCACCGCTGGTCTGGCCGTTGAAACTAACGGTCAACGTCGCATTTCCAACAGGCGTGGCAGAAGGCAGGATCGCCGCCAACTGGCCCGCCAGTGTATAGACAATCGGACAATCGAGCGTCTGGCCGCCACTTGTGACTTTCACTCCGGTTCCTGCCAGCGTCGCAGGGAGTGGAAAGCCTGCTTGCGCGATCGCTGGTGGGCCCATTCGCGCACCAAACACAACAAAAATCGATCCCTGCGCGATGGCACCACTGGGGAGCTTTGCACTCGCATAGCTGGCCGCGTTCAGGATTCCGCCATCGTTTACCACCGGTTGAGCAAGCAGCGATCCGCCGACCGCCGCTAACAGGACTGCTGAAAAAGTAATTCTACACATACGCATAATGATATACGCGTCAAACCCACAGCGCTATGGGTCAATCCCTTAGGACAATTTCGTTCCCAGGGCTCGCGAACGCTCGCTGATAGTGCATCCTCTGATATGCCAGCGCAAACCCGCAGCGCTCGTAGTTGCGTTGCGAGCCACTCCCCGGCGTCACCTCACAATGCAGCCACCTACAACCCGATTCATAAGCGCGCCTCATCCGACCGCGAATCAGCCGCTGCTGCAAGCCCTGCCCACGATACTTCTCAATCGTGCCATCGCCCGCAAATAGCGCGGCACCGTCAAGGTAGGTGATATTGCCGCCCGCCGCTAAGACGCCATCCTGCCAGATACCAACATTCAGCCCGCCGTTCACCTGAAAAACCATGCGGCCGATCTCCATCCACTCCTCCGTCACTTCGCCAAAGAATGAGAGAGCCAACATGCGTGCCCAGGCATCGACATCCGTGCACTCTTCGACATCTTCCCCGCCATCAACTGCCTGACGAGCCAACAGATTCTCTGTCGCAATCTTCACAAAGCCAAGCTCTGTAAGCGCGCCGAGGCTTGCCTCTTCCACCCACGGTGCAATCTCAACGACAGCCGCTGTCTGCCGGTCAGCATAAAAATCCACGATGCTTTTCAGCTCGCCCACGCTCACCCCACGCTCCATCCCCTTCACGACACCCAACGGCGACCCCGGCCCGCAGTAAGCAGCCACGCCGCCCGCAATCTCCATACAACTTCCATTCGTAACTAGGGAATACCGCCTCAACACCTCTGCCGAGCACGGCTCAAAGCTGGTCATCCATTCTCCTTCGGGCCAATCCCGAGAGACTTCATTTTACGGTAGAGGTGGCTGCGCTCCAGACCTAACAGTTCAGATGTCCTGGTAACGTTTCCGCCAGCCTCGTCGAGCTTTTTAAGGATGTAATCACGCTCTGCCGCCTCCCGCACTTCCGCCAGGCTGCCCGATGGCTCCACCGCCCGCTCCGGCACATTCCGCCTGGCGGGGTTCAGCGGGATCTGCCTCGCCTCTACGCGCGTTTGCGGATTCATGATCACAATCCGTTCCATCAGATTTTTCAACTCACGTACATTCCCCGGCCAGGAGTACTCTTCCAGCACTCGATAGGCGTCTGGTGTCAGCTCCTTTGCCTTTCGCGCATAGCTGGTCGTGAACTCGTGTAGAAAGTGATCCGCCAACAGACGGATATCCTCAACGCGCTCACGCAATGGCGGCACCGAAAAAGGAATCACGTTCAGGCGATAGAACAGATCTTCGCGAAAATTGCCCCGCTCGATTTCGTCATCGAGATTCTTGTTGGTTGCTGCGATCACTCGTACGTCGGAGCGAATGCTTTCTTCCGCGCCCAATGGCTGGAAACGCCCCTCGTCCAGAACACGCAGCACCTTGGCCTGTGTCTTCAAACTCATATCACCCACTTCGTCCAGAAACAGCGTCCCGCCATCAGCCTTTTCAAACTTGCCGATCTTGTCGTCTGCGGCACCAGCAAAGCTTCCCTTGCGGTGGCCAAAGAGTTCGCTTTCAATCAGGGCTTCTGGAATCGCGGCGCAATTGACCTCGACAAACGGGCACTGTGCCCGGGGCGAAAGACGATGGATCGCCTCCGCCACAAGCTCCTTCCCGCTTCCACTTTCCCCGTAGATCAAAACGCGGCCATTGGTCTTGGCCATCAGCTCCAACTGCTGGCGCACCGCGCGCATCGGCACACTCTCACCAAGAATCCTTCGCTGCTCCCCACTGGCACCCTTTAGGCGCTCTAGCTCGATTTCCAGTTTCCGCTGCTTGAGTGCATTCTTAATCGTTACCGTCACCTTCTCGATAGTTAACGGCTTCTCCAGGAAGTCAAATGCGCCCAGCTTCGTAGCCTTGACGGCGGCTTCAATGCTGCCGTGCCCACTGATCATTACGACGTTGGGGCGCTCGGCGAGCGGCATCTGCTGAATCCGCTCCAGCGTCTCCAGGCCATCGGCTCCCGGCAGCCAGACATCCAGCAGGACGACATCGTAGCTACGCTTGTGCAGTTCAATGAGGGCGTCCTCGCCTAGTCCCGCCACACTAACCGTATAGCCCTCGTCCTCAAGCACCCCACGCAGTGATTGCTGGATGCCGGGCTCATCATCAACAACCAGAATTTGGATGTGTTTCAAACCTTAACCTCCAGCGGAACTTCTACGGTTGCGTCCGACTCTTGCGCGGTCCAAAGGGGCAGTTCCATTGCAAATCGTGCACCCGACGGCTGGTTGTCTTCCACGCGAATCTGCGCGTGGTGTTCGCTCAGAATGTGATTGACGATGGCCAGGCCCAGCCCTGTTCCTCGGCCTTTAGTCGAGAAATAGGGCAGGAACAATTTTTCCCGATCTTCTTTGGAAACTCCCGAACCACTATCTGAGACCACCAATTCCACACTTTCGTTTCCCAGCGCCTGCGTCGAAACGTAGAGTCGTTTTACCAGCGCATCCTGCATGGCCTCAGCGGCGTTATCTACCAGGTTCACAACCACGCGCTTGATCTGTTCCGCATCGGCATTGACAAGTGGGAGATCAGCGCCAAGCTCCAACTCGACAACGATGCCTTCCAGCCGGCCGGCAAAAACATGCATCGCCGCCTCGACGATCAAATTTAGCTGCACCGGTGCCATTTGCGCTGCGGGCAGGCGAGCGAACTGGCTAAACTCATCCACCAGCGTGCGTAAAGTTTCCACTTCCTGGCTGATCAACTGCGAGCATTCCCGCAAAATGCGCTCATTCTCGGGCGCGATCGAAACGCGGTCCAACTGGCGGACAATCCGCTCTGCACTCAGCGCGATCGGTGTCAGCGGATTCTTGATCTCGTGTGCGACGCGCCGGGCCACCTCGTGCCAGGCCGCCTGCTTTTGCGCTCGCAGCAACTCGCTGGTGTCTTCGATGACGATGACAAACGGCGAGCCAGGGCTTTCCTCGACCGTCGACACAGTGACGCCCAGGTGAAACCTGCGGCCTTCTTTGAGAAATTCAAACTGGCCTGTTGCGATGCCAGTGCGGCGCGCCCGCTTCATCATGTAGCGCACCTCGGCCGCCTCCTCCTTGGGAAAGAGGTCGTCCAACCTCAATGTCTGTTCCGCCTCGATCTCCGGGAAAATCTGGCGCATTGCGCGATTGACGCGCAGCACTCGGCCCTCACTTCCCATCGATACGACGCCGGTTGGAATGTTCTCGAGGATTGCTTCGGTAAAGCGACGGCGGCGCTCCAGTTCGCGATCATTCGCCTCAAGCGATTGCGTCATGTCATTGAATCCGCGAACGAGAGTACCCAGTTCATCAGCAGCCTTTGTTTCCACCCGATAAGCAAGATTGCCTTGACGCACTTCCTGCGCACCCTTCAGTAGATCTGCAATGGGTACGCTGATTTGCCTGGCAAGCAGCAGCACAGCCCAGGTCGATAGAAACAGAATGAAGAGGCTGATGAGCGCAAGCAGCATCAGGTAGAATTGCCGCAACGCCTTCTTGTTCACAGAGAGCTGATCGTATTGCGCAAGGCTGTCCAGCAGTCGCTGATGCTCAGTCTCTGCGCTGGCTTCGAGGTGGGCACGCACCCAAACCGTTCCCAATAATCCCGGCAACGCCGCACGCATGGGCTGCTCGCGGGTGGAAGTGCGGCTGGTAGAGCAAAGCGGCAACCGGCGTCCCTCCCGATTTTCAAAGACTGCTTCTGCAATTGCATGCTCAACACAAAATCGTTGAACGTCACCCAGGCGAGCTTCATCGCCGGCTGCGTATTCAAGAACTTCAGGGCGACTGGCAAGGAGTTCCGCCTGCGCGATCGCTTTCCCTTCAGCACCCCGCTCAAGAGCAAGCGACATTCCCACCAATGTCGTAGTGGCATTCACAGCCGGCCGACTAAACCATTTGTCCAGATTGCGGTTGAGGACAAACACGCTGAACACGGCGAAGAAAAAGACTGGCAGGATGGTGATGCCAAGGGCGGCCACCAGCAATTTGGTGCGCAATCGCGAGCCTTCGCGATTGCGCTGCCGCTCCAGAAAAATCTTGACGAATGTCCGGAAAAGAAGAAATCCGATCAGAACGGTCAACAGGAAGACAACGGTAGAAACGGCCCAAAAAATGGTTACCTGTGGCGCTCCAGCAGGGCCAAAATCGCCAAAGCTAAAGCTGCCCTGCCAGACCAGCAGGCCCACCAACAGGGTGAGCAGCAGTAAGCTCAACGCATAGAGCAGTTTCTGCTTCATAGCCTTAACTGTATCCCTTGTTTAGGGATCGCGGTTCACAGTCTCCATCGCAAAAGCTGGTAGACAAATTGCAACGTACTCACAGCCCTCAGCGCCAGGCGTCGAATAGCGGATCCATTCCCCCGCCTTGGTCAGCACAGCCTGACCCACGTTTACGTCCATCACCCCGCCCTCGTGCTCCACGCGCATCGTGCCGCGCAAAACCACCGTGTATTCGTCAAACTCAGGCCTCTGGCCCGGTTCCGCCCAGCCTGCTGGGCTGCGCATGTGGGCAACACTGATCCGCTGTTCCTGATTGTTTACCCGGCCAACGAATTCATCAATTCGCTTGCCGCCAGGTACCGGAATTGTTGTCGGTCCGGCAATAAGTATTGGCATACCTAGACTCCTTCTACCAGCATCGCGCCCCATTGAAAGCCGGCACCAAACGCAGCAAACATCACCTTGTCACCAGGGGCAAAACCCTGGTCCCACTCGCGGGCAGCGATCAGCATCGAAGCCGAGCTTGTGTTTCCATAATTGGCAATGTTCGAGTAAAACTTCGTCGCCTCCACGCCCAGCGTCTGAGCAATCTTGGCGATGAGATTGGCGTTGGCCTGGTGCATCAGAATCGTGCGTAAATCAGCAGCTGTGATACCCGCCCGCGCAAGGACTGAGTTGATCGCGGCAGGCACTTTACGGGAGGCATGCATAATCACCGCGCGACCGTTCATGTGTAAGGGTGCCCCAAAATCAAGTCGCAGTTCGCTAGCGTTCGAGCCATCGCTGCCAAGTTCATAATCGACGATGCGCGCGCGGCCTTGATCGCGATCGACAACACACGCCCCCGCACCATCACCAAACAACATCGCCGTGCCTTTTTCCATCGGCTGGATCATGACGACGTCGCTCATTTTCTCGCTTGCCACCACCAGAATCTTCCCTACGCGCCCCGCCCATTGCTCAGCTTGCGCCAGCGCAAACAGTGCCCCAGCGCTCGCCATCGGCACATCCATCGCGATCGCCTGCACCGCGCCCAAACGATGTTGGATTTCTGTGGCGGGGCCAGGAAAGCGCCGTTCCGCGCTGCCGCTAGACACCAGGATCAGTCCAAGCTCCTGGGGCATTACACGGCTGCGATCCAGTGCCTCAACCCCCGCCGCCACGCCCATGTCAGCGACGGTCTCATCGACACGGGCAAAACGGCGCTCTTCAATCCCCGACATCTCGCGAATCCAATCGGGCGCAACGTCCAGATGGGCAGCCATTTCGGCATTCGTCACAACTCTCTCAGGAAGGTACTTCCCAAAGCCCCGCAGAAACGCCATGGGCTATTGATGATCCTCGATGTAGCGTGTGATCCTGTCGATCGTATCGAATTTGCGCGGGTTCAGGTCAGAATCCGGTACCGTGATTTTGAATTCCTTTTCAAGCGCGCTCACCAGGTCGGTCAGCGCAAAGCTATCCAGCAGGCCGCTATCAAAGAGGCTCTCATCGGTTGCGATATTCACTGGCTTAGCGGCGATCTTCGCCACAATTTCATTGATTTTGTTTTGCATCGTTGTTGTTCACCGCACCCTCTCCAAACACCTTCTGACGAATCTTTCGGAATTCTTCATAGTGCGCGATCAGGTCTTTATATAGGGTCTCACCCACCAGTCGATAGCCCGCACCGGTGAGATGCACAAAGTCGCCCTGGGCAAAGCCGGCATAGACCCAGCGCTTCATGGCGCCATTGCCGCCCATGCGATCCCGCAAGTCCCAGAATGCGCCACCCATCTCGATGGCGACATCGCGTTGGGCCTCCGTGATCATATCCAGCTTCGGCACCGCCACCCACACGCGATTGACCCGCTGCGCGCGATCTGGCGGGCCAATCACCAGAAAACTGGCACCAGGCGCCATGGATCGAAACCGCTGTAGGACGCCACGAAACATCGCGCGGTAGCTCTCAGGAGTCCACTCTCTATTGTTGGCCTCATTGGTGCCATAGGCAAAGACAATCAAGCCCGGATTGCGCTTCTCCACAAGTTCCCGCAGTTGATTTTCTTCCCACCGTAAGCTCAAGCTGGCCTGTGCGCCATTGATGCCGAGAGTTTCCCAGGTGAGGCCCTGCTTATGTTCTGTCACCCAGCCAAGTAGCCGGACTGGCGCGTTGCTCAAGGTCTCAACCGTAAAGCGCTTCAGCCCTGTCGGTGTGGCCATGCTCCAAAACCCGGTGCCGAGCGGACCGTCGGTTTCGACACTGGCCACTGGAACACCGTCCATAAACACGCGGAAACTGCCGCCGCCAGGTTGTCTCAGGTAACTGAGTTCTACTGTCTCGCCTTCGGCATCCAGGTACACCATCTCACCGCTACGTTGAGCGGCGATCGAAACCCCGCCCAAACCATAAAAGCCATCGGTGCCCTTGGTGAGAAGGCCTTCCGTCTCCCAACGCGTGCTCTGACCGCTCTTGACGTCAAAGCGCCGATACCCGGCAAAGGGGCGTCCAGCATTGCTATAGCCAGCGCCGCCATCGCCGAAACGGCCCTGAAACAGGGTGCGCAATTGGTTTGCCCAATCATCACTCGCGGTATGCGAATCGCCGTATTGCAGCACGTGCAAGGATTTGCCCTGTTCCTTGTTTTGCTCCAATTGCCAGAGCTGTTCGTAGAAGGGCACAAGCGCAGCCGAGTTTTCAACCGCTGCCGCAGCAGCTGCGTCCATTGCGTCGGAAACATATTCCTGCGAAGCGGCTTTGACCTTCGCGCTGACCACGGGCGGCTTAGGGGCAGGGGCGCGTTTTTTCGCTGTCGTCTTCTTGGCGGGGGCGCTGACTTTCTTTTTCACCGTCGCCTTCGTCGCCGCCCCGTTCAGCAGGGCACCCAAGCCTAGCGCGAAGATCGTCAATGTAAGTACCCGCAGCATCGTCCACTCTAATCTTCGCAAACCCGTAAAGTCGCTAATGTTGAAGTAGAGAAAAACTTGGCAGTGACAATCACTCTTGACCTTCAGCCTGAGACCGAACGCGGACTGATCGCGCAAGCTCAATCTAAGGGCCTGTCGCTCACCGAGCATGCTCGTGCGATTCTGGCCGCCGCCGCTCCTGCGAACTCTTCGGTCGCAACTCGCGGCGCGGCTCCGGAGGCAACCAACTTGTACGATCTATTTACGCCGGTTCGAGGTTTGCTTACCGACGAAGAGGTAGATCGATATTTCGGTCGTACCCCATCGGCGAGTCGTTCAATTGATTTCGAATGAGCGGCTTCCTCCTCGATACGAACGTCATTTCCGAGGTGCTGCGTCTAGTGCCTCCAGCTCCCTGATGTGCAGATCGCGGCAACCGCGTTCGAAAATGGACTCACGCTGGTGACCCGTAACGTAAAAGACTTTGAAGGCTTGGGCCTTTCGATCTTGAATCCCTGGACCGTGATCTAACGGGCGCTGGCGAGTAGGTACTTCTCGCTAGACTCAAGAGCGATGGGCTTGATCTTCGTATTATTCTTCTGGGCGATCGTGGGCGGAGTCCTCGCGGCCTTGGGTGCCGCCACCCTTGGCGGCGCGGCCGCGATTCTGACGCGAGGGGTCTCCACGAGTGGCCGCCAGGTGATCCGCGCCGCGAGGCTATTTCCGTTCGCGTGTCTCGGCTGGCTCGGCTTGGTCTTCGTATTTCAGGCGGTCGTCAACGAGGGCTTCCTGCATCGCGATCTGGGAATCGGCGACACTTGGCACGCCCCACTCCCCAACGGCTATCAAGTCATGATGATCGATGTCACGAATTCGGGCACGGTCTAAGACGCAAACGCGCAGCCCGGCCCTGTCATCACGCCCAGGCAAGACGCCGTCTCAGGAGTCCGCAATTTACAGGTCGCTGGCCCGTACCTTTTGGGTGGTACCGATAGCCAAGCAGTCGCAAACCGTGGCAGCGCCCTCGAGCGAGTAGATGGTTACTTCATCCTCGATACGCGCAAAGGAACCCAAACTCGCTTTTCGACCTACGACGGGCTCCGTGACGGTGCCCGCGCGTTGGGCCTCGAAACGAAACTGCGCCCGGTGCATTCGGTCTATTCCGAGTTTCGGTTCACGTGGTTCGATACCTTTACCAGACTACTGTTTTGTGTTCCGCCAGTCGTTGCCGGGCTTCTACTTCTTCGCTGGGTAATCACCGTGAGGCGCGCTCCCCGGGAACCGCCGACGCCAAGCGCCGAATCGCCCTAAGTGCGAAAGCGCAGTCGTCGCAACCCTCCGCCCCCTTCCCAACGTCATAGCCTGTATGCTCTCCCGCCGATCCCTGCTCCTGGCCTCCGCCCCCGCCCCCGCCCTCGCCCAGGACGCCACCTTCTCCACCGGCGTCAACATCATCAACTTGCTCGTCACGGTTCGGGACAAGTCCGGAGCGCTAATCCAGAACCTCAAGCAGGACGATTTTGTCCTCACCGAGACCGGCAAGCCCCAGAAAATCCGCTACTTCTCCCAGCAAACAGATCTCCCCCTGCGATTGGGTCTCCTCGTGGACACAAGCATGAGCCAGGAACTCGTGATCCCTGCCGAACGCGCCGCCGCGTACCGCTTTCTCGACATGGTTTTGCGCGAACGTCAGGATAAAGTCTTTCTGATCCAGTTCGACACCCTGGCGCGGGTCCGGCTTGGCTTCAGTTCCAACCGCAAACAACTCGAAAGCATTCTCAGCGACATCGACACTCCGACACGCAAAGAGTTGCGCGCCAGCGGCGGCTCCGGTACAGCGCTCTTCGACGCAGTCGGCTCCGGCGCAGAACTGATGAAGGCAGAAACTGGCCGCAAGGCGCTGATCATTCTGTCGGACGGCGTCGATTCTTCAAGCGACCAGTCTGTCGCGACAAGTATCGAACTCGCCCTGCGCGCCGACACGCTAATTTATACGATTTACTTCACCGACCCCGCCTTCTACAGCATGGCCTTCGGCATGCCCAACGGGCGGGCGATCATGTCAAAAATGTCGAAAGAAACAGGCGCTGGCTTCTTTGAAGTGACCAAGAAGGTGAGCATCGACCAGACCTTTAGTGCGATTGAGGAAGAGCTGCGCAGCCAGTACAGCATTGGCTATGTATCCGATATCCCTGTCGGCTTCCCAGCCTTCCGCAAAATTCAGCTCAACACCAAACAGAAGGGGCTGATCGTGCAAACTCGCGACGGCTATTGGCCCAAGCGCGCCTAGGGCTTCTCGCCAGGCTTCAATCGCCGGAAGCCGCCAGTGGAAGGCGGCGGATCCGCAGCCTTGTCCACGTCGACAGCCTTGACCTCAAGCTTCTCTGCCGGCTTCTCCGTGTTGGCAGTCACGATGTCAACCTTTCGCGAAGCCCCAGGCTCATCCACCATCGGACGGCGCTTCATCTTCGGTGGTTCGTCCGTGGAGTCCGTCGAAGGCAATGGCCCACCGAAAACTCTACCATTGCTGCTCGGGTTGCGGCGAGTAACAGTGGGTGCATCGCTGCTAAGAGGGGGGCCATTTGTGGTGCTGCCTTCTCTCACGATGTAAGTCTGGCGATAGCGCAGCTCAGCATCAGGGAAGCGACGCGCAACTCCGCCGATCAGCGATATTTCGACGTTACGCTGCTCGCCTTGCCGAATATTTTCTGGCGCGTTGAAAAACAGCGCATAGCTTTGACGAATCCGTTCCATCGTCGTCTGCAGCGCCGCTGCATCATCAACAGCCATACTGTCGCCACCAGAAGCACGGGCGATTTCGCTCGTGCCAGCGGACTTCAACCGCCCGTTACCCATTTGTCCCTGTCCGCCACCGCCGCCAGGCATCCTACCACCACCGCCAGGCATCCTGCCCGCACCGCCTCCGCCAAAGATGATGTCACCCAAGCCGCCGATGCCGCCAATCCCGCCAGTGCTTCCACCCGTGCGACCCGTGCGGCCACCAGGCTGCGGCCAACCGCCACCGGTGCCGGGGAACTGCCCGCGTGTGCTCATCGCGTCGGGTGCAATCAGTGCACTCATCACGGTGCTGGCTTCTTCCAGCGCACGTCCCACTCGGAATTCATCCCGCTGGAATTCAGTCATGTCGTCGGTCAGAATAATGATCGCGCGTCGGGCACCACGCCGGGCGTTCTTGCGCATATAGTCTGTAGCGTCCAACATGCCCCGCGTAATATCGGTGCCCCCGTTGAAATTCTCCCGATCCAGAAGTTGCTGGAAGCCCCTCACAATCTCGTCGTGATTCGATTTGAAGCCCATGCTCACCCGCGTCATGCGGTCAAAAACCATAATCGCCACACGGTCTTCGTTGCCCAGTTCCGCCATTGCCTCATGCGCAGCATTGGCGATACGTTCTACGTGGGGCCGCATGCTGCCGCTTACGTCCAGCAAGAGAATGACATCCAGCGGCAGATTTTCTCGGGCAAAGTTCACGATCTCCCGGACTTGGCCGCCTTCCCGAATTTGAAAATCTTCTTTTCGCAGGCTCGAGATCGCTCGGCTACTGCGGTCTGTTACCTGGACATCCACCCGGACGAGGGAAACATCGCTCTTAAAAACGACTGGCGGGTCCTGGTAGGCACCAACGACAGTCGCCAAAACCGATAGTGCGAAAACGGAACTGGCTGTGCGGTACATTCACTCATTAGAACGCCAGCCGAGCCCACTTAGTTTCTATCTTTACAATCCCGCAACAGTTTTGGCCCTTCCAGCCGCCCTTTTGCCCGTTTTGTGGCGGTTGTAACCATCCAGAATCGCCTTGTACAGAAGATTCCCGATAATCTTGGCACCGCCCGGCATCGGATGGATAAAGTCAGCGCCCACCAGCCTGGGCTCGGCCCCATACCACTTCGCCATCGTTCCATTTCCACCCATTGCCTCGAAAGTATTGAAAAACGCGACCCCCTCATTGGCAGCGATCTTCCGTTCCAGTTCCACCAATCGCTGCAGCGCTGGTACGGTTTCGATCTGTCCAGCCGAGTTGCGTTCGCCGCGATCCATCGGGCTCATCACCAAAATACTCTTGCCGGGTAGCGCCCCGCGGATCCGGCGAATCGTCTCTCGCAACTCCTTCTCAAAAACCTTATCGACGAATGCCGCATACACACTCTCGTTGGTCCCGTAATTGATCACCACGACGTCTGGCTCAAAGTGTTGCAATGTGTTCGCCCAATGCTCCGGCTTCAGGAACTTAGCCAGCACGCTGATGTAGGCTCCGTTCAGGCCAAGGCTGTCGTAGATCACGCCATTCGTGCCCCGCAGGAACTGCACCCCAAACATGCGTACCTGTCCACTTTCCACTCGCACGACAATTTCTTTGCAGTCAGCAGGCACGACAAATTCGGCAAAGCCTTCACCAGGGTCACCGCTTGAGGAGCGCTCGCCAAGGCGCTCCCCGCATGCTTCCACCACAAAAGTGCCGCCCTCCGGTTGCTGCCAATAGCTCACTTCAACCCGCGCATAACCCGCTTCTTTCAGCCGAAATTTCGCTCGCGCGCCAGCGAAGCCCTTGAAGCTGACTCCGCCATAGCCGTAGTATCCATCGCGATTCTTAGAAAGGTTGGAGGCCTCTACATCCCAGCCGCTGGAATCGCTATCGACCCCTCGATGGCCATACCAGGCCCAGGGCTTCGCGATCAGGTAGTAGCCGTGTCCAGCGTCACCGAATCGCTTCTGTAGAAGGGCACGCACATCGGCCGTGATCAGATCTGCCGTGGTGGGAGAATCGCCATAGTGCGCCAGCCGCACCGTTGCCCCGGGCTCGCCCGCTTCCACGCGTTCAATCGCCGTGTAGAAAGAATCAAGACTACCTGTTGGGTCGCTCAAAGGTTCGACAGCCATCCTGGCCCCTATCTTTTCGAGCGCCCTTCCCGGCTTAAGCTTCACTTCAGCAGCAACGATTGGGTCCCGTGGCGTCAAAACGCTGGGACGAAACTCCACAACCTGAACCACCGCGTCCCAATCCATTAAGCGATAGTTCGACAGGCTCGGGATGCACTCCAGCGCCACCACCATCGCAACGAGGCAGCCGACACTCAATACTGTTTTGCGCGGGAAATCCATCAGGCTGTTTAGAATTGCGAATACACAAACGGGGCGTTTCCCGTGGCAGCAACATACTTGATGCTCATCGCCAGGATAGCCAGCAGCAGTGCCTGTACAAAGAATGGCACGCGGGCAAAGCTACTCTCAGACACGTCGAGCCATTTCTTTGGCGCATAGTGTCCAATTGCGCCTATGGCCGCGATCGTCAAGAATGCCCAACTCAGGTTCGCCGTCGACATCGTGACACTGCAGATCTGCGTCAGGATATCCATCGCATTCTCAAGGCTCGAAGCTCGAAAAAAGATCCACCCAAAGCAGACGAACTGAACCGTCCAGAAAGTTGCCAGGCCTCGACTAAGGGCGCTGTCCCATTTGTTTGCGCCACGCCACGCTTGCCACCCCCGACAGATCCCAAGCCCCAACCCATGCAGTGCACCCCAAATCACAAAGTTCCAAGTCGGCCCATGCCAGAAGCCGCCAATCACCATCGTCAAAGTAAGCGCTACATACGGCATCAGCTTCCCGCGCAATCCAGGGAAGGAGAAGTACACATAGTCGCGTAGCCAACTGGATAGGCTCATGTGCCAACGCCGCCAGAAGTCAGCGATGTTGGCCGCAGCATAGGGCATGTTGAAGTTTTGCGGTATCTTCAAACCCAATAAGAGAGCGCTGCCGATAGCGATATCACTATAGCCTGAGAAATCGAAATACAGCTGCAAGGCATAGCCATAAACGCCCGCCAGCACTTCCAATCCGCTGTACAACTTTGGAAAGTCAAAGACGCGGTTCACCAGATTCTCGGCGAGATAGTCGGCTACCAATAACTTTTTCATCGCGCCCAAGCCAATCAGAAAAAGCGCCCGGCCCCCGTCAGTGGCACTGAGTTTCTTGGGCTTCTCTAATTGGGGAATCAAATTTGCCACCCGCGTAATCGGCCCGGCGATGATCGCCGGAAAGAAGCTCACCGCAGTGAAATGAGCCAGCAGACTTTCAGTGGCTTTGGCGTCGCGCCGATAGACGTCAATCGTATAACTAAGCGCCTGAAAGCAATAAAAGCTCAGCCCCAGAGGGAAGACCCACTTCCAGTCTTTGTCCCAGGCTGGCATGTACTTGAACGAGATCAGGATGCCGATGTTGGCGATCAGGCTGATAGAAAGCAGCGCCCGCCGCCACCAGACCCGCTTGCTGTCCTGCATACCAAGCGCGCAGGCATAATCCACCAGGCTGACTGTGGGGATCAGGAAAAGGTAGAACAAGTCCCAACGTGCATAGAAGAAGTAGTTTGCTGCCAGCACTACCGCCAATGTCGGCGTGCGCCATCGGGCCACCGCCCAATAGAGCCAGAACACCGCCGCTAAAAAGACGAAGTAAGTCGAGGAGGTATTCAACAACTGAGTAGCTCTTGCGCCTAGTAGCTCTTGCTGAACTTATTGCGCTGATTGGTGACCGTGAAGTGTCCATCGGTCTTCGCCTCTACTGCGATGTTGAAGCCGCCGGGAGACGTCAGATTGGCGATGTAGGGGTCTTCGACGTTGTGCTCTTTCCCCGCCGCGATGGCGTAATGCACCTGCCAGAAATTCTTTAGGCCAGGTGCCGCTCGCAAGCTGTCAATCGCTGGCATTTCGCCGCCCTTCTTGTCGCCGTTGTTCATAACGATGGCCTTGGCTTCGAGGGCATGAACCAGGGCTGGATTATTGCTCGACCAGGCACCATGGTGCGTCGTCAGATAAAGATCCACCTTGCCGATCTTGTTCACCGGGCAAGCCAGGTCGGTCTCCTTGTTCCAGGTCAGGTCGCCGAGGTCGAGAAAACGAAACTCCCCAAATTTCAGGAGGATGCCGACGCTCTGCGCGTTCTCGGAAGGATCGATTTCCTTCTTCGTTGCCGCGCCACATAGTTGATTGTCGCCAGCTCCACGCGAGAGGCTGGAGGCACCTACAATCGACTGCCCCGCCGCCGCAACCACTTCGATATCCAACCCGGCGACAGGAATCCGGTCGCCCGCCTTCACGATCATTTCTTTGCTCTTGGCCTTGGCCTCTTCATAGACCTTGTTCAGTTGCTCTGCGCCCTTGCCCGTCTCGATGTTTTTGCCGTGGCTTACGAGATGAACTACCGGCAGCCGATCCATCAGAGTCGTGATGCCACCCAGATGGTCGGTGTGGAAGTGTGTGATCAGCAGCCAGTCGATCTTTTTGATCTTGTTCTTCTTGGCTACTGCGGCAATGCGCTCCGCGTCCCGGCTGTTATTGCCGGGCCATCCGGTGTCGATCAACAGCGACTCGCCCTTCGGGGTAATGATCAGCGTACACTGGCCGCCCTCCACATCGATGAAGAAGATCTTCAGTTCTTTCGCCTGCGCGCTAATCAGGCAAAATGCTAGCGCTGCCAACAAAACAGATAACCGTCGCATTTATCCAAGCTATCACCCTAGCGAATCGCGTATAAACTGTTGAGAACATCTTGGGGTGTAAGAAATATGGCATTTTGCAACAAGTGCGGCAACCAGGTGAAGCCGAGTGACCAGTTTTGCGGCCAGTGCGGCGCCTCCCAGTCCAGGGAGGAGCCCCCGCCTGCCGCTCCTAAGCCTGCGCGTAGTCTTCCAGATTACTTCTCGACGCTGGACCCCCACACGGCTACAACCCTCTGCTACATACCTTTTCTCGGCGGAGTCTTCTCGATCTTTGTTCTGGCGGCAGAGCGCTTTCGCCGCGACAATCTGGTTCGATTTCATGCGTTCCAGGGCCTTTACCTGTTCGTAGTCTGGCTGATCCACGCTTGGGTGATTGAAGATATTCTTTTTTCTGCCTTTCCCAGTGCCTATCTGATTAGCCGAACGATCAGGCTATCGCTTACGGCCGCCTGGGTCTACATGCTCTACAAGACCAGTCAACGCGAAATGGTTCGCATTCCGTTCCTCGCCGAACTCGCCGACAAGTCCGTCGCCGAACAGCGCTAGCTCGGCGACGATGGTATAATTATTCATTAGAACTGTATAATTAATCATGTCCAGCACCAAGTCGCTACGCGCGGGCATCGTCGGTTTCCGGGGCTACTCCGGTGCCGAGCTCGTCAAAATCCTCAACCGCCATCGGTCGGTCGCTCCGGTTCCCCTCGAACATCGCTCGGACGCCGCACCTCTCGGCCCCACAACCGTCAAAGACCACTCGCTCGACATCGTGTTCTTTGCCACGCCCCCTGAAGCTTCCATGGACCTTGCGCCCGTCTTTCTCGCAGCCGGCGCCAAAGTCGTCGACCTATCCGGTGCCTTTCGCTTCAAGTCTGTAGCGGACTACAAGCATTGGTATAAAGAAGACCACACAGCCGCCAACTTACTGGCAGAAGCCGTCTACGGCCTTCCGGAGTTCTATCGGGACACAATCAAACACGCCCGCCTGGTGTCCAACCCAGGCTGCTACCCAACCGCCGCCAACCTCGCAATCCGGCCCCTGATCCGCGCCGGGGCGATCAACCTCGAAGCCGGAATTGTTTGCGATGCCAAGAGTGGCGTCTCTGGAGCGGGCCGCAAGGCCAGCCTCAAAACGTCCTTCTGTGAAGTCACCGAGAACTTCTCGGCCTACTCCCTGCTCGACCACCGGCACATTCCCGAGGTGCTACAGAATTCCGGCATTCTCGAAAGCCAGTTCAGCTTCACGGCGCAATTGATCCCAATCGACCGCGGTATCCTCGAAACCATTTACTTCCGAGCTACCAGCCCAGATTTCAATGCAGAACGCATCCACCGGATCTACCAGGATGCCTACGAGGGCGAACGATTCGTGCGTGTCCGGCCCCCCGGCCAGGTGCCCGATCTGCACGCGGTACGCCATACTAACCTCTGCGAGATCGGCTTCAGCCAACAGCCCGATGGCCGCACCGTAGTGGTTTCCGCCATCGACAATCTGGTGAAAGGTGCCGCAGGCCAAGCTGTTCAAAACATGAATTTGATTCTGGGGCTACCCGAAGAAGAAGGCCTCTAAGTTCATGAAACTATTGGTCAAGCTGGGGGGTGCTCTGCTGGACGACCCGATCGCCCGGGCGGCCATCGCAGCCCAGTTGGCAGCGGCGCACCGAACGAACCCAATTCTCGCTGTCGTCCATGGAGGAGGCAAGCAGATGACCCGCTTTCTCGAAGAGCGCGGCGTGCCCTCGGAATTCATTGACGGCCTGCGAGTGTCCAGCCCGGCCGTCATCGACGCGGTACTGAAAGTCTTCGCCGGCACGGTCAACCATGAACTCGTCTCCACCCTTGTCAAAGCAGGTATCGACGCCGTCGGCCTCACCGGAATCGACTGCGCTCTGACAGAATGCGAATTGGTCGACCCGGCCCTCGGCCAAGTCGGCCGCCCTGTACGCGCCAATATACGTATCCTCGATACTCTTTGCGCCGACGGCTTTGTCCCCGTGATCGCCTGCGTGGGAGGCGACCGTCAGGGCAATGTATTCAATGTCAACGCCGACCAGATGGCCACCAGCCTGGCTGCCGCCTGGGGCGTGGAGCGGCTTCTCTTCCTCACCGACGTAGAGGGCGTCCGGGGAGCCGACGGACAGCGCATCCCGGTCTTGCGACCGAGCGAAGCCAATCATCTGATCCAAACCGGCGTCGCCACCGGTGGCATGCTGGCCAAGCTTCGGGCTGCCGATTTCGCCCTGTCGAATGGCGTCGGCGAGGTCCGCATCGTGAATGGCGCGACTCCCGATGTACTGGCCCGCGTCCAGTCAGGAGAGCCTCTTGGCACAGCCTTCGTCCAATAAGTACTCGGTCCGTAAGGCATTGATGCCAGATATCCCCGCGATCCTGGCCCTCATCAATGGCTACGCGGCAAAAGAGATCATGCTGCCCCGAACGGAATTCGAGTTATCCGAATTCATCCGCGATTTTACGGTCATTTACGATGGGTCCAAGCTGATTGGTTGCGCAGCCCTGCACTTTTACGGCCCGTCAATCGCCGAGCTAAGGTCTCTGGCTGTCGACCCTGGGGCTAAGGGTACTGGTGCCGGCCGACTCCTGATGGAGGCGATTGATGCCGAGGCCATAGCCTTCGATTTGCAGGACCTGTTTGCTTTTACCTACGTTCCAGACTTCTTTTCGAAGATGGGCTATGCCCTCGTCAATCGCGATCAATTGCCGCTAAAGGCATGGAAAGACTGCCTCCGCTGCCCGAAGTTTCAGGCCTGCGACGAGATCGCCGTGCTCAAACGTCTCAAGGCGTCCCCCTTGTCGCCAGCCCGCCCGGATCCCTTCCGCGTCTTCGCCCCGGAGATCACCTTACCTCGTCCCTCAGGTCACTAATAAAATACTGAGAGTTTTCCAGTCCTAGGACTACTAGACATCAGGAGAACCGTTGCCATGCGGGCGCAAACCGTCGATATTCAAGAATCTTCAGGGAGAATTCTCTGCTGCACGATATTTAAGCCAAGCGGCAAGAAGCTGCTGTCTAAGGGGCACATACTAAACGAAGAAGACGTCCGCCTGATGCAGACGGAAGGCATGTCCGAAGTCTGGGTCACGCAGCTTGAGGAGGGCGAAGTCTCAGAAGATGACGCAGTAGTCGTAGTCGGACGGGAGGTTGGAGCGGGTTCTGTAGAACTGCGCCCGGCGCCTGGCGGCCGAATGAACCTGTTCGCCACCGAGGATTGTTGCGTCCTGGTCGATGAAGACCTGCTCAAACAAATCAACTGCACTGCCAGCGTCGTGATCGCGACCCTTCCTCACCTCTGTTACGCCCGGGCGAACCAGCGCATAGCGACTGTCAAGAGTGCGCCGTTTGCCGTTGCCAAGGCGCAATTGGAGGCAATTACGAGTATCCTGAAAGAGCGGGGGGCGATACTTCAGGCGCGCCCGATCCGCAATCCAACCGTTGGCGTACTATATTCAGACCCCCTCAACGGCGACCGCGCACGGATGCTGTTTGAGAGCATAGTCCAGCAGCGCCTCGCGCTCTACGGCGCCACCAGCAGCTTCGCGCTGGCCTGTCTTGAAGACGAAGATGAGGTGACTCGCGGCCTGGGGCATTTGGTCAGAACCAAGCCAACCGCAATCATCGTCGCTTCCACCACCGCGCCGGCCGGTCCTGAGGACGTTATCGGCCGCGCAATTGTCCGCCTGGGTTGTCACGTTGAGCGCTTTCTCGCTCCGGTCGAGCCCGGCAATTTACTTCTTTTGGCTTATAAAAACGACATTCCGATCATCTCGGCACCCGGCTGCCATCGATCAGCCCGGCCCAATGTCGTCGATCTTCTCATCCCACCCGCACTCGCAAAATACCGCGTTTCCGGTTGGGAGGTGGCTTGTCTCGGCCACGGCGGATTGCTTGGTTAGTAACATTCCCTCCTAAGACCTAACTAACCAGGCAACCCGCCCGAGAGACCCTACTTTGCCTTGACCCTGAGCAGGATCGCTTCCGGTGCTGCGAACTGATTTTGTTGCGGGCTGCGCGTCTCAATGATGCCTGCCACATAGATTACCTGTTCCAGGTTTTCGCTGCCCGCCAAGGCGGCCAGAGTGAAGCCACGCTTGGTCTCGTCCTCATTGACCAACACACCGTTCAGGCCGACATCCAGCACTCGAACGGATGGAGGCAGGTTCAGTACCGCAACCGGAATCCGGCCCTTAAAGCCATTGAGCCTCTCGACACTCAGGTTCACCTCCGCCGTACTGCCCGCCTCAATCTCAACCACCCTGGTGATCGCCGACATTCTGATGTCTGGCTTCGGCATCCTCGAAAGAAGCTTGAGGTTGTCCTCCTGGTTGGCATAGCGGCTCTGCGTGCCCACCTTGCCCACCACTTCGATCGGATAGGCCTTAGAATCGATCAAATCGTCGGCGTCGCTCTTGAGCAGTATTGTCGCGAATACCTGACCAGGCGGAACCACTGCAGCCGTCGCGGTCACGCCCTTGGGCAGGCCCTCGACGGTCAATGGAATCGGCCCATCAAAGCCATCCATCCGAAAGGCCTGAATCGTGATCGGAACGGCGCTGCCGGGCGCTACGTTGACGTTGCGCGGGTTCATCGTCAGACGGAAATCGGGCTCCGGGTGGCGCGCTGTGAGGCGGTAAGACTCTGGCTTGACCAATTCGCCGCGCACGTCGCGCAGCTTCAGTTGGTATTCGCCATCGGCGGGCGCGGTGAACTGGAGCAGGGAGTCCTTGCCGTAGCCGGGGCCGCCGTCGTCATTACGGTAGTAGAGGTGGGTCAAGGGCAGGCCGTTGGGAGTAAAGGTCGACCCGGCAGGGTGAACCTGCACCTTATAGATACTGCTGTCGATGGCATGGGATTCAGCAGAGGTGCCGAAGTAGCTAATGCGTTGCCCATTGAAATTCTCGAAGACCATATCGTCGTCGGGCGACTTGGGCATTGCGCTCACCTTCAGAACCTCAGCCCCAAACATCATGTAGTCGCCTACCTGGACTGCGTTCCAGGTATTAAGACGGATGCCGCGAGCCGCACTATCGGCGTCGCGCAATACTGCCGTTGTCTCCCACACCGGGCGCAGCACCGTGTGTTCGATCGACTTACCATTCCCGTCCAGCACTTCGAGGAATGAGTCGACGTTACTTCCGGCCCTACGCGCTGTAACTTCAAAGACCAGCTTCTCGCCTTTTTTCGCGCGGAACCGAAATGCTGCTTCGGTTTTCAGCCGACCGTTTACAGTCGATGGAATCGCGAGTGGATTGACGCCCGCCCTGGCTTCAACTTCCGGGTGTTGACCAAGCTCAAGACGCACCTCGTTGAAGGTTTTACCGGTCGAAAGTTTTGGATGGGCCATCAACGCGAAGGCGTCCCGATCACTGGGGGTGCCCTGAACTTCAAAATTGCCATCGCCTACGTTAAGGCCTTCGGCATGGATCTTTGCGGACTTGCCTAGTTGCAGACCTAACGGATAAAGACCAGTAACAATCGGGAACTCGCCAGCCTTCAATCGATAGATGTGGCCCGCACCACCGCTCTGCTGGAAGTCAGTAATCTGCACATAGTAAGTGCCAGCCTTATCAAATCGATGAGCGAAAACCCTCGTGCTGTCTCCACCGTCCTTACCGAATTCAGCAAGGATGCTTTGATCCTCTCCCAGGATTCGGACGATAGGCTGCAGATTGGATCCAAGGAGCATCGCGCCATTTTCAAAGACGATCTGCTGGTTGGCGCGGGCCTTAATCTTGTACGTATCGACATCGCCATTGCGGCTGATTGTGCCAACAAAGATTGCTGGCAGGTAGACTTCGGGGGCATTGTCAATCGTGTCGTTGGGCTCGCTATCGGCGGCTTCGCCATAGAAGGGCTCGATCAGGAAGGTGCCCACCGGGCTGGTGCCCAAGGGCGTCAGGACGCGAAAGTTGACCGGGCCAATCTGGGCCTCCGGGCTGATGTCGATCTCAACGGTAATCTGGTTGCGCGGCGGCAGCGGGCCGAGATCGATCGTGGACAATCCGCCATTTGAGCCGAGACGGATATCCGCCATGTCGGGCAGCTCTTTGACGCGCAGGATCTTACCAGTAACACCCTTCTCGCTGAAATAGATGGCCGAGGCCCTGGCGAGATTGAAGCCCTCAATCTCCATCTCAACCGTCATCCCACGTGCGATTCCGCGCGGCGAAACCCGCGAGATGGTGGGCGGTGTGATGCGAGTGCCACTGGGCCAATCTTCGGCTTTTTGGGCGAGTATCAAGCTGGCGCAACCAAGCGCCACAATGACTAATTTATTCACGGTAATACCTCAAGGATCGTCAGAGTCCCGTTCATTCTTCCAATTGCAACCTTCGTGCCATCCGGGGAAAACTCCAGGCCGTAGGCCCAATCCGGCTGCTTGGCGAAGGTCTTCAACTCGCTGAGATCAGAGGCGCGAAACAGCTTCAGGCTGCGGTCAGCCGAGCTTGTCAGAAGCTTCTTTCCATCGCGGCTCCAGACCACGCGCAGGATCGCATCCTCGTGGGCGATCATTGAATTTTTCAGCGTTGCGCCCTTCTCGTCCAGGGCCCACACACGCACCGATTTATCCTGGCCTGCGGCGGCAATCCACTTTCCATCGGGCGATACGGCAACGCTATTGATGCCGTCCGTCGGCTCGGTCATGGTGAAGAGCCGCTCGCCGCTTTCGACATTCCAGACCTTGATCGAGCGATCAGCCGCACCGCTGACCAGTCGCTTGCCGTCCGGGGTGAAGTCGATTGCATAGATCGAGTCGATATGATCCTTGAGCGTGCGAATCTCTTTGCCCGTTGTCGCGTCCCAGAACTTGATCAGCTTGTCGTAACTTGACGTTGCAATGGTCTTGCCATCGGGTGAGATGGCTAGGCCGTAGATGCAGTCGGAGTGGCCAGAGATCGTCGTTTGTAATTCACCGTTTGCCAGCCAGACCTTGACCTCGCCCTTGCGCCCCGGAGCGCCACCGGCGGCGGCCAGAATTCTGCCGTCTTTGCTCCAGGCGAGTGCGCGCACGGCGTCCGCATGGCCAGTGAGTTTTGCGGTTTCCACCTGGCCTGTAGCGTCCATCAGACGCACATCCTGATAGCCACCAAGGGCCAGAGCCTTGCCATCGGGACGCCAGGCAAGCGAGTAGATTTGTTTCGAGCTAACGGCCGCCGAAAGCGGGATGCACAGCAACAGTGCGAGCAGGTACCGTCTCATTGGTTGAAGAGGAATTCCTTGCTGGTCAGTAGTGCCCACATCAGGTCTTCTGTGCTTTGGCGGCGCGATTGCAGCACTGCATCGACAGTTCCCTTCTCGGTACGGGAGGATCTGAGAAGCTCCACTGCGCGCTGCTTCTCGCCGTCACTGGGATAGCGTCCAAAGGCCGATAAGTAGACCTGTTCGATCATCCGTTGATCACTCAATCCCAGCCGCAGGAAGAGGCTGATGTAGCCGTCCTTGGCCATCAATTTTCGATTGAGCGTCTCGCCATTGATGACGTGCAGGGCCTGGGCGATGCTGGGGTCGCTGGATCGCTCGCCCGCGTCGCAGATGACGCGCTTGGGGCGGCCGAAGACATTCAGGAACTCACTCTTCACTTGCACGTCGGGCAGTTGGAGCGCGCGCGTGCCGCTCGGGTAGCCGTCAAAGGCAGTGGCCACGCCCGTCACTTGACTCATCGAGTCGAGGAGCACTTCGGCAGGCAGACGCTTGAGGATATAGTGCGAGTAGTATTTGCCATCACTCTCATTGGAAGCGTTAGGCTCACTTGAGAGCTGATAGGCGCCAGAGTTCATGATCGTCCGAATGAGACGTTTGACGTCGAAGTCTTTGGAGAAGTCCTTGACGAGAGCTTCGAACAGCTCTTCGTTTGAGGCGGGATTTGTGGGACGCACGTCGTCGATCGGAGTGGTCAGGCCTCGGCCCATGAAGTTGCCAAACACCCGATTGACCAGATTGCGGGCAAAGAATTGATTGGTGGGCGCGGTGAGCCAGTTGGCGAAATGCACGCGCCGGTCATCGGTGCTGTCGAGGCTCATCGCCTTGCCATCGAGCGGCGTGGGGTTGAGCGGCTTCAGCAGGCGGGGATGCACGACATCGCCGCTGGTGCGGGCAAAGACGACCGTCTCGCCCATCGTGTTGCCATTCTTCAGCCCGACGCGGGCGAAGAGATTGGCCATTTCGTAGTACTGCTTTTGCGTCCACTTTTCCAGCGGATGATTGTGGCAGCGAGCGCAGGTAAGGCGTTGGCCAAGGAAGGCCTGAGTGACATTTTCAGCCAGGTCAATCGGGTCCTTATGGAGGACAAAATAGTTGAGCGATCCGTTCTGCCGGGTGCTGCCGCTTGAGGTAATCAGTTGGGTGGCGAACTGATTCCAGGGCTTGTTCTCCTTCACACTTTCGCGGATCCAGTTATAGAAACTCTGCATGCCGACGGCACCGAGTTTGCGTGCGCTCACGAGCAGCAGGTCGCTCCACTTGTAGGCCCAGTAGTCGGTGAACTCATCCTTGGCGAGAATCTGTTCGACTAACTTCTCGCGCTTGTTCGGGCTCTTGTCGGTCAGGAAATTTTCGACCTCTTCAGCCGTGGGAAGAATGCCCGCTGCATCGAGGTAGGCGCGGCGAATGAACATCTCGTCGGGGGCGTTGGCAGAGGGCTCAATATTGAGGCTCTTCAACTTGGCAAGAACCAGATCATCAATGTAGTTGCGACGAGAAAAGGTACCGTACTTCTCGGGGCTCACTTCAGTGGCGGCGGGCACGGCGAGGCGCGTGTAGAGCACCTTGCTGGAATACCAAACCGTGATGGCTGCCTCGCCACGACCGAGCATCTTGACGCGTCCCGTGCCGTCGTCCACCTGGGCGACGCCTTCATCGTTGGAGCTGTACTTTGCCCAGCGCGTTACGTCTTCAAAGCGACCATCGCTGTACTTGGCGCGGACCACCAACTGTTGCTCCGAGTTCAGCTTGAGGATGGCGCTCTTGGGGTAAACCTCAAGGCTAAGAACCTCGACATCCTTGGCACTTGGCGCGGGCGCACCAGCTTCTATCCATTCGCGGATGACGCGGTATTCGAGCGAGTCCTTCTTTAGCAGACGACCGCCGCCATGAGGTATCGCAAACGATGCCTTCTGCAGCATCAGGCTCTTTTCGGGGTCTGCCAGGAGGACGCGGCGGCCCTGGCTCTGGCGCGTCAGGACATCGTAATCCACCTCGGGGTCGTAGCCGCGCAGGGTGAGTTTGAATCCATTCTTGCCGGCCAGCGCGCCGTGGCAGGCACCCTGGTTGCAGCCGCGCTTACTGAGGATCGGGATCACATGCTCTCGAAAGCCCCACGTAAAAGCGCTCTTAGTATTCTTGACGCTCACCTTGAGAGTGGCCAGGGAATCGGCTGATTTTGCGGTGATCGTGACTTCGCCATCGGCCTTGGGGGTCAGCATGCCAGCTGCATCCACTTCAGCAATCGCGGGATTGGAAGAGGTCCACTGGGTAGTGCGAGTCCAGTCTTCAGAAAGCCCGTTGACGCTGGCTTGCGCCAACAACTGCTGGCGGCTCTCCTTGGAGTTCAGCGTGACGCTCTGCGGGTACAGAGTGAGCTTTGCGGGCGCGGCCCCGAGGCTGGCGCACAGCAATGCGAAACAAATCAGGTGCTTCATGTTCTTAGCCGATCAATTGGGAGATGGGTTCGACGCCGCGCTCGACCAGCGGTATGGGACGGCCCTGTGCGCCGGGGAGTTCAATCGAGAGGTCAATGCCGAGGCCTTTATAAATCGTGGCTGCCACCTCTGCCGGGGTGGTCGGGCGATCTTTGGGATAGGCACCGATTTCATCGGAGGCACCGACAATCGTGCCACCCTTGAGCGGACCGCCGCCCATGAGAATGCTCCAGCACTGTGGCCAGTGATCGCGGCCACCAGCGGGGTTGATCTTGGGGGTGCGCCCGAATTCGCCGCAGGCAATGACCATCGTGTTTTCGAGCAGACCGCGTTCCTTGAGGTCTTCCAGCAGCGACGCGTAGGCATTGTCGAACATCGGGCCAACGAGATCCTTGTAGCAACTGATGGGCGAGAAGGGTCGCGAGCCGTGGATGTCCCAAGTGATTTCATCGAAGACGGTCTCAAACATATTGACGGTGACAAAGCGGACTCCAGCCTCTACCATGCGGCGGGCCAAGAGGCAGCTTTGACCAAAGCGATTGAGACCATACTTCTCACGCATGGCTTCTGGCTCGTGGTGTAGCTCAAATGCCTCGCGCGCCTTCTGGCTGGACATCAGCGTGTAGGCCTGATGGAAGGTGTTGTCCATGAGGCGGGCATCCTGCGAGGTCTCGAATCGATTCACGGCCTTGTCGACAGCCTCGCGCCAGTTCTTGCGGCGATCGACGCGGAGGGCAGTGAGGTAGTCGGGTGGAAGCATGTCTGGCACGCGGAAGTTGGGGTCGCTGGGGTCGGCATTGAGGACGAAGGGGTCGAAGGTTTTGCCCAGGAAACCGGCCGTTTGGCCATGCGGCATGTTGCCGCCGGTGTTGCCGATGGGACGCGGGAGAAGTACGTGCGCGGGCACGTCTCCCTTGGGACCTTTGAGCTTGCTCAGGACGCAGCCGTAGCTTGGATGTTCAATGCCGCCCTGGAAGAGTCGGCCCGTTTGCATCATCTGGTGACCGGTATCGTGAACAGCGGCGGCGGTGTGATTCATGCCGCGGATGATCGAATACTTGTCGGCATGCTTGGCCATGCGCGGGAAGTTTTCACTGATCTCGATGCCGGGAACGTTGGTCTTGATGGGCTTGAAGGGGCCGCGAATTTCGCTGGGAGCGTTGGGCTTCATGTCCCAGGTGTCGAGCTGACTGGGAGCGCCGACCAGCATCAGGAAAATACAATTGACGTCAGTTTTGGCGGTGTCGACGGCGCCCAGGGCTTTGAGCGCGGTGAACTGTGTCATGCCTAGGCCGAGCATCGACAGCGAGCCAGCGTGGAGGAAGTCCCGGCGTCGTGAACCATCGCAGAATTCTACAGACTTGTCGGCATCGAATCGGAACATGGCCAGAGGCCTCCCAGTATATGGATTTGTTCAGATTCTATCGTGTCTGGAGATTCTTCGCTAGCGGTGGGGTAGTGGAAGGGTGCGCCGGCGTGAGCGACCCTCGGGCGCTCTGAGTAAGTAGTTGAAACGAAATGAGATCGGAGCTTAGCTTCGTTTGGTATTTCCATTTCATCGGCGATTTCTTCGGGTGAGAAGGAGAGTTCGTCGGGCGATGTGACGAAGGATGCCCAGTCGAAGTGGGGTCAGTTGGGGGGATTTGAGGGGTTGAACTTGCGGTAAGCGATGAGGTCGGCCTGGGCCTGGCGGGCGAGGCGATGGTGGTGGGCCAGATAGCGTTGGAGGACAGCGAAGGCGTTATTGGGGCCAGTGAGGGTGTCGAGTGCCTTGAAGTAAAGGAGCTCAATATTGGCATTGGCGGGGGCATCGCGGCGGAGCATTTCGTACTTGTCGTTGATTGCGGCGATCTGCATGTGATCG
>JBBRBI010000050.1:0-43288 GCA_038206015.1 Bryobacterales bacterium | reverse complement strand
CTCATTTCCTCCGCCGTCCGGCCTGCTTCCATCTGCCTTACAGCCCCGTGTATCTGCTCATCACTAAATCGGCTCTTCTTCATCTCCTAAGCCCTGCCTTTCCTGTTTTTCTCAGTTTAGGCTGGTTCAGTTTTTGGGTCGTAGGTCACTAAGGGTTTTCTTGTCATTGATCTAAGGTCTTCCTCGGATTTGCGTAGGACTGAAGTAACGTTACCTTCGATAGTGTAGTGCGAATGCACTACGTAATTGTAGAGGAGAGAAACAAATGAACAAGCTCAAGAATCTGGTGTGGAACCTCCGCATCATCAAAGACACCAAAGGTCAGGACCTTATTGAATACGCGTTGATGGCTGGCTTTGTCGCCGTTGCCGCGGGTGCCATCATGCCCAGCGTTGCCACCAGCATCAGCACGATTTTCAGCAAGGTTGCAACCACCATGTCGACTGCAGCCGCAGCCGGATCCTAGTCACATACACCCCGTGTTAGAAAATGCCCAAGCTTCCGCTTGGGCATTTTCCTATCAATGAAACCAGGCGGTCAGTGTGAAGCCACACATAAGACTTATTGAAGTGGCAACTAAGGGTTACTCCTACTTGGAATAAAACCTGAGTACCGTTACCCTAGTAGGGTAGTCGTCAATAATAGTCAAATTGGAGAGGGAATAAGTAAATGAACAAACTCAAACATCTGGTGTGGAATCTCCGGATCATCAAGAACACCAAGGGTCAGGACCTGATCGAATACGCATTGATGGCCGGATTTGTAGCGGTTGCCGCTGGTGCGATCATGCCCAACGTTGCCACAAGCCTCAGTACGATTTTCAGCAAGGTAGCCGACACGATGTCGACGGCCGCCGCTGCTGGCTCCTAGTAGCCGACTAACCTCGAACCATTTGCCGAACGGACGGGGTCCACGCCAAAGCGTAGGATCCCTCCGTTTCTAAGTTGCACTAAGGGAAGCACGCGGGTAGGCCGATAGATGTAAGATGGGCACTCGCTGGAACTTCGCTTCATGGGCCTGGATCTCACTAGGGTGTGTATCGCTCATAGCAACTATCACTGCCTGGGCTTGGTGGGCTACTGGTGGAGAGTCTCCTTATCCCCTCGACGATACCTTTATTCATCTTGCGATGGCCAAAAATCTTGCGAGTGGACATTGGGGAATCCACCCGGAAGAAGTCGCAAATGCCAGTTCTTCGCCCCTCTACACCGCTTTAATTACAGTGCTGGGAATCGCAGGTGTTCCCTGGCTTTGGACTCCGCTAGTACTCAACGTCCTGTCGGCGATCCTGCTACTCGGGGCCGCAGCGCAAATCCTCAAGCACTTCGCCGTTCCCATCAATACCGCCCGCTTCGCACTGGCGGGGCTCGTCGTCCTACTCCCACTGCCCTACATCGCCCAATTCGGCATGGAGCACACGCTGCACTCGGCGCTCACTCTTCTCTTTGTATCAGCCGCCATACGGGCGCTCAACGGAGGACGGATTGGCCCCGTCCTGATACTTGGACCATTGATGATGGGAATACGTCTGGAGAGCGCATTTATCATCGGTATCACCGGTTTGTCGCTTTTGGTCCTTAGCCGCTTTCAGGATGCCTTGTTCCTCGGAATCGCATCGAGCGCACCAATGCTCGCGCTCGGTCTCATAAATGTTTCACTCGGCGAGCACTTCCTCCCGAATTCGATCCTCCTGAAGGCTGGATTATCGAGTGGCGGATCAGTCTGGATGGTGCCGCTTGCGGTCTTGCAAAAATCTGTACTTCAGGCATTTGCGGCACCATATTTCATCGCGATCCTGGTTGTGCTGATTGCAGCTGCCGATGCAGCGCTGAAACAGGCTCGCGAGTGGCAAGACCCGCGAGTGTTATGGCCAATGGCTTCGGCACTCGCGATAGTTGGCCATCTGTGTTTTGCAAACGTCGGCTGGCTCTATCGCTACGAGGTCTATCTCGTGGCGCTCTCTGTAGTTGGTTTCGCGATCTCTGCACCTCGACCCAAGCGCTGGATGCTCTTGGTCGTCGTGATTCCCCTCGCGTTTCGCACCTGGCAATGCGTTTCCGTTCTGCCTTCGGCCATACTGCACATCAACTCTCAGCAGGTTCAGATGGCTCATTTCGTGCAACAGAACTTCGACACAGAGGCCATCGCAGCACATGACATCGGGGCCATAGCGTTCTTTTCCCACGCCAGGATTCTCGACCTTGCGGGGCTGGCATCGCGCAACGTTCTAGATCGGCGATTGAGTGGCAACTTTGATACCAGTGACATCCGTCGTATGGCTGTGGAGCGCAACGTGAAACTGGCGATCATTTATGACTCATGGTTTCAAGGCGAGGGCAGCACAAGGCAATTCTGGATTGGCCCAAAGCTACCGGCAACATGGGTCAAGGCCGGAGAATGGCGGCTGCGTATGCCTGCCGTGATTGGCGATCAAACAGTTAGTTTCTATGCAACAAGCCTTGAATCCCTACCCGATATTCAGACTTCACTGGACAACTACGCCTCGCGACTACCAGAGCGGGTGCGTTACATGCCTGTGACAATCGGCCTCCAGGGGCAGAGCGGCAGTCTCAACTAATTGGTTGTTGAATCTATTGCGACGATGACCGGATTCGGTTCGATAGTCGCGGCTTTCGAGCCGAGCGCACGGCTCAAGTTTGCAAGTGAAGCGTCTATGGATAGTGCCTGGCGCTCTGCCGGACTCCGGCTTTCCTGATTCGTCCATCGAGTGCGGTTTCGACGGACCATTCCCAACCGATATTGCCAGACTAAAACAATCATTTGCACCCCGAGAACAAACGCCTTCGAAAAGCTTCCCGTTACCGAAGACTCGCCAATACGGCTGCGATAGTTGATTGGGATCTCGACGAATGGAATTCCGTGTGCGACTGTCTCCATCAACAACTGTGGGCCAAAGTGAGAACCGCCAATTGTCAAATGTGGTCGGATACGCCTTAACGCATTGGCATCGAACAGCCGAAGAGTGCAACCCATGTCCGTCAATATCGTCGTGTTGAATAATAACTCTGTCATCTTCGCGACCGCCCAATTGCCCCACCGGAGAAACAAGCCCATGTTTGCGCCTGCCCAAATGAACTCTCGGCTTGTGCGCGTTCCAAACACAACGGGCACGTCGTCTGAGTAAGCCAGCAACTTGAGCAGGTCACTCGGATTGAAGGTGCCGTCTGGCTCGGAGAGCACAACGAGATCCGACTTGCAGTTGTCGATGCCACACAGCAGCGCATTTCCATATCCCTGCCGGAGCTCAAAAATCTCTCGCGCGCCAGTCCCCGCAACTTCTTCGGAAGTTCCCGCTGCTGCATTATTGTTCACGACGATCACTTCATCAGCTAGACCCGTGGCAAAGTAGCCGAGGGTCGCTGCGCGAATCGAGTCTTTTTCGTTATACGTTGGAAAGATAACTGATACCGTTTTACCGCGCCACATACTTTGCGAGCCTCCCTATATCTTTTAGTGCCAATTTCCGTCTCCGTGCTCTAAGCCCACCGCTGGCTGATATACGTATAAACCGCCTAGATAGGGGCCGGGCAAGTGCTTCACAAAGCGATACCGATTACGGATCGCGTCAGTCTGAGCACGCGGCAATCGTGGGATCTCAGGATCCTCATCTGTTATCTGTGCAAGGTCCTCATACAGGATCACGGTCTGGAATTTTGCGTTCTTGATGTCCTGCAACACGATGCTGTCGTCGATACGGCCTGCCTCTACCAACATGCGGTAGATCAGCGGTTCAACCTCAAATCGACGTTTTGCACGCACCAGCAGGTTCGAGTCTGCCGATAGTAACAGCCCAGTGGAGCGCAAAAATGGATCTAGCCCCTGAATCTGTGCCCGAAATGATTGTTCGCGCACAATTCGCTCCAGCAGCCCAGAGCCGCTAATCCGAAGGTTCTGGAGTGCATACAAACCAAGCGGCAGCATAAGCAGAGTTACCCACTTTTTGCTTCCACCGAGCGAGAGGCCATAAAAGTTCACGAGGTGCAGTGAGAGACAGGCACACAGGATCAGGACGACAGCAGTTTCGATTTGATAGTTGGAATCAGACCCCACTTTCCCAGCCGTTAGGAGCAGCACGGTCAAGGCAATACCTAGATACAGAAAGGCGGCCCGCATCGGAGACCGAATCGCCTGCTTCACCCCGACAGCTACCACCGGGATAAGCGGTAAAAGGGCAATTGCCATGTATTCGAGGTGTACCTGGAGTTTGTATAGCGCAATCGGATTCATATTTCCGAAGACCGTATTTTCGAGGAAGCGGCCATGCATGAGTGTGTTTAGCGTTAACACCATCGCCCCACCAATGCCGCCAACAATCGTCGCAAATCGCAAAGCTTGCTTGGGACTCTCCAATAGCAATACGAGAAAAATCACTAACGGCGCCGAGAGTACGGTCTGCTTTGTGAACAGACCCGCCACAGCAAAGAAAGCTGCCCGATCCAAGCAATTCTCGCCGAGTACCCGGTAGCGCGAATACTGATAGAACGCAGTCAGGGTGAGGGCGACCGCAAGTGTATCAACCTGACCAACAATCCCCCAGCCTAAAAGCAGTTGGGTCATCCCAGCCAGGGCGACACCGGTCATCGAGCAAAATGGGTCTTCGGTGTAAAGTATCAGGATTTTCCAGATCAGGAAGAACAGCCAACTTAGAGCCAAGATGCTGAGTATTCTTCCCCCCGTCAAGACTGGAACGCCCAAATGATTCATCCCGGCGACCGTCAGGTAAAAAATCGGCATGTACGCACAGACCGTGTACGGGTACTGCTTCAGGTCGTAATAGAGACTTCCCTTCTCAGCAAGACTCAAAATCTGCGTCGCGACGACTCCTTCTGGCTGAGTAAATTCATTTTCCGCCCAAAGGGCCACGCCGATGTGGCACAGAACCACGATGATTGCCACGGCACAAGCAAGCAACAGGATCGGTGAATTGCGCATTACCTGCGCCTTTGCCCCGATTTGCCCTAGTGTCTTCATCTGAGAAATCATCGGCTGAACTAAGGCACTTCTTTAGCAGGGAGGCAGGCCACCAACTCGGTCCGACTCCGCTAGCTGCCTCCTAAATCGAATTACTGCAACGCGAGCATAAAGGGGCGGCGCGGCACTTCGAATCAGGTAGCCGAGCCGGATCATAGCGACACGGCGCTCGACCGGTAGCAACGCGAGGGCCCAAATCACCAAAACGGCAAACATCAGGTAGCTCATGAGCCTTGTGGCGGCCAACTGCACTTCCAGGTAGAGAGCCATCAGGGACTCTTAGCCGGCGCTGGAGTCCATGGGAGACTTTCAATCCGGTACTGGTTCTTGTTCGCAAGTGACCTTGCCGTTCCCAGATAGATGGCATCGTCCTGGAAACTTCCCAGATGCGGGAAATCGCGACCTTGCCCCGCCAAATACACCGAGGGCAGCAGGCGATTACGAAAGTCGAAACAAGCGGCGATCTTTCCCGCTGGTAGCAAATCGGCCCTTCAGGTCCAGCCCATTAGCCGTGTCAGTCTTCCACGCATCGGTTGCCAATGCCGCCAACAAGCTCAAGAGCGCCAGAGGCAAGAGACACGGCCACGGCGAAGGAAGCCCTTGGACAAAATACAATGGCGGAACCAGCAAGACGAACGCGAGCCATTTCGCCAGACTCTTGCCGGGTCTGCTAACAACAGCCGCCAGGGGAAACAATAGAAATGCAATATCGTATTCGAAAGAGTGCGGTACTGCAAGAATCCCGCATAGCTGCGCAGCCAAAAGTGCCTCCGGCCACTTCAGTCGCAATGCGCACAGAGTAAAGCCTACAAAAGCGAATACGAGGCCAATCCACCAAAAGCCTGGAATTCCCAGGTTGGCGAATAAGCCCTGCAGGTTCGGCATCAGCGTCAAGCCGGGAGTCATCCGATCAAGATCCCGCTGCCCAAGCAACGCAACATAAGCTTTCCACCCAGCCATCCCATCCAACGCAAAATCCACTCCAACAGTCACCAGCGCTGTCACGACAAAACCTCTCAACATCGCCCACTGTTTCCCCAACACCATCGCAACCGGCACCAACAGAATCAGGTGCCATTTGAACAGGCAAAGCGCCAGGATCGCCCCGGCCCAGGCTCCATATCCCGCCTGCCAGACGAACACGCTCAGCGAAACAAGAAAGGTCATCCAGCCCGTATCCTGACCGTGAGCGATCCCGATTGGCAAGGGAAGGAAGAAGGAGGTCAGAATCAGGACCTCCGCTTGATATCGGAGCACCAACATCCACCAAGTCGCCACCAGGCCCAGGATTTGGAGAAATTGCCACACATTCAGCGCTGTGCTCTCAGGTAGCAGCGCTAAGGGGCGAAAAATCTCGGCGTAATACCGAGGTCGGGGAAACGGCACGACCTCGGCCATAGCTGGCTGTACTTGTGACTGATACAGTTTTTGCACTGTGTGATCGTGAAGGCGAGCGCCGTCCCCCGCGTTCAATTGGGTGCCCACCGCATAAAAGCAGAGGAAATCATTGCCCAAAGTGTTTTCCCGTACCATCAGACCGGCAGTACCATAGAAAACCATCGAAATCGATACCACTAGGCCTACGCTTAACCAGCGCAAAGGAGGGCTAGATGTACTGGGCGCATTCGCCATCAAAAACTCCGGCTGTACCATAGACCCCGCGTCCATTGGCCCGTTAAGCTTCCATCAGAGAACAGTGCTACAAACGATCCCAATGCAAAGCATCCTACAGTCTGGTTGTTTCGTTCAATTCGCATACCTACAGGCGCTTGACCTGTTGAGCACATTGGCTTTCCTGCTCAACGGAGTAGCCGAGGCGAACCCGATGGTTCGCTGGTCGATGACGATGGCACCCAATCCGATCGGCGGACTGGTGGCGATCAAGGTGGCTGCACTTGCTCTCGCCCTTTGGTGCCTCAGGATGGGCCGCGACAGAGTGCTTTTCAAGATCAACATATTCTTCGCGGGTCTTGTGGCGTGGAATCTCGTTTGTCTGATTCTGTCTGGACATCGCTAAATCAGCTTAGCGCAGACTTAGAACCTCAATACTTCCGCAACACGGCCAGCACGCGTCCCTGAACGCTAACGATACTCTGCGACACCCGTATCGGGGCCATCGATGAATTCGCCGGTTGCAATCGAACCATATCCCCCGGCTCGCGATAAAACCGCTTGAGAGTCGTCTCAGTTCCGTCAACTAACGCCACAACGATGTCCCCGTCGCGCACGTTATGAACCTTCTCTACGAGTACGAAATCCCCACTGCAGATGTGATCTTCGATCATCGAATCCCCTCGCACTTCGAGGGCATAGGTGCTGGCATCGCCGAGAAAGTCCTTGAATGCCAAGGTCTCCGGATTCGACATGCTCTCTACTGGCGAACCCGCCGCAATGCGACCGAGCAACGGCACTTCCAGGTCAGCGATCCTGGGGGAACCGGAATAGCTCCGACGCTCATCCAGGTATTTAGACGAGATCTCAAGCGACCGACTTTGATTGAAGCCGCGCTTCAAATAGCCCTTGGTCTCCAGGGAGTGAATGTGCTTGTGAACCGTAGCCAAAGACGTCAAGTCCATACCGGAGGCTATCTCTTCATAGCTGGGCGAGTAACCATTCTTCTCGATGAAACCCGCCAGGTAGTCGAGTAGGTCCTTTTGCCGCCGAGTAAGTGCCATATTGGCATTGTAGGCGAAGAAAGGACGAATTACAAAACATTTCTTCGCTTTTAGTTCGCCGAGGCCGACCCCATCGCAATAAAGTTGGCTTTGGCTTCTGCCGCCCCTGCTCCGCCCTGCACCATGAACACGCCCACCAGCTTCTTCGCCGGATCGATCCAGCCATGTGTGCCAAATGCGCCGCCATGCCCGAAAGTCCCGATCGACCAGAGCATTCCGGCGGCCACCGGATCCTTTGCCACTTCCCAGGTCAGACCGAATGCAGTGCCGGGATTATGCCCCGCTTTTATATCGCCAGTCTGCACCATAGTCATGGCTTCCACACTTGCCTTCGAGATGTACCGTTTGCCGCCCAGCGTACCACCGTTCATCATCATCAAGTAAAAATGTGAGAGATCTTCGGCAGTCGAATACAGTCCGAACTCTGGCGCTGGATAGGTCGCGCCAGCCCGTAGATTCCGCGAGTCGCCACCGAGCGTTGTATGCGGACAAGGAGCAAGCATGCCTTCCTTCGAGCAATAGTTCACGACGATTCGATCCTTCTTTTCCGCTGGCGGAAAGTAGAAGCTGTCTTTCATCCCAAGCGGCTGCAGCAGCCGCTTAACGATGAATTCGTCGTACTTCATTCCGCTCGTCACTTCGATCAGGCGGCCAAGCGTTGCCAAGCCCATATTCGAGTAGACCCACTTCGTCCCAGGGTCCTGGAGCAGTGGCACGGTCGCATAGAATTTCACGGCATCTTCCAAGCTGACTTTCATCGAGTAAAACCATTCCATATTCGCGCCCGGGGGGTTGCTCGCCATCCCTGAGGTGTGAGTCATCAATTGGCGAACCAAGACATTCGGCTTGTCCTTAAACTCCGGCAAGTACTTGGCAACCGGGTCGTTCAGGTTGAGCTTTCCGGCCTCCACCATCATCATGATCCCCGTGCCTGTAATTGGCTTGGTCATCGACATGATCTGGAAAATCGAATCCTTTCGCATGGGCTTCTTGTTTTCTTTGTCCGCCCATCCCGTCGCCTCGATGTGGACCGTTTGGCCCTTCTCGACAAGCATCGTTACCGTCCCGTTGATGACGCCGTGGTCGATGTGCGCCTGCATTCTCGGCTTGATGCGCGAAAGGGTCTCAACATCGGCAGCGGTCAGTGCCGCAATTAATAAGAGTGTATGGATCATGGCTATTTTTCGAACCACATAACCATATCATGGAAAGTTTACACCAAAGATGAAGTTGCATAACAAAACCTTCATCAAAGTTGTAGCCTAGAGTTTAGATTCAGAATGAACAGAAGAAGCGCCCTCCTCACTATGTCAGCCGCGCCGCTGGCAGCTCAATCCTCAGTTAACCCCTTGATGAGGACAATTCTCGACAACCACGCCAAAGGCGTTGACTCGCTGTTGAAAAATCAGATAACGGACCCGGCCAGCCCCTGGCAGGGGATGCTGCTCAACAATTACGGCATCCCGGTCATCGTCTCCATGGCGAGCATGTACGACAGTTTTGCTGCCGCGCTCGTAAATCCGCAGAGCAAACACTATCGCAATGCCGAGCTGTTTGCGCGCCTGAAAATGACGGCCGCCGCGCTCAAGCGCAATCAGAGTCCCGCAGGCTTCCTGAGCAACATGGACACCAACTTCAATTCTCCACCCGACACCGCGTTTGGCATCCTCGCTGCTGCACAAGGATTGCTCATCGCCAAGAAATCGGGCGAGCGGGAAGTGTTCGCCGTCATGGAGCCCTTCGTCAAGAGTGCCTCAGACGGGCTGGCCATCGGAGGCATCCACACGCCAAATCACCGCTGGGTAGTTTGCGCTGCGCTCTCGCTCTCGAATGACGCCATTCCCAGCGCTGCCTACACAAGGCGCATCGATCAGTGGCTGGCCGAAGGAATCGACATCGATGAGGATGGTCAATTTACAGAGCGATCAATGGGCACCTACAACTCGATCATCGATAACGCTTTGGTTCAAGTAGCATCGCTACACAATCGACCCGAGCTGCTCGAGCACGTTCGCGCCAATCTCAACTCAATGCTGTACATGATCAACCCGAATGGCGAGATCGTTACCGACTTCTCGCGCAGGCAGGATCAGTTCACAAGGGCAACGCCTGGGGGCTATTACTTTGCGCTCCACTCCCTGGCCCTGAAAGACAAGAATCCCGTCTTTGGCGGCCTCGCCGAGAAGTACCGGGACACGCATCTGGGCCTAAGCACCGCGATGCTGCATCCGGAATTCCTGCAGCCAATAACAACGGCACCGGTGCCAACCAATTACCGCAAGGACTTCGCTCACAACAAAGTTTCCCGCTTTCGACGCGGCGATCAGGCCGCGACAGTCTTCTACAATGGCGGCAGTCGTATCGCCAGCCTGGGCAAAGGCGAGGCGGTCGTCACGGCGGTTCGCTTCATCAGTTCATTCTTTGGCCGGGGCCAATTTAAACCCCAGGAATTCAAGATGGTCGACGGAGGCATCCTGATGACCCAGAACCTCGAAGGTCCCTACTACCAGCCATTCACGCCGACCAAGAAAATTGATAGCGAGATGTGGGACTCGACCCAGAAGACCAGGCCGAAATCCGAGATTTCTACCTTCGAGCAGAGCGCATTCTGGACTGAGGTCGAGGGTGGCTACAACCTGCGCATTCGTTCCGGTGGCACACAGCATGTACCGATCATCATCGAGATTGCGCTTCGTGAGGGCGGCAAGCTCGAGGGCGTCACACCGGTTCCTAACGCCACCGACTCGTACCTGATCTCCGGGAGTGAGGCCACTTACAGAGTAGGCAAGGATGTCATTCGCATCGGCCCTGGAAGTTCCGCCCATCATTGGACCACTAACATTCGCTACATCGATCCAAAACTGCCTGGCCCCACAATCTATCTGACGGGCTTCGCACCGTTTGACCATACAATTCAATTTCGCTTCGCTTAGGCTAAATGTTCGACTACCTTCAGTCGCTCGACAGTGCAACGAGAGTTCTGGATCTAGGCTCGTCAACCGGCAGCTTTCCCTTGAGCTTGACCACTGCAAAAGTGATTCGGCTCGACCGGGATTCCAAAGCTCCTGGAGCCCACTCCAACTTCGTCCAGGCTGATGCCGCCGCACTCCCCTTCGCTTCACAGTCATTCGAAGTGGTGGTGGCCAACCATAGCTTTGAACACTTCGACGAATTTGAGAAGGTAGCCGAAGAGGTGGGTCGCATCTTGAAACCCAATGCGGTGCTGTTCATCTCAGTACCGGATGCAAGCACGATTACCGATCGCATTTACCGGTGGCTGGGCCGCGGAGGCGGGCACGTAAATGCCTTTACCAAGGCCGAGGACTTATCCGATGTGATTGCCAGGGCTACGAGCCTGCCACTGACCGGGACGCTCCTGCTGCATTCGGGAATGTCTTTTCTGAATCGTCGTAACATTGCCAGAATGCCCCGTCGGATGATCGTTCTCGGCTGCGGCAGCGAACGATTGCTGATGCTCGCTAACTACCTGTTTCGGAACCTGGATCGATGCTTTCAAACCCGTTTCAGCGTATACGGGTGGGCTTACTACTTCGGGTCGCATTCGCCGCAAAGCCGCGCTGCAAAAACAAACGTCTGCATACGATGTGGATCAGGGCACAGCGCCAGCCATCTGATTGGCTCCAACAAACTGCGACGGCATTGGGTTGGCATCGCTTACTACCAATGCCCAAATTGTGGAGCCAGGAATCTCTTCACCAACGACGACAGTTAACTTAAAAGCTGAGCTTCAGAGCTAGCTGAAGTACGCGCCAGCTTTCGCCGTTCTGGTTTGTCGTCGACGAACTTGCTGTAGAAAGCGAGACACAACAAGTCTGGCCAAACACCGTTGAATTGACCGCCGGAGAACCAACAGATGCATCGCGCGGGTTGCGGAAGTTGGCATGATTCAAAGCGTTGAAGGCCTCCGCTCGGAAGGTGAGCTTCACGCGTTCGGTAATGACAAAGCCCTTCGATAAACCCAGGTCCAGATTCCAATACACTGGGCCCTGGAATACGTTACGTCCAATGCCAAGCTGTCCCGGAGCGGGGATGGCAAACTGCGATGCGTCGGCAAAAAGCACTGGGCCCAGGGTGCCAGCCTTTTCCTGAAGCTTCGCTTCCGGATACTTGGTCACGCCTGGCGCAAGTGCTGCCCGGCTCTGCGCACTGCCGTTTGCGGTGAGAAAGCCAGACCGAACCGTAAACGGCTCACCGGACTGATAGGTAAAGATTCCATTTGTGCTCCAGCCGCCGATAAACAGTTGCAAGATTCGACTGGAATTGCCGAACAGCATCTTGCCCCTTCCAAATGGCAGCTCATAGATGCCGCTCATGTTGATGACGTGGCGTTGATCAAAATCTGACCGCGCCCGCTCATTGTCATAGTTGCGAGAGTCTGCCGGGGTCCTGGAGCTTGTGGTCGTCTGGCCGCCACCTGCCGATGCTGCAACCGGATCTACCGAGAGATTGTCGATCGACTTCGACAGCGTATAGGATCCACCGAGGAGAACACCCGCGTTGTCGAAGCGCTTGCGGAAGGTCGCTTGGAAGGAGTGGTAAACCGAGTCCGCGCCATTGTCCAAATAAAGAATCTGTCCGAATTGCTGATTGGGCCTCAGCTTGGCGGAATTGGTTGTCTGTTCGATACGGGTTGCGGTGGACCCCGCAGCATTTTGCTGCAGTTCCGTAGCCGTATTGCTGGAGTTGGCAAACGCGCTCGTGATGATGCCCTGCTGGATGTAGGGGACCGTGCTGGCACCAGAACAAGGAGCTCCAGTGGACAGCGTACCGTCCGCCCTACAACCGCCACCAAGGGCTACGTTGCGTTGCATGGCCAGAAAACTGGGGAGCAGCGGACCAGATTCAATCTGGTTCATATCCCATGAGCGATACAGCCGCGTGCCGCGCCGACCGACATACCCGATACTGCCCACATAGCCCTTTCCGATTTCCCGCTGGATCACCAAGTTCCACATGTGAACAGTTGGCACTTTAAGATTCTGATCGAAGACACGGGCTGATGGTGCCGTATTGTAAGTGCTGATGCTAGGCGTCAACTGGCTGCTTGGCTTGGCTGCCGGCACTGTAAGTGCATTTGGGAAGCCGCCCCCCAAACGCAGGTCAGGCACCGTGCCGCAGCCAGGGGTGGGCGAAGCGCCAACCACCGCGACGCACGAGAATGTCTGGCCAGGGACTGCCGTTGCGATCGAGGTGACTTGGAAGGTGCTGATCGGATCAAAGGCCTGAGAGTATCCACCGCGGACGACCATCTTGGTCGATCCGCCTGGCTGCCAAGAGATCCCCAGGCGTGGGGCAAATGCGCCCCAGTTGAAATTCTGATACCAGCGCCCGGCGCTGACAAAGCTCACCGTGCCCTGGCTCCCATCGATGTTCTTGTTCGGGACGTAGACGCGACCACCCGCTTCGGTGGGTGGCGCATTGACTTCCCATCGCACGCCATAGCTGATGCTCAGGTTCTTCATTGCGCGCCACTCGTCTTGTGCGAAAAAGTTGTACTGCTTGGTTCTCTGTCCTTGAGCCCATAGGCTCACCGACTTGGGGCCAGTCTGGAACGGCAGGAAAGTGTCACTCCGCAAGTCCCCGATAAATACGTTCGTCAACTGTGCAGGAATTCCCAGCAGGTCATTGACCGTACCCTGGAGCCGGTTCAAGTCGATGGAAGCGATTCCTGCAGAAGTAGCGGAACTGATCGTAGGAAATGTGATGCCAGCAGGCGGCCGGATGGTCCGGGAAAGCGAGATCGCTGGCACCAGCGAAGGACCGCCGACATCGCCACGCTGGTCGTTGTGTTGGTAAAAACGGATGTTCCCGCCGAACTTGAAGACGTGGGCTCCAGAAATGTACGTCAGGTTATCGACGTACTGTATCGTGTTCACAGCACGCGCCGTACGCGGGTTCGAAGTGTAGTCAACCGACGAGTTGTTAAATGTAAATCGCGGCGTGTTCGGGAAAAGTGGATTGGTTTCCCCTTGGGTGAAAAGGAACTTGAAACGCGAATAGCCAGCAGTGAACTCATTTACCAGTCGTGAACTGAGCGTGCTGCGCAATCCGATTGCGATGTTGTGGGCAGGTCGATAGACTTCGCCGCGTGCCGGGTAGCCCGGCAATACAATTGGGCGACCATTGAGCGGGTCTCCATTGAGGGTATTCTGCTCGGCACCGAGCCAACGGCCAAACAAATTGTGACGGTCATTGATCACATGGTCGATGCGTGCGAGATACTGCGGCCCACGCACCTGGAATGGGGAGTTCCAAACATAGGCACCCGTATTGAGTCCGTCGCCAGCTGCGGCGTAGGAATTTGGCGCTGGATAGCCGCCCAGCACACCCTTGACCGCCGAATCAATTCCAATCCTGAGCGGGTCATTCTGGACGACATTGAAATTGGCGACGCAGTTGATATCCGTGTTTGCCGCACAATTGCGCACTCCAGGTGCCAAAGCTCCACTTCTGGGGTCCACCAAACCCGGGACATTTTGGGTGATCTTGGCACCGTTGAGAGTAAAGGGCGAGCGAGGGTCCACTACGAAGTAGCGATAGTTGCCGGCCAGGGCTGAAGGCGAATACAGCGTAACGGTCCCGAAGCTCTTGTCGACCGGGTCAGCAAAGTTGACCTTCTGGCCTTGCCAGGAACCAAAGAAGAAGGTCTTGTTCTTCCGGATCGGGCCACCAAACTCAAAGCCGTATTGATTCAGTTTGATGAGTGGTTTTTGCTGGCCCTGCGCCTTGGCAAAAAATTCATTTGCATTCAGGGCGGTGTTGCGGAAGAACTCGAAAGCCGTGCCGTGAAACTGATTCGTACCGCTGCGCGTTGCTATAGAAATGTTTGCGCCGGAGTTGCGGCCTTCTTCTGCCGACGGGTTCGACGTAGTGACCTTGAATTCCTGCACGTTGTCAGGGTTGATGCGAAAAATATTGCTGGTTGGGTTCGGGTTCGTAGACTCGTTCGCCTCAATGCCGTCGATCGTCACGTTGACCGCCGTGCCACGCGAACCATTGACGTTGACCGTGCCGCCAGAGCGCTGAACTACGCCAGGCTCATAGATCAACAGATTTAAAGGGTTCCGCCCATTCAGTGGCAGCGATTCAATCGCCTTGCGCTCTACGACGTTGCCGATAACAGCGTTGCTCGTCTGAATCGTCTCGGCGTTGGCCTCCACCTGAACGGTCTCACTGGCGGCTCCGACCTCAAGTGTCGCGTTCACCGAAGCTGGTGAATTGATCTGTAGAACTACCTTAGTGAGTTGGAATTTCTTAAAGTCCTTGCCATCCACCTGCACCGTGTAGCTGCCAGCGGGAATCGACGGAAAGGCATAGAGGCCCGCATCGGTAGTGGTTTGCGTGTACTTGATGCCAGTGGCTTCGTTCGTCACGTTTACCACCGCGTTGGGAATCCTGGCACCCGACCCGTCAGTGACTGTGCCCCCGAGTTGCGTGGTTGAGGTCTGGGCACTCAGCGTCAGGCTGATTGCAAGCGCACAAATTGCCAATACGGCTCGAATTTTCATGTCAGAAACACCCCTATGTTGCAGTTGGATTTCTATAAGGATAGCGCCTTTGCCGACTACAATAGAGTCATGACTGCTGATCCGACTGCGAGAACAGCCCTCGTTACCGGCGCAAGCAAAGGGATCGGCAAATGCATTGCAATTGAACTGGCGCGGGTCGGCTTTGATGTTGCGGTCAACTACCACAGCGACCTCGCAGGGGCGCAGGACACAGTGGCGCAAATCGAGGCATTCGGCCGCAAGGCCGTTGCCATCCAGGCCGACGTGGGCGATGTCACCAGCACACGCAACCTCTTCGCTCAATTCGACTCGCATTTTCCCGACATCAATGTCGTGGTCGCCAACGCTGCCGTCCAAACCTGGAAGCCGCTGCTCGAACTTGAAGTGGAAGAGTGGGACAAAGTAATCAACACCAACCTCCGCGGCACCTTTCTTTGCACTCAGGAGGCCGCCAAACGCATGGTTGCCAACGGGCACGGTGGCAGCATCATCGCAATTGGCTCCGGCTGCAATAAGTTGGCCTTCCCTAGGCTTGTCGACTACACTGCGTCCAAAGGGGGAATTGAAATGTTCACCAAGGTCGCAGCCGTCGAACTCGGCAAATATCAAATTCGCGTCAACTGTGTAGCCCCTGGCGCAACCGAAGTAGAGCGCACTAAACACGAGACGGGCGACTACGCAGGCACCTGGGCACCAATCACACCATTGCGCCGGATCGGCATGCCCATTGACATCGCCAGGGCGGTACTTTTCTTCGCCGGGGACCAAAGCGACTTCGTCACCGGCCAGACCCTCTTCGTGGACGGCGGCGTCGGCGCTAAACCCCAATGGCCCTATGAGTTCTAAATAATGATTTTTGAAGGGGAAACGCAGCGCCTGGACGTCTTCGTGCAAACCCTCTACCCCAAATACAGCCGCAGTCGGATGCAGGAGTGGATCAAGAAGGGTCGAGTGCTGGTAGACGGTGAGCCCCGCAAAGCTGCATTCCTGCTCAAAGGCGGAGAGGACATCGCCGTTGAACCGATGGAGTTGCGCGCCCTCAAAGCCACTGCCGAAGACCTTCCGCTGCTGATTCTTTACGAAGACGACGATATGATCGCGATCAACAAGGCCGCAGGGATGACGGTCCATGCTGGTGCCGGTGCCAGCGACGGTACACTCGTCAACGCCTTGCTCCATCGCTTCACAGCTCTTTCCCAGATCGGCGGCGACATGCGGCCCGGCATCGTTCATCGCCTCGATAAATACACCAGTGGCGTGATCCTGGTTGCTAAACACGATGAAGCCCATCGCAAACTGCAAGATCAGTTCAGCTCACGCGAGGTAGAGAAAACCTACATCGCCTTAGTGGAAAACGTCATGGAGCGCGACGAAGGCACAGTCAACCGCGCCATCGGCCGCGACCCCTGGAAGCCCGTCCGAATGACCGCCATCCGCAACCCAGACAGCGACGCCGGTCGCGACGCCATCACTCATTGGCGGGTCATGAAGCGCTATGAGAAGTTCACGCTCGCAGAAGTGAAGATCGGCACCGGTCGCACTCACCAGATTCGCGTCCACCTTGGCAGCCTGGGACACAAAGTGGCGGGCGACATTCTCTACGGGGCCAGACCGCACGACAGTGGGCGCTTTTTCCTGCACGCCTGGCGAATCAAATTTCTTCAGCCAATGACCGGAGAAGAGATTCAGGTCGAGGCACCTCTCGCCGAAGAACTCAAGGACTGGCTGAGAAGCCTACAATAGCGGTAGACATGAATCGCCGTCATTTTCTCGGTGCAGCCACCGCCACACCCTTTTCCCTGCTTGGGCAAGCACCCGATCCCAACCGCATCATCCTTGACGTTTTTCGCGTCAACTTCCTGTTTACCGTCTCCGACCGTAAGGGCCGCTTCGTCATTAACTTGACCAAGAACGACTTTGAGCTCTTCGAGGAGAAAAAGCCGCAGTCCATTCTGGAGTTCATTTCCGAGAGCAATCTGCCGCTCCGGTTGGGAATCCTCGTTGATACCAGCAACAGCATCCGGGATCGCTTCCGATTCCAGCAGGAAGCGGCGGTCGAGTTTATAAACAGCGTCATCCGTCCCAAGGAAGACCGCGCTGTCGTTGTCAGTTTCGACAATCAGGTGGAGCTTCGCGCCGATCTGACCGGTGACGTGGACAAGCTCTCAACTACAATTCGCGACATGCGGCCCGGTGGCGGCACGGCTCTGTTCGATGCCGTTTATTTTGCCGCGAAAGACAAATTGATGCAGGATCAGCCTCTGTTCAAGTTCCGCAGAGCGATGGTTATATTGAGCGACGGCGAAGACACACAGAGCATTCACACGCGCGAACAGGCCATCGAGATGGCGCTCAAGGCAGACGTCGTGATCTACACCATTTCGACAAACATCACGCGCATTGAGAGCGATGGAGATAAAATCCTCAAGCACATGAGCGAGCGCACAGGCGGCGTCACGTTTTTCCCGTTCAAGGCGAGCGATCTGGCCCAGAGCTTTGAAAACATCGCAAATGAGTTGCGCAGCCAGTACAACATCCTCTATCGCCCCGAACCGATCAAGACGGATGGCCAATGGCATCCGGTTCAGATTCGAGTAAAGGGACGCAAGGATCTAGTCGTTAGGGCCCGGCCTGGATATTTCGCGCCGAAGTCCTGAGAAGGACTTCGGCGAAAGAAGCGTCAAGAGTATCGTCGGGCTAGAACGTATACAGCGGGGTACCTTCAATAGCCACCGCGACCCCGCCACCGCCCACAAGTACCTCTTCGGCCTCATGCATCGGTCGGAAGTACAGACCAGTGTCACTCAGGTAGACCTCAAGATCACTCGGTCGGGGCAACGAGCCTTGGATCAACGCTTCGGAGAGCGGGTCTTCGATGTACTTCTGCAAAGCTCTGCGCAGCGGTCGCGCACCGTAGCTGCGATCCACCAGAGTCTTCTCGAGAATGTACCGGGCCGCATCCGGTGCCAGCCGGATCTTGACCTGCTTCGCCACAAGATTCAGATTGATCTGATCCACCAGTAAATGGACGATCTGCAGCAGGTCTTCATCAAGGAGCGAAGTAAAGAGAATCACTTCGTCCAGGCGATTGAGAAACTCGGGATTGAAGGCACGTTTCACTTCACCCATCACCTGCTCTTCTACCTTCGGCTGCATGCCCTTTTCCAGCGGAGCATCAAAGCCAATGCCCTTCTTCCTATCCAGGAATCGAGCTCCCAAATTCGAAGTCATGATGATGATCGTGTTCTTAAAGTCAACCGTATTTCCCAATCCGTCGGTTAACTGGCCATCTTCGAACACCTGCAACAAGATGTTGAATACATCGGGGTGCGCTTTCTCAATCTCATCGAGCAGAATGATCGAGTACGGGTTGCGCTTGACGCGCTCGGTCAATTGACCGCCTTCCTCGTACCCAACGTATCCAGGAGGCGAGCCGATCAGCTTCGACACCGAGTGCTTTTCCATGAACTCGGACATGTCGAAACGGATCAGCGATTTCTCACTGCCAAAGAGGAACTCGGCCAGTGCCCGCGCCACTTCCGTCTTACCCACACCGGTCGGCCCGAGGAATAGAAAGCTGCCTGCCGGACGCTTGGGCGACTTCAAACCCGCACGCGAACGTCGAATGGCCCGTGCCAGTGCGCCAATCGCCTTCTCTTGGCTGATCACGCGCTTGTGCAGTTCTTCTTCGATCCGCAGAAGCTTAGAAACTTCTTCTTCCTTGATCGAAGTCATCGGCACGCCAGTCCAGCGCGCCACAACATCCTCGATGTCGTCCTTGGTGACAACGCCCGTCGAGGTGTCGTCCAGGTTGTATTTCTCGCGAAGCAGGCGGAGATTCTCGCGTTCTTTTCGCTCTTCGTCCGAGTAGAATCGTGCCTTCTCAAACTCATGGTTTGCAATCGCATTCTCCATGCGATGAACGATGAACTTGATGCGCTTCTGGATGTCCGCAATGTCCGGCGGCAAGGTGGTCTGACGCAGCTTCACGCGCGCCCCCGCCTCGTCGATCAGATCGATGGCCTTGTCTGGCAAGTAGCGATCCGGGATAAATCGATTGGAAGCATAGACCGCCGTGTCGATAGAGTCATCGGTATAGACGACTGCATGGAATTTCTCATAGCGCTCTTTGACACCCATCAGAATCTGGATCGCATCCTTCTCGTTGGGTGGCGGCACCTTGACGGCCTGGAAGCGCCGTTCGAGCGAACGGTCTTTCTCAATCGATTTTCGATATTCCGATGGCGTCGTCGCGCCAATGCACTGGATCTCACCACGCGACAGCGCCGGTTTCAGGATATTCGCTGCATCCAGCGAGCCTTCCGCAGACCCTGCTCCTACCAGTGTGTGAAGCTCGTCAATGAAGATGATGGCGTTCTGATTCTCCATCAACTCCTTCATGATTGTCTTGAGCCGCTCTTCAAACTGGCCGCGATACTTGGTACCTGCGACGATCAAAGAAAGGTCCAGCGACAGAATCCGCTTGTCGGCAAGGAAACTCGGCACTTCGCCATCAGAGATGCGCTGCGCTAATCCCTCAACAATCGCCGTCTTGCCAACACCCGGCTCACCAATCAGCACTGGGTTGTTCTTAGTCCGTCGGCACAAAATCTGGATGACGCGGTCCAATTCGTGATCGCGCCCAATGAGCGGATCAAGGCTGCCATCCAGGGCCGCCTGCGTTAAATCGCGCGAGAACTCATTCAACAGGCTCGACTCTTTGCTGCGATTGGCCGTAACCTTCTCGCTGGAAGTGCGTGCAATTTCTTCTCGAACCTGCGAGAGCCGCAATCCGCGCTCATGCAGCAGTTCCGCCGCATAGCACTTCTCTTCCCGCAAAATCCCCAGCAGCAAATGCTCGGTACCGATGTGCTTGTGGTTCAGCCGCTCGGCTTCCTCTGCACCATAGGCCAGCACGCGCTTGCACTCATGACTCAGGGGGAGGTCAACTGAAGTCGACACTTTCTCGCGAATGGTGGTGTGTGCTTCAATCTGCTTGCGGATGGATTCAATTGCAGCTTGGGATCGCAGGAAACGATTCGCTAGCGCCTTATCTTCCCGCAATAGACCCAACAGCAAATGCTCGGTTTCAATGTACGGACTGCCAAACTGACTCGCCTCATATCGGGCGAAGAAGATGACTCGCCGTGCCTTCTCTGTATATCGCTCAAACATGGCTATCTTTCTCCATTGTAACCGTTACTTCATTCAGGCCGCCCTTGGCCAAACGCAAACTCCTATCGCAACGCCGGGCCAGCGCCGGGCTGTGCGTCACGATCACACTCGTCAAATCATGCTCACGATGCATGCGTTCCAAAAGATCCCAGATCTGCCCAGCCGTCTCTTCGTCAAGATTGCCGGTTGGTTCATCGGCCAGCAAATACTTTGGCCGCCCCACCAGGGCCCTGGCCATCACCACTCGCTGCTGCTCGCCACCAGAAAGTTCGCCAGCCCGGTGTGCAGCCCTGTCCGATAATCCCACTTCTTGCAACATCACCTCAGCCTTGGGCGCGGCCTGCTCGGGAGTCTCACCGCGCACCAACAATGGCATCATCACGTTTTCCAGTGCCGTAAACTCTGGCAGCAGTGACTGGACCTGCCAGACAAATCCCATCTGTCGATTCCGAAAACCAGCCAGATCCTTCGATGAGAGCCTCGTGATGTCCGTATCGCCAAATCGAATCGACCCACTCGTAGGATGATCCAATCCCCCCAACAGGTGCAAAAGCGTTGACTTTCCAGCGCCCGATTCCCCAACAAGCGCCAGACGTTCCCCAGAGTTCACCACAAAGCTCATATCGGCAAAGATCGTCAATTCGCTAGCACCGCGATAGGTCTTGCCGAGTCTTTCAACCGCGATCGATGGCTTCAAAGTTCAGATCCCTGCTTAGATAGATTCTCGCAGGTTCGCGCAGGTTGCATTCAGGTCGCTTGTCTAGCCAATTGTTCAGGTCAGCATTAAACTGGTGAGCAGCCCCATGCCCTTCCCGATTCACCGCCCACGCCGCCTGCGCCGCACCGATTCCATCCGCCGCCTGGTTCGCGAGACAGAGTTGCAGCCATCGAATTTCATCTACCCACTCTTCCTGATTCCTGGCGAAGGCCGCAACAAGCCGATCTCCAGCATGCCCGGCATCTCGCAGCTCTCTGTCGATCAGGCGGTCCTCGAGTGCGAACAGGCCAAAAGCCTCGGTCTCGGCGGCGTCATTCTGTTTGGGATCCCGGACCATAAGGACGAAATCGCCACCGGCGCCTACGACCCCCACGGCATCGTTCAGCAGGGCATCCGCGCCATCAAACGCGCTGTCCCCGATCTTCTGGTCGTCACCGACGTTTGCAATTGCGAATACACCTCCCACGGCCACTGCGGCAAAGTTATCGATAACGATGTCGACAACGACATCACGCTCGACTGGCTGGCCAAATCCGCCGTCTCCCACGCCGAAGCCGGTGCCGACATCGTCGCCCCCAGCGACATGATGGATGGCCGCGTCGCTGCTATTCGACTTGCGCTCGATACAGCCGGACATCAGCAGACACCCATCATGTCCTATGCCGCAAAGTACGCCAGCGGCTTCTACGGCCCCTTCCGTGAGGCAGCCGAAAGTACACCCCAATTTGGCGACCGCCGCAGCTACCAGATGGATCCGCCCAACGCCCGCGAGGCGATGCGTGAAATTGAGCTCGATATCGAAGAGGGTGCCGACCTCATCATCGTCAAGCCCGCCATGGCTTACCTCGATATCATCGCCGCCGCACGTGACCGTTTCGATGTCCCGATCGCCGCCTATCAGGTCTCCGGAGAATTCAGCATGATCATGGCCGCAGTCCAGAATGGCTGGATCGACAAAGAGCGCGTCATGATAGAAAGCCTCATCGCGATCAAACGGGCCGGTGCCTCGATCATCATCAACTACTTTGCGAAAGACGCCGCCCGGCTGCTCTAATAAAGGCATGCAGTCTGTCTTGGCCCTTGCCCTCGCTCTACTCTTTGCCGCCGACGCCCCATTGGGCACAGTCGTCCAGTGGAGGCAACTCCGCGCCCTCGACATCACCACGGGCAAGGCGACAGACGAGCTCAAGAAAATAGACAACACAACGGTCCGGATCGCTGGCTACATGGTTCCCCTCGAAAACGACGACCTCGAGGAAGCAAACGAGTACCTGATTGTCCCCATCGCCGGCGGCTGCATCCACACTCCCCCGCCCCCGCCCAATCAGATTGTTTATTGCCGCATGGCGAATCGAAAGAAGACCAAAATCGACATGTTCGTGCCGCAGTGGTTTGAAGGCAAATTCAGCGTCGCCAAGACCAATAGCCCGTATGGCGCGGTAGCCTTTCAAATGGTCGTCGCCAGCGTCCAGCCCTACACCAGCAAGTAGCGCTAGGCTCCCAGCCCGACTCGACCGTGTAGCACCGCTTCTGGGAGCATACGAAAGACGGAAGCCCCGTCAACTGACGTTGGAAGGGATGGCGAAAATGGCCGCTAACACACTCGAGACCAAAGCTGATGAAATGCTTGATCGCCTCGCCCCAGGCCAACTAGCCGCCGTCGTCCATCTGCTCGAAACATTTCTCGATGAAGACGGCGACACGCTCAGCCCAGCCGAAGCCAAAGCCATCGCCGAGGCAGACGAATGGAGCAAGCACAACGCCCCCATTCCGCATGAACAGGTCCCTGCAGAGTTCGGCCTCACCATGGCCGACTTTGAGGAAATGAGCCGCGAGCCGTAAAGAGAAGTAGCCAAACGTATAGTCTGGGCCGACCAGGCCAAAGACGATGTCCGCAGTATCGAGTAGCCCATCGCTATCCAGATTCTCAAGACGCTTGGCCGCTACCTCCTCAGCGGCCAAGGCGCAACCAAGCAACTCCGGGGCGTCACGCCGCCGCTAATCCGCCTCCGTGCCCAGAACCATCGCGTCTTCTTCCGCGATCACGGCGATTCCCTAAAGATCGAACGCGTCCTCGACCGCAAGGAAGCTTATCGCTGATCAGACGCGGCAAGCGGCGATACACGTTTTTAGGAATCCAAAGATTGGAGTTATCATCACATCAGGTGATGCGCTCCATCCACATCGTCGCGGTTTTACTCAGTGCGACTCTGATGAGCGGCGCGCAATGCCTGGAGCTGTGTAGCTTTCTGTCCTGCGACCAGGCAGCCAAGGCGGCGCCCATCGACGACGAACAGACCCCGCCCTGCCACAAGAAGCATTCACCCGCAAAGCCAAAAGCTCCTGCTTCTGAGCCATGCTCCCACCAGGAAGTTGTGGCAGAACAGCAGAGCTTCGGCTCAGCCCCAGACGCCAGCCATTCGACAGCGCTGGCGGTCAACGACAACACGCTCCTTCTTCCCCACTTCGATGCAGTAGCTGGATTGACCACTGAGATCCGTTTCGATCCCTACTCAGCCCGCCTCAGCCGCCCCTCCGTCCTCCGGATTTAGCCGACCCGTCCCTCCGCTCATTTCAACCGTCAGCCCCGCTTAAGCACGCGTGCGTCCGCGCAGCCATCGCTTGAGAGAAATATCGAATAGGAATCCAAAAATGAATCCACGCAGAACCTTTTTCACCCGCCTCGCCTCCGCCAGCGCAGCCCTCTGGACAGGCACAGCCGTCCAGGCACAAGACCCCCACGCAGGCCACATCATGGCGGCCAAAATGCCATCCAAAGGGTTACCCGTAGAACTCCCGGATCTCCCCAAGCTGCCCTTCAAAATGGTGGACGGCGTGAAGGAGTTTCATCTCATCGCCGAGGTCATCGAGACCGAGTTGATCCCCGGTCGCCCCCTCACCGCCTGGGGCTTCAACGGCTCCATCCCTGGGCCCACCATCGAAGTCAACGAGGGCGACCGTGTCCGCGTCATCTTCGAAAATAAATTGCCCGAAATGAGTGCCATCCATTGGCATGGCATTGAGGCGCCCATGGAGATGGACGGCAGCGTCGGCCTTGGCCAGGACCCAGTCCCGCCCGGCGGCACCTACGTCTATGAGTTCAACCTCCACCAGCACGGCACCTTCTTCTACCATTCACACTTCGCCATGCAGGAGATGATGGGCATGCTCGGCATGTTCATCATGCACCCTAAGCAAGCCTACGAGCCAAAGGTCGATCGCGACTTCGGACTGCTCCTTCAGGAATGGGCCCTGCTGCCCAACAACAACATTCCTAACACGCTCTCGATGGAATACAACTGGCTCAGCCTCAACGGCAAGGCTGGCCCCAACTGCACTCCAATGATCGTCAAGCAGGGCGAGCGTGTCCGCATCCGCATGGTCAACCTCGGCATGGACCATCACCCCATGCACCTGCACGGGACGCAATTCGTCATGACCGGCACAGAGGGCGGCCGCGTGCCTGAATCCCAGTGGCACCCCATGAACACGATCATCGTCGGTGTGGCCCAGGCCCGCAATATCGAGTTCGAAGCCAAATACCTCGGCGACTGGATGCTCCATTGCCACCTGCCCCACCACATGATGAACCAGATGGTCTCGATGGTGGGCCCGCTTTCCCACGGTGGACATGGCCTGCAAACAGGCGGCGGCATGCCGGAAGGTATGGGCATGCTCCGCAAGGGCGACGCACTGTCTGAAGACTTCGGCCCTTCCCTCGGGCGCGGCCTCGGCATGAGCGCCGACCGTGAGCGAGCAACCTCCAACCTCGTTGCAACCGGCAGTGCTGATCAGCATCAGGGTCACACCATGGCCAAGCCCGGCGACCCGATGGAGATGTACCCCAAAGACGACCCCGAAAAGAAGAAGGTGCCCGGCTACCCGCAGGATATGTGGATGGAAATGGACGGCAGCATCCCGCCCAAACCCGAGAACCTGGGCCTGCGCAAAGGTTGGACCGCTTCGATGATGGGCATGATGACCCTCGTCCGCATCGTCACCCCAGAGGTCTACGACAAAATCATGGATCTCAAAAAACTGGAGGCCACCAAACCGAAGGCCCTCCCCAAAGCAACCCCACAACACGAGCACGGAAAGTAGAGTCCATCCATGAAAATCCTGATCCACATCCCACTTCTCGCGCTCCTCTTGGTCGCCGCCCATGCGCAAGAGCACGTCCACCCCGCCGCCCCAGTTTCAAGCAAACCCGCGACTGTCTACAGTTGCCCAATGCACCCCGACGTGAAGTCCGAAAAACCCGGCAAGTGCCCCAAATGCTCGATGCTTCTCGAGGCAGCCAAAGCTCCCGGTCCAACCGATGCCTCAGGCCTCCCCTCCTTCGACGCCGCCTCTGACCTCCCTCATCTCCACCTCGAAGACCTTGAGCGCATGGCGCTCGCCGCCAGTCCGATCATCGGGCAAGCCCAGGCATCCGTCGACGCCGCTGGCGGTCGCGTTCAGCAATCCGGCATGTGGCCCAACCCCACAATCGGAGCCAATGGCGAGCACGTCTCCAAGGTCACCGGCGGAGGCGCAATCGGCGGCTTCGTCGAACAGCGCTTCATCACCGCCGGCAAGCTTGGCCTGAACCGAAAGGTCGCCCAGCAAGATCAGGCAATCTCCGTCGAGCACCAAAATGCCCAAAAGCAAATGCTGCTCAACACAGTGCGCACGCTCTTCTATCAGGCCCTCGGCGATCAACTGCTGCTCCAAGTGCGCACCGACCTCGCAAAACTTGCCACCCGCGCCGTTGCCGTCTCCCGAGAACTGGCAAATGTCGGACAAGCCGACCGCCCCGATCTCCTGGCCGCAGAAACCGAGGCTGAGCGCATCGACCTGGACCTCATCGCCGCCCAAAACGCTAAGGACCGCACCTGGCGCCAACTCGCCGCCACCGTAAACAATCCACTCCTCAAGCCCGTTCCCCTCGAGGGCGATCTCACCAGCATTCCCAAGCTCGATGCCGATCAGGCTCTCGAAGCCATCTATCGCGACAGCCCGGAATTGCGCGTGGCGGAACTGTCCGTTCGACGCAGCGAATTCTCCGTCCGCCGAGCCGAGGTAGAGAAGATTCCCGATCTCTTCATCCGCGGCGGTTTGCGCAACAACCGCGAGTATGGCGAGGTCGGCCCCAATGGCCCCACGCAGCGCCGCGGCCTCGAAGGCATCTTCGACATCGGCGTCCAGATCCCCATCTTCGATCGCAATCAGGGCGGCATCAAAGCTGCCAAGGCCGAGGCCGAGCATGCCCGTCTGGGCGTGCAGCGAACCAAACTCGCTCTCAAGGCCCGCCTCGCCGCCGCCTACAAGGACTATCAGGATTCGTCGATCGCAGTAGAGCGCTATCGCACCAGAATCTTGCCCAAGGCCCGCCAGGCCTACGATCTCTATCTCTCCAATTTCCGCCAGATGGCCGGGGCCTACCCCCAGGCTCTCATCGCCCAAAGAAATCTCTTCCAGCTCCAGGACAGCTATGTGGCAGCTCTCGTAAACACCTGGCAGCGCGCGATCGAAATTCAAGGCCTCCTCCTCACCACTGCCTCCGACATGTAGTGGTAGTGATAGCCTGAAAAGGCACGGTGTAAATGGGTGTATAGTCGCCACAATCGCAAGGCACGAGTTCTTTTCGCTCTCTCCGATGTTCTGCTCACGGCGCTCGCCTTCCAGGCAGCTTACCTGACGCGCAGCATCCTCCCCCTGACGAACGACTTCTTCCTCACCGCGCCTCTCAAGACTCTCCTCTTCGGAATCGCTGCCATGTCCAGCGTCGTCTTTTGTCTTTGGGTCCAGATCTACGACCGTCTGGACGGCGCCAACCCCTATGTCATCTTCCGCGAGACTCTCAAACAAACGGTCTTCGGCGCGGTGACCATCGTCCTCTTCGAATACTTCCTCCGCCTCGACCTCAGCCGCTCTTTCCTCCTCCTCTTCGTTTCCGTTCAATTCTTGTTCCTACTGCTCTTCCGCTGGAATGCGGGCAGTTTGGTCGGCCTGATCCGGCGCGAATTTGGAGGCCCCCACCATGTGCTCGTCTTCGGCTCCGGCCCCCGTGCCGAAGCCCTGGCGCTTCGCATCGAAGCCAATGCCGCCAGAGGCACGCAGCTTCTCGGCATCGTTGACGATCCCGAAGAGGTTCGCGCCAAACTCCGTGACAACATCGTCGACGAAGTGCTCTTTGCCGTCCCCCCCGACCGCCTGGGTGGCCTCGAAGAACTCTTCCTGCAATGCGACGAAGAAGGTGTCCGCACTCGCCTCTGTGTCGACTTTTTCCCGCACGTCAACAGTGATGTATATCTGGATCGTCTCGGCCCCACGCCGCTTCTCACCTACAGCGCCACTCCCCACGACGAAATCAAACTCTTCGCCAAGCGCATCGTCGATTTCCTGGTCGCAGGCACCCTGCTCGTCCTCAGCTCGCCAATCCTCCTGGCCTCAGCACTGGCCATCCGCCTGACTTCAAACGGCCCGATAATCTTCCGCCAAACTCGATGCGGTCTCAACGGCCGCCACTTCCTCCTCTACAAGTTCCGCTCGATGGTCGCAAACGCGGAAGCGCTCAAGGGCCAATACGCCCATCTCAACGTCAAGACGCTCAACTTCAAGATCCCCAACGACCCCCGCCTCACCGCCGTCGGTCGCTGGCTGCGCAAATTTTCGATCGACGAATTGCCCCAACTCTGGAACATCCTCAAAGGCGACATGTCCCTGGTGGGTCCCCGCCCCGCCACTCCCGACGAAGTAGAAAATTACCAGCGCTGGCAGCGCCGCCGTCTGCGCATGCGCCCAGGGCTCACCTGCATCTGGGCCGTCGAAGGTCGAGATCGCCTCGATCTGGACACGGTCATGCGCTTCGACATGCAATACATCGATACCTGGTCGCTGTCGCTTGACAGTCGCATCTTACTCCGCACCATCCCCCTGGTGCTCTTAGGCCGAGGAGCCAACTAGCCCAATGAATCTCGTTCCCACTCAAGAAGAAGTCGTCGACTTATTGCGCCAGACCGGTGCTCTGCGCAATGGCCACTTTGTCTACCCCGATGGCACTTACTCCACTGAGTATCTGCAGGTGGCCCTCGCCATGCGCGACTATCACAACGCCAAGATTCTCAGTGTCGGCCTCAGTCGCAAAATCCGCGCCAACACCGAGCTCCGCGCCATGATCCCCCAACTCTCCATCGTCGCCCCGGCCACCGGCGGCCTCCCCGTCGCCTACGGCATTGTCGAAGCTCTGGGCGCAAGACAAGTCTATTGGGCGGAAGAATACATCGAGAACCAGCCGCAGCGCTTCCGCCAATTTGTCGAGCCGCAGAAGGGCGACAAGATTCTGTTGGTAGATGATATCCTCCGCACCGGGCGCAAGCTGCTGGCGCTCAAGAACTTAGTCGAAAGTTACGGGGCCGAAGTCGTTGGCTTGGCTGTAATGGTTTATCAGCCCTGGCCCGACACGCCCGATTTCGCACCGCTTCCGCTCTTCCATCTGGCAAAGCTGCAAAGCTTCGCCGCGCACGAAGTTCCAGCCGAATTCGTCAACGATCCAACTGCGGTCACAAAGGTCTGGATCTAGGAAATTTCGCAGCCAGCGTTTCAAATGGATTGATGACGCGAACGCGACCGTAAATCCGAAAACTGAAACGAGTTCACTGCTACCTCCAGCTTCCGCTGATCCATGCGAATTCTTGGAACGGAATCCTCCCTATGACCATGTTTGGCGGACTACGCCTTCGCCGCCTGACACTTGGGGCACCAGAACGTAATGCGCGCGCCCTCGCCCTGCTTATGAGAAGCGATGGTCGTCGCGCACTTCCGACACGCTTCGCCGCGGCGCTTATAAACCCACAATCGAGCTGCAGGATCGCTACGCCCACTGGTGCGCCGCATTCCCGTGTAGGTGACGATTTGATCGCCCGCACCATCGGCAACGTTGGCCAACAAGAAGCTGCGCGCCTTCATCATCAGCATGTCAAGTTCCGCCTCCGAGAGACTGCGCACCAAGCGAAATGGATTCACGCCACTGGCAAAACAGACTTCGGACTTAAAAACATTGCCAAGCCCCGCGAGCAGATCTTGCCGTAACAACGCCTCACCCACTTCCAAATCGGGCTGTGATCGAATCTGCTTAATTGCCAGGACGGAATCAAACTCGGGGGCCAGCACGTCGGGCCCAACACGCAACACGCTGCGGTGACGACTTAGCGTATCGGCGCTATGAAACTCTGCGATGGGGACCTGGAACGCGACAGCGATGAAAGGGGCTGTATGAATTACAACCCGCATTTGGATGGGTGGACGCTGCCAGCGTTCCCCCGGCCGGTAAATGTGCCAACTGCCGCTCATCAACATGTGGGTGAGCAGGATGAGGTCGCCGGAAAAATAGATTCGCAACCATTTGCCATTGGCGTCTACGCCAACCACGCTTCGGCCCGTCAAGGGTCTATCTTCATTAATCCGGGCAAGCTGTGGTAGCTGAGTTTCAAAACCCGTGACCGATTGGCCGGCTAGCGCGCGATTCAACGTTCGCGCCGCCCGGTAGATTGTGTCGCCTTCAGGCATCTGTTTCGCTCTCGTTATCGCTTTCTTTTGCCGCTGTATTCTGGGTAAGCGCCGGTGCCACGCGGCGCATCTGAAAACCGGCAGCCGTCGCGATAAACCCGCTCAATTCAAGAAACCGCGCCAGGAAATCGTCCTGTGCGGGTTGTTGGTTGATCGTGGAAATCATCAGACCACTGTGCCTGCCTTGTAGGCGGATCGCCACCGCCGCCAGCTTTTGTGCAACCTCGTACGCAATCTGACTTCGCTCCGGTTCCTCTGCCGGTAGGAACAGTTGTAGGGCGGGATTACGTCTGCGGAAGAACGCACTCAATCGTCCATTCACCAGCACTACGTTCCCGCCTGCGGCGCGAGACATGGAATGCACCGCTGCATCCACCGTCCAGGGAAACAGCGAGCCGTAAGGATTGGCGGGATCAGACGCGGCAAGGTGTACCGTTTCGGCGCGATCACTTGGATTACTGAAAGTTCGGAGCAAGTCAACCGCTGCGGGCGTTGCAAACTGCGCAGCGCCCATGCCAGCTACAAACATGCCTCGGCGGATCCAACCGCTTTCCTCCATGGTCTTGAGCGCCGCATAAACCGGTGGATATCCGCCCCGAACATTTTCCGCGATTGCTGTTTCACGCATAACGATGCCATTCCGCAAGAGTATTTGTTGGGCATTCGCAGCGCTCCATTCGGCCATGGTTGGCGGTCGAACGATCCGTTGTTCAATCAATGACCAGCGGCCTTGACCGGCGCGCTCTGCCGCGCGTCTCGATCTGGCCCCTTGCAAGAATCCAACAGAGCCTGCGGGATGCCTCTCACGAGAAGCCATTGGGCGACTCTCTTTCTGGATCAGGGAACGGAGCGGCTGAAAATTGTCGTTGGTGACCAGGCCCGCCCAAGCCAACTCCCAAATCGCATCGGTAGATTCATTCGGGAAACCACCGATCACCTGTTGAATGGTTGCCTCAAAGGACGCGCCAGTACGGCGCAATAATTCCAATACCTGTTTCGCCCGATCCGATAGCGATTCCGGCAACGAATCCCACGATCCGGGTGGACTCAATTTGCCAAGCGACTCGGCCAGATACAACGAGACGCGCCCGTCTCGATTCCCCAGAGATTCCCGGCCAATCCAAATCACTTCACCTGAGGCAAGGAGAGTATCGAGATCCGACGGCTGATAATTCGCGACCCGGACGGGGAATATTTCGCGTTCAAGTTCAGATGCGATCAATTCGCAGCCTTGCAGAATCTCAATCGTATCCAGCAGCGCGCCCAGTCCCTTGCGGGGAGCCGTCACGCCCTGCCACTTCCCGAGGAGTCGCGCAAACGCAGTCTGTTCGGCGGGTACGATTTCGCGCCGTAGGCGAGCCAGAGTTTTCTGGCGCATCTTTTGCAGGACATCGGGATCGCACCATTCGCGATGGATACCGTCCGGACGGAATTCCCCCAACAACAGTTTCCCCTCGGCATGCATCGCGCCCAGAATCATATCGACTTCCGGCTGCGACAAATCGTACCGCTTACAAACCTCGGGCGTCGTGAACGGGCCATGAGTCCGCGCGTATCTGCGCAGCAGCCCTGCCAACGGATCGGCAACAGGGGTCAGAAAGGACTCGGCCAAACCTGGGGGAAGCGGAGTTCCAATGGCGTCACGATATCGCCCCGCATATTCAACCGGAATGTAACGTAACTCGCCAGCGATGCGAACTCGCACGGCGCGCCGGGAATTGGTCAACGCTCCCACAGTTGAAGAGATGCCCCCAGCGCAGCGGGCGATCAACTCGGACTCACTGAGATCGCCAAGCCTTAACAGGAGATCATGCAGGCCGTCCTCATGGCGCGCCTGGTAATCGGGATCCAGCGCCTGAAGCTGAGCCTCGATCTCATCCATCGCCGCTTTATCGAGCAGTTCGCGAAGGTCCACGTTGCCCAGAATCTGTTCCAATTGCGACTGATCGATCGAGAGGGCCTGAGCGCGCCTCTCCGCCAAGGGTGCATCGCCTTCGTAGATATAATTCGCAACATAGGAAAATAGCAGCGCCGACGCAAAAGGCGAAGGTTTTTGCGACGTGATGGAACTAACCCGAATCTGCCCATTCTCAATTTGCTTCAAAACTTGGGCGGCTGCGACAAGATCCAACACCTCGCGTAAACATTCACGATAAGTTTCCAGGAGGATGGGGAACGAAGAATACCGCGCCGCCACGGCCATCAACTCCGCCGCGCGCTTCCTCTGCTGCCAGAGAGGAGCGCGCAAACCAGGACGCCTGCGAGGCAATAGTAAAGCCCGCCCTGCCGCCTCGCGAAATTTCGCGGCAAACAATGAGGTGCTGCCCAATTGACGCAGCACTAGCTGTTTAAGTTCAACGGCGGAAGGGAGAAGGTCAGCCTCTTCAAACATTTCGACGCCTTCCGGCACACGAATCACAAAACCGTCGTCGGACCACATCGTTTCCACATCCACACCGTGTTGCTCCCGCAGCCGCGATGTCACCGCCATGCACCAGGGCGCATGAACGCGAGAGCCAAACGGAGTCAGAATACAAATTCGCCAGTCGCCCAGTTCGTCGCGGCAACGCTCGATCAGAATCTCTTCGTCATTCGGCACAAGGCCAACGGCGGCGTACTGCTCCTCCAGATAGCGCAAGAGATTTTCCGCGGCGTTGCCATCGAGACTGTGGTCCTCAACCAGCTTGGTGTAAGCCACCTGCTGCGGAAGCTTCATCAATTCTCGCGTCATCTCGCCGATCCTCTTACCAAATTCAGCGGGCCGACTGGCACTGTCGCCGCGCCAGAAGGGCATCTTGCCCGGTTCGCCTGGAGCGGGAGAAACGAGAACCCGATCGCGCGTGATCTCTTCGATTCGCCAAGTGCTGGCACCAAGAATCACGGTGTCGCCGGGGCGGCTCTCGAACACCATTTCTTCGTCAAGCTCGCCAACACGCGCCCCGCTTGTCGCACCCGCCAAAAAAACGCCGAAGAGGCCACGATCGGGAATCGTACCAGCGTTGGCGATGGCGATCCGCTTGGAACCCTCTCTTGGTGTGATTTGGTTCGCAAGGCGGTCCCAGGTGATTCGCGGTCGAAGCTCGGCAAAATCATCCGACGGGTAGCGCCCGGAGAGCATATCGAGAACGCTGTCAAACGTCGAGCGCTGCAATTCCGAGTAAGGTGCCGCCTGGCAAATCACGCTGAACAATTCTTGAACATCCCACGAATCCACTGAGACCATGGCGACAATTTGCTGGGCAAGCACATCCAGGGGGTTTCGTGGATAGCGCACGCTTTCGACTTTGCCCTCGTGCATGGCGCGCGCGATTGCCGCGCAGGCGACTAGATCTCCGCGGTATTTCGGAAACATGATGGCGGCACTAACTCCACCCACGTGGTGATTGGCGCGGCCAATACGCTGCATGCCGCTCGCAACGGAAGGCGGAGCTTCAATCTGCACCACCAGATCAATTGACCCCATATCGATTCCCAATTCCAGCGACGATGTGGCTACGATCCCACGCAAAGTGCCGGTTTTCAGCCGCTCTTCGATGTCCTTCCTTTGCGGCGCGGCCACACTGCCGTGGTGCGCGCGCACTAACGTCTCGCCGGCCAGCTCGTTCACGGCACCGGAGATTCTCTCTGCAAGCCGACGGCTATTGACAAAAATCAACGTCGATCGGTGGGACCGCACTAGTTCTAAAAGCTTTGGGTGAATGGCGCTCCAGATAGAAGGACGCACTGGGCCTTGCGAAGCCGGACCGCTGGGAATCGGATCGATCTCGTCCAGCCGCTTCATGTCATTCAGCGGCACCTCGATGCGTAAGTCTAATTTCTTGGGTGCGCTCGCATCGACGACGGTTACCGGACGGAAACGCGGGATCCTTTGCTCCTCGCCTGGCTGGATCTCTTCGTCTGATCCCAAGTCGCCTGATTGCAGGAGAGTCTCTACTTCAGTGAGTGGCGCACGAACGCTCTGCGCGCTCATGGCCTCGGCGCCACCCAAGAAGCGCGCCACTTCGTCGAGCGGCCTTTGCGTGGCGGAAAGACCAATGCGCTGCAATCGTCTGCCACAAAGATGCTCGAGACGCTCAAGCGACACTGCCAAATGCGTTCCCCGTTTGCCCGGCACCAGAGCGTGAATCTCATCAATGATGATCGTGTCGATCGACCTCAGCGTTTCGCGGGCGTTTGAGGTCAATAGAAGATAAAGCGACTCTGGGGTGGTGATCAGAATATCCGCAGGTTTTCTCCCAAAGCGAGCGCGCTCAGCAGAAGTCGTGTCGCCCGTCCGAGTCGCAATCGTCGGTTCATGAAAGGCGAGGCCTTGTTTGCGAGCCATCTGAGCAACACCCACCAACGGAGCCCGCAGATTGCGTTCCACGTCCACGGCCAATGCCTTGATTGGGGAGATGTATAAAATGCGGCAGCGCTCTGCGGCTGGAACGGAAGGCCGAAACATCAATTGATCAATGCACCACAAGAAAGCTGAAAGCGTCTTTCCGGTGCCCGTGGGAGCCAGGATCAGCGTCGATTCGCCCCGCGATATGGGGGGCCAGCCTAGTTGCTGCGCCTTGGTTGGCTCAGAAAACACCGCATGGAACCAATCCCGCGTCGGCCCGTGAAAAAGCGACAGTGGGTCTGGTGACTTTTTACCGACTTTATGCCCTGAAGCTTTCACACCCATAACAAGTAGGATGCCCTTAGATGTTGCATGATTTCACGTTTACGGCTTGCCAGCATCTTTCAAGAGGGCCTTGACCGAATCGATGGTATCGGCATCGGCCGCGCTTTTGTCAGTTCGCCACCTCGCCATACGCGGGAATCGCACGGCAATCCCCGACTTGTGACGATTAGAGCGCTGAATTCCCTCAAACGCGACTTCGAAAACCAGCTCCGGTTTGACCGTGCACACGGGCCCGAATTTCTCCAGTGTATTTCGCCGGATGAACGAGTCCACCTCGCGAATCTCACTATCGGTTAATCCGGAATATGCCTTGGCAAAGGGCACAAGCTTATCGTTTTCCCATAGAGCGAAGGTGTAGTCCGTAAATAGGCTCGCGCGGCGCCCGCTGCCTCGCTGCGCGTAAACCAGAACAGCGTCCACCGAGTACGGTTGCAGTTTCCATTTCCACCAGACACCGCGCTCGCGTCCCACCCCGTAGGATGAATCCCGCCGCTTCAGCATCAGGCCTTCAGACAGCAGTTCGCGAGCCCCAATGCGAAGTTCCGCCGCGTCCTCCCAGCTCTTGGGTTGCAGCACCGGCGAGAAATGAAGAGGGAGTTCGTGCAGCAATTCCTGGCGTCGCTCTAAACTACGAGACCTAACGTCCTCCCCCTGCCACTCGAGTAAGTCAAAAGCGAAGATACGCGCTGGCGTGGATTCCAGAACTTTCTTGCTGGGATTCTTCCTAGTGATGCGACGCTGCAAGTCGGCAAAGGGTAGAACCGCGTATTTCCACGCCACCAATTCACCATCGATCACGGTCCCATCCGGCAATATTGAGTACTGCGCCACGATTTCCGGAAAAGCCTGATTCAGCCGCTCACCGCCACGCGACCACAGGAACACCTCGCCCTGCCGCTTGATCACCTGAGCTCGAATCCCATCCCACTTGTACTCGATGACCCATTCGGCAACGTTGCCTAACGATTCTGGTTCACCGTCCAAGGGATGGGCCAATGCGAAAGGATAGGGCTGACCGGGATTGGCGTCGGCCGCATCGTGGTTAGCCAGGGCTTCCCAGGCCTCGGCCGATGGCTGCCATGCGCCAGCCAGGCGGTGTGCGACGACGTTGGTACCGATCCCCGTGGCGGCCGCGATCGCCTTGGTGACAAGCCCCTCAGAAACTCCTACGCGGAACGAACCGGTGATGAGCTTATTCCACACAAAGCGCTCTCTGGCAGAAAGCAATCTCCAGCTTTCGATTAAGAACTTGCGCTGCTCCGCCTTCTCCATAGAACGCAACGGGACCAATCGGGCCGTGATGAATTGATCAAGACTCTCTTCGGTCCGATAATCCAGGGAAACGGCAACCAGAAGCGATGCCGTTTCCGCCAGGTCCCCCACGGCTTCGTAGCACTCAGCAAACAGCCAGGGCGGCACATCGGCTGTCTCGGCTGCCAACTCAGCGAGCAAACGAGAAGGCACGGGCGCGGGCAGCTTGCCTCCGCGCAGGAAAAAGACAGCCCAGGCCGCATCAGCCGCCGGTGCTTCGCGCAAGTACTTGCTGAGCGCCGCGACTTTGTCGTTGGTTTTCGTAGAGCCATCGATTGCAAAGTAAAGCTCGGCGAATCGTCTCACGGTGCGCCCACCCCTTCGGCTTCGATAGGGCCGACGTCCTCGTCGGAGAACTGTGTCTCCAGGCCCATAGCGGCGATCCCCTTCTCATGCAACCAACGCACCATTGGGGCGATCGACCCGTGGGTAACCCATACCTGTTCGGCACCGGTTTGCTGGATTGCAGAGAGCAGACCAGGCCAATCGGCATGATCGGAGAGAACAAACCCGCGGTCGATGGCGCGTCTCCTTCGATGCCCTCGAATCTGCATCCAACCGGAAGCCATCGCGTTCGAAAAATTCCCGAAACGGCGGACCCACGCCGACCCGTTCATGCCGGGTGGTGCCACGATCAGAGCCCCGCTAAAATCCTTTGTGGACGCCTCCATCGCGTAGATAGTTGGCGGAAGCCGCACCCCGCTTTGCCGGTAGATTTCATTCATGCGCTCCACCGCGCCGTGCGTGTAGATGGGCCCGATGGATGCGTCCACTCCCGCGATCAACCGCTGCGCTTTCCCGAGAGAATAACCATACAGCACGCTCGCTCGTTTATCGTCGCGATTCTGTTGCCACCAAGTGTTAATTTCGGCGAACGTCTCCGCGCTAGAGGGCCAGCGAAAAATAGGAAGCGCGAAAGTAGCCTCGGTCACAAAGCCGTTACAGCGGACAGCTTCGAAGGCCTGATTAGTTGGATCGGGCTCAAGTTTGTAATCGCCCGAAACAACCCAACTGTAGCCGCCAACTTCGACTTTCACCTGCGCTGATCCGAGTATGTGGCCCGCAGGATGAAGCGAGACACGAACAGAACCGACGTTGATCGCAGCATCGTAAGCAAGCGTTTGAACGGTAATATCCATTCCGAGTCGCGCGCGCAAAATCGGTGCGCAACTGGTTGAGCACAGATAGTTAACCGAACCGGCACGGGCATGATCGGCATGGGCGTGCGTGATGACAGCGCGCTCAACGGGCTTCCAAGGATCGATGTAAAAATCGCCGCCGGGACAATAGAGTCCCGCATCGCGCATTTCGAGGAGTGGATCGCTCAAGATTAATTTGCCTTTCGCTATTTCGTCAAAACGCGAGAGAGCAACCGCGTAGAGTCTAAGTCAGCCCTGCAATTTCATGGCCTATGAAACTCTCGCCCAACCACGAGCCTTCTGTCGTCACCCTGTCCGTTACGATGTTCATTTTGGAAGGAAGTTTCTTCCGGACCGATACATATTTGCGCTTGGCATTTGGAAAAGTACGTCCTTGTTGCTTCCGGCAAAGGCCGGAACAAGGTCCCATTCAGAAATTCCTTCCCGCCTGCCATCCCGCAGGCGGGCGCGGCGGGCTGCCGGATTAGCGTTGTAGCAATTCCTCGATTTACGTAGTCTGATCGTCATGAGACACGCGTTCGTTTTAGTTTTCCTCGGCTTGCTTTCAATCGGGGCGCTACGTGCCGAGCCGCAGATCGACTTGTCGGCCAAGCCACTGATCAAACGCTTCATGAACGATGAGTGGCGAATCTGGACGAGTCCTTTTCGAAAGAGCAGCTATTCGAGCAGGGCTTTTACGAAATATGTCGTGCCCTTTACGCTGGTGACGGGCGCGCTCGTGGCGACCGACCGCCGGGCGGCGGATATTCTGCCCAACACCAAGAGCCAGACAACTTGGAGCCTACGGGTGTCGCAGGTGGGCGCGCCCTATACGCTGGCCGGTGTGGCGGCGGCGACTTACCTGGTTGGGATGGCGACCAGGAATCGTAAGGCGCGGGAGACGGGCTTAATCGGCGCGGAGGCGATTGCGCACAGTCAGTTAGTGACGCTGGGGTTGAAAGCAGTTACACAGCGCGAGCGGCCCTTCGAGGCTCGGATCAGCGCGAACGGGGGGACGGGATTCTTCCGCGGCGGCGATTCGTTTCCTTCGGGTCACGCCTCTGGATCGTTTGCGCTGGCTACTGTGTTTGCGTACGAATACGGGCACGACCATCGCTGGGTGCCATTTGCGTCCTATGGACTTGCTGGGGTGGTGGCGGCCTCGCGGATGAGCGGCGACCGGCATTATGTGTCAGACCTATTTACCGGCTCAGCAGTTGGGTTTCTCATCGGCCGGTATCTTTATAAGTCGCACCATGACCCTGGCGTGGACGGGCAATTGCCGAAGCGGGCCGAGCGGCGAATGCCGCAGATTGCGGTGTCTGCCCACGGCGGAACTGTGGCTTGGAAGTGGTAAGGCCCTGCTACTGTACCCAGACACTAACGGTCTTGCGGGTTGAGGCAGAACCGATTTGAAGGACGATGGGCTGGGCACCGGAGGGAGTTGCCGCCGATAAGCGCAGGTTGAATTGCACGACGCCCTGAACTAGGCCAGGGGCGTTGCCCGCGTAGAGTACTTCCGCCGTTTCGCCGCCTACGGTGGCACTGACACTCTGCGAAAGTTTTGAGATGGCAGAGGCGAGTTGTCCATCTTGGCCAGCGGGATCCATCTGCCCGGCACCAGTCAGATACAGAATCACAATGGACGGCTTGGCGGCAGCGTTGGCCTGCGTGTTTACGGAACCATCTTCGTTGAGAATGGCCCCAGGACCCTGGCCACTGCCATCCACTGTGAACAGGGCGGGCTTGGCCGCAAGCACGGGCACGACGATTGCGGCTGAAGGCTTGCCGTTAAATTCGACGACGATACTAGTATTAGCCCGGCCGCTGAGGGTAAAGGTCGCGACGACGCTAAGCTGGCCGGCCTGTGTATAAAGAACGGGTGCAGGGACACCGTCGAACAGGACGCGTGTTCCGGCAAGAGCGGTAGGGATACCATTGCCCGCGACGGTAAACGTTGTAAGTGCGGCGGGCCCGAGGCCCGAGCCGAACACTACGATCACTTCCCCTGGAACGACGCCCTCAGCCGTATAGGAGGCGGCGCTGGTGATGGCGCTGATGGCAGGGGTGCCGACAGCGGCATCGATCTGGAGAGTAAAAGCGAGTGTCGCCGTTTGATTCGCGGCGTCCGTGATGAGGATGGTGAAAGGAAAGGTGCCGCCGACGGTGGGCGTGCCTGAGATCACTCCGGAGGCACTGAGGGTGAGCCCAGAAGGGAGCGTGGAGGAGGAGAGCCTAAAGCTAAACGGAGGCGCGCCGCCGTTGGCCAGAAGCGTTTGCGAGTATGGCTGGTTTTGTCGCGCCGTGGGCAGAGTTGTGGTCTGAAATACGATAGGCCCGCCGGAGACGATGATGGTGAGTTCTGTGACGGCGATGCCCGTGAAGTTGCGGTCGCGGCCGGAGAGAGTGACACGAAAGACTCCGCCCACTAAAGGTGTTCCGGCGATGTTGCCGTCGGAATCGATGCTGAGCCCGTAGGGGAGCTTGCCTGCGATCTGGGTGACGACAAAACCAGAAGGCGCGTTCTCGATCGTGATGCGATCGCGGTAGAGTTTTCCGATGGAACCGATTGCGGGCATGAGGCTGGCGAAGCGGATGCCGTTTCGGGAGACGGCAGAGGGGACGCGGGTAGCTGCGGAATTTCCGGCCTCGTCGATGACCCGGAAGCTGATGAATTCAAGCCCGATGAATTGGGGCGTGCCGGTGATTGAGCCCGTGGGATCGAGCGTTAGACCGGCGGCCAGGGGCGCGCCGAGGAGGCTGTATTTATAGAGCGGCTTGCCGCCGCTGCTTTGGAGTTGTGCGGTGTAAGCTTCGCCAGCAAAGGCTTGAGGAAGGCTTCGCGACGTAATCGAGATGTCACCATTGGCGGTGGCGAGATCGAAGTTGGCGCTGCTGGCCTTGCCGGTTGAATCGCGCGCGGTAAAGCTGACGTTCTGGACATCGATGTTGGTGGCGCTACCGGAGAGGACACCAGAGGGCGAGAATCTTAGGCCGTTGGGGAGAGTGCCGGAAACTGTCCATGCGATGGGGTCGACTCCGCCTTGGGTGGTGAGAATTTGGTTATACGGCTGATTGAGTTGCGCGACCGGAAGGGAAACGGTTGAGATTGTGAAATCTGCCGCTGAAAGAAACGGGACGAGTGCCGCGACGAGGAGCACTCGGGTAAAGCGAAGGAGATACTGCATGCCACTCTAGTTTGGCAGCTTTCAGCGTCTACAGGCCGAAGCAGAGGATGTTGGCACCCCCGGCGATGGCTACGAATTGTGCGATCTTCTTCAGCCACATTGGCATCATCCAGCTGCGACCGGCGTCGACGGCACGCTACGGCGCGGGGCTCCGCCCCGCCCAGCGGATCAGCTCTTGGCCTACCCCAAATTTATGGGCAATCCTCTCACCAGCCCACTTACATATCAACTAATTAAGATATGATAAGTCTCTAATAACATGTCGAAGCTGACTTGATTTACCCGTGAATAACGACTTCTTCCTCTCCCCTATCCTCAACTCTCCATACTCCAGCCCCGCCGCGCACTGGGAGTTAGACGATACCGGCCAGCCCACCCAACGCCAGATCCACTCCCGCCGCCCCTCCGCCCACCTCACCCCCATCCCCAAGCAAAAGCCAAACAAGCTGGCCTCCTCGACGACGGCAAAGACCAGCAATACGCCGTCACCAGTCTCATCAACGAGCTCCGTGTCCAGGTCGAGAAATGGCGCTTCAATCCCGATCCCAATACCTGGCAAGTCACTCCCGAAACCGCTCGCCTCCTCACCCATTGGCGCACGCACAATTTCACCCAGCAGCGCCCCTTCTTCTGCCAACTCGAAGCCGTAGAAACCGCCATCTGGCTCACCGAAGTCGCCCCCAAATCCGCCAACGGCAAGCGCTTTCTGGAAGCAATAAAAACGGCCAACGAGCTAGCCAACCCCGACCTCCTGCGCATCTCCCTCAAGCTCGCCACCGGCGCTGGCAAAACCACCGTCATGGCCATGCTCATCGCCTGGCAAGCCATCAACGCCACCCGCCGCTCCGCCTCCCCCCGCTTCACCCGCGCCTTCCTCATCGTCGCCCCCGGCATCACCATCAGAGATCGCCTCCAGGTCCTCCAGCCCAACCATCCCGATTCCTACTACGCCAGCCGCGAGCTCGTCCCCACCGACTTACTCGACGGCGTCAAGCACGCCAAGATCGTCATCGTCAATTACCACGCCTTCAAGCTCCGCGAACGTCTCGACATCGCCAAAGGCACCCGTGGCCTCCTCCAGGGTCGCGGTGCCCCGCTCCAAACCCTCGAGACTGAAGGTCAGATGATCCAGCGCGTCATGCCGGAACTCATGAGCTTCAAGAACATCCTGGTCCTCAACGACGAAGCCCACCACTGCTACCGTGAGAAACCCAAAGATCTCGATGAAGAAGAAGCCACCCTCACCGGCGACGACCGTAAAGAAGCCGAGCAGAACAACGAAGCGGCCCGCCTCTGGATCTCCGGCCTCGAAACCGTCAAGCGCAACCTCGGCCTCTCGCAAGTCATCGATCTCTCCGCCACGCCCTTCTTCCTCCGCGGCTCCGGCTACGACGAAGGCACTCTCTTCCCCTGGACCATGAGCGACTTCTCCCTCATGGACGCCATCGAGTCAGGCATCGTCAAGCTCCCCCGCGTTCCGATCTCTGACAACATCCCCGGCGGCGACATGCCCAAGTTCCGCAATCTCTGGGAGCACATCGGCAAAAAGATGCCCAAGAAGGGCCGTGGCAAAGGTGGCGAACTCGATCCCCTCAGCCTCCCTGTCGAACTCCAAACCGCCCTCGAAGCCCTCTACGGCCACTACGAGAAAACCTACGATCTCTGGCAACAGGCCGGCATCTCCGTCCCGCCTTGCTTCATCATCGTCTGCCAAAACACGTCGGCCTCCAAGCTTGTCTACGATTTCATCTCCGGCTTCCGCCGCACCCACGCGGACGGTGCCAGCAGCTTCCAAAACGGCCGCCTCGCCCTCTTTCAAAATTTCGACGAGCACGGCAACCCCATCGCCCGCCCGCGCACCCTCCTCATCGACAGCGAACAGCTTGAATCCGGCAACGCCCTCGACCCTAACTTCCGCGAAATGGCCGCCGACGAAATCGACCTCTTCCGCCGCGAACTTATCCAACGCACCGGCAACCGCCAAGCCGCCGATTCCCTCACCGACCAGGACCTCCTCCGCGAAGCCATGAATACCGTCGGCCGCCCGGGCCGCCTCGGCGAATCCATCCGCTGCGTCGTCTCTGTATCGATGCTCACAGAAGGCTGGGACACCAACACCGTCACCCACGTCCTCGGCGTCCGCGCCTTCGGCACCCAGCTCCTCTGTGAGCAAGTCATCGGCCGCGCCCTCCGCCGCCAGTCCTACGAGCTCAACGCCCAGGATCGCTTCAATGTCGAATACGCCGACATCCTCGGCATCCCCTTCGATTTCACCGCCAAGCCCGTCGATGCCCCGCCGCAGCCTCCCGCCAAAACCATCGCCGTCCACGCCGTCCGCCCAGACCGCGACGCACTCGAGATCCGCTTCCCCCGCGTAGCCGGCTACCGAGTCGAGCTTCCCGACGACATTCTGACCGCCGACTTCACCGCCGACTCCACCCTCGAACTCACTCCCGATCTCGTCGGCCCCTCCATCACCAACAACTCCGGCATCATCGGCGAAGCCGTCGATCTCACCCTCAAACACCTTGAGGACATGCGCCGCTCCTCCCTCATCATGCACCTCACCAAGCGCCTCCTCTACACCCAATGGCGCAACTCCGGCGAAGATCCCCAATTCCCCATCTACGGCCAACTCAGCCGCATCGCCCGCCAATGGCTCGACAATCATCTGGTCTGCAAAGGCGGCACTTATCCCGCGCAGCTCATGTATCAGGAACTTGCCGACATGGCCTGCAACCGCATCACCGCAGCCATTGCCCGGCAGTTCCTCGGCGAGCGTCCCATCAAGGCGCTACTCGATCCTTACAATCCCACGGGCTCCACCAGGCACGTCCGATTCAACACCTCAAAGACCGATCGCTGGGAAACGAGTTCCAAGTCCTGCCACATCAACTGGGTCGTCCTCGACAGCGACTGGGAGGCAGAGTTCTGCCGCGTGGCGGAGTCACACCCCAAGGTCCGCGCTTACGTGAAGAACCACAACCTCGGCTTGGAAGTGCCTTACCGTTACGGCTCCGAGACGCGGAAATACCTGCCTGACTTCATCGTGCTGGTAGACGACGGCCACGGCCCCGGCGACCCGCTGCACCTCGTGGTCGAGATCAAGGGCTACCGCCGCGAGGATGCCAAGGAGAAGAAATCGACGATGGACACCTACTGGGTGCCAGGCGTGAACAACCTCGGCACCTACGGCCGTTGGGCATTCTCCGAGTTCACCGAGGTTTACCAGATCGATGCGGATTTCAAGGCCAAGGTCGAGGGCGAGTTCAACAAGATGATCGAGTCCGCCGCAGCCCTACCGGCGACCGGGACCAAGTAGTCATGGCCAAGAAATCCAGA
>JBBRBI010000049.1:0-43647 GCA_038206015.1 Bryobacterales bacterium | reverse complement strand
ACGATGGGCGACAGGACCACCATTAAAATGACCGCAAACGCAAGGGGCAGGAAAAGTGCCTTCAAGAAATACAATCCGCTGACTGCCACCACCACTCCCAGAACGGGAGAGAAAGCGTGAATTCGCTGCGATCCCGCGCTGACCGCATGGGACTGGTCCGGCACTTCCGGCCAGAACGCTGGCTGACGCCCCCGACCCTTAAACATATTGCAACATTTCGCTCATTGAACCGCTAGGCGCTAACCTTGCAATTGAATCACCAATCTCAACCCCCGAAGGGGACGTTCACCTCCGTCCCCCTCGGGGCGAACTTTATCCGTAACAGAAATCTTCGCCTCAATCCCCGCCGTTTTCAACAACATCCCCAACCCATAGTTCGGATTCCAGACCTCGAATGGTATCTTCGTCCCTGTAGAGCCGAGCCGCGAGCAATCGCGGTTACGGCTCTTTTTCAATTTCACAATCAGAAAATAGCAAAGCCAATGACCCCATCAACCGGATCCAGAAACGATCAAAAGAGCGATTTTCAGAACGAAGCCACTCCCGGCCTCGAAGAGCAACACCGCGCCTTCACGCTAAAACTCCGCAAAGACTGCCAACCCGACTCCCATCTCGAAGAAGAAACCTTCCAGCGCTACGCCTGGGCCGCCTTCCAGGTCGTCCGCTGCCGCAAGTTGGAAACAGCCACAGAGGACCTCTGGATCGAAAACCCCGACTCCGCCCAGCACTTCTCCCAAATGGAGCGAGTCAAGAAAATGGCCGCCGCCCTTGAGCGCCGCGCCGACAAATCGATGAACGAACTGCGTCAACTGCAGCGCGATCGCTTCGCCGCCTACGAAGTCTACGCCGAGCACTGTGTCATGGGCAAAGACGTCAACATCCCCAAATCTCTCCCCGTCGCCGACATCCGCAAATCCGATATGGGCCGCACAAACCCCAACTACCTCGCCCAGTTCCTGCTCTATCAAACCAAGGAAGTGAAGGACAAGGCGAGGGAAATGCTCCAGGAAGCAAAGGACAAAGCAAAATCCAAAGCCAATGAGGCCAAATTGACAAACGAACAATCCAAACCCATTTTCGACCCCAACACCAACCCCTTCGTCGCCATGAGCATCGACCAGCTCCTCAAAATCGCCAAAGACGCCGGTCGAAACAAATAATCCAAACCCAATAAAGGGCGCACCACGAGTGTTCCCGTCGATCTTTGACAATTGAATACCGCCCCAGGCAAGCACCCCATCCGGGAGGCCGCGACAGTTGTCTACAGCTAGGCCGCAGCCTTCCGCACCCGGAAGAACGCCACAAACAAACCCGCGCAAACAATGGTCAGCACCAGCGGCACCAGAAACACGCGCGAATAATCCACTGCGCCATTCACCCGGAAGGCATCGCTCACCGCCCCGGCAAACCAACTGCCCACCACCAGTCCAGCCCCCAGCAGTACAAACGCGATCAACCCCTGCGCCGACGCCCGGACATCCGGCGGCGCAATCTCATCAACGTAAATGTAGCTCGCCGTAAAGAAGCACACATAACAAAGCCCATGCAGGCTCAGCGAAGCTAGAATCAGCCACAGCGGGCCGCCCATCGCAAACACCGCATAGCGCAGCGGCCATGCCAATATCCCCACCATCATCGTGCCGCGAATGCCCCATTTCTTCAGCATCCTCGGTAAAAAGATCATTGTCCCAATCTCCGCCGCCTGCGCAATCGTCATCCACGCCGGCGCGCTGCCCTGCGCGATCCCGATCGCATACAGGAAAGGCCCCGTCAGGATGAAATAAAACATCAGCTCGGTCGCGACGACAAACGCGATACCCAAAAACACCGCAAACTCCCGATGCCGCAACATCTTCAGCGCGCCCAAAAATGCCAGCGGACTTGCCCCCTTACCCGCCGGCGGCGTATGCGGAAGGAAGAAACAGAACAAACCCAATACCACCGAGAGCCCGCAAGCCAGCCACATTCCATCAAAGCCTCCCAACGGCCCCAACACCCCAGGCATCCACTCCCGCAGCCCCACTCCGAGCAACAAGCCAACCACAATCCATCCAATCGTCCCCCAAACGCGAACCAACCCAAAATTCCCCTCCGCCGCCGGCATATGGTGAAAGCAAATCGAATTCGTCAGCGCCAGCGTTGGCCCAAACAGCAGCGCCCACAACAACATCCACACCCACACACCGTCATAACTGCGCGCACTCGCCATCACAAATAGTGGCACCGCCCCCATTAAGTGCAATACTGCCAATAACTTATCCGTTGGAAAGTAGCGATCTGCGATCTGCCCCGCAACAAATGGAGCCACCATGCACCCAATCGGGAGCAACGCATAAATCGAACCCACCTGCCCATCGGTCCAGCCCAGCGCCTTTCCCAGGTATGCCGAAAAGTCCGGGTACCACGCCCCCCACACCATATACTCCAACAACATCATCACGCTGAACCGAAATCGGATACTCATGTTTGCTTATCAGCATAACGTTTCCAAACTCGGAACATTTTTCGCACTGGGCAATAAATTCCCTTCAACAGTCCCCCGAGGCTGGTGAAATCACTCACTTGGAGCAATCCTCGCCAATTGGCACGGTGCGTGCAATACACATTTGCATGACAATGTGCCAACCTTCTGCCACCCTCTCTCGTGAAGACTATGCCCTCGCTTACCAGGCAGGCTTTAACAAAACAGTACGATTCCTGGCCGCAAGCGGTGCATCGAGGGATCTGGCCGAGGAAGTTGCCCAGGCCGCATGGGCCCGCGGATGGGAGCGTCTCTCCCAGCTCCGCCAGGTTCAGGCCCTTACTTTCTGGATCAATTCCATCGCCAAGAACCTCCTGCGCAGTGACTTCCGCAAGCAACAAATGTCTGCTGAATTGCTGGAGACAACTCTCGTCGAAAGACCACTGGAATCAGAGCGAATCGATGCCCACCGAATGTTTGCCGGCTGCACCGAAATCGAAAAGAAATTACTTACGCTCTATTACGTCGAAGGCTATACCAGTCAGGAGCTTTCCGGCACTTTGGGCCTTTCAGCCGTAGGTGTTCGCGTCCGCTTGACGCGGTTGAAAAAGACTTTGGTCGGACGGGCAGTCCTGGAGGGTGCTCGTCCGACTGCGGAGTGCGTGCAAAAAGCCGCTTGATCCGCTCTTAGCGATTGATCTGGTCCTTAAGGCTCTGGATGCGGCTCTGTAGCTTCGCCTGTCCTTCATTCGCTTCGGCCACCACAAGTAGTCCCTCGGCATCCAGCAAATGTTCCATCATCCGTCGTCGCGCCTCGGCCGCATCCCGTTTGCTGATCGCATCGAAAATACGCCTGTGCAACTCAATCGTGTGTTTGTCGTCCACCATCTGCGATGTGATGGTAATCAACTTGTCCAGCGCCTGATGCACCACTGAAAACATCGACGTGCAAACACGATTCCCCGCAGCTGCAAAAATTGCCTTGTGAAACTCCAGGTCGTGTTTCACAAATACGCCGAGATCTCCACCTGCGTTCTCCATCTCCACAAGCTCACTCCGAATCTTTTCTATATCCTCCGGAGAACTCCGCTGCGCCGCCCGCGCCGCAAGCTCTGGCTCAACGATCAGCCGCGCCTCCATCAGCTCATGAAACGAAATCCCATCCAATAGGATCAGAAATTCCATCGGCTCACCCAGGATGGACCCCGCACTATTGCTGACGTAAGTCCCATCCCCCACATGCTGCGAGATGACTCCCATGATTTCCAGCACCTTCAACGCCTGCCGCAGCGATGACCGACTCACCCCAAAGTTCTCAGCTAGTTCCCGCTCTGCCGGTAAGCGCCCCCCGGGCTTTAACACGCCCTCCCCAATCAACTGCTTGAAGATCGCAATCAGTCTTACCGTGACATCTTCCTTGCGCTTTGTGCGGACGACGGGCTTCTTCATGGAAGAGCCATTCTAGCAATTCAGTCGTTGCATTTCCAATTGATTGGTTATACCATTACTGAAAATAGTTATCCGGAGTTGCCATGTCGCCCAAGAATATCCTGATAGTTGCCCTTTTGTCGGCACCACTCATGTCGCAGATTCAGACTGCGAGGATCGCTGGAGTTGTCTACGATCCCAATCGCTCTGTAATCCCCGGTGCTTCGCTCACCCTCACCAATAAAAATACCAATGTGGCGCAGAAGGTTGCGTCCAACGGGAGCGGAAATTACACGATTTCAGGGCTCTATCCGGGCACATACGACATTTCTGCCTTCTCGCCCGGCTTCAGGACGCTGCGTCGCAGCGGTATCGAGATTCAAGTCGGCAAGGACCTGCAACTCGACCTTGAGCTATCCATCGGCGAAAGCTCTTCGGTCATTGAGGTCACCGCTGAATTGCCATTGCTCAACTCGGAATCCGGTGCAGTATCTCACGTCATGACCAATCAGCAGATTGTTGACTTGCCTCTAAATGGACGTGGTTTCAACGAGTTAGCTCGACTGACTCCGGGCGTTGTCCTGCTTCCGGGCACCGGGAATGTCACTAGAATCCGCCCTGAGTTTTTCAATGGTACAACCATTAGCGGTGTTCGAGGACGCCAGGTATCCTATTTTCTAGACGGTGCCGACACCAGCGAGCAACACCAGGGCGGCAGTTCGATCCAGACCTCCATCGATGCCTTACAGGAATTCAGTGTCCAGCAGAACGCCTATTCTTCCGAATACAGCCGCTCGGGCAGCTTCTTCAATGCGACAACAAAATCAGGGACCAATCAAGTTCGAGGAACCCTCTACGAGTTTCTTCGAAACGAGAAGATGGACTCGCGAAATTTCTTCGCAGCCAAGCGCGACTTGCTCAAGCGCAACCAGTTCGGCAGCTCCGTCGGCGGACCCATCTATCTGCCAAAGGTCTATGACGGCCGCAACCGAAGCTTCTTCTTTTTCAACTACGAGGGCATGCGCGAGCGGCAGGGCAATACGATCACTCGGTCCAGCCCCACGCCGGGCATGTTGTTAGGCGATTTCTCAGCCATACCGAACATAATCTACGATCCGCTCACCACTGTCACCAGCCCAACCGGTGTCACAACCCGCTCGGTCTTTCCGGGAAATCGGATTCCCTCCGGTCGCATCAGCCCGCAGTCGGCCTTCTTCAATTCGTACATCCCTACGGCTCCGACGCCCGCCGGACTCTACGTCTTCAACCCCTCCACCAAGCTCGACTCAGACCAGTACACGGCGCGCATCGACCACACCATCAGCGATGCCCATAAGGCCTTTTTTCGCTATAGCCGCAATGGCAATCGACTCGGCGAACCCGGCAACTCTCCGCTGCTCGGTAACGCAGATTCGGCAGTGCGAGGCCAAAACTACACCTTCAGCCTCTCGAGCAATCTTCGACCGACTCTGATCAATGATTTCCGCTTCAATCTGCTCTACAACGCCATAAACCTCAATGCTTTTCTGATGGGCCGCGACTTCAACAAGGACGCAGGAATCAAAGGCTTCGACGCGTTGAAGAGGGCTTCGGATATCGGTTCCTTCCCTGACTTTAATTGGTCAGGCTATGCTGGCTTGGCAGGCTCCACTTTCGACCAACGACCCAAGACCCAGGACCGCTTCACCCGTGAATTCACTGATAACCTGACCTGGATCCACGGCAAGCACGTCGTCAAGTTCGGTGCCAAGTTTCGCACCTATCAGTGGCTCGGCACCGATAGCAAGACCTACATGGGGCTTTGGGCCTTCAACGGCCAGAATACCGAAAATCCAGCCAGCCCCACCCGTACCGGTGACCCGTTTGCAGACTGGGCTCTTGGCTTTCCGGCCAGTGGCTCGCGCGGCTACCCTTCTGACACCTTCGGCGGTAGTTACAACGCGTGGCATGTCTACATTCAAGACGACTATAAGGTTTCCAGCCGCCTTACCTTAAACATTGGATTGCGCTATGAATACACCCCCTGGTCCAGCTCATACCGGGGTCAAACCGGTACATTCGATGGCACCAGCTCCCGGCCTATCATCGTCGCAAGCCGCACTAAAGCGATTGATCTGGCAGCCCAACCAGCTGCCGCTACCGTTTACGGCTATCTCAAAGACCTCATCCAAACCAGCTTTGAAGCGGGGCTGCCCTACTCGATCACCTATCCGGACAAGAAGCAGTGGGCTCCCCGCTTTGGCTTCGCCTGGCGACCATTCCGCGAGAGCACGGTCATCCGCGGTGGCTATGGAATCTTCTACGAGGGCGAATACACCGATGGCCGCGTCAATCTCAACATGCCTCCCTTCAATTTGGGCGATAGCAACGTCAATGATCGGGCCGTCGTACCCAACCGCACTCTAACCGATTTCTACCTCGGAGCGCCCCTCGGATCACCCAACACCGTAGTCACACTCGGCCCCGAGTACACGCGAATGAAGATGGGTTACGACCAGCACTGGAATCTTGGAATTCAACAGCAAATCGGCAAGATGATGCTCTTCGATATTGAATACGTCGGCAACAAGGGTTCCAATATTCAAGGTAACAACGCCTTCAACATCCCTGAGCCTGGCGCGGGCGGCGTGCAAGCCCGACGCCCCTTCCCTCGCTTCAATGGCTTCGGCTACATTTCCGCCGACATCTCCACCACTTACCACTCGCTCCAAACCAAGTTTGAAAGGCGGCTCTCTCGCGGCCTCTGGTTCCTTGGCTCCTACACCTTCTCGAAGAGTCTCTGGACCACGAACACGCCAGCCGCAGGCGGTCGCTACCGATTTGAGAGAGGACCCTCCGAGTATCAGGTGCCGCACACCGTAGCTACGAGCTTTGGCTACGAGCTACCCTTCGGTCGCGGCAAAGCACTCTTGAATACCCAAAACGCGGTTCTCAACGGTATCGCTGGCGGATGGCAGTTGCAGGGCATCATGCTTTTCCGTAGCGGTGTCCCGTTCACCGTCACCATGGCGCGTGACGTCGCCAACACGGGTGTCGGTGGACAACGGCCCAATCGTATCGCCTCTGGCATCTCCAGCAGCCCCACGCTCGATCGCTGGTTTGACCCTACTGCGTTTATCGCTTCATCCAACTTCACCTACGGCAACTCCGGCCTCCGCATCCTGTCGCCCGACATCTTGCGCACCGTCGATTTCTCGATGTTCAAGAGCTTCCAGATTCGCGAACGCTCACGGCTCCAGTTCCGCTTCGAGGTCTTCAATTTGCCCAACACTCCAAGCTTTGCCGCACCCAATGCAACGCTTGACACTGCAACAGTCGGTCGAATTACTTCAACTGCTACCTCTCCTCGACAGATGCAGGTTGCCCTAAAATACTACTTCTAACAAACATGCGAACTACAATCCTTGCAATCCTAGTGAGCGCCTTCTGCGCCCTCGCCCAAGACAACGCCACCATTCGCGTAGACGCTTCCGCCTCCCTTGGCCCCAAGAAACCTGTATGGGCCTTCTTTGGCTACGATGAGCCGAACTACACCTACATGAAAGACGGTAAGAAGCTTCTGACAGAGCTTCAGGAAATGAGCCCAGTCCCCGTCTATGTGCGCGCACACAGCTTGTTGGTGAGCGGCGACGGCAAGGCCGCCCTCAAGTGGGGCTCAACCAACGCCTACACAGAAGATGCCAATGGTAAGCCGGTCTACGACTGGACCATCGTGGATCGCATCATCGACACCTACGTCGAGCGAAAGATGAAACCGCTCATTGAAATCGGCTTCATGCCCGAGGCCCTGTCGGTAAAGCCGCAACCGTACAAACACGAATGGGCTCCCTCGCAACCCTATAAGTCGATCTTCACTGGCTGGGCGCAGCCGCCTAAGGACTATGACAAGTGGTCGGCTCTCATTGAAGCCTGGGTGACTCACAGCGTTGACAAATACGGCAAGCGCGAAGTCGAAGGCTGGTTGTGGGAAGTCTGGAATGAGCCCAACATCGGCTATTGGCAATCGACGCCGCAGGAGTATCACAAGCTTTACGACTACACGGTCATGGCGGCCAAAAAGGTGCTCCCCACAATTCGCATCGGCGGCCCCACCAGCACTGGCCCCGGCAATGAGGCCGCAGCCAAGTTTCTTCGTGATTTCCTCGAACACGTGGTGAGAGGCAAGAATTACAAGACAGGCAAGATTGGAACACCAATCGACTACATCACTTTCCACGCCAAGGGCCGCCCTTCAGTCGTCGACAGCCACGTCCGCATGGGTAGCCAATTTCAAATGCGCGACGTAAACGTCGGCTTTGAAATCGTTGCCGCCTTCCCGGAACTGAAGAAGCTTCCCATCATCATTGGCGAATCCGATCCAGAAGGCTGCGCCGCTTGTTCGGTCCGCTTCAACCCCCAGAACAATTACCGCAACGGTACGATGTACCCCAGCTACACAGCCGCTACTTTCGCTCGCAAGTACGACCTCGCAGCCAAACACAAAATCAACTTCGAAGGTGCAGTCACCTGGGCTTTCGAGTTTGAAGACCAGCCCTGGTTTGAAGGCTTCCGCGACCTCGCCACCAACGGCGTGGACAAGCCGGTGTTAAGCGTCTTCCGCATGTTCGGCATGATGGGTGATCAACGCCTCCGTGTCGAGAGCGATCGGGCAATCAGCCTCGACGAAATGCTGAAGACAGGCATCAAGGACAAAGCTGATATCAATGGCTTTGCCACACGCAGTCCCAGGTCGGTGGACGTGATGGTTTGGAACTATCACGACGACGACGTCAATGCCCCCGACGCCAAAGTCACGGTCCCTGTCGCGGGCCTACCGATCGAAGCTAAGCGCGTCCAGATTCGCCACTATCGGGTGGACCGCGATCACAGCAATTCCTACGCCGCCTGGAAGGCGATGGGTTCTCCTCAGACACCAACGCCTGAGCAATACGCCAGCCTCGAACGCGCTGGCCATCTCGAACTGTTGTCACCGCCTGTCTGGCTGCCGGTCGTAAACGGAAAAGCCGAAGTCTCCTTCACGCTTCCCCGCCAGGGTGTATCGCTGATACAGTTTGGCTGGTAAGCCCCATGCAAACTATTTCGCGATGGCACGTCGTCGCACTCCTCACGGCCGCTACTGCGATTAGTTACTTTGATCGCCAAACCCTGTCCGTCGCGATCTCGGCGATCCAGCGCGACATCCCGGTTTCAAACACCCAGTTCTCCCAACTGCAGGCGGCCTTCCTGGTCGCCTACGCCGTCATGTATGCGGCAGGCGGCAGGCTCATCGACACCCTGGGTACCAAGATGGGCTTTGCCCTCATCATGCTCTGGTGGTCCCTGGCCTGCGCCAGTCACGGCCTTGCCACTTCGTTCGGTATGTTAGCCATCAGTCGATGTCTCCTCGGTATGGGCGAAGGTGGCGGCTTCCCTGCCGCAACCAAAGCCGTCTCCGAGTGGTTTTCAGCTACGGATCGATCCATGGCCATGGGCGTGATCAACGCCGGCTCCGCAATCGGTGCAGTCGCCGCCCCACCCTTGATTGCCCTCACCATTGCCGAACTCAACTGGCGCTGGGTCTTCTATCTGTCCGGCTCCATCGGCTTGTTCTGGTCAGTGTGGTGGTGGCGTGCTTACTCCACCCCGGCAGCGGCCCTTGCTGAGCTTCGTTCGCCCAGCGGTAGCTGGCTCCAGCTTTTCACCTACAAGCAGGTCTGGGGCCTCGTCTGCGCAAAATTCCTCAGCGACGCAGCCTGGTACTTCTACATCTTCTGGCTGCCCAAATACCTCTACGATGCGCGCGGCTTCGACACCAAACAGGTTGGCTACTATGCCTGGATCCCATTTGCCGCCTCCGGCATCGGGGCCCTCACTGGCGGCTGGTTCTGTAGTCACTTGCTCCGCCGTGGAGTCTCACTCAACGCAGCCCGCAAGTGGGCGCTGGGCCTCAGCGCCGCCATCATGCCGGCGGCCTATTTTGTAACCCAGTCTCCAGTGCAAGCCGCGATCGTCCTGTTCAGCATTGCCTTCTTCGGTCAGCAATCCTGGTCGACGATTGTCATGATCCTCCCCGCCGACCTCTTTCCGCGCAACATCGTCGGATCGGTGGCGGGCCTCGTCGGTTTCGGCGGAGCAATGGGCGGTGTGGTTTTCGGTCTGATAGCGGGCTACATGCTCGACCACGGCTTTACCTACACGCCAATATTTGCGATGGTCAGCACCTTCCACGTTCTGGGCTTCCTGATTCTCATGGTCGCCATCCCACGTGTTGAGCCGCTGCAACCAATCGGTGAATTGTGTGCAAAATAGAAATAGGTGTATTCCTTAATCTTTCTCCTCGTCGCGCAACTGCCCACTGAACCGCTCCCGTTGCGCTACCGCGAGCCGAACGGCTATCTACAGAGTCTGCTCAAGACCCTCGACGTTCCCCTCTCCAGTCAGACTCTTGTCTTCTCCAAGACCAGCGCTCAATCACACCTGATTTTCCCCTCCGCGCCTCGTGCCCTTTTCTTTAACGACGATGTCTACATCGGCTGGGTCCGCGGCTCTGACTTCCTTGAGATCTCCTACGCCGATCCCGACAAGGGCGCTCTCTTCTACCTGATGGAGCAGGACCCGGCAACCAAGCCGCGCCTGGTTCCGAAAGACAACTGCGTCCAATGCCACGAATCCTCACGCACCTATGGCATCCCCGGTCACCTCATGCGCAGCGTTCACCCGCAGACCACAGGCCACCCTTACACCGATCGCGGCTCATACTCGACCGATGACACCAGCCCCTTCTCTGAGCGTTGGGGAGGCTGGTATGTCACCGCCGCGACGCCACTCAAATTTCCGCACATGGGCAACACGATCTTTCCTAGGATCGAAGAACCGAAGGCTCTCGGCCGTTTCGACGCCCCCGCCTGGCCGACCAATACATCCGATGTTGTTGCGCTGATGGTCCTGGCCCACCAGGTCTCCGCACACAATCATCTCGCCTATCTCGATCACGAATCGCAGTCTGCGCTCAGCCTGCAGCACACGATGAATACGATGGACCAAAAGCCCGACATCGTGGCCAATTGGTCTGCCTCGACACAACGCCGAATCGCTCGCGTCATTGAATCCACAATCCGCTCCCTCACCTTTGCCGACGAGATGCCGTTCCCCCAGCCCATTCGCGGCGACTCCACCTTTGCCAGCGATTTTCAGAAGCGCGGCCCCCTTCGCCGCTTCAACTGCGATACGCGGCTCTTTGAATATCCGCTCTCGTACCTGATTTATTCCAAGTCGCTTGATCGCCTCGACGCGGTCGTAAGACTTCGCTTTCTCGCGCGCCTCGAACAGGTTCTCACAATGGAAGCAGGTCAAAAAGATTACGCCAGGCTTTCTCCTGCAAAAGCGAGAGAAGCCTGGCGTATCTATTCGAAATCGAAACTGTAGCGCTTGGACGCTTACTGCTGCTGCCTTAGCTGAACGTTCTTCAGTCGCCCGTTGGCCATGTTGACAGTGCACTCATAGTTGACGCGGGAGCCGCCGCCAAATCCACCGTAGCCCCTGCGTCCAACGGCTGTTCCGACTACCAAATTATTTTTACCGCGGCTGTCATCCACTCGACCGGATTCGATGCGTGGGTTTCGATAGCCATCTCTCTCCATCCGACCCAGTACCTCGGCCTGGCAAGCATTTACAGCTTCACTTGAGTCCCAGTTGCCGTTCTCCTTCCATTTACCCTTTTCATTGCGATAGACGCCCCCTGGGTATGGATTGTATCCGCCCGAATTCCGATCATCCGGATAGTAGCCATCGGGGTATTGATCATTGGGAACGTAACCGGAATTGCTTGTTCCGCTCCATTCAAGATCAAAGGTGTAACCCTCTCGGCCGCCTGGATTTTCGAGTCTTACGATCGCTCGCCCGCCATTGCCATTCGGGTCGCCCAATAGATTCTGGCGACCTTTACCGTCGATACCCCGGAAACGGAAGTTAGCAGGGTTGCGCGGCATCGGCTGGTTACATTGAAAACGCCGCAAGGTCGCCGTCTGGCCGCTCAAGGTTCGAATACTTGCTCGCGTGCCGCTGACGACAACTTCAGCCGTTTGGTCGATATAGGCCTCGATTGTGCACTTGCCGTCGCCGCTGCCACCGGTGATGGATGCAGTCATGTTGCTCTGCCCGAAACTGGCTGCGGGAAGTAGCATCGCCGCGCCAGCGAGTACAAAAATCTTGTTCATACCCTTAGGACTCACGGGCACAACTACTGTTTCAGAAGCTGTAGAAGTCGTATCGGATCGACCAGCTATAGGTCTTCCCCGGTGCGATGTCCATCCGCACATATGGCTCCGGGCAAAGCACGGTCGAAATTGACCAGAACACCACCTTCGATAGCGGCTGGTCTCCCCGAATCCTCACGCCGGCGCGGGTCTTCTTGTTCTCAATCCGGATATCGTAATCCTTTGCCTCGCTCCCAAAGCCCTTCACCTCGGTGAACACCGACTCGCCCTTGGGTAGCACCCTTGAGTAACTCAATTGAGAATCGACAATGCTCCCTGCCATCGCACTCATGTCGCGATCCGGCTTGGCCGCAAAGGCAAACTTCACCTGCATGTTCGGCCCTGTAGGCTCGCCATCGATCATGAAGAAGTTGTGGTTGTAGCTCTCAGACGCAATCGCTTTTTTGCCCGTGTTCTTCAGCCGATGCTCGATGATCATCGTCGCCTCGCCTGGCACCATTCTCACCGTCTTCTCATACTTGTACGCATAGCCGCTGGCAGCATCGTTCAACTCATGGCGAAAGATGATCCGGTCTCGTTTCTCGCTCAGAGAGCGAGAGCCACTGTTGACCAGCTGATACCTGCCAAATCGTTCGAAGGGCTTACCGTCCGGCCTCCGCAGCGCGCCAATACCGATGCGCACAAAGGTTTCGCCCGGCTTTGCGGCAGCGTAACCTAATGCCTCATCCCCGCTCAAGAACTCCTCCACCGGGCCTGTGATTGCATCGTGCAACTCCGCATCATACTTGTCAAACCACACGCCAAAGTACTCATGTCCATTGAAGCTCAGGCTTTTGATCACCCCGCTCCAGTCAAAACGCGACCCGCGATAGTACCCGTCCTTCCCCGGTAAATAAAAGACTGCCTTCAGCTTTCCATTCTCCAATTTCGCTTGCGGCGCATCCGCCGCAAACATTCCAATGGCGGCAACAAGGCCCAATGTGAATCGCATATGCATTATCGTAGCTGTAATGCACCGAAGATCCTTCCTCGCCGCTGCCGCCATTGTCGTGGCACCGGCAGCCACTGCCATTCCCATCATCGACACGCACATTCATCTCTTTGATCCCCGCCGTCCCGAAGGCATCCCCTGGCCGCCGAAGACCGATGCAGTGCGCTATAAGCCAGCCCTGCCGGAGCGCTACGTCGCCCTCACCAAGAAACATAATGTCGTTGGCGCGGTGGAGGTGGAATGCAGCCCTCTGTTTGCGGACAACCAGTGGGTGCTCGACATTGAAGCCCCCGCGCCCATCATGGTGGGTATGATCGGCAACCTTAACCCCGCCGACCCGAAGTTCAGTTCGCAGCTCGATACTTTCATTAAAAATCCGCTCTATCTCGGCATCCGCTACGGTAACCTTTGGGGCACCGTGCTGGGCGAGCAACTAGACAAGAGCGGTTTCGTTCCCGGCCTCAAAAACTTTGCTGACCGAGGCCTGATTCTCGACGTCGCAAACCCTACCCTTTCACTGCTCGCTGATGTTCGCCGCGCCTCAGACCTGGTGCCCAATCTCCGCATCATGATTGACCATCTGCCCGGCATGCCGATCCCCGAAACAGCTGGGGACAAGGCCAAGCGTACAGAACTCTACAAGGACCTGGGGGCGCGCAAACAAATCTACGTTAAGGGCTCCGCCGTACTCAGGAAGCCGAACGGTGTTTTGAATACCGACTCCAAATCCTACTTCGCCCATCTCGACGAACTCTGGGGTGTCTTTGGCGAAGATCGCATGGTCTACGGCAGCGACTGGCCCAACAGCGATGGCCTTGGCACCTATGATCAAGTTCTCAAGGTCGTGCAGGACTACATGGCCACCAAGCCTCGGACGGTCGCCGAGAAATACTTCTGGAAGAACTCGCGTGCCGCCTATCGCTGGAAGCCGCGTAGTGCCCAACAGAAGAAACTGGCATAGCCTCCAGTTGTCATTTGCCGGCGCTGAGGGTGAAAGCCATGATATTGCCGCCAGCGGCGATGGCAACGTATTGTTTGCCCTTTACGGTGTAAGTCATTGGCGAGGCCTTCCATACCTGGCCGGTATTGAAATGCCAAAGGGTCTTACCTGTCCTGGCATCGGCAGCAGCAAAGGTGCCGCCGGACTCGCCATAGAAAATCAGCCCACCTGCCGTGGACAGCACGCCGGAATAATTGATCTCCGGCGCACCCTCTTGCGGTACTTCCCAGACTACTTTGCCGGTCTCGATGTCCAAGGCCCGCAGCACCTTCACGGCCGGGTTAGCAGGGTCAGAGTAAGGCACAAACCAATTGCCGGACTTCCGGTAAATATTGCAGTCCTCAACGGCCATCACGTAGAAGAGTTTTGTATCGGGATTGTATGCGGTTGAATACCAATTGGTCGCGCCGCGCACTGCCGGGCAAGTCTTGATGCCGCCCATCGTGGGCGTATTGTTTGCAGTCAGAACCGGTCGGCCCTTCGCGTCGATACCACTGGCCCAGGTGAGCCGTTTCACAAAGGGCGTACCGAGCAGGAACTCACCATTGGTGCGATCCAGCACATAGAAAAAGCCGTTGCGATTTGCCTGCAAGAGGAGCTTGCGATCGCGGCCCTTGAACTTTGCATTGACAAGAACAAGCGGCTCTGTGGCGTCCCAGTCCCAAAGGTCATGCGGTGTGAATTGGAAGTGCCATTTCAGCGCGCCGGTCTTCGGGTCGAGCGCAATCACGCAATTTGTATAGAGGTTGTCGCCCACGCGCTCCGTGCCATCGGTATCGGGATATGGGTTGCCGGTGGGCCAGTAGAGTGTGTCGGATTCCGGATCGTAAGAGCCGGTTAGCCAGGTGGCGCCGCCGCCGGTTGCGATTGCGTTGCCCTTCCAGGTCTCCGACGCTAGCTCGCCGCGCTTGGGCACTGTCCAGAAGCGCCAGACCTGTTCGCCCGTGGTGGCCTTATACGCAGCGAGGAAACCGCGCAAGGGTGCGTCGCCGCCGCCAATGCCTGCGATGACCAGATCACCGACGACCATTGGTGCCGCAGTAGCTCCGAACGCGCCGGGCGACTCAGGCATGAAGGTCTGCCACATCAAGGCACCGGTGAGTCGATTGAGAGCGATCAAATGCGCGTCGTCTGTGGCAAAGAAGATGCGATCCCCTAGCAAGGCCGCGCCACGCTGCGCCCCTTTGGCCGCGTCCCCTGAGATCTTTGTCGCATCCGAGCGCGGACGCACATAGCACCAGATCTCGCGCCCCGTGCTGCTGTCGAGAGCACAGACCTGATTGGGGCCAGTGACGTACATCACGCCGTCAGCAACCAGCGGAGTGGTCTGCAGGCTGAGGTGGGGCAGGGAGTAAGTCCAGGCTGGAGTGAGCCGGGTGGCATTGGTTGCGTCGATCTGTGTGAGCGGGCTGTGGCGATTGGCGCTGGGCAGCCCGTGGTAACCGGGCCACTCCCCGGTCTTAGGTTGTTGGATGCGCTGCAAATCGCTCGCTGTAATTGGCGAAATGGTGCCGCTCAGTTTGCCCTCCGGGATGCCGTTGAGTGTACTCAGATAGGCGATCAGGTCGCGCCGCTGCACAGCGCTGGCTTGCAGCGGAGGCATGTAAGAGGCGGCTTCTTTCTCGACGGCAGAATAGTCGCCACTTGTGAGTAAGTGCATCTTGCCGTCGAAGCCCTGCAACTGCAAGTCGTGCGCACCGCGGCTTCGGGCGAAGCCGCGCAGCGCCTTACCATCCTTGAGCTTCACGTTCACAACGCCCCAAGGGTCATCCGGGCAAAACGCCCAACCGGGACAGGATGCCCCGTTGTGCTTTCCTTTGCGAGAGGTTGGGTCGGCGAGTGTCTCTTCGATTTCGCGAACCGTTAGTTCGCTGCCAACTGAAGACAGGTCGGGTCCGTTGGATGCTCCCAGGCCCCGCACCATGTGGCACGACAGGCAGCTTCGGTCGGCGAATTGTTTGCCGGCTGCTATGTCGCCCGCAGGCTTGGCATCAAAGGCGGACGCGTTCCAGCCGCGAATTGTGTGCGCGAGGAGATCAAGATCCGCTGCCGGCAATGCGAAGGCTGGCATGCCGCCGCGTGTGCCATTCAGAATCAGGTCGCGAATCGATGTTTCTGAGCGTGAACGCAAGGATCGTGTGTCGATCAAGCTGGGCCCGCGATCTGTTCCGGTCGCCTTATCGCCGTGACAGGCGGCACAGAATTTAGGGTACGGGTCAGGGAGCGTCTGCGCCGTTGAGCCAGCGAGCGTGAGCGCGAGTACAAGAAAGAGGCGGCGTAGCATTGCCGCCTGATTTTATCAACAGTTGCCGCTACGGGCGTAGCGCGTCGCGTTTCTCTTGAACCGTGAAGCCGATCGCCTTCTCCCAACTACCGTAGGTCGGATTCGGAATCACGAACCAGCGCACGCCCCAGTTATCGCGATTCGCTTCTTCATACCGCTCACGGATGGCGAGGCGAGTCTTCCAGTCGCCACTCACCGCAGGCACGGAAACGAAGTCGTTGAGGTCGTCGCCAAGCAGCAGAAGAATTCGATAGGCAGCAGCGATTCGCGCTCGGCGCGCGCCTTTGTCCGATGGGTCGCTGATGCTTGCCTTGCAAAGCACACGGCGCGAATTTACTGGGAACTGCAATCCTCGCAGGACGGTCATCGTGGCGTCTGTCGCCACATTCGGGTCACAAACGCGATTAGTGACATAGAAAATTTCCACGCCATGCGAGCGTACAAACTTCAGGAATTCGACAGCGCCGGGGACAGCAAGCGATTCCCTGCGTTCAATGAATTTCTGAAAGGCCTCCTCTGTATGGGGCGTGCCTGCGATCTGCTGGACGTTATAGGCCGAATTGTCCAGCGCAGTTTCGTCGAGGTCGAGAATGATGGCGGGCGGCAGGTCCTTAAAGGGTGGCTCTTGCTCCAGCGCTGCGCTCCAGTTTGGCTCGCGAAGTGCCGTGAGCAAAGAAGTGCGGGCAGCCTGATAGGCCTGGTGGGCAAGGGCGCGGTACTCTGCCGAGCGCTGCATCCAGAGCGTGCTATTGAGGTTTTCATGTGGGCCTGTCTGGCCGGGCAAGAGGCTGCTTGCGAGCAGCAAGGCAATCGTCAATTTGGTCATTACTTTCTCGATACTACAGCAGCGCGCTACGATCAGGGGAATCCCCATTTTCATGCAAACGGTCCTGTTCTTCTTTACTGGTGGCACAATTTCGATGAAGCACGATCCCGTGCGCGGCGGTGCCGTACCGGCGCTATCGGGTGCCGAGATTCTGTCGCATGACCCGGAACTCGCCAACTTGGCCAACGTCGAGGTCGTCGACTTTGCTCGCCTGGCGGGGCCACAGATTACGCCAGCGCACATGTGGGAGTTGTCCGAGCAAATCAATGCAGCGCTGGCTCGCCCTGAGGTCGCGGGCGCGGTGGTGACGCATGGTACGGACACGCTTGAGGAGACGGCCTTCTTTCTCGACCTGCGTCATCACTCGCCCAAGCCAGTGATCGTGATTGGAGCGATGCGCAACGCCTCAGAGTTGTCCTATGACGGCCCCGCCAATGTACGGGCAGCCATGCGCGTGGCCATTGATGAGGGTTCGTGCGGACAAGGTGTCTTTGTCCTGTTGAATGAGACGATACACGCTGCCGCTTACGCAACCAAGATGGACACACAGGCCATCGAGACCTTTCAGTCGCCGGTTTTTGGCCCCCTTGGAATCGTCGACAAGGACCGCGTATTCTTCGCACGCACCTTGAAATTTCGGCAGACCATCGATACGACGCGTCTTGAAGATCGCGTGGACCTCTTTCAGATGTACGCCGGGTCTGATGGCCGCTTCATCGATCATGCGCGAGAGTTGGGCGCGCGTGGAATCGTGATTGAAGGAACAGGTCGCGGCAATGTGCCTCCCATGACGCTGCCGGCAATCCAACGGGCAATCGATGCAGGCTTACCCGTCTTGATCTCAACGCGCTGCGCTCAGGGACGCGTGCTCGATACCTATGCTTATGAAGGATCGGGGCGCGATTTGCGGAATCGCGGTGTAATCTTTGCGGGCAACCTGACAGGCCCCAAGGCCCGCATCTTGTTGATGCTCGCCCTGGGCATTACGAATGACCCCCAGGAGCTTCGGCGTCTGATTGAAGCTGGTCAGTACTTCTAAGTTCATAGCCATCGCAATGCAGCACGGGTAGGCGAGGGTACTTGGGGTAACGCGGATCAGCTTTTGATTTTCCGCAATGGAAGAAGACGCTACCGCGATCATTTTCGATCTTTCGCACCCACATGCAGCTGTCGCAGAGTCCAGAATTCATCGTGTTTTGTTATGATCCCTTCAACTGTGCCCCGACTGAAGCATCTCTTGTTCTTATTGGCTCTTATCGCGATTGCCTGCGGCCCCGTGCCGAAGCCGGAAGCCGCCAATCCACCCGCCTTGCCCGATCTCCCGCGCGCGATTGCTGAAGACGTTCGCTTCCCGTCGCCGAATCGAAAGTCCATCGCCGTGGTCCAGGCCCCGCTGCTGGGCCTGCCCTATCTGGCCGCGGGCAATCTGGCCGAATACGTGGCTGGCCCAAAACAATACAAGCTCCTGCTTATCCACTGCCGCACGGCTCAGCAAGCCGGCAGTTATATCTTTGACATCAAGAATCAGATGAAAGATCCAAAGTTTGTTGCCTCTTACGGGGGCTATTTTAGTGAGACCTCCGCCGGGCCACTCTTTGTTTTTGCCAAGGGCAACTACATCGGCGGCATTGCAGGTCTGAGCGAGGATGAGGCAATTCAAACGGGCAAAGAATTCGCAGCCCGCATCCCCTATTGAGCGCGTCAGTTGCTGGTGTGATCGTGAATTAGCTTCCACCCGGCGCGCGTTTTCTTTGCGATCAGCGTATAGCGACCATTGGCTGGGCCTCCGCCAGCTGCGCTGCGCTCCAATGCATAGCGTCCCAGAATGAGCGCATGATTTGCGTCAAGCATCTTGATTTCAAGCTCGTCAAAGCGTAGCGTGCCCATCTTTGCCTTGTCCCCGTAGTCGCGATGATAGCGGGCGAGTACAGCATCAAAGCCACGCGACACGGCCTTCCCGACGAAGGTGATGTCCTTAGAGTTCTCATAGCCCTTCATGAACTCGTCGATGTCACCGCGGTTCCAGGCGATGACCTGATCATCGAGCACCCTTCTGATGGCAACTTCTTCCTGTGCGCCCGCAAGCTCGAACGCGATCCATAACACCAGAGCCCATTTCATGATTGACACTATAGCTTGTGAGCGTGCTCGACACAAAGATCGCCCAACGAATTGCCAGCGAAGGTCCGCTGCCCTTCTCCGTCTTCATGGAGATGGCCCTCTACGATCCCGATCACGGGTACTATCACGGCGACCCTTTTGGCAAGGGTGGCGACTTCTATACAGCCTCTCAATTGCAGCCCGTCTTTGGTGCCTATGTGCGGGCGATGGCCGCCATGCTTGATCCGGACTTCACCGACTTCACCGATATTGGCGCAGGCCGTGAAGATCTTCGGGAGTCCTTCATCGACAGGAACTATTGGGCGGTACATCGAGGCCAGGAAATTCCTAAAACAAAATCCGCGATTTTGTTTTCGAATGAATTGTTCGATGCGTTGCCCATCGACCTGTTGCAAGGCGGAACACTTTTGCGAGTTGGCTGCGGCGAGGGCGAAGGTGGAAAAAACTTTGTGTGGCATCCGGCTGCACCTCGCGACGGAGTGCGTGAAGTGCGTCCTTCATCGCGTCTCTATCTGGAGGAGGCGTGGCATTCCATCGACACTGGTTTCTTCATCGTGATCGACTACGGATATCGACGAACAGCGGAAGGAGCGGGCCGGTTTCCGCAGGGTTCATTGCTGAGCTATCGCAGGCATGTAGCTGTCGATGATGTGTTGAAAGCCCCGGGCACGCAAGACATCACCGCGCATGTGGATTGGGATGGTCTGATGGATGAAGCTCGGAGTGCAGGATGGACTCTAAGATCGTTCTCGTCAATGCGCGCCTCGCTGCTGGCTCTTGGAGCGGAGACGCTAGAAATGCTGGATTCACTTGGGAAATTGCAATTTCGGACGCTGCTCTTCTCAATGGGAGAGAGCTTCGATGTGCTGATCCTACAAAAAAAGTGAGCCCCGATTTCTCGGGGCTCGTTGTTGGTTAAGTTAAGTTCGCGCCCTTGCGGACACTGGCTATGACTACTTCTTTTTTGCCGGAGCGGCCTTTTTGGCCGGGGCGGCCTTCTTTGCCGGAGCAGCCTTCTTTGCTGGAGCAGCGGCCTTCTTCGCCGGAGCAGCAGCCTTCTTTGCCGGAGCGGCCTTTTTTGCCGGAGCAGCCTTCTTGGCCGGAGCCTTCTTTGCTGCTGCCTTAGTTGCGTTCTTCATTTCGAATCATTCTCCCTAACATCAATTTGAGTCCCCGCGTGGAGGACTCAGTGCTTCAGATATAAAGTCTTTCGAGAATAATGTCAAGAAAAAAATGCACTTCGCCATGCTGTGCGCGCATACTCGAACCCCAAAACATTTCACAGTAGAATTGTTTTTGAGTTTGGATCTTCTTCCAATGCGACTTCACAGGTTCTTTTTCATCGCCGCGTTAATCATCCTGGCCTCCTCATGCGCCAAGAAAAAGACTGCCGTGACAATCCCTTCCGCACCGCAGCCAGCGCCACGCAAAGTGAATATCGGTGATGTGGAGCGGGGCATCGCGAGCTGGTATGGCGACCCTTATCATGGCCGACGCGCAGCTAATGGCGAAGTGTTCGACATGACTAAACTCACGGCTGCACATCGCACAATGCCCTTTGGAACATGGCTGCGTGTCGAGAACGAATCGAACCACAAAAATGTGAATGTACGCGTGACGGATCGTGGTCCGTTTGTGGGGGATCGCATCATCGATCTTTCCCGTCACGCGGCTGAAGAGCTCGCCATGATTGGTGCGGGCCTTGCCCGCGTCAAGCTCACCGTTATCGCTCCCCCCAAAGGCGAAGTGCGGGAAGAGTACGGCGTCCAGATCGCAGCCTGGGAGGATCGCTTGCGCAGTGAGGCAATGCGTCGCGATCTACAGGGCAAGTTCACTCCAGTGCGGGTGGTTCCAGATAGCGCATCGCCAATTCACTATCGGGTCATTGTCGGGGTAGGCAACAAGGACGACGCCAGGATTCTACTGGCGGAGCTTCGGCAAGCTGGCTATCGCGGTTTTGTATTGCGTCTGGATAGTCTTCAAACTACCCTCGAACAGGGGGTCACAAGCCCCCAATAGGGGTCGCACCCTACGTACCATTTAGGTGCTTCTAAAAAAATGCGGTTCCTGTTAATGTTTTTTGTAGACTTTTGCTGGCGTCGTGCCACTATGTCAGAGGTTTAGCCTTCATGCGTCCAACACTCGAGGAAAGCCTCAAAGTTCTGATCGGCAATTCGCCGCGAATGCTGCAACTGCAGCGCCTCATCGATAAACTCGGGCGCTGTCGCTGGCCCGTGCTGATCCTCGGCGACACGGGGACTGGTAAGGAAGTTGTCGCCCGCTCTGTTCACAACGTTCTGCATGACGGCCCATTCGTCACAGTCGATTGTTCGTCGATGGTTGGTCCGTTGATGGAGAGTGAACTCTTTGGCTATGTCAAAGGTGCCTTCACGGGCGCGAACAATTCCAAGGCGGGGCTTTTTGAATTGGCCCACGGTGGCACCGCTTTCCTCGACGAAATTGGCGAGTTGCCGATCGATCTCCAAGCCAAGCTGCTGCGCGTGCTGCAAGAGAAGGAGTTCCGCCCCGTCGGTGGTCTGTCCCAGAAGCGCGCCGACTTCCGCGTCATCGCGGCGACTAACCGCGATCTTGCCAAGGAAGTCGAGAGGGGCAACTTTCGCCGGGATCTTTACTACCGCCTGAATGTTGTCACGCTTCGGCTGTCCCCACTCAAAGAGCGCCGCGAGGATGTGCCTCACCTGCTGGCCCACTTTCTCAAGCGCTACGGTCGCCAGCAGATGATGGACCCCGAGGTTTTGGAAGCGTTGCTCACTTATGACTGGCCAGGCAATGTACGCGAGCTTGAAAACTGCGTCCAGCACATGCTTGCCGTCAATTCAGGACCCGCTTTTCATCGTGGAGATTTGCCGTCGAATGTCCTGAACGGAGTGCGTCGCGTGTCGCCTCCTCCTCCGGCCTATTTGCCGTCACCTCAACACTATGCAGAAACCTCGATGCCGGCGCTGCTGCCGTCGATGCCGAGTTACGGAAATGGTTTCGGGATGAGCGCCGGAACCGCTGCCGCCCCTGCCCTTGCCCCCGTCCCGATTATGCCTTTGGCACAGATGGAGCGGCAGGCGATCATGCGTGCTCTTGAGTACACCAAAGGCGATCGTCTCACCGCAGCCTCGTTGCTAGGCATTGGCCGTACCACGCTCTATCGCAAGCTAAAGGAATACGAACTGGGCGAAGAAGCCTGAGAGTATTTCCCGCCGCGCGGCACTTCTAGAGTGAGGATGCGCAAGAAATCTACAAGAGTGCTGCTGCTTGAGGACAACCTCGCCGATGCCAGCCTGATCCGCGAGGCGCTGGCTGAACTTGAGGAGATGCAAAACGGCAATGCCTGGCTCAGCCCCTATGAGCTTTGCGATGCCGAGACATTGCAGGAAGCTCTTCTGTTGCTGGATGACATCAGCTTCGATGTCATCCTTGCGGACCTCTGGGTTCCCGATAGCGCTGGCCTGGCTACCTTTCAGCGGCTCAAGGCCGCAGCGCCACAAACAGCAATCATCGTTCTGACGCAGGCAGAAGACCCTGCGCTTACGGTTCGCCTTGTCCAGGAGGGTGCACAGGACGTCCTTGTCAAGCAGGAGGTCGATTGCACTCCGCTGGGACGAGCCATCCGCTGCGCGATGGAGCGCAACCGCATCGCCAGCGGGCTGCGCAGCCTGAGCGTTCGCGATGAATTGACCGGGTTGCTGAACTTTACGGGCTTCGTGCAGCTTGGAGAGCCCTTCTGTCGCCTTCTAGGGCGTCGTGGTGCGCCTGCGTCGTGCGGGGTGCTGGTTCTGGCTAACCTGAACGCTGTGGCCGATCTGGGAGGCCGCCACGAAGAAGAATGGCTGCTTGTAGAAACAGCGGAGATGATCAGGGCTTGTGCGGATGATGCCGATCTTGCCGCTTACCTCGGCCGCGGTCGCTTTGCGTTGTTGAGTCCCGAGCGTGATGCGTTGCGCTTACGGGCTGGTCTGAAGAGTGCAGCCATGAAGCTGCAAAAAAAAGCGCAGCAACGGGGCTGCGCCCTCGAATTGCAAATTCACGATGCCGCCATTGACCTGTGCCAAGCTAATGCCTGGCAACTGGACATCCTGCTGGACCAGGTGGAGGATGCCTTGTGGGAGAATAGCCCCGTCGAACCAGCGTGCGAAATCGCCTTCCAATCCAAACTCCCCTCGCTGATCCACTAGTTGGACTGGACGCCACCTATTCGCTCGGCTCCAATCTGAGCGGAGTGGGTAAATACTCACTTCATCTGATGGCTGGGTTGGCGTCGCGCATCCGAACGCGTCTCTACTATCGATCGCATCGAATCCTGCGCGCTCCCTGGCCCAAGAGGCTACTGCTGGATTCTCTGCCGCCAAACGTCGATCTCTTTCATGGACTCAATCAGCGTCTGCCTCTCACCAAACGCTGTCCCAGTGTCACTACCTTCCACGATCTGTTTGTACTTAGCGCGGAGTATTCCAGTGCGGATTTTCGAGCACGCTTTGCCGCGCAGGCCCGCCAGGCAGCAGAGCGCTCGGATCGAATCATCGCGGTGTCGCAGTTCACGGCAGACCAGGTGGTTGAGCAGCTGAGTTACCCGCGAGATCAAATCCGCGTGGTGCCGCACGGCGTCCAACTGCCAACCAGTGTCGCCCCAGCTGACACGCGCAAGCCAGTAGTGCTTTGCGTCGGAGCGATTCAAAAGCGCAAGAACACCTCGCGCCTGATCCGGGCCTTTCGGGCGATGCCTGCGCCCTGGGAATTGTGGATTGCCGGTTCGCGTGGTTTTGCTGCCGATGAAATGCTTGCCGATCTGCCTGCCAATGTACGGCTGCTTGGCTACGTCTCAGAAGCTGAGCTTGGGCGGCTGTATCAGGAAGCGAGCATCTTTGCGTTCCCCTCTTTAGACGAGGGTTTCGGCATGCCTGTTCTTGAGGCGATGGCACACGGCCTGCCGGTGCTGAGCTCTACGACTTCAGCCTTGCCGGAAGTAGCCGGAGATGCTGCCCTGCTGGTTGACCCGACCGACACGGACGCGATCGCGAACGGACTGGAGCAGCTTCTCGATCTGGAACTGCGCGCGCGGCTGGCCAAACGCGGCTTGCTGCGGGCGGGCGAGTTTAGTTGGGATATCGCAGCCAGTCGGACTGAGGCTGTCTATCGCGAACTCTTGAAATAACCTAGCGTGGGTCTTCGTCGAGCGAGATCTTGAGGGCTTTGAGGAACTTGGTGTCCTGCGAGTTCCAGCTCATTTTGCCCATGGCCTCGAAGCTCTCAGGCATTGAAGCCGTGCCTCCGCCCTCGTTCTCTTCGTCGCTCTCTTCAACGCGCTTATTGAACCCGATGGTTGCCTCAAGCACCAGAAAGACATCGTAGCCAGCGCTCTTGATGTCGCCGATAGCCGCAGCAATCCTCTCGGAATCCGACAGAGACTCGTTAATGGCGTTGCCGAGCTCTTGCATCAACTCTTTTAAATTCTCGTCCATGCAGTTTTCAGTCACAGAATACCATTGCCTCTTATCGACAGCATGGCCGCTCTGTTAGCATAAAACTTCTGGCGTATGCGACGTTTCCTACAGGCTTTTATGCCAGGCGTGATCAAGCCCCTCCACATTCTGTGGAATGAGCTCATTGGTTTTTTCTTTGCCGTGTTCGCTGTGGTCATTTTTGGCAGCCTTATCAAAGGCATTTATGATTACAAAGGCGACCAGAGCAGCTTCTTCCGCATCATCATGCTGGGCATTGCTTTCATCGTCATGGCAATCTACGGACTTCAGAGCTATTTCAAGGCAAGGAAGATCGGCAAGTCCTAACGCCGTGGCTGACCCACTTCTAGCTCCCGGCCAGTATCCCTTCACGCGCGGCATCTATCCCGAGATGTACCGTAAGCGCCTCTGGACCATGCGCCAGTACGCTGGCTTCGGTTCGGCTGAGGAATCCAACCGCCGCTATCGCTATCTCCTTGGCCAGGGCACCACAGGCTTATCTGTGGCTTTTGACTTGCCCACTCAGATGGGCATGGATGCCGATCATCCTCTTGCTGTTGGAGAAGTTGGCCGCGTTGGAGTGTCCATCTCGACGCTGGCGGACATGGAGATCCTGTTCGACCAGATCGCTCTTGACAAGATCACGACGTCGATGACGATCAATTCGACGGCCGCGATCCTGCTATCGATGTACGCGCTGGTTGCCCAGAAGCAGGGCGCGGATTGGAAGACGCTCTCGGGCACAATCCAGAACGACATCCTCAAGGAATACATTGCGCGCGGCACCTACATTTATCCGGTGCGTCCGGCGATGCGAATCATCACCGATATCTTTGCCTGGGCCAGAACCGAGTTGCCGGAGTGGAATACGATTTCCATTAGCGGGTATCACATTCGTGAAGCTGGTTCCACTGCTGCGCAGGAAATCGCCTTCACGCTGGCCAACGCCATCGCCTATATCGAAGCGGCGATTCAGGTTGGCCTCCCGATCGATGAATTCGCGCCCCGTCTGAGTTTCTTCTTCAACGCGCACAATGATTTTTTTGAAGAGATCGCCAAGTTCAGAGCTGCCCGCACGCTTTACGCTCGCTTGATGAAAGAGCGCTTTGGGGCCAAAGATACGCGATCCATGCTGATGAGATTTCATACGCAGACGGCTGGATCGACGCTCACGGCGCAACAGCCTGGCAATAACGTTGTGCGTGTTGCCTTGCAGGCGATGGCGGCGGTTCTGGGCGGGACGCAGAGCCTACACACCAACGGAATGGATGAGGCGCTGGGGCTGCCGACTGAGGATGCGGCGCGGCTGGCCCTGCGTACGCAGCAGATGATTGCGCACGAGAGTGGCGTGACGGCAGAACCCGATCCGCTTGGCGGATCCTTCTATGTTGAGCAACTCACCGATCGCCTTGAGGCTGAGGCAGAAGCCTATATCGCGCGCATCGACAAGATGGGCGGCACGCTGGTCGCGATTGAGCGGGGATACATTCAGAACGAGATTCAAAACGCGGCCTACGAATATCAAAAGCGTGTAGAGAGCGGCGCGGCGATCGTCGTCGGCGTAAATAAATTCGTCCAAGAAGAAACCCACGCGACAAAGGTCTTTCAGATCGACCCTGAGATCGAGAAATCTCAGATTGCACGGCTGCGTGAAGTCCGGGCGACGCGAAGTGTTGAGCCTTGGGAGAAGAGCTTAGAGGAGCTGGAATTGGCTGCCAGGGATGGCACAAACCTGATGCCTCGCATCTTAGCTTCGGCGCGTGCCAATGCTACGGTGGGAGAAATTTCAGACACCCTCAGGAAGGTGTTTGGGGAATTTCGGGAAAGCGCCTCTGGATCCATTTTTTAAGGGAAAGGTGAATCCAGAAGCGCTTTCCGTCTCTCTCTGTTGCTATGACGAACGAGATCGCCAATCGTTAAGTTCCAACACGAATAAATTTTTCTAGAGCATCCCCAGGATTGCGTTGACGAACAGGCAACCGAGTGCGAGCGGGATCAAACGCTTCCATCCCAGGTCCATCAACTGGTCATAGCGCATGCGCGGCCAACTTGCCCGAAACCAGACCAGCACGTAAAAGACGACGCCTAGTTTCAGAAAAAACCAGAAGGGGCCAGCGGCAAGTTCGCGTAGCTGCGGAATCAGAAAACTGCCGCCGGCGAGGGCAAACAACACTACCAACGGCCAGAGCCGCATCCGCCAGCAGCCATAGGCGCAGAGCCCACCCAGCAGCAGCGGCACCAGCGCATCCATCGGCCAGGCCAGCCAGGCGAGGTTCGGAAAGGGTCGCAGCCAGCCACCAAAGAACAGCGTTACCGCGACGCAGCAGATGACAAATATGTTGGTGTACTCGGCCATCATGTAGAAACCCCAGCGGAAGCCGCTGTACTCGGTGTGATATCCCGCGACGATCTCGCTTTCTGCTTCAGGCAAGTCAAATGGCGCGCGATTCACTTCAGCTACGGCCGCAATCAGAAAAACGAAAAAGGTTAAGAGCATGAAGCCGTAGTTTCCGAACACAAACCAGACACGCTGTTGGAGTTGCGCGTCCACAATCCTGGTCATCGACAGCGTCCCGGACATCATCACAACGGACACCAGCGCCAGACCCATCGCGACCTCATAGCTGATCAGTTGCGCGGCGCCGCGCATCGCGCCAAGCAGGGCATAGTTGCTGTTGCTGCTCCATCCTCCGAGGATCATTCCAAACACACCGACGGCCGCCATCGCCGAAATAAACAGCAGGCCCACATTGATGTCGCTAATGTTAAGCAGCTTCGTGATCGGGATCACCGCAAAGGCCGCAAACGCTGTGCCGACGCTGATTGCGGGCGCGATGTAAAACAGGAACTTATCGGCAGCGGCAGGCACGGTGTCTTCCTTCAATAGAAGCTTTACGGCGTCGGCAAGAGGTTGCAACAATCCGTGCGGCCCAGCTCGCATCGGGCCCAGACGGGCCTGGAAATCGGCGAGCAGTTTGCGCTCCGCCAGCACGAGATAACCGATGGCTAGAGGAAAGGCGGCTGCGAAGGCGAACGCCATCAGATAGGGAAAATACTCCATCATTTGAGTGCGCTCCTTGCCCAGACAAAGATTGGCTCAGGGTTGAGGCCCAGCCCCAATGTCAGGATCGCGGTGATGCCAACGGCTGCTCGCCAGCCGGGGCTGATTTGAATCGATATTGACGCGGTTTCTGGCTTGCGCGTCATCTCGCGCACGATGCGGAAGTAGTAGTAGAGCGACACGGCCACGTACAGTGCCGCAATGACGGCATACCAATACTGGCGCGCTTGAATTAACGCGAGAAAGATCGTGTACTTGGCAATGAAGCCCGCCGTTGGGGGCAGCCCCGCCAAGGACACCAGAAACACGATCATGACAATGGCGACGGCGGGATGAGTATAGAGCAGGCCGCGAAAATCATCGACACCCTCACGCTCGAGCGCCGCCAACACCAGAAACGCGCCGGTGGTCATCAGCGTGTATACCAGCAGGTAAAGCAGCATGCCTTCGATGCCCGTCTGATTGCCCGCAACGAGACCGAGCAGGATGTAGCCGACATGCCCGATGCTGCTGTAGGCCAACAATCGGCGGGCACTGTTTTGTGAGAGGGCGGCAAGATTTCCCACCGTGAGACTGGCGATGGCAGCAAAGCCAATCACAGCTTCCCAACTTGGTCGGAACTGGTGCAGCGGGCCGAGTATCAGACGCAAGAGCATCCCAAAAGCCGCAGCTTTGGATGCTGTTGCCAGGTAGGCGGTAACCGGAGTCGGGGCGCCTTCATAGGCGTCCGGTGCCCACATGTGTAAAGGTGCGGCGGCGACCTTGAACAGCAGGCCAATTATGATCGGCAAAATAGCAAGCAGGATCAGCGGATCGGTAGCAAGCCGGTTGGACAGCATTGAGGTAATCGTGAGATAGCGCGTCGAACCCGTCAGGCCGTAGAGAATCGAGAATCCATAAAGTAGCAAGCCGCTGGAGAAGGCCCCCAGCAATAGATACTTCAACGCGGCTTCATTGGATCGAGGGTTGGCGCGAAGGAAGCCAGTCAGCACATAGAAGCTGACCGCAGTGATCTCCAGGCCGATGAAGACCGTGATCAATTCAGTACCTGACACCATCAGGTACATCCCACTTTGTGCAAACAGGATGAGGCTGTAAAATTCCGGATGATCCTCTTCCTGCGTCTCCAGATAACGATAGGCGCCCAAGGCCGCCAGCAGCGCGGCAGCAAGGCAGATCGCGTTGAAGAAGATACCGAAGCGGTCCACGAGGATCGACCCCTGGAAGCCCACAAGGCCGATGTAGTCCGACTGCCTCCAAAGCCCGAGCGCAGCCAGCAACTCTCCGACTGCGAGGAAGATCGGATAGACCCGCCCACCGTCAAAGCGCATCAGCAGCAGCGCACAACCAAACAGCGCCAGCACCGCAGCGGGCATGACTGAAAAGAAATCATTCGCGGGAATCACGGGCGCAGCCTCCCCATGATTTGTTCCACCGGACCCTCGATCAAATGGAAATGCCAATCGGGGCGGACGCCGATCCAGATGGCCCAGACGATCAATGGTGCGCTGATGGCCCACTCTCGCGGGCTTAAGTCGGGTAAGTGGCGATTCGCTTCGTGTGTGATTGGCCCGAGCATCGTGTGGCGATAGAGCGTAAGCATATACGCGGCCGAGAGTACGATTCCAATGACGGCGACGGCCGCCCACCAGGGGTGAGCCAGATACACGCCACGAAGGATCGTAAATTCACCAATGAATCCATTGAGCAGCGGCAACCCGATCGAGCTGAGCATCGCCATGCCAAAGACGAGCGTGAAGCCTGGCATCGATTTACCTAACCCGCCGTAGTCATCGATCAGGCGTGTGTGGCGGCGGTCATAGGCAAAGCCCACCAGCAGAAAGAGCAAGCCTGTCGAGATCCCATGGTTGATCTGCTGCAAAACGCTACCCGTAATGCCAGTGGAATTCAGGCTGAATAGACCGAGGGTGCAGAATCCAAGGTGGCTTACCGAGGAGTAAGCAATCAGGCGCTTCCAGTCTTTCTGGACAAGGCAGACTAGGCCGCCATAGAGAATCGCGATCAAAGAAAGGATGCCGAGCGTTTGGATGATTGTGCCATCAATGCTGGCTTTGGGCAGCATCGGAAGCGAGAATCGCAGAAAGCCGTAGGTCCCCATCTTGAGCATCACCGCAGCCAGCATGACGGAGCCCGCCGTGGGTGCCTGAGTGTGCGCGTCGGGCAACCAGGTATGGAAGGGGAACATCGGGATCTTGATCGCGAAGCCGAGGAAAAGTGCCCAGAAAATCAGACGCTCGGTAGCCAGCGGCAGGCTGGCGTCTAGCAACACGGGCAATTCAAATGTCCGCAGTCCCGATTGGAAATAGAAGGCAAGAATGCCCACCAGCAACGAGACGCTTCCCACAGCCGTGTAGAGGAAAAACTTGATTGCCGCGTACTGTCGCTGCTCTGCGCCCCAGATTCCGATGAGGAAGTACATCGGCACCAGCACGGCCTCAAAACAGACGAAAAACAGCAACAGGTCTTGCGCTAAAAACACGCCCAGACAACCCGCCTCCAGCAAGAGCAACATCGCGTAGAACAGGCGCGGCATCTTTGGGCTGGCCAGGATGCCCAGCAAGCTCATCAGTGTTGTGAGCAGGATAAAGAGCAGGCTGATGCCGTCCAGGTGCAGAAGAAACTGAGCCCCGATGGACGGGATCCAGGCATGCCGCTCGGTCAAAGGCAGTGGGCCTTGGACCAGCGCCAGCCCTTGGGCGAAAGCCGCGAGGGAAGTCGCAATCGCTGCCTGCCACGCAAATCGCTTTGGTACAAACAGGAGCGCGAGTGCACCTAGAATCGGGATCACGAACAGCCACGTCATTGCAGCCAATACCATCCCATTGCCGAGGCAAGACTAAGAATTACGATCAGGGCATAGTGCTGGAGTCGGCCCGTCTGCAAGGCACGCGTTGGGAAAGAAGCAGCCTCAATCGTAAACGCCGTCGCCCGGACAAGGCCATCGACGACAAAGCTGTCAAACCAGCCAGCAAGATGCCCAGTTGCGCCGACGATGGCGGACGTAAGGCGTGGAAGCAAGTCGACAAGATTCGCATCGATCCAATTGAGGGTGCTTCCTCCACTCTTGGCAACCGTCCGCACCAATGCCAATTCATAGGCCTCGTTGAAATACCAGCGGTGCTGGAACAATGTGACCAATACTTTCGGGATCAGCAGGTGTCGACCCACCCAAAGTCCAGCAATCGAGATCAGGGCTGAGGCGATCATCACTCCCCATGCGTTCTCGAGATGCGGCCCGAAGTATCCTGCGATCAAAGTTCCAATTGCCAGGGGCCACAATGAGTGCAGCATTGTGCCGTGCGCCTCGTGCGCATCATCCCGGTTGTAGGTGCCATAGAAAACCGCCCAGATCATGCGGCTTGAATAGGCAGCAGTCAGGAAGCTGACCACCAGTGCGACTCCCAGCAGCCAGGGCGACGACTGAGCAGCCACCAGAATCGCGTCCTTGGAGAAGAACCCGGCTAGACCCGGGAACCCGGCCAGGCTCAGTGCGCCCAGGGCCATCAGACGAAAGGTCCAGGGCATACGATCTTTCAATCCGCCCATGTAGCGGACATCCTGTTCCCCATGCAGGGCATGAATCACGTTGCCCGCGCACAGGAAAAGCAGCGCCTTAAAAAATGCGTGTGTCGCGACATGGAACATCGCGGCGTTGGTTGCGCCCAGTCCTGCGGCCAGGAACATCAGGCCCAGTTGACTGATCGTTGAATAGGCCAGGATTCGCTTGATGTCGTTTTCAACCAGAGCTGTCGTCGCGCCAATCAGGGCGGTAATTGCACCGATGACAGCGATCACCGTGCCCGCTTCCGGAATGGCCAGATAGAAGGGCGCGAGGCGCGCAAAGAGGTAGATGCCAGCGGTCACCATCGTCGCGGCATGGATCAACGCGGACACGGGCGTCGGCCCGACCATCGCGTCCGGCAACCAGACAAACAAGGGCAATTGCGCAGACTTGCCAGTGGCCCCCAGCGCCAGTAGTAATCCTGCAATCAGCAGCGCCGGTGTTGCTGTTGCTTGATTAATCGTTTTGAAATCGACTGAACCTAGAGCGCCAAGCAGAATGAAGATGCCGATCAGGAAACCGGCATCGCCCGCACGGTTGTAGAGAAAAGCCTTGTTCGCATTTCTGTTTACGGTAGGTCGATCGTGATGAAACCCGATGAGCAAATAGCTTGCCAGTCCGACGCCTTCCCAACCGGCAAACAATAGAACCAGGTTATTCGCCAGCACCAGTAGCAGCATGAAGAAGACGAACAGGTTGAGGTAGGCGAAATAGCGCCAGAAGCCCTCCTCCTCTGCCATGTAGCCGATGGAATAAATATGGATCAGCAGTCCGATACCGGAGATGATCAGCACCATCATCGCGCTCAGCTCATCCCATTGAAAGCCAAACTCGATGCCGGGCATCCACTCGTATAGCGTATGAACGACAGCGCCGCCGCGTGGGCTGCTTGACGCTGCAAGCCCATGCAGAAAGCTCAGCGCCACTGCCGCCGAGGCAATCCATCCAGAGCCCCGGCGCAACACGGCGATCAGCGCCGAACCGATCAACGGATACAGCGGTATGAACCAAAAGGTGGATAGGAGATTCACCATTTGAGCAAGTCAATCTCGTCGGCGAGGATAGTGCCGCGATTGCGGAACAGTGCGATCAGAATGCCCAGGCCCACTGCTGCTTCAGCCACAGCCACAGTGATAACGAAGATGGCGAAAACCTGGCCCGTGACATGCTGCCAGTGGTGCGAGAACGCAACCAGATTGATGTTGACTGCATTCAGGAGCAGTTCGATCGACATCAAAATCACGATTATGTTGCGCCGCATCAGCAATCCCGCGCAGCCGATCAAGAGCAGGGCGGCGCTCAGGACCAGGTAGTGGGAGGTCGTGATAGGAGTGAAGCTCATTCAGCAGCCTCCTTCTTCTTTGCGGTCCAAACCGCGCCCACAATGGCCACTAACAACAGCAGGGAGGCTGCCTCAAAGGGAAGTGAAAATTGCGAGAAAAGCGAGTCGGCGATGCGCTCTGTGTTGCCACTCAGGTTCATGCGAGCCGAAGGGCTGGGCGGCAAGCCTGGAGTGCCGGCTTGGATGAAGACATAGATTTCCAAAAGGACAGCAAGTAACGCGACCGCTGCCACCGGCCACTGTCGGCTGTACTGACGCAGCTTGATCGCGTCTTCAAGGTGAATCAGCATGATCGCGAATAGAAACAACACCATGACCCCGCCGACGTACAGAAGGATCTGGACAGCAAACAGGAACTCGGCGGTTTGCAACAAGAACAGCCCGGCCACGCCCAGTAACGAAAAAATCAGTGCCAGCGCGCAATGCACGGGGTTGCGGAGCGTAATCGTCAGGATCGCGCCAGAGAGCGTTATCGCGGCAAAAATATAGAACAGGGCAGCGTCCATTAGCGGGTGTAGCGCGTGGGCCTTGGGCCTTCCTCCAACATTTGCCGATCCCAGATCAGGCCTTCGCGAGTATACGAAGCCATCTCGAAGTCTTGCGTCAATTCAAGGGCATCCACCGGGCAGGCGTCCTCACACAGGCCACAGAACATACATCGCGAAAGATCGTAGGTGAATGTCGTCAGGTCAAGCCGCCGGGTCTCTTTGTTTCGAAGCACGCCGACAACAATCAGATTCTCCGGGCAAGCTTTGGCACACAGATCGCAGCCGATGCACAGGGTCTCATTATTGTCGGGGTTGATGTTCAGTCGTGGCGCACCGCGAAACCGCTCGGCCACCCTTGGCCGATCCAGCGGATACTGTTCTGTCGCAATGTTGCCGGTCCACTGCATCTTGAACGTCACCCAAAGCCCGTCCAGCAGGTCGAGAAGCAAGATCCTTTTTAGAGTATTCAACATGGATATACCGCCACTTCCATTATCGGTCCACCTCGCCCAGCACGATGTCGATAGTTCCGATAATGGCGACCACGTCGGCCACCATCGCGCCTACCGCCATCTTTTCGAGCGATGCCAAATTCATGAAGCTAGGTGGCCTGACACGCAAGCGATAAGGGTGCTGCGATCCATCGGAGACGATGAAATAGCCCAACTCGCCCTTAGGTGCCTCGGTCGACACATAGACTTCGCCGGGAGGCGGTTTGAGCACCTTCGGGACCTTGGCCATGATCGCTCCGCCCGGGATCTTGTCGAGCGCCTGCCGAATGATGCGAACACTCTGTCGCATCTCTTCGATACGCACCAGGTAGCGATCGTAGCTGTCGGCTCCATGCATCACCGGGATGTCAAATTCAAATTGGTCGTAGCCGGTATAGGGCTGCGCCTTGCGCAAATCCCACTCAACGCCAGCTGCTCGAATCATCGGGCCCGAGACCGAAAACGACTTACAGTCTTCCGCATTGAGAATGCCGACGCCGCGCAGACGCTCGATCCAGATCGGATTCTTCGTCAGCAAGGCTTCGTACTCGTCGAGACGGTGCTGGAACATCTCCAGAAACCCCCGCGTCTCGGCGTCAAAGGTGTCGTGGAGATCGTATTGCAAGCCGCCGATCCGAAACGCGTGCGTCGTCAGGCGCGCACCGCAGTAGTTCTCAAAAATCTTGAGCACTTCCTCGCGCTCTCGCATGCAATAGAAAAGCGCCGTCATCGCACCGATGTCCAGAGCATGGGTGCCCAACCAAAGAAGGTGCGATGAGATGCGATTCAATTCAGCAAAGGCGAGGCGAACGATTTGGGCTCGCGCGGGGGCTTCAACGTTAATCAGCTTTTCCACCGCGAGGCAATAGCCAAGGCCGTTGGAGACAGCCGACACATAATCCATGCGATCTACGTAAGGAGCAAATTGCGTGTAGGTGCGATGCTCGGCGATCTTTTCTACACCCCGGTGCAGGTACCCAATCACACACTCAACGGCTTTCACCCGCTCTCCATCCAGCTTCAGAACCAGTCGCATAACGCCGTGAGTCGACGGGTGCTGCGGCCCCATATTGAGGACCATCTCAGATGTCTCAAGGTAGTTCACGGGCGGCGGCGTGCTCATTGGCCACTTTCGATGCCGAGATTTGCCTTCACCCAGTCTTGATCCATTGCGACGATGCTCAGCTCTTTTCGCAGCGGATGGCCCTGCCAGTCTTCGGGCATCAAAATCCGCTTCAAGTTGGGATGACCAACAAATGCGATACCGAACATGTCGAAGATTTCGCGCTCCAGCCAATTGGCCGCCGCGTACAGGGCTGTCAGGGTGGGCGCCGCCTCCCCATCTTCGACAAATGTGTGTACCCGCACCCGCCGATTGGCCGCAAATGAGTAGAGAATTGCTACAAGCTCAAAGCGGTGCGTATCTTTGGGATGATCGACAGCTGTGAGATCGACCAGGAAATCAAAGCCTTCAGCCTTCAGGAATGCGACCGCCGCAGCATAGTGGGCGGGCTCGATTTTCGCGAATGGCTGTCCGTGAAACGATTCGAGTTTCAGGTTGGCGGTGGTGAAGGCAGACCGGATTTGAGAGGCAAGTGCATCTTCCCAAGGGTCTGTTGCCATAACCGGAGCCGGCTTGGCTTCTTGAGACATTTTGAAAATACTAGGGTCGCACAGTTTATTCTGGAAGTTATGTCAGCACGCGAACAATTGCGCTCCACCAATCGGGTAGTTCCGGTTTCCAAAGAAGACGAAGGCCGAAGCTGGTCAAAGATCTCCAATGGGGTCTACGGGTTCACCTATACCCCTGCCAGTGAGAATGGGGGAATCTTCATCGCCGAACCCAAACAAAGCTACGAGATGCACAAGCTGGCCGACGGCTCGCTGCACATCGTTGCCTTTGCGACCACGGAGAATGCCGAGAAGCTCGGTAGACCGGGTGCGCAGGATCTTGAGGTCTATCCGATCCCTACCGAGACTGCAACTGTCTTAGTAGTCGTCCCACACGCGCGGATTAATTCATCTAAAGCCCTGAATCGGGACGACGTCAACAAGCTCAAGATGAGCCTCCGTCCTATCGCTTAAAGGGACATCCCTTAGGGGTATGCTCCGCACCCTTGGTCAGGCCTATGCTGTGAAAATGCATTAGAGGTACGTGGGAAAGCCGTCTAGTGTCGATAAACCTCACAGATGGCAAACCATGCTCCTGGGATCGGGGCGCTGTCGGACCTGTTCGTTCGACAGTTGGTGACGGCCGCTGAGCCGAAGCACCCTCACTTCGCAATTCGCACCCAACCTCGGGCCGAGCGCCAGGTCCGTGACCGGCTGCTAGCCCGCGGCTTCACTCCAATCAGCCTAAGATTCCTTCCCGGATTCGTGTTCGCGCGATTTCACGCCGGACAGCGCCTGGAAATCGCTTCTATGGCTGGCGTTCACTTGATCGTCAGTATTGCTTCCCTGCCAGCGCCGGTTGACGACGAAGAGCTGGAAGCACTGCTGCGCGTTGTCGATTCACGTCTGCCCCTCGGTCCAGCCCCATTTCCGGCCTGTGGTGTCCCCTGTCGCCTCAAGGCCGGTCCGCTGGAGGGCATTCGAGGAGTGCTGATGGGGACCTCCGATGCCCCGTTAGTGGTGCTGAGTCTGACGCTGGTGCAGCGGAGCATCGCCGTCAGCGTCGAGGCTGATTGGGTCGGGCCATTTCGGCCAAGTTATTGATATTTAAGGAATTTTCAATGCGCTGTATTCTAACTCTGCTTGTTCTTGAGAGTCTCTTGGCCCAGGTGCCGCTCCAGCAACAACCGGTCGGGGCTCCCAACAATCTCCCGGCTCAACGAATTGGCCCCAACGACTTGCTCAACGTCGTCGTCTATGGTGCCCCAGAGCTGTCGCGCACCGTCCGCGTTAGCCAGGATGGGACGATGCGCATTCCTATGCTTAGGGCCATCTTTCCAGTAGCAGGTAAGCTCCCTGGGGAACTGGAAGCGGTCATTGCCACAGCGCTTTCCCAGGAACAGATTCTGATTGAGCCCGTCGTTACGGTCACGGTCGCAGAGTATGTAAGTCGTCCGATCAGCGTCATGGGCGCTGTCAAGCAGCCGCTTACCTTTCAAGCTTTTGGCAATGTTACCCTTCTTGAAGCCCTCAGCCGAGCCGGTGGGCTAACCAGCGAAGCTGGTTCAGAGATTTTGTTAAGCCGAACCCAGCCCGGTATCGATGGGAAATCAGCCAATCTGATTCTCCGCGTCCCCGTCAAACAATTGATTGACCAAGCCGACCCGGAACTGAACTACGCTCTACGCGGGGGCGAAGAAATTCGTGTCCCGGAGGCAGGCAAGATTTTCATCGTCGGAAACGTCAAGCGGCCGGGGGCTTTCCCGATGCGGGACGCGTTTGATACGACTGTCTTGAAGATGCTCGCGCTGAGTGAGGGCCTGCTGCCCTTTGCAACCGATGAAGCATTTATCTACCGGCGCGAGGGTGCCGAAAACGGGCGCAATGAGATATCCATCCCGCTGGCGAAAATTATCGAGCGGAAGTCTCCCGACGTGGCACTTCTTGCAAACGATGTGTTGTACATACCGGACAACAAGCGGCGACGGATGACTATGGGGATGATCGACCGGCTGATCACATTTGGTGCTGGCACCGCTTCGGGCATGCTGGTCTGGCGGCGTTGAGCGATTGGCCCCCCCTGAGGTACTTGCAATGACCTACTATGATGAGCTGGGTATCGCACCGGATGCCAGTCCGGAAGAGATCCGCAAAGCCTTTCGTGGCGTCAGCCGGATGCTCCATCCAGACCTCCAACCAGAGGGCGCATTGCGCCATTTGGCGGAGGCGCAAATGAAACGGCTAAATGAAGTGGTCGAGACGCTTTGCCACGAAGATCGCCGAGTTGCCTATGACTCAGCGCTAAACGCAGTTCCTTTGGGGGCACTGCCACGGGCAGTCGAAAAGTTGCAGATGAAGACGCCGCTGCCCACCTTGGTTGCTGGCCTCGCCGTTGGTTGTCTCTTGATGTATTGCGTCGCCGTCATTACCCGGCCAGGGCTTGAAGCCGCCGAACGGGAAGTGGACGAAGGGCCAGTGATAATGACGTCACCAGGTTCTGCCGCTCCGGGCAACGACCCCAAGTCGGTTAAGCCACAACTTGCTGCCAGCGCCCGCCGCACATCAAGCTCCACGTTTGAACGAAATCAAAGTTTTGCCCCCGAAGCTTCCGCTTCCCATGGCGTTCCGCCTCCGCCCATTGAATCAATCATTGCGGTCCCTGTAGCCTCCCCATTGCCAGTGCTCGATTCCGGACCCCTTCTGGCTCCTCCTCCCCAGCCCCTCAGCGGTATCTGGTTACACGCGATTGACCCCAAAGACAAGCCAGCACTATGGGCCTATGCCGCAGACTATGTTGAATTGCGTTTGCAGGAGACAAATGGCGAAATCGTTGGCACATACCGGTCACGATACCGAGTTCCCAATCGGGTCTTTCAGCCTGAGGTTGCCTTCCGTTTTCGGGGCCCCGCCAAAGGCCAAGAATTCGACTGGGAGGGCACTGGCGGCGCTCGCGGCAAGATTCACATACAGCTTCATGGTGAGAACATCATGGAAGCAAGCTGGAAGGTTGCTGGCTCTGGCAACGTCAACGGCCTTGCTGCCGGTTCAGCCACCCTGGTACGACGGCTGGATTGACGCTTCGCGCTAGTATTGGACTTCGTAATGAAGATACTCGTGTGCGGTGGTGCAGGCTTTATCGGAAGCCATGTTTCAAAGGCAATTGCTCAAGCTGGCAATGAACCCGTCGTGTTCGATAACCTCTCTGCCGGCCATGAGTGGGCTGTCCAATGGGGCCCCCTCGTTAGAGGCGATCTTGGCGATTCCCAGGCTCTCGAGACCGCCTTGCGCGAGCACTCCATTGAGGCCGTCGTCCAGCTCGCCGGCTCGATCAACGTCGGCGAGAGTATGCACAACCCGGGTAAATATTTCCGCAACAACTTCTCGATCACGACAAATCTGCTTGAGGCGATGGATGCCGTCGGTGTTCGTAACATCGTCTTCAGTTCGACGGCCGCCGTCTACGGGATTCCCGATTCAAGCCCGATCCTCGAGGATGCTCCCAAGCGCCCCATCAACCCTTATGGCGAAGCAAAATACTTCGTTGAACGCCTCCTCGACTGGTACACCCGCGCCCGCCACTTCCGCTGCCTATCGCTGCGCTACTTCAACGCCGCTGGTGCAGACCCTGGTGGCCAAATCGGAGAGATGCACCGTCCCGAGACGCACCTCATCCCGTTGGTCATTTATGGTGCTCTCGGTAAGCGCCCGCCCGTCAAAGTATTCGGTACAGACTATCCAACCCTGGACGGCACCGCTATCCGCGACTACATCCACGTCACAGATCTTGGCCTCGCCCACGCTGCCGGTCTCCGCTATCTTGCCGAGGGCAACCCAAGCACAGCCGTAAATCTGGGCTCAGGTAAAGGCGTGAGCGTCCTTGAAGTGCTTCATGCGGTTGAGGCCGCCAGTGGCAAGCCAGTCCCTCATGAATTGTTTGCACGACGCGACGGCGACCCGCCCCAGCTTGTCGCTCAATCGGATCTTGCGCGGCAGGTCCTTGGCTGGACTACCCAACATTCTGGCATTGACGAAATCGTGCGCGACGCCTGGGCTTGGAGCGAAGGCGCCCTTAGCAGCGGCCTATATGAGGAATAGCGCTCGCTACGCGTTCAAGGCCGGCACTCCGCCCAGTCCCCGGGCCTGCTTCACCGCGCGACGGATGGCCTCCGCCAGTACCTCTGCCGCAGCAATCCCCAGAGCATTGATATCGATTGCTGGCATCGCCCCGGTCGCGATTGTGAAGATCGTATCGCCATCGCGAGTCGTATGCACCGGCGAAATTGCCCGGATCATTCCCGCCTGCGCCAGTTGCGCCATCTTGGTCGCCTCGACTTTGGTCAGCTTCGCATTGGTGGCAACCACTGCCAGCGTCGTATTGCCGCCGTTGAATCGAGTCCGGCCCCCGTCCAATAGCTTCCGCTCTGTATTCTCAAACTCACGGCTCGTAGCCGATTTCCTGGCACCCGCGACAATCTCCCGCTTCTCGTCGATCACATCTCCAAACGCGTTCACCGCTACAAGTGCTGCGACCTGAACTCCCTTGAACCTGCCAGAAAGTTCCCACACCGCACTGCCGACGCCGCCCTTCATCGCGCACTGCATGCCGTTCACTTTGCCAACCGTCGCGCCCGTCCCGGCCCCCACATTGCCCTCAGCAACCGCTGTAAACGGTTTGCTCAAATACGCCGCCGCCGCCGCCGCTTCGCCCATCTCACGCGTCGGCCTTGCTTGCGGGTCGCCAATCCCCAGATCATAAAGAATGGCACTCGGAACGATCGGCACCCGCGCCGACTGCATCTCAAAGCCGATCCCGTGCTGCTCCAAAAACCGCCGCGCCCCGGACGATGCCTCCAACCCGAATGCGCTTCCCCCAGCGAGCATTACGCCGTGAATGGACGGCGTAATGTGCATTGGGTCCAGCACCCCGATCTCGGCCGTGCCACTCGCCCCGCCACGAATGTCCACACCGCCGCTCGCTCCCCTCTCGCACAGTATCATCGTGCACCCCGTGATCCCTTCAAGATCCGTTGCATGCCCCACTCGAATTCCAGCGATTGACGTCAGCCCGTTCACGACCGGTATACTAGCATTAAAGCTCTTAAGCTACACAGATAGAGCTGGATTACCGGAGGGTAAGCTGGTTGCTCGATTACTTTAAGAGACCTGTTCAAACATTTCAAGACTTCCTGTACCTTGCTGCACGCAGCTTGAAAAACGTCACGCGCAAACCGATCTACTGGAATGACATCCTCATGCAGATGGATTCGATCGGCGTTGGCAGTTTACCGATCGTCGCCCTGATTGGCGCCTTCAGCGGACTTGTCATGACTCTACAGTTGTCTCGTGCGCTGGCTAAGTACGGCGCGACCTCGCAGTCTGGGGAAGTCGTCGCGATCAGCATTGTTCGAGAACTCGGGCCTGTGCTCACGGCTTTGCTCATTGCGGGCAGAAACGCTTCAGGCATCGCATCCGAGCTGGGCTCGATGAAAGTCAGCGAGCAAATCGATGCAATGCGCGCACTGGGCACCGATCCAGTCCAGAAACTCATCGTCCCCCGCCTGGTCGCAACCGCGATCATGCAACCGCTTCTGACCGCAATCGCCGATCTGGTTGGTCTTCTGGGCGGGCTCCTGATCGCAGTCGCGGTGATCGGCAATACTGCCAATCAATATTGGGGCTCTGCTGTAGATGCCTTGCGTTTAAACGACATGGTGCAGGGCCTGATCAAGCCCTTCATCTTCGCCATCATTATTTCTCTAGTTGGCTGTTTCTACGGCATGCGCACTTCGGGCGGCACGCAGGGCGTTGGCTTGGCCACCACAAAAGCGGTTGTTGTGTCCAGCGTCTGGGTCTTTGTCGTTGATGCACTGATTACCCAGATCTTCGTAACCCTTCTTTAGTCAAGCTCCATGGCCGAAACGATCCTACAATTCGACGACGTCACTATGGAATTTGACGGCAAGGTTGTCCTCGACAAGATCAACTTGGTCATCCATTCCGGAGAAACCTACGTTCTCTACGGAGCCGCTGGCAGTGGTAAGTCCGTGTTGCTCAAACTTGCAATGTCCCTTCTGCGCCCCACTTCGGGCTGCATCCAACTCCTCGGTCAAGACATCACCAAAATGAAGGAAACAGAACTGTTTGGTCTGCGGGCAGAGGTCGGGGTCCTTTTTCAGGAAGGCGGGCTTTTTGATTCACTCACCATTGCCGACAACGTCGCCTACCCCCTGCGCAATCAAAGCGCCCTCCGGGTGCCTGAGTCAGAAATTGATGGCCGAGTGAAAGAATCGCTCGAGTTCGTAGAACTCGGGGAAACCCTCGACAAGTTTCCCAGTGAACTCTCCGGCGGCATGCGCCGACGCGTAGGCATCGCCCGCGCCAACGTCACCAATCCCAAGATTTCCCTCTACGATTCGCCTACCGCTGGCCTGGATCCCATCACCGCCTACACGATCATGTCCCTGATCATCAAGCAGCGCGCTATCAATAAGACAACCACTGTTCTTGCAACGCACCGCTATCAGGATGGTGCAATGGCCGCCAATTATTCCTGGGATGCCACAGCCAAAGATGTCGTTCGCGCCGCCCCACTCGGGGAGTACGCCAACCTCAACACAACCTTTCTCGTAATGAACGAAGGCAAGATCGCTTTCGCAGGCAGCCAGGAACAACTCGAAGCCTCCCGTGACCCCTATGTGTCACAATTTGTATTGCTCCAGCCCCTGCCGAAACCGGGCCATGATCAGGAACAACCTCACGTATGACCTCACAGAAGACGAATTGGGCACAACTCAGAGTCGGGCTACTTGCAATGGGTGGCCTCCTGCTGCTTACCGCGCTGATTTTTTACATCACAAGCTCACAGAGCATGTTTGAATCGCGCTCGAAAATTTACGCCTATCTCGATACCAGTGGCGGCCTGCTTAAGAACGCACCCGTCCGCCTAAACGGATTGGCTGTCGGCAAGGTTACCGAAATCGTCCTTTCCGGGGATATCCAGCCCAAGCGAATCATCCGGGTCACCCTTGAGGTGGAAGACAAGATGCTTGCTTCCATACCGGTCGATTCAAAGGTCATGGTTGGTGCAGAGAACCTTTTGGGGGCCAAGCTGATTGCCATCAAGATGGGTAAGGCCTCTACCCACGTGGTCAAGGGCGGCGAGCTCCCGAGCGGGTCCAGCCCGGAGCTAGACGAGATCCAACAGCAAGCCTCCGAGATGATCGCAGTCATGCAAAATGTCCTGACCAAGGTTGAAAAAATCGTCAGTCAAGTCGAGTCAGGCTCTGGCACAATCGGCAAGCTTTTAATCAACGAAGATCTCTACAACCGAATATTCGGCATCACCTCCACAGTCGAAAAGATCATCGCCTCGGTAAGTGATGGAAAGGGCACACTGGGGAAACTTTTCGTCGATGAGGCTCTTTACAACGATGCGCGAAAAACCGTCAATCGCATCGATCAGGTCATAGCCGACCTCCAGGCTGGCCAAGGCACTGCTGGAAAACTCCTCAAAGACGAGACTGCCTATAACGAAGCCAAAGCCAGCCTGGTCGAAATGCGCAAACTCCTGGCGGATCTCAACGCCGGCAAAGGCACTGCTGGCAAGCTCCTCAAGGACGATGCTCTAGCCAACCAGCTCTCCGGTACCATCACCCGCGTTGACAGCATCCTCGACAAAGTCAGCCATGGTGAAGGCACCCTCGGACAGCTCTTGGTCAACCCCTCGCTCTATGAGAATCTCAATGGCACCTCCGCCGAGATGAAAGGCCTGATGCAAGACTTCCGCTCTAACCCCAAGAAATTCCTCCGCATCAAGCTTGCGATTTTCTAAGGTCCTCATTGCGCACACTGGTTGTGAATGCAGACGACTTCGGCTTCACGCGCGACGTCAATTCAGGCATCATTGAGGCCCACCGCAAGGGTATCCTCACCGCTACAACTCTCATGGCAAACGGTGCCGCCTTTGATGACGCCGTCCGGCTTGCTGTAGAATTCCCCACTCTCGACATCGGTGTTCATCTCCAAATGGTTCAGGGCGAGAGTGTGCTTGAGCCCGGTCGTGCGTTGCCTCCTTCGCCCGCCGCCCTCATTGCCGATCTCCTCCGCAATTGTTGGAAGGTCTTTGATGAGCTCAACGCTCAAGTCCAAAAAGTGCTGGCCGCTGGCATCCAGCCCACCCATCTCGATACCCATAAGCACACGCACCTGCTCCCCCCTGTGCTCGATGCAGTGGCTTGCCTCAGCCAGCAATACGGTATCCCCTGGGTCAGAACGCCTTTCGATTTTCCGCTCCC
>JBBRBI010000048.1:0-44093 GCA_038206015.1 Bryobacterales bacterium | reverse complement strand
CCCGCGACGCAATTCGAGCGTTCCCTCGGGGGTTCGTGATCGGTTGGGAAAGGCTTTGTACCTGCTTCAGGCTGGAGAGCAGCCGGGGATGCCACTGTCGAGGCCGATGCCGTCCGTTGCTCCGGGTGTTTCTGAATTGCGGCTACACAGCGAAGACGGCCAATTCCGGACCTTCTACTTCACCGCGAGTAGCCAGACTCCGCCCGCAGAAATCGATTTGGGCAGGAAACGCTTGAAGGAGATGCAAGATGATCAAGACCAAGCCTGTGGTCGCCAGAACGCCAGAAGCCTTGGCACGGACGCTCGGCCTCAGCGGAGCGGAATCGCACGAATGGCAAGTGCAACATGCACTGCTCAAACGGCTGAGGCAGATTGTCCGTTATGAATCCCTCACGCATGCTGAAGTGGCTCAGCGTGCCGGTTCCTCCCGAACCAGAGTCACATCAATCTTGAACGGGAACCTCGATAACGTGTCCAGTGATTTGCTGATCCGCCTGGTGAGCGCATTGGGCTACCGAGTCCGGGTGTCCGTTTCCCGACTCGATTCCGCCGCCTAATCATCTGCGATTACGGAAGGCGCTTGGTTGGATAACTTTGCCGGGGTGGTGAAGTCTATCAGCCAAGGATGTCCATCAACCCATTAGCTGGTAGAGGTGGATCTCATTCTTCGGCTAGGGCCCTAAGGTCATTTGAAAACATTTCCTAAGGGTAAGTACTGATTTGCATCGACAGTGATGCAGGGCATGCTAAGACTTCATGTATCTAAAGTTTGCTGCTCAACTGTTTCTTCTTAGTACTCTGATAGCCCAGGCGCAGGAGCCTTCACCGAGTCCAAAGATACACCCATCGCTGCTAAAACTTGGCTCAAACGAGACAATTCCCGTGGTCATTTGGGGGAAAAGCCAAGCGGATGTTACGCAGATCCATCGAGTATTGGAGTGGCGTAAATTACGCGTGGATCGCCTTGATGCAGAACTGAATCAGCGCAGGAAAAGATTGGATATTGCAGTGGCGCGTCCGGCTGAGGTCGAGGCAGAGCGCGATCAGGAGCTAATCGGTTACCGTCGGGAAGTGGCGCGCAAAGTTGAAGAAGAATTGCAGCCTGCGCGCGCGGTCCTGAAGGCTTACTTGGAATCGCTTGGAATTCTCAAGTTGCGTCAAGTGCCGCTTGTGAATGCCTGGAGTGCTGAGGTTGATAGAGAAATGCTCGGCGCGATGGAGGCAAGCGATTCTATTGCTTATGTCACCCCAAATCAACCGATGAGCCTTCAACTAAATCGGAGTTCCATTGCAACTGGTGCTCCAGCGTTTTGGGACGCAGGAATTTTGGGCCAGGGTGAATCGATTGCGATCATTGACTCGGGAATCGATTCAAGCCATCCCATGTTTGCAGGGATACAGATTGAGCCGCAGGTGTTCTCGAGAAATTTTCCTAGCAACCGTTGCCTGTTTGATAATCTCACATCTCCCTATGATTTCCAGGGACATGGTACACACGTGGCCTCTATCGCGGCGGGGCGAGTGTATCAGTGGGGTGACAATTGGTTGGCGGGTGTAGCTCCAGGGATTCAAAAAGTGTATGCGCTGAAGACTCTCTTCAGGACGAGCCCTAATGCAGGAGTTGGATGCGAAGAGGGGGCCACCGGGAGCCCTCTGGATTGGGTTGCCGCGCTCGTTTGGCTTACTGGGGAAACGCCTACTCGAATCGTGAATATGAGTCTCGGCCGCCTGCCTCCTGATTATCAAGTCGATAACACCACAGAAGATCTCTATCTTGACCAGGTTACATCAATGTTCCCCGACCTAAACATTGTAGTAGCGGCAGGCAATGAGGGGAAACGCAGATCGTTCGGCACAGTCGGAAGCCCCGGCAATGCCTACAACATTTTGTCGGTAGCGAATTACGATATCGAGAACGATGAAATCACGCCTGAAAGCAGCAAAGGCCCCACCAACACAGGCCGCAGGAAGCCCGATCTTGCTGCTCCGGGTGAACGTATCTGGGGTGCTGCGAGAGGGAGCAACTCGCTCGTTGAAATGAGTGGAACCAGCATGGCAGCCCCCCACGTAGCAGGTGCCATAGCGCTCGTACGTCAAACCGGAATTCAGGACCCCCTGCGAATCAAGGCCCTCCTTCTAAATACATCAAATGGCTCGGGCTGGTTGCCAGATTACGGATGGGGAGTTATGAACCTAGGCCGTGCCTTTTCACAAAAAGATTTGACGGTCCAAGGCCGTTTTGAGGCAGGATCGGGGGCGAGTCGTGTTCACCTCTATCTCTGGCGGCCATCAGAATCCAAACGGGTTACCATCGCCTGGAATCGGTTTGTAGATTACCGAGATGGTTGGATCGGTGATCCTTATCCAGATCGAGTGGCGCTAACCTCCTACTCGGCCTCCACAGGTGTCATGGATCGGGACTCCAATATTGATCGACAAAATGTGCAGCAGCTTCAGGCGACGCTATCTGAGCCAATCATCTTGAGCGTGGCAGCCCTGACCTATCGATACCAGGCGAACGGCAGAACGCTAGATTACGGATTGGCCTATTCAGGAGGAAGCTTTGAGAAATTGAACGGTCCCAATCTGTCTGTCTCCTGCCGTGCGCCCGGCGGATCGATCAACAGCGGCACCAACATTCGGATCGATTGCACTGCACGCAATGACGGCGACACCCTGGCAGTAAATCCGCAAATCCAAATCTTCACGAGTGGCGGAAGTCTGGTGAGCACGTCAAGTCTTCAAAGTGTGCCGCCGGGCAATGCCAGAAGCGCCTCTATAAACTATTCGACGCCAGCAACTGGTGGCTTTGTGAGACTCACTGCACAAATTGCCACCAACTCCTTCGGGCTGAGCCATTCGAATCAAAGCAGCTTGAGCTTCGACGTAACGGTACCGTTCGTTCCTTTCCGCCTTCGCAGCTTTGTGGTCTCGCAAACTCTGCCGATCGGATGTACGGCCCCTAGTTCTGCAATGAATGTGAGCGCTTCCACAGCCAACGTTTATGCTTGGGCGTCTGTAGAAGGTGCCAATGCGGGGGATTTTCCGACCATCGACTTTATCTCTCCAAACGGATCGATTTACTCCACCATTGCGCAGAGAAGGGTCGCCTCGACAGGCGACGCCTGCTTCTCACAGGCAATGCAGGTCGCCGGTAGTATGGCTGCCATGTTGCCCGGAACCTGGTCTGCACGCTTGCGCTGGAATAATTCTGTCGTCGGAACGAACAATTTCATAATTGTTACCGTGCCCGCCATTCGATTTTCAGTGCGGGCAATGCTCGTAACTTTGAGTGTCCCTGGCAACTGCGCCACTCCATCAGGCACGAACTTCGCGACAGCGAGTACACCAAGCATTTATGCTTGGTTCGCGGTGGATGCTGCCAGCGGTGGGGATGAAGGGATTATCGAATTCATCAGCCCAGATGGGGTGCTGTACAGCAGCCAGTCCATGGGCAAGACCCCATCGGCAGGCGACTGGTGTGGAAACAGAAGCATATCGATTGCAGGAACTCCAGCGGCTAACCGTCCCGGAAACTGGACTACACGGTTAAGATGGAACGGCACGGTTGTAGCCACCAGAAATTTTGAACTGTCTCCAGTTAAAATTGACCAAGCCCTGACTACACTGTCGTTGCCACAATCACTACAGGGCTGCCCGACACCGCAGTCAAATTCACTTTTCAGTACGCAGAGCGGCTACGCAGGACTCTACTTCTCGCTTAGCAATCTTTCTACAGGCGATCAAGTCTCAACCCAATGGATCTCTCCTCGCGGAGCCACTTACGACACACGAATATACAATCCGCTCGGTGGACCTGGTTCGTGGTGCTTCCAAGATTGGATCTCGATCGCAGGGACCGCTGCCGCTGCTATTCCTGGTGAGTGGAACGCGATCGGGCTTGTAAACGGGAGGCAAGTATTTACGCTGCCGTTCACAATCCGATAGTCGAATTAAATACTTCCGTCTCGCCGAAAGATTCTTGCTTGGATGTCTACAAATTTCTACCCGCCCGCTTCGCGCTTGCTGCGCTCAAGAATCGTCGATTGAAACTCTGCTTGGTAGATTCCTCGAATGACTTACTCGAAAGATGTGGGACAGATACGTAGAGCAAGGTGGCGGTGCTTGCCTGGTATTCAAGATCACTGGCGGCGAAGCCGTCAAGTACGTCAAAGAATTTGAGAGTCTCGAATGCAACGATCTCACCGCCTCACGAGTCGCTAAGCGAATGCATCTATTTCCATCCTTTCGATCCCGGGGTAGTTTTGACAGGCGTCCTCCCGGGGGAGCATTGTTCGATCTCAGCTGACTTGATCAACCAAGAGTTCGATGAACTAGGGATTCGAGATGGGATTAGAAGGGTCTTTCGCGATCCACTCACGAATGATCTGACCCAAATCTTGGATTTGCCTGCGTCACTGCCGCCGGAGTCAGACCTCGTATCCGTGTGAATCCGTGTGAATCCGTGGCCCAAAAATTCCGGTAACAGAAATCTTCGCCTCTATCTCCGCCGTTTTCAACAACATCCCCAAACCATAGTTCGGATTCGAAGTCACGAATGTTATCTTGATCCCAGTAGAGCCGAGCCGCGAGCAATCGCGGTTACGGCTCTTTTCAATTTCACAAACAGAAAGTTCAAATCCAATGACCCCATCCACCGGAACGAAGACATACGAACAGAACGAAGCCAATCCCGGGCTCGAAGAGCAGCACCGCGCCTTCACGCTGCGCCTCCGCAAAGATTGCCAGCCCGATTCCCATCTCGAAGAGGAAACCTTCCAGCGCTACGCCTGGGCCGCCTTCCAGGTCGTCCGCTGCCGCAAGCTGGAAACAGCCACAGAGGACCTCTGGATCGACAACCCCGAATCGGCCCAGCACTTCTCCCAAATGGAGCGAGTCAAGAAGATGGCCGCCGCCCTCGAGCGCCGCGCCGATAAGTCCATGAACGAACTACGCCAGCTCCAACGCGACCGCTTCGCCGCCTATGAAGTCTACGCCGAGCACTGTGTCATGGGCAAAGACGTCCAGATCCCCAAGTCCCTCCCCGTCGCCGACATCCGCAAATCCGACATGGGCCGAACAAACCCCAACTACCTCGCCCAGTTCCTGCTCTATCAAACCAAAGAGGTGAAGGACAAAGCCAAAGAGATGCTCCAGGAAGCAAAGGACAAAGCAAAATCCAAAGCCAACGAGGCCAAATTGACAAACGAAACAATCAAACCCAATTTCGAAAATCCCTTCGCCGCGATGAGCATCGAGCAACTCCTGAAAATTGCGAAGGACGCCGGAATCTCCAGCAAATAAACACCCTACGGCTTCTTCCCACGCTCATACACCTGCGTTTGGACACCATACTTGTCATCCAATCGGATCACCACCCGCGGATGCGTCCGCTGTGGTTCGGCCGCCAGTTCTTCAATCACCACAGCCCAGGCATTCTCCCCCTCGTAGTGATTCACCTGCCAGCGCGGCCACCGCGCCCAAGCGGTAAAGACTTGCGCCGCATGTGTCGCACCCGCAGCCTGCAATGCCAGACCGGAACTTACACTCGGCTTGGGTCGATAGTAAATATGACCACCTTCTGGATCAAAGTATTCGAGTAAGTTTACATCGATGACTTTGATGAAGTCCCCGCCATCCACCAGCCCATCAAAGTGCAGTGGATTGAAGCCGGGGAACACATCCACCCGCTTGGGCGCCGCGCCCTCATAAATGCGTGAGGCAACCTCGCTCAACGCCTGCTCGCGCAATACATACCGCGTGCCAAACCAGCAGAAGCTCAGGACGATAAAGATCCACATCGTCGCCGCGCCGCTACTGCGCTTGCCCCCGATCTCGTCGCTCACCAGACGCGAGAACATCGGAATCCCCAATCCCAGACCGAGTAACAGGTAAAGTACCGGATCCTGAAACCACTCAATCTTTAGCGAGTAAGCCCGGTCATCAAACGGCAGAAACATCCGCGCACCACGAAAGGTCAACCAGTCAATGAAGATATGCGACAACACACAAATCGTCGACAACTTCCAGGCACCCATAAAGTTGATCGCACGCCGGAAGATGTACTTCACACCCAACACCACCGTCAGCGCCATTAACGGTGCAAAGAAAATGGCATGCGTAAAGTGCCGGTGCCAATTCAGGACGTCGACGCTTCCCGGTAGAAAAACCAGCGTGTCCACATCCGGCACACTCGCTGCAAAAAACACGATCCACTGCCAGTTCGTCGTAAATCGCTTTCCCCCGGCCTGGCCGATCGTGAAGCCAACGGCGGTATGGGTGACGGGATCCATTGCTCTTACTTCGTCGGCGGCACAAGAATCGTCAGTGCATCAGGAACAATTTCCAACTGCGCCGGCAACTCGCCAAAGGCCTCACCATCCAGTTGCATGTAAATCGTACTGTCGTTCGCCGCGCGCAGTTCCAGTCGATCCACCAGGTGTACGTGTACGCCATTCATACCGCGATGTTGATTCACCAACACCCCGGCCAGATACTTCATGTACCGAATCGCAAATCGCCCCTCAAACAGCACCGTCTCAAAGCGCGGGTCGCTCAGCCGGATCGACTTCGCAATCTCCAGATCCCCGCCATAATTCCGTACCCGGCTCGCCAACGCAAAGCTCACTTTGGATTCGCCATGAATGGACTTGACATGCAACTCCGGCAGGGTCCGCAACGATGCCGCAAAGCCTGCGATCCAATACGCCACCTTGCCCAGCTTCTTCTTGATTCGATGGTCGACATCACGCACTATCTGCGCATCGACGCCCGCCCCCGCCATCGCCACAAAATATCGCGACGGCCCCGCCGCCAGGCTACAACGCCCCACGGCGATCCGCTGCGCCTGCCAGGTAGGCGCGGCCGCGGCCGCCCGCAACAAATTAGTCCCAATGCCCAGTTCCACCGCCAGGCAATTCGCCGTCCCCCCAGGCAATACGCCCAGTGAGGTCTGGGACCCAACCATCCCATTCACAACCTCGTTCACCGTCCCATCGCCACCAGCAACGTAAATCGTCGCGGCACCCTTGGCCACACATGCTTGCGCCAACTCGCCGGCACTTCCTGGCCCGGTAGTCGGTACCACCTCGACCAAAACATTCTTGCTCCGAAATGTTTCAAGGACAGACGGGATCAGGCCTGGATTCCGCTGGAGTTTTCCAGCAACCGGATTATAGATCAAGTAAGAGGTCAAGGGTCTCGCTAAACTAATAGCTTAGCGTCCTCATGGCACCAGCCGCATTCTCACCCGCAGATCGCATCGGCGATTTGCGTAAACAGCTTCAACGTCACGAGCACTGTTACTACGTCCTTGATTCCCCCAAGATCACCGACGCTCAGTACGATGCCCTGATGCGCGAACTCCTCGCACTCGAGGCCGAACACCCCGACCTGCGCACTCTCGATTCGCCCAGCGCCCGCGTCGGCGGTGCCCCCCGCGAGGGCTTCGTCAAGCTTCCCCATAGCTCGCCGATGCTTAGCCTCGACAACGCACTCAACGAAGCCGAGCTCCGCGGCTTCGACCGTCGCTGCCGAGACCTCCTCGGCGATGAGCCCTTCCGCTATGTCGCCGAACTCAAGCTCGATGGCCTCTCGATGGCGGTCCACTATAAAGACGGCCTCCTCGACGCTGCCATCACCCGCGGCGATGGCAGCGTCGGCGAAGAGGTCACCGCCAATGCCCGCACCATCCGCAGCCTGCCTCTGCGGGTCCAGACCGAAAACGCCTTCGAGACCCGCGGCGAGGTCATTATGAATCGCCACGCCTTCGAGCGCCTCAACGCCCAGCGCGAGCAGGACAACCTGCCCCTCTACGCCAACCCGCGCAACTCCGCCGCTGGCTCCCTGCGCGTGCTCGATCCAACCCTCACCGCCGCCCGCCAGCTCGACTACATGACCTACTTCTATCTCGTCGATGGCCAGCCCGCAATGGACAGTCATTGGGCCTCACTGGAAGCACTGAGCGACCTTGGCTTCAAGGTCAACCCCGAGCGGCGCATCTGCAATGATGTCGAAGAACTGATCGCCTTCTGCAATAGCTTTGAAGCCCGACGCGAGAGCCTCCCCTACGAGATCGATGGTGTCGTCGCCAAGCTCGATTCGATCGATCAGCAGCGCCGCCTCGGCTACACCGCCAAAGCCCCCCGCTGGGCCATCGCCTATAAGTTCGCCGCCCGAGAGGCGGAAACAGTGGTCGAAGACATCCTCATCCAGGTCGGCCGCACCGGCGCGCTCACCCCCGTCGCCGTCCTCCGCCCGGTCTCTATCAGTGGCGTCATGGTTGCTCGTGCCACGCTGCATAACGAGGAGGAGATCGCCCGCCTCGGCATCAAGATCGGCGACACCGTCCGAGTCGAGCGCTCCGGTGACGTCATCCCCAAGGTCACCAGCGTCGTCGTCTCTGCCCCGTCTGGCATACCCTTCCAGATGCGGACGCAGTGCCCCATCTGCGCGGGCCCGGTTACTAAACTCGAAGGCGAGGTTGCTGTTCGCTGCCTCAACGTCAACTGCCCTGCCCGCCTCAAACAGTCCGTCGAGCACTTCGCCTCGCGCTCCGTCATGGACATCGACGGCATGGGCGAAGCCCTCGTCGATCAGCTCGTCGACAAGGGCCTGGTCAAGAACGTCGCCGACCTATATGACCTCACCCTCGCGCAGTTCGAAGGCCTCGATCGAATGGGCACCAAGTCGGCCACCCGTATCATCGAAAACCTGGCCTCCTCCCGCCATCGCCCGCTGGCCCGCCTCATCAGCGGACTCGGAATCAGCTTCGTTGGCGAGCGCACCGCCCAGATTCTGGCCGACACCTTTGGCGACCTTGATGCCATCGCGACTATGCCGGAGGTGCGCCTTCAAACCGCCGACGAGATTGGCCCCAAGGTCTCCGCCGCCATCCGTCTTTACTTCAGCGACCCGCGCAACCTCGAACTCATCAACCGTCTGCGCTCCGCCGGCCTTACCTTCCAGCAAGAGATCAAGGGCAAACCGATGGGGCCCTTCGCTGGTCAAACCTGGGTGCTGACGGGCACTATGCCAACCCTCAAGCGCGAAGAGGCAAAGGCGATGATAGAAGATGCGGGCGGCAAGGTCTCGGGGAGCGTCTCCAAGAAGACCAGCGTGCTTGTCGCGGGCGACGAGGCTGGCTCCAAACTCGACAAGGCCCGGGAGCTTGGCATCGAAATCATTGACGAGGCGGAGCTGCTCCGCCGTTTGGAGAAACACTAACGCATGAAAGCGTTCTTTGCAAAGCTCGCGGCCCTTGGCCCCTTGGGCGTCTTCCTGTTGGCCCTGATCGACTCAATGGGCATCCCGCTGCCCGGAGGTGTGGACTTCCTGCTGGTAGTCGTCGCCAACCGCGCCCCTGCTGCTGGCTATTGGTGCGCGGTCCTGGCCACGCTCGGCTCACTGATCGGCTCCATGCTCCTCTTCACCATTGCCCGCATCGGCGGCCAGCGTTACCTCGACAAAGAAGCTGGCGGTGTGCGCGGTTACAAGTTCCGCCGCTGGTTCGCCCACTACGGCTTGGTGACGATCTTCGTGCCATCCATCTCGGTCATCCCGATGCCGCTCAAAGCCTTCGTCGCCTGCGCTGGCGTGCTCGGCATCCGCCCCGCGCCCTTCGCCCTGACGATCCTGCTGGCCCGCATCCCCCGCTACTTCTTCCTGGCCTGGCTTGGGCAGGAGATGGGCGAGCACGCCCTCGACTGGATAAAGGTGCACACTCTACAATTCGGCCTCGCCCTCGTCGGCCTCGCGCTGCTTCTCTACTTACTCACTCGCTTCGCCAATCGCGATACGCCACTCACCGCGATAGAGTAAATCGCACTTCGATGGGGGCTTGCACTTCGACCGAGACGCCGTTCAAGTAAGTCGGACTGTAAGTCCATTGGCGCACCGCTTCGATAGCGGCTTGAACGAGCAGAGAGTGGCCGCTAAGCACTTGAAGACTTTCGATGCGGCCTTCGCGATTGAGGACACCAAGTAGCCGGACAACACCTTCGACGCGGGCAGAGCGAGCCAGCGACGGGTAGACCGGCTGCACCCGGTGGAGCATCTTTGCGGCGAGCACGTCGCCGCCGACGCGGATGCTGGCGGGTGGATCGGGCGTGTTCACTTCGACGGGCGGGGGCAAGGCGGCGATGCCGGTAGCGCCAACGATACTTCCCGGGATAGCGGTTCCGACAGCAGTCAGCGGCATCTCTCCAAAGGCGGCAACCGAGGCCGCAGTGTTGACCAATGTTTGAGCGAAGTTCTCTTGGAAGACGCGCGGCACCATTCGGCTTACCGCACTGGTTGAGCCGACGGCACCGACGCTGGTTGCGATGATCTTCACCGCGTCCCGGAAGCGCGGCGCGGGCGGCAGGATCCGAAAGTCGGGAATCTCCGGCGGGGCCACCGGCACCAGGAGCCCCAGGCACATCAATCCAATGCCTGCGCCGCATTGCAGCGCCAACGAACCAGTAAAAGTAATTGCTCGCATACCCCTTCTGACACCTGTTGCCCGAGTCGAGTTCCCGTAAACTAGACGTGTGACGAACCAACTTAGCCGCCGCTCACTCATCGCACTGCCCTTCGCCATCCACGCCAGCGCCAAGACCATCGAGGTCCGCGTAAAAGAGATCAGTACCACCTACGAAGACTTCAAGTACCGCACCCCGATCAAGTTTGGAGGCAACGTCGTTGACCGCGTTACGATGCTCAACGTCAATGCCGTAATCGAAGACGGCATGGGCAAATCAAGTAAGGGCTTCAGTTCCATGTCGATGGGCAATGTCTGGAGCTTCCCCTCCAAGCTCCTCTCCTACGACGAGACATTGAGCGCGATGAAAGACCTCGCCAGCGAAGTTGAACGCATCACTAACGCGAACCGCATCTCTGGTCACCCAATCGACATCAACGTCGCCCTTGAGCCTGAGTACCTGAAAGCAGCGGCCGCCGTATCGCAACGCCGCGCGATGAAGGAGCCGATCCCCAAGCTCTGCGCTCTGGTTACCATCAGCCCTTTTGATGCCGCCATCCACGACGCCTACGGCAAGATGCTGGGACGCAGTTGTTATGAGACCTACGGCCCCGACTGCATGCGCAAGGACCTCAGTCACTATATCGGCAAAGAGTTCAAGGGCGAGTACCTGAGCAAGTACGTCCTCGCCAAGCCCAAGGCTACGATGCCGCTCTATCATCTGGTCGGCGCAGTCGATCCAATCTTTGCTACCGACATCAAGCAGAAGGTCGGCGACGGCCTGCCCGAGGATCTGCCGGAATGGATCCGCTTCAATGGCCTGCGCAACATCAAGATCAAGCTCAATGGCGAAGACGCGAAGTGGGATCAGGAGCGGGTGCTTGCGGTTCACAAGGCCTGTATCGAGACGATGCCGACGATCAACCGCAAGGACTGGGTCTACTCGCTCGACTTCAACGAGAAGTGCCCGAACGTCGCCTACCTCATCGACGTCCTCAAGAAGATCGAGGCCAAGGACGCAAGCGCCTATCAGCGTATCCAATACATTGAGCAGCCGACCAAGCGCGATCTCAAAGCGGACCGCGCCAATGTCATGCATGCAGCAGCCAAGCTCAAGCCCATCGTGATCGACGAGTCGCTGACAGACCAGGAGAGCCTGATGCTTTGTCGCGAGATGGGTTACTCGGGTGCCGCCCTGAAGGCCTGCAAGGGCCAGAGCGAGGCGCTGCTCATGGCGGCAGTGGCGCAGAAGTACAAGATGTTCCTTTGCGTTCAGGACCTCACCTGCCCCGGTGCCAGCCTCATACATTCCGCCGGGCTAGCCGCTCATGTCCCCGGCGTAGCGGCCATCGAGGCCAATGCGCGGCAGTACTGCCCGGTAGCCAACAAGGGTTGGGAAGACCGCTTCCCCGGTATCTTCAAGATCACCGACGGCCTGATGAAGACGGGCGAGCTGACCGGCAATGGTTTGGCAGCAGGATTGCATTTGTAAGAAGCAGGAGACTGCTTCGACATGAATACAACTCTAAATACACCTGTCCGCCGTTCCAATACGGACATTGACCTGACCCGCTTTGACAGCCTGGTTCAATCTGAAACACAAGACCGACCCAAGGTCGACTCGATCCCCGATGGACGCTATGAGGTCCGCATCGAAGATGCCGAATTGAGCGTATCGCCCCGCTCCGGCAACCCGGTCCTGAAATACACGCTGCGCGTCACCGGGCCCAGCTTCGCCAACCGTGTGATGTGGAAACACCGTGGCATCACCGCAAACACGGTCCAGTATGTGATGGATGAGCTGAAGGTGTGCGGCTTGGAACTCAAGCGCTTCTCAGACCTCGGCGAATCCCTCCACGAGATTATTGGAGCCGAGATCGAGATCACGCGCAAAACGCGCGGTGAGGATATCAACATCTACTTCAATCGGCAGCTCGATGGCGGTCCGGCGAACGCGAGCGAAGAAGACGACTTGCCGTTTTAGTAGCCCATCACCTTGCCGCCTCGGCGGCCATCACTCCAGCCCAGCCGCCAGCCGCTCTGTGCCTCGATCATGACGGCGTGAACATCACCCTGACTGCGATAGCGCAGGCTCAGGACATGGCCTTGCTCTTTGAGCTTCTGCGCGGTCTCAAAGGCGATCGCGCCCGGCTCGGCATCAATACGATCGGGCAGGTACTGGTGGTGGATGCGCGGGTACTCGATGGCGTCGCGCAGGCTCATCTTGAAGTCGATGATGTTCATGATCACCTCGACCAGCGTATTCGGAATCGTCGCTCCGCCCGGAGTGCCAAGTGCAAACCAAGGCTGATTGGACTGATTCAGAACGATCGTCGGGGTCATCGTGCTAGCAGGGCGCGAACCGGCCGGGAGCACCTTCTTGCCTCCGCTAGAGAAGGCTCCGAAGATGTTCCCCATCAGCACGCCCGTGCCTTTGACGACGACTTGGCTTCCGTAAAAGCCACTTAACGTATAGGTATTGGAGATGATGTTTCCTTCGCCATCAACGATGGTGAAATGCGTAGTATCGGCGCTCTCGCCAATGAGCGCTTCGATGTCTTTCGGTAACTCTCCCAGCTCTTTGGAGGGCGTGGCCCTGGTGAGTGAGATGCCGTCGGCGAGGGACTTGGCATAGGCCTTGCTCGTTAGCCTGGCGACCGGGATGTCTCTGTAGGCTGGGTCACCAGCATAAAGCAGACGGTCACGGAAAGCTCGCTTCATGGCCTCGACTTGAACATGGCGATGGGCGGCGCTGCCCTCCATCCCGAGGGGCATCAGGAAGTTCTCAATGATGTTTAGCATCTCGATGATGGCCATGCCGCCACTCGAACTGGGGGCGCTAGTAAGGATCGGATAGCCACGGTAGGTCGTGGTCAACGGCTCGCGGGCGATCGCTTTATAGTCCTTCAGGTCTGCAGCAGTGATTAGGCCGCCATTGGCGGCCATGTCGGCAGCGATACGTTTGGCTGTCTCGCCCTCGTAGAACTCGCGGCCACCGCCTTTCTGCATGCGGGCGATGGTGGCGGCCAATTCCGGCTGCTTGACGATCTCGCCTTGCTTCAAGGGCTGATCCGCACCGTGCAGAAAAATGCGTGCCGACTCAGGGAAGGGCTTCATCACCGGGACTTGCAGCTTCAGGATGAGCTCGATGCGCTGCGAGGCCGGGAAACCGCCTTTGGCGAGTTTGCGTGCAGGCTCGAGCACCTCCTTCCAAGGGAGCTTGCCGAACATCTTATGGGCCATCGCCATGCCATCCGGCGTGCCGGCGACGGCAATGCTCTTGTAACCAGTGGCAGCATCCTTGGGCGTCGGGAAGACGCCTTCCTTTGAGGCCATCGGGGCACGGGCACCATAGTCGATCAGCTTGGCGCGGCCATCCGCCATACGCACCATCAAGTAGCCTCCACCGCCGAGGTTGCCAGCTTCTGGATGGACGACGGCGAGCGCGAAGGCGACGGCCACGGCTGCGTCGACGGCGTTGCCACCCTTCTTGAGGATTGCGATGCCAGCCTGGGTCGCGTACTCGTTGGTGGTCGTAACCATGGCCTTAGGGGCGCGCTCGGGTTGGGCGACCATTGCACGCTCCGCTTCAAGGCGGAGACCGGATTGGGAAAGCTCCTGAGAGCGCAGCAGAGAGGCCAGGAGCAGACTAAGCGGGAGCTTGCAGATCATTTATGGCAATGGTCGCATGAGAGGGCGGCGGATTCATAGCCCTCGAAATTAATCGCACCAATTTGCGATATGGCACGCTTTCCCGCGAGTGGAAGGGCAGCCATTCCGAGTCGCGCCAAGACGAGAAATACCAGCGCGACAAGAGGGCCAGATGCTCTTCACGTTCCTTCATGGTTGTGCGCGGTGTAGGCAGCGCATCGACGACCTGGCGAAGGCGGCGATCCATCGATTCACCCGACTGAGCCCGCATGTCAAGCGTAACGGGGGCTTGCCAAATTCCTTCGACGAGGAAGTAGAGGTGGACGCTGTCGCCAGCGCGCACTGCACTGACTCCGTTGGCGTGACGGATATCGGTTGCGATCTCACTTACGGATCGCACAAGGGCGTCGGCCTTGTCGTAGCGGCGGTGTTGGCGGGCTGCTTCTTCAAATTCCAGATTCGTGCTGGCGCGGTCGCGGGCGTGAGAGATGGCTTCGCGGAGGCTGGCGCCCTGGGTCTCGATGAAGCTAGTGAGGCGGGAGACTTCGCTGGCATACTCGGTGACACCAACGGCCTGTTGGCAGGGGCGGAGACACTGGTTCATTTCGCCATAGATGCAGCCAGGATGATCGGGATTGGGGGCGAGGTCTTCTTCGCAGCGACGGAGCTGGAAGAAGTCGAGAGTCTCGGTTTCCCAGCGCTCGGCTTCGGCACGGGTACGGAATGGTCCAAAGAAGAGGCTCTCTTTGCCGCTGAGTCGCGAGGTGATTTGAGTGCGCGGAAAGGAGTTGCCCAGCAGAACCTTTAGATAGGGGGGCGAGGGTAAGCGGACGGTCTTGCGGTATGTGTCGGGGAAGTGGATGCGGGCGAGTGAGTAAAAGGTGAGGGCCTGCTCGAGACGTGTGGGTGTGTACCAGACTTCGATGCGCTCGGCGAGCTTACTGAGGTCCAGCAGGCGGCTGCCGGCCTTGGGGGCGAGCAGGCGGCTGAGGCGGCGCTTGAGCATCGTGGTGCGCGCCAAATAGGGTTGCCCCTGTCGGGCGTGGATGACGAAGACCGCAGGGTCTGTGGCGACAGGCGGGAACTCGCCTTGCCAGTCGAAGGCCAAATTGGGCTCGCCGATCAAGCGGGGCGCTTGCCGCCTCTTGCTTCGGTAGGGGTGATGCCGGTGGGCTCGATATGCGTTGGATCCCAGCCGACCTTTACTGCTGCCGCATAGTTCTTGGCAGCGATGGCGGTGTCCAGACCGGCCCGGAGCCCGGCAGGGAGGCCGAAGCGAATGCCAGTGACTAAGCCATTCTTCTGGGCGGCGACGGCGACGCGCAGGAAGTAAGCCGCCGTCATACTGACGGGACTGTCGTCATCGAGCAGATCGACGGCGAGCGACTCGGGTTTGCCGTCGTCGCCGGTGACGTTATGGAAGCCAAACTTGAGCTTGGAGTTGCCTTTGTTAAAGGCGATGAGCTGATCGGCAGGGGAGCGATAGGCATCCTGAATGCGGGGACGGATGCCGTCGGCCTCGAGCACGGTGATGACCTTTGCAACGCGCTTGGCGAAGGTGGGGTAGAGCTGGGCGAGCTTCTCGGCGTTGCGGGCTTTGCGGGCGTCTTCAGTCATATCTAGAAGTTAGCAGCGTCGATGCGTTGGGACAACTGGCGATTGAGATCATCGCGTTTTTTCGTCTCGGCGGCGATTTGATCGCGGAGGGTAACGACACGGCCGTCGAGGTTGGCCAGGTCGGAGGCGTACTTTTGAACGCGCTCCTGTTGGCCCGCGACGGAGTTGAGGCTCTGGAGATTGCGGCGGACGCGCTCCTGGTCAGTGGTGGCTTCAGTGACCTGCGCACCGAGCATCTTGATTGTCGAGTTGGATTGATAGACCTGGCGTCGTAGCGTGAGGATCCCGTTGAGGACTTGCTTTGCTTCCGCACTCAAGCGATTGCTGCTGACCAGCACGCCCAAGTCTTCTTCGCCCAGATTGGAGATCATGTTGCCCTCAGAAATCGTGCGCTCTTCTTTGACCGTGAAACTCTGAGAGGGCTCACCAGTCAGCCTTACTTCGAAGCGATAGTGCGTAGCCGTCTGCTCTGTTGGTTTGGCTGTTACCAGCTTGTGGTCGTAACGAATCGCGTGCTCAATCATGAGCGTCTTCGGCTTCTTGTCCACGTTCGAGATCTTGTAAGTCTTAGTAACTTCGCTTGTGAACCGCTGCGTGATTTGACCGTTTGAGACTTTGACTTCCCGCAGAAAACGCGGAGCTTCGTTGGAGTCTTCGACGACGCGGGTGCCGAGGTCGCTCGCGTAACTGAGGAGACGCTTGTCACCCGCCTTGAAGGTGTTGACAAGAGCTTCGCCGGCATAGACGCCGCCATCGTAGACGCTCATCGGACCACCGTCGAGTGTCTTGCCGGTGGAGTTGGTGAGTTCGGCGGAGTTGAGGGGGTTCTCACGACCGGAGTTCTCTGAATAGATCAGCAGCTTGCGGGCGGCGATCTCCTGTTGGACGAAAGGGAGCATAATCGACTCGTTGCGCTTGACGGAGACGGCCTGGTTGAAGCGGTACTCGAAGAGCTCACCCGCTTCGCGGGTAGCGGCGTCGACCTGGACATTTGAAATCGTGGCAGATGCCGTCTGAAGCTGGACCGAATCGGCGGATGCTTCCATTCGCATACGACCCTGAGGCGCACCGCCAGCGAAACCACCCAACGCTGGGGGAGCAGGGGCAGCATTTCTATATGTCTTTGGAGCGAGGGGCTTGTCTTCTTCAAGATCGGCGACTTGTCGCTGCAGGAACTTAGGCTCGTACAAGTTTGAGATGAAGCTTATGGGACGGCCGGAGATGACGCTGAGGTCTACGCGGGTCCAGTCTTCGTTGGTGGTGTTGTCGATGATCGCCCAGCCTTCGAGCATAGGCTTCTTTGTGGCGCCGGCATCTAAAACCAACCGATAGCTGGACTTCCAGATCGGCATTGGAATCGTGTAAGCGACACTCAGCTTACGCGCGGCGTCGCGGGCCGAATCGATGTAGACACTCTTCTGCTCACGGCTACGCGAGGAGTTGAGCGAACGTAAGTACTCAGAGAGTTGTAACTGGAGTTCAGGGTCGGATAACTTGACAGACGAAGCTGCGCCGAGGTCGAAGCTCTGGATGTCGCCAGCAGCAGTGAGCAGGGTAATCGTGTCGGTGGTGGTCTGCGGCTTGTCGTGGCCTTGCGCCGAGCGGGCTCCAACGATTTGCCCGTTGACCGTCGCCTGTCCAATCTTCATTTCGACCTTGGCACCCTTGAGCTGGTCGAGGAAGTCTGTGAGCGGGGAGCGGTCACCCAGCTTGAAGGGAAACTCGGCGAGCTTGGAGGCCAAGGACAAACTGGAATCGTAACGAACGCCGGCGACAGAGTTGCCTGTAAGATCGAGAATCGTGAGCGACTTCAGGACGTCATTCATCTCGCCAGCCTTGAAGTCGAGCCGAGCAGATTGGCCGGCGGGAATTTCCCCGCCCCGCTCGAAGTAACCGATGCCATGCTTGTAGAGGACGACCTTACGCACAGGCAATTCAGCGGCAAAGGCCGATTGCAGCGCAAGCATAGCGCTTAAGAGACTTATGGATTGACGCATGGATACCCCAATGACGAGTTTGACACCACTTCGGCTTCAACTGTTTCCACTTAGCGAGATGATGGCGCTGAGTGGAGCGGCGGGGTGGAATCAGACAGCGCAGGATTGGGCACGGATGTTGGAGTTGAGCCCGGAGTTGAGTTTGGGGATTCAGCTCGATGGCAAGTTGGTGGCGAGTGCGACGGCGTTATGCTACGGCACCTCGCTGGCGTGGATCGGGATGGTGTTGACGCTGCCGGAATATCGCGGGCGGGGCCTGGCGCGGCGGCTGGTTGGGGAGATTCTGGATCGATTACGAGAGTTGGGCATTGCGCAGATCAAGCTGGACGCGACGGAGCTGGGCGCGGGGTTGTATCGCGAATTTGGATTCGTAGATGAGCAACCAGTGGAGCGCTGGGAGCGGGAAGGTGGGCCGTTGCCGGTTGTCGGGAACGGCTCCTACGAAGGGGGAGATCGCGTACTGCAAGCGTTGGCGCGCGACGGGCTCGCGTGGACAGGGGAGGGTGGGGCGTTGATGATGTCGCGGCTTGGGGCAGTGCGAGGCTACCTTGGCCCGATCGTGGCACCGTCACAGCGGGCGGCGCGCGAGTTGTTGCGCTATGTGGACGGGGCGGCGGCGTATTGGGACTTGCTACCGGAGTTCCAGGAGGCGCGGAGCCTCGCCTGGTATCTGGGGTTTCGACCCGTGCGTCGATTGATGCGCATGTCGCTGGGCGAGGGCCAGAGATCGAAGGATGTTTATGGAATTGCGGGGTTTGAATACGGCTAGACGAGAGAGTCAAGGGCAAGGACGGATCAGCCTCCGTCGTTGTTCGCGCAGTGTTGGAGTGAGGAGAAACCAATGGCGTCAGCAGCTACCCTTTCCACTACAACTCACAGGACCCTTAGCTTGCCTGCCACAGTTCTCAGACTGACTTTCGCTTCGGTCATCTTCATTCTCTCGGCTTCTGCGGTGGATACCCTCACGCCGCCGACACCGCAAAAGGTTGTCATCGTTGTCCTGGAGAACCACGATTATGAGCAGATCGTCGGAGACACTACCAACGCCCCCTTCCTCAACAGCGTGATAGCCCAAGGCCTCTTATTTACCGACGCCCACGGTGTCGATCACCCCAGCCAGCCGAACTACCTCTCGCTTTTCTCCGGCAGCGACCAGGGCGTCAACAACCGAAACTCAGCCCCCACCATTTCCCGGAACTTGAACTTTCTTGTGGTCTATCTGAAGGCTGCCCTCGCGGACCCAAAGACGCCCCCAGCCCAGATCCCGGTGCTGCAAGGCCAGTTGGCCCTTGTGCAAGGCGCGCTCGCCGCCGGTTTCGATCCTAAAACCATCACCGGCGACGCTTTCCCGTCTCCCACCAACTTCTCTTCCGTGAATGGCAACCCGGTGCGCATCCCCTTCAACTCCCCCAACCTCGGCTCCGTCCTCCTGAAGGCAGGCAAGACCTTCATCGAGTACGTTGAGGGCCTCAAAGAGGCGGGTGCCGCAGATGAATATGGTTATGCTGTGGTCGATAAAGTTAACAACCCGGCCGACCCGTATAGCGTTGGATACACTCACCGCCACGACCCCGCTTCCAACTGGATTTCGAATACTCCCAGTGGCAATCAGCTCCCCCGTTACATCGTCCAGGATTTTTCGAAGTTCCCCTCGGGAGCTAGCGACTTTGCCTCCCTGCCGAATGTCTCGCTGATCATCCCCAACACGATCAACGACATGCACGACGGCACGGTCCCTTTCAGCACGCGTACCAGCGACCGGTGGTGTAAGAAGTTCCTCAGCAACTACCTTGCCTGGGCCAAGATGCACAACAGCATCCTCATCATCACTACCGACGAATCCGACACTGACAAGACGAACCGCATCATGACGGTTGTCGCCGGAGATCCGAACGTGGTTCAGGCCGGTATCTCCGATCAGTATCTAACCCACTTCGATCTGCTTCGTTCCATCGAGTCGATGCTCAGCACCGAATACACCGGCTTTAGCTCCGTCGTCTACGGCCCGGTCTTCATCAACGGCAAGTTCATCGCGACGAACCCCGCACCGACCCCGCAGACAGTCACGCGGACCATTTCCGGGACCACCAGCAGCGGCGCGCAATATGAGTTTATTATTCCCAAGCCGTGGAACGGACAGCTGCTGGCGTATGCACATGGCTATACGAGCATTTCCGCCCCAATCGCCGTCCCGGATAGCGCTCCCGAACTGCAGATTTATCAGGCCTTCACCGACCAGGGCTTCGCAGTGGCGATCTCCAGCTTCTCCCAAAACGGCTGGGCGGTGAAGGAAGGTCTACAGGACATTCGTAACCTCCAGTCCCTCTTCTCGGAACAGGTTGGAAAGCCCACGCGGAGTTACCTCGTCGGCGTTTCGATGGGCGGCCTCATCACTGTCAATCTTGCGGAGAACCCCGGCAAGTTCGACGGCGCTCTATCCATTTGCGGTGTCGTTGCTGGCGCGCCCGCGCAATTCCAGCGCTTCGGGGATGGCCGCGTCGTCTTCGACTACTTCTTCCCTGGCATCCTCCCCGACGACCTTCTGCGCCAGCCCGACCTGGACTTCTCTATCGGCAGCCCCACCTTCAACCTGATCGCTAGCGAGCTAACCGGGGGCTTCGCGGCTCCAGGCAATCCCACACTCCAATTCGCGAGCGCGGCTGGCCTCACCGGCTCCAGCCCCAAGGAGCTCAGCTTCTCAGCCGTCAGCCTACTCGACAGTAACTTCAGCGAACTCCTCACACGCACCCAAGGCCTGAACTTCTACGACAACACTAACACCGTCTACACGGGCTCCAATAACGACGCCGCGCTAAACGCGAAGGTCAAGCGCTATCAGGCTAACTCCGACGCGGTCAACTACCTTCGGACTTACTACCAGCCAACCGGGAAGCTAACTATTCCTCTGATGACACTACACACAACCGAGGACCCGACCGTACCGTTCGCCCAGGAAGCAACCTACTCCTCGGTCGTTGCCAAAGCCGGCACGTCCAAGCTCCTTGTGCAACAGTCCGCCGACCGCTACGGTCACTGCAACGTCAAACCTGCCGAGATCTTTAACTCTTTCCAGGGACTCTTTGGCTGGGTTAACTTCGGAGTCCGACCTTTCGGCGGCGATATCACCGTTCCTTAGGCCCCAGCCCTGCCAACTTCGTGGGCCCAGTAAGTAATTCAAAAACGCATCGGAGTTGAGCGCTGCGGTTGATTCTGGTGATGAGCGGAGTGTGGTTCTTCCGGGTGGCACTGCAGATGTATCTGCGGGTTTTGACCGGTGCGGCGATTGACGAGGATGTCCTTGGGCGAGGGCCGGAGATCGAAGGATGTTTATGGAATTGCGGGATTTGAATATGGGTAACAGGCAGAGTGTCTTTGAGGCGGCGGGTGGGATCGATGGCCTGCGACGACTTGCCAGTGCCTGGCATCGTCGAGTGATGGCCGACGAAGTGGTTGGCCATGCCTTCAGCCATGGCTTCCACCAACATCATGTAGAGCGACTCGCGGCCTACTGGGGTGAGGCACTCGGCGGCCCGAGTAGGTATACCGACGCCTACGGCGACGAGACCAAGGTCGTCAGGATGCACAGCGGAAACGGGGAGCACGACGAAATGGATCAGCGTGCGATTGCCTGCTTCGACCAAGCTTTGGTTGATGTCGGACTCGCCGCCGACGATGCGCTCCGACAAGTGCTGCACGACTACTTCGCTTGGGCGACAACGACAACGATGTCCCGCTACCACCAGTCCGCTGATGATGTGCCCGATGGCCTCAGCATCCCAAAGCGGTCATGGGACGGAAGGTCTTGATCGCATAAAGCGCCGCAGACCGCCGAGTGCGCCCACCAGAACGAGCCCAACCAGCCCACCCGACATGGTGGCCCCCATTTCACACCGGCAAACACTTCGACATCGACCATGATGGCGTAGCCATGCTTTTCGCCTTGGGCCAAACTGGCAGGCACTAATAAACCCGGATCACTCAGTGTTACGGGTTAGGTAGTATCGTAATTCGTATCTCAAAGACTCGCGAAGCGGTGAGCTCAGCCATTACGCGGGGCCTGATCGGGTGTAAATTCGTCGAAGGAGTGGGCACATAGACCCTTGCACTCCTAGCGGAGTAATAAGTCCTGTTTAGCGCTGTTTACTCTGAGGATGCAAGCCGTTCGCGTCATCGCCATTGTTGTGGCCGCCGATGGCGGCAAGAATGGTGGCGGCCAGGATGTCACGGCCCAATGGTGAAGGGTGGATATCGCAGGCCAGCGGATTGGCACTCAACCGGATGAGCAAGTCGGCCTGGCAGGGATCCACGTTGGTGCCACCGTTGATCGTGGCGGCGGCGAGATTGAATGCCGCAAACCCGTCGGCGATCCTGGCTCCAAACTGCGCACCGACGGTCTTTAGAACCACATTGACGACGTTGACGGCACCCTGAAAGATAGGATCGGCCGATGGCGAATATTGCGTCAACAAAACGATATCGCCCTGATACCCGCCGAGGACCCGGATACTGTGAAGAATTTGAACGAGGTTGGCACCATAAGCGGGGAGCAGGGTATTTAAGCCAGCAGTCACACAAGTGGGAAAGTTGGGATCGAGCGGGCAGCTCGCCAGCAACAACGATAGGTCATTGCCGCCCAGATTCAATGTGACCAGATTGATATTCCGGTTGGCCTGCAACTGCGCCACGGCGAAGGCCGCCTGGCTACCAGAGTAGGTGGTGTGCAAGCCGATATATTTCTTGAACAGCTCGCAGCCGATATCGGGGATTGCCGTATTGAGAAAGCTGGCGCTTGATTGTCCTGGACAGGAAGCGTCGACGAACTTCTTAGACTGCAACAGATGCAGAGCGTTTGCGACCGCCACAGGGTAGCCGACGAAGGCTGTGGGAGATGGCATGACCACGCCGGTAGCTGGAGGGAGTGGAGGTACCAGCCGCATGTCAAGGCCAAAGGCGACAGAATCGCCCAAGGCCAGGTAAGTGTAGTTCTTATCGTTCGCCGCAGAGATGGGGAGACCGCTGATCGCCAGCAGCGCGAGCGGGGTAAGGGATTTATGCCACTTCATAGTGGTTTGACTAGAGCCTGCAGAAGGTGTTTCAGGCTCTTCTGGCAAAGGGGTGAGATTGTGTCCGGAAGGTCTGCAAATTATAGTTTGACGGGGGGCGCAGGATCGCCTGCGGGTAAATCGTCAGCAAGGCAAGAAATGGCGTATTTCATGCAGTTCACAGAGCATTTCTATTGCCATTAAAAAGCAGCCCGTCTGGCACCAACAGTTGCGATGACGCTGGCGACTGGCGCGGGGATCTTTGGGGCCTACATGGGGCTTTGGCGGCCCCGGATATAATCGTGTTCCAGTGCCAGCAGAGCTATGCCCTACGCTCCACACTTGGATGCCGACTTCGTGCGTGACACGAATCCGCAGGCACTGGAAGTCTTTTATGAAATCCAGCGCCGCCGTAGTTCCGCGCAGAAACTGGCGGACGTGTTTGCGCTCAGCGAAGGGCTGTTTGAAACAGTGAAGGCGGGGGTTCGGATGCGCCATCCGGATGCCGGGGAGCGGGAAGTGTTTCTGCGGGCAGTGGCGACGAGGATTCCGCGCAAATTGATGACTCGGGCCTATGGTTGGGACGAGGAAAAGGCTGGCAGATCGAATGAACGATTTTCGCGACGCCGCTCATCTTCTCTTTGGCACGCTCGAGCGAATGGGGATCGCCTACGCGGTTGGCGGAAGCATTGCGAGTTCTTTGCATGGGATTGCGCAAGCGACGCAGGATCTGGATGTGATTGTAGGTCCTGGCGATGCGGATGTGGCGGAGTTCCATGCGTGTATTCGCAACGACCGTTACGCCGATGATTAGGCGATGCGCGATGCAATCCGGCGGGGCATGTGTTTCAACGCGATTCACCTCAAGTCGGGATTGAAGTTCAACTTGTTTGTAGCCTCGCGCCATGCTCTTGGCCGCGAGCAACTTGAGCGCCGCCAGGAAGTGGTGACGGCACTACTCGGGGGCGATCCGATCCGCTTTCCCGTAATTTCTGCCGAGGATATCGTACTCGTGAAACTTTTTTGGTATCGGGACGGCGGCGAGCGTGGGTGTCGCGGATTTGTTGAGGCGACTGATAGAACAGAGTTCCGAGAATGGAGAAGCTGAAGCCTGGGCGCGACAGGCTTGCATTCGGATGTAGGAAGAAAGCTCCCCGAGGCGGAAGGTGCGCGCGAGACGGGGTGGAAAGCTAGACGTGCGCCGAGCGAAATCGAGGGCGTGGACTGGATCAAGATGCGGGTGTTTCAAGTGCGCGATCTAGATGGACATGCGCTTTGGATTGGGCAGAGATTGCACGTCGAACAGGACTCGCCGCACCGACGCGATGGGCGGGCACGCGGGATGCGGCGTAGGCTGCGGCCAGCGCGGCTGCGAGCGGCGTGGGGTGCTTGATGCGCCCCGCGAGGGGAAGGCCTTTGGGCACGCTGAGCTTGTCGAGCGGCGTACCCGAGACGAGTTCCAAAACCAGGCAGTCGAGGCCAGAATCGTTAGCCATGTCGTGCAGGGGACGATGTCGGGATGGTTGAGAGCGTAGGCAGCGCGGGCCTCCTGTAGGGGTAATTGGGTTGGACATACTGCCCGTCAGGCGAGCATCCGGAAGGCCCCAAACAGAATCATAGCTCCGACGACAGACATTACAAATCCGACGGGACTTCCTTCCTTATACCAACCCATTTGGGTCCCGATCCATCCGCCCAGCCAGCCTCCCGCAATTCCGAGGAGTGCGGTAACGATCAATCCAGCAGGGTCCCTGCCGGGCAATAGAAATCTCGCCACAAGGCCGACAATCAGGCCAAAGATAGCGTGGCCAATCATACTCATCATTTTGTTCGATCTCCTTTTAGTCAACTTCTCGCTTCTTGGAAGAGATCGAGGACGGGTTCGTGTTGTTTCCCCTCAACGATATTTCTCCGATAGATCAGGATATAAAGCTGGGGGGGAAATATCACATCGGCCTGGCCTGGCGAATGAAATGCCTCAGCCCGGCATCCTGTAAACATGCCGCCCAACGCCTGCCCTGCCTCTAAAGCCGCGAATCGTTCTAATATCCGGGTAGGAAATCCAACACATGACCATCGAAATTTGCAACGAAGAATTGGAAGACCTCCTGCGCCTGCGCACAGTGGCTGGCAATTTCTCAAAGGTAGAGGGCATACTCCTGGACGCCCTGCGCCCCGACGAAGACGGCTGGACTGTCGAAAAGCGCCTCGCTTAAAACGCAAAAATCGGGCACGCTCTGCACCTGGCCTCTGACGGGTGGAACCTGTCGAGCTGACGCAAGAAGCAATCCTCGATATTGATGCCATCTGGCTTTACCTGCTGGATCGCGAGGGGGCCGTCACGGCGGACAGAATCGCCACAGAGAATTCTTCAAACGCTTCGACAGGCTTTCGATACTGCCAACCGCCGGCCACCGCCGGCCGGATCTGGCGGATTAACCAGCGCTCTTTTCGAAGCTATTTTCCTACTGGATCGTTTAGGAGCCGGGTCCTGAGCCAATAGAGATGCCTGCCATCCTCCACGCAGAACGGAACGTGGCAAAAATCCTCAGCTAGCGCTGATGCCCAATCCCCCTGTCTCTGCACGTGCTCAGTCTCCGCCATTAGTCGCGCACCGGACCGTTACCCAGCGTGCCGTCGCACAAGTACAACCCCACAACATGCTCTTTCCAGGCATTCGGGTCTGTTTGCAGGCGAGCCCAACTTTCCTCGGCCTCCCGAAAAAATTGGCCCCGGCGATACGGCTCCACCGCCTCGACGGCCTCACCCCTCGCCCCCTCCGACCAATCGTTTCCATTCAAGCCGGGTCCGCTGAAAATTCGGAATTATTCCGTCGGCAAGCCCCGACGCCTTCAATTAGTTGAGGCACTGAGCTACCTGCTCGGAACCAATAGGATCGACGCACTTGAACTCAACAACGACAGCCCCGCCCACTACCGAGCATATTCTCGTCCACCGGTTCATCCACTTCCAGCTTCGTTTGCTGCAAATGGAAGCCCTCTACAACATCTCGATGGATACTGACTCCGCCGCCATCGGCACCGCCCCGCCAACCGCCTCACCAGCGAAACCAACTTCCGCACCTTCGCCCATCGCCTTCTCACTAAATACGCCTCGCTCCCCTCGAACCAAGCCGCTACCACCGCGCAAAACGAAGCCCAGGCCATCGCCGACCAGAGCTACCCCCAAATAAATGAGCAACAGGACAATCCACACACCCCCGCCCACTCGTAACCCATTCACGAAAGGAGTACGAAAAATCCGCAATATGCGCAACGTACAATCAGTTCTCGCCGCCGGCCTGGCATTCTTCTTAGCCATGCCCGCCATCCAGCCTCTTAAGGCAGCTAACCACCGCGAGGCGCCCATCACGGCCCTCGATCACAAGGCCGACATCACGGACTTCTTCGCTTTTGTCAGCTACTCAGGCTCACAGGCCGCCAATCAAAAGCCCTCGAAGGTCACCTTCATTCTCTGTGTGGACCCGCTTCTCGAAGCGGCCAATGGCCCCACCTACTTTCCCTTCGATCCCGGCATTCTCTACGAGATCAAGATCGATAACAACTATGACGCTCAGGAAGACATCGTCTTCCAAATCCAATTCGAAACCGAACAGCGTCTCCCCAGCCTCTTCACCGTCATGGCTGGCGCTGGCGATGGCATCAAAACCCCCGCCAATTCGCCCGCGCCCATCCCTCCCGGCACTATGATCGTGCCTCCGCAGATCAAGAATTTCGAGTCCGCAGGCCTCGGCCAACGCCAGAATTATCGTGTCACCATGATCAAAAATGGCAAGGGCGAAACTTTCAAAGAAGCCGCTGGTAAGCCGCTCTATGCCGTCCCCGCAAATGCCGGGCCGCGCACCATCGACTACCCCGCGATGTTCAAGGCCGGTACTTACTCCCTGCCCAATGGCATCAATGTATTCGCCGGTACCGTGGACGACCCTTTCTGGATCGACCTCGGCGCCACCTTTGACACACTTAACCTGCGTACCCTCGGCTCTGGAATTCCCGCCGTCCTGACCAACGACGAGGATAAAGCAACAACCAACTTCGCCTCCGATACAGTCTCCGGCTACGGCGTAAATGCCATCGCTATCGAGGTTCCTATCGAGATGCTCACCAACACCGGCAAGTTGGAGGCGGCCACCTCCATCAACGCCACCATCGGCGCATGGGGTGCCACCAGCCGCCCTCGCACCACCGTCTACCGCTCGCCGAACCCGCTCACCACGCGCGGCGATGTCCGCCAGATCCAGCGCATGGGCCAGCCCCTCTTTAATGAGCTGCTCATCGGTGTCGGCTCAAAGGACAAGTTCTCCATGTCCCAGCCCAAGGATGACGCCCAGTTCGCCAATTTTGCTCTGGACCCCGTCCTCGCCCGCATCGTCAATGCCGCCTATAACGGCGTCGTTGCCATCCCCAATGCCCCCCGCCTCGATCTGGTCCCGCTCGTCACCTACGCGCCGCCAATCGCGGCTAAGGGCACTCCCGCAGGTCCCATCGCAGACCTCCTCCGCCTCAACACCGGTGTCCCTGCCACGCCTCCCGCTCAGGCCAACCGCCTCGGCCTCATCGCTGGCGACGCTGCCGGCTATCCCAATGGTCGCCGCCTCATGGATGACGTCACCGACATCGCTCTGCGCGTAGTCGTGGGCGGCGTCCTGATCCCTGCCTTCAACGTGTTCCCCAATAACAAGCTCGGTGACGGCGTCAACGTCAACGATGCCGCTTATCGGACGGAATTCCCCTACCTTGCCGATTGCCCCGACGGTCGCAATCGCCGCCACATCGATCCCGGCGAACCCGGTGGCGGTCCCATCAAGTGAGACAGCTCACAATCCTGTTGGTTCTGGGTGCATGCTTAGCATGCGCCCAGGGCTACGATGACGCGAAGACCGTTGCAGCCAAGGCCATTCGTCAGGGCAAAGCGATAGAAGCTCAGCGCATCGCAGAGCCCCTCTCTAAATCTGCCCCCGATGACATCGATCTCTGGTACACACTCGCTCAGGCCTACCGTCTTCAGGGTAAGCTCGACCTCGCAGAAAAAGCTACGCAGTGGATGCTCGACCTCCGCCCGGAATTCCTCGGCGGCCTCTGGGAAGCCGGCCTGCTGCGCGAACAACGCAAAGATCTCGCCGGTGCCGTCGACCTGCTCAACACCGTCTACCGCCAAATCCCCGCTTTCAAGTCAGAAGACCGCGCTCGCATCCTCACCGACATCGCCCGCATCTTCGACAAACAAGAGCTCAAAGACGATGCTGCTATGCTGCGAAAAGAAATCGAAAGACTGAAAGAAACCGACCGTGCTGACACTCCTCCTCGTCCATAGCCTCCTCGCTCATGACCTCTACCTGATGCCGCAAAAGTTCCGCCCCTCTAAAGGCGAAACAATTTTGCTTTCGACGCACACCGGCGACGGCTTTCCCGTCTCCGATCAGCCCGTCGACCCCGCCCGCCTAACCGCTATCCCCGCCATCCCGCTAGACTCCTGGCGCATGATGAACAAGGCCACCCACGCTACGGTCACCGTCAAAGAGGGCAGCCAATTCTTCGCCGTATCCACCAAGCCGCGCTTCCTCGAAATGGAGCCCGACAAGTTCGACGACTACCTCAAAGCCGAAGGACTCAACACACAGCTCGCCCTGCGCAAACAAAAGAATGAGAGCGCAGCCAAGAGTCGCGAGATGTATTCCAAGTTCGCCAAAACCTACGTCATCGCCGGAGCCTCCACCCCCATCTTTGCCAAACCCCTCGGCATGAAAATCGAGATCATCCCCCTTGCCGACCCAGCCGATCTCAAGCCCGGCGACACCCTGCCCATTGAGGTTCTTTACAACGGCAAACCCCTCGCCGACGCCCAGGTCGAAATCGCATCGGCCAGCAAGCTAGAATCCGCCGGTCGCACGGGCCCCAACGGCCGTCTCATCGTTCGCGTCCCCGTATCCGGAAAAATCCGCTTGCACACCATCGCCATGGACCGCGTCAGCCAACCCACCCACGATTGGGAATCCAATTGGGCTAGCCTAACGTTTGAGGTACCCGCCACCAGGTGAATCCCCTACTCGCAACGCTCTTCTTAATTCCCGGCACCCACCAACTTGCCGCCCCTGGCCCGTTAAGCATCCCGCTTGCCGGGCCTTCGTATTTGCACCTGCGTTGGAAGTCCGACAATGCCTCGGGCTATTGGACACCTCCAACACTGAACCTGCCCGCTCCCGGCACTTACTGGATCAGCGCCGCTACTAAGCCTGTTGTCCGCGCCTTCAAGGCAACCGACTTCGAACAGCTTTTGCAAAAGGAAGGAATCACGATGGTGCAGCAATACCGCCGCCAATATAAACTCAGTGCCCAGCCATCAAAGATCCTCGCCTCTGAATACGCCAAGACCATGGTCGAAGTCGGCAAACCCTCCCCCATCGCAGCAACATCATTAAACCTGCCCGTGGAGTTGATCCTGTTGCACCCGCAGTTGATCCAGCTGAACTTTCGGGGCAAGCCCCTCTACGATATCCAGATCAATATCGATGGCACGCCCGTCGGCCGCACCAACGGAGCAGGCCAACTCCCCCTGCCCGCCTTGAGCAGGGCGACAAAGATGAGTGCAACCGTCGTAAGAAGCTATCCTGACCACTCAACAGCAGATTGGGAATTCTTCACGGCGACACTTACGCTCCCGCAACTAGACCAGCGTCAGGCCGCCATCGACAATCGTCAACTGCCCCGTCACAAAGGAGCTGGCAGTCAAGAAGAAGAGCACCGCATCGGCAACATCGTCGCCAGTGCCAAACCTTCCGGCAGGAGTCTTAGCCTTCAACTCCAACATCACTTCAGTCCCGGCTTCTTCAAAAGGAATAGCGCCGGGAGCAACGCTGTTTACGCTGATCTTCGGCGCCCAGGCCCGCGCCATCGCGCGAGTCATATGAATGACGCCGGCTTTGGAGGCGCAATAGTGCACAAACATCGGCCAAGCCTCAACACCGCCGATCGAGGAGATGTTCACAATCCGCCCCCCGCTCTCTTGGGTCAACATCTGTCTGGCCGCCTGCTGAGCGCAAAAGAAGTAAGCCTTCAGATTGGTGGAATGTACAAAATCCCAGTCCGCCTCGGTGACCAAGAGCGGATCGATCTTCGTAAATCGAGCGGCATTATTTACAAGGCAATCGATCGGCCCAACCTCACGAAACAGGCGTTCAATTTCGGAGACTTTGGAGAGGTCGGCCTGAAACACCGGAGCATCGCCACACTCAGCGCTCAATTCGAGGGCAGCCTCGCGCGACCCACCATAGTGAATCAGAACGGAGGCGCCTTCGGCATGCAAGCGTCGAACAATAGCTCGCCCAATCCGTTTAGCGCCCCCTGTAACGAGCACACGCCTACCCTGCAATCCAGTAAATCCCATTCCTCACCAATACCACCCAATCACAGCCCATACAGAATCGATACGATAAAGCTATGACTCGCCGCTCCATCTTCAGCCTCGTCGCAGCGCCACTGGCCGCACAACAGATCGCCGAAAAAGCCACAGAACACGCTGGCCATGGTTGCACGCCTCCTCCCACCGCAGGCGCGCCGAGTCTGCCCGCTGAACTTCTTAACGGCATGGGCCGCATCAATTTCCCGATCACCATCGCCCCACACCTCGCCCTTCTCTTCTTCCAGCAAGGCGTCGCCCAGCTCCATAGCTTCTGGGCCAAGGAGGCCGAACGCAGCTTCCGCATGGCTGCCTCGCTCGACCCCGAGGCCCCCATGCCCTGGTGGGGCGTCGCCATGGCCGCCTCTGGCGACTACCGCCCCAAGTTCCAGCAAGAGAACATGGATGAGATGTTTGGCAAGCAACCCCGCACCACGCCGCGTGCCTGGGAAGCAGCACAGCGCGCCCGCGACCTCGCCGCCAAGATCAAATCGCTCCCCCTCATCGAGCGCCTCTACATTGATTCCGTCCAGGGCAAATGCGACCCCGCCTCGCCCAATCCCGACCAGGCGTACATCGACGGCCTTCGCAAAATCATTGCCCTCTACCCCAACGAGATCGAAGCTAAACTCTTTCTCTCGCTCGCCCTCATGCGTGGCTTCACCCTTCCCGATCACAAGCCTCGTCAGTACACGATGGAGTCGGTCGGCATCCTCCGCAGCCTACTCCCGGAAGCCCCAGAGCACCCCGGTCTGCACCACTACATCATCCACGGCTTCGAGGGCTCCAGCTTCGCCACGGATGCCTGGCCCAGTTGCGACGCCTACGCGCGCCTCGTCACCAACATCCCCCACGCCGTCCACATGCCCGGCCACATTTTCGCCCAGACGGGCAAGCTTAAAGAAGCACAGGCGGCCTTCCAGAGTTGCATGCAACTCGAACTCCAGTACATGGCCGCTGACAAGGAGTACGGCAATGGCCACCACGGCCACAACGTCCACTTCCTCGCTATGAGCTACTCGATGGACAACCAGCCCGGCAAGGCCCTCGAGTGCGCCCAACACCTGCTCAAGTTCGGTGACACGCCCGCCGACGCCGCCAAGCCCGATTCGATGTTCGGCGCCTACCGTCAGGGCTTCTTCGCCGCCGTTCGAACCATCGCGCAACACCAACTCTGGGACCTCGCCACCGACACCAAACTGGTTCCCGACATCCCACAGCCCCGCTTCCAGGCTTGGCGCCATTGGCTCCTTGCCCTCGCCGCGATTAACAAGAACAAGGACGCCGCCCTCGCCAAACGCCACATCCAGGCCATGGACAAAGCGACTGGCGAATTCCTCCGCCTCACGAATTTCCCCGTCCCCGAGGAGATCACCGTCGCCCGCATCGAACTCGACGGCCACTACCTCTGGCTCACCGGCGAACCCGCCCACGCGATTGAAAAACTGGAAGAAGCCCAGGTGCGCGAACGCCAATTGCGCTACACCGAGCCAACCTATTACCCTCGCCCCATCGCGGAAGTTTTGAAGCGTCTCACTAATGCCTGACATCGTCGGCGCAAGCTTAGCCGGCTGTGCCGCTGCACTCGAACTCCGCCGCAACAATCAACCTGCGCGTCTCTTCGAGAAATCAAAGTTCCCTCGCCACAAAGTCTGTGGCGAGTTTCTCGACCCGCAAGCCGTCGCGCTGCTCAAAGACATCCCGCTCAGCGGTACCCCGATCACCGAAGTTGCGCTCATCTGGCCAAAGGCCGAGTCCCGCTTCCCTCTGCCCACTCCGGCCCTGGGGATCAGCCGCTATCGCCTCGATCAGACCCTTCTCGATGCTTGCCTCGCCGCAGGCGCAGAGCTCGTCCACGACACCGCTAAGCCCCATTCAGAGGCAATCATCGCCCACGGTCGCAAACCGTTGAGCCAGCGCGGTCAACGCCTCTTCGGCTACAAGGCTCACTTCTCCGGCCCCACTAATCAGGCCGTGGAGTTGCACTTCAACGGTCCCGGCTATACCGGCGTCAACCCGATCGAAGACGGCATGACAAACGTCTGCGGCGTCGCCCGCGAAGAGGATCTCAAGGACGTCGCCTTTGATGTCGACCGCTGGATTGCCCGCCAGCCCAAACTCGCCGCACGTCTCGATGGCCGCACCCGTCAAATGGATTGGCTCTTCACCGGCCCACTCTTTTATGGCCCAACCGAGGCCAGCGTTGGCTACCTGTGCGGCGACGCGCTTAGCTTTGTCGATCCCTTCACTGGCTCAGGAATGCTGTGCGCCATCGCCACCGGCCAGCTCGCCGCCCACTCCGTCCTCAGCGGTCAAAGCACAGTTCAACATACCGAGGCCTGCCGCCGCCTCTTGTTGCCCGCCTTCCGTTGGTCCAGCCTGATGCGCAGAGCCCTCAACTGGCCGCTCGTTCCAACATTGGCCCAGGCAATGTCCGGCGCGTGGCTCTACCGCAAAAGCCGCCCTAACCTACAACAAAGCTCCGCAACACGTAGTAGCCAATCGCGGCGATGATCGTCAGCGACGCGACCCACAAACCAATGCTCATAAAGGGTCCAGACTTAGCCTCCTCTGGCATCTTCTTGCGGTGTAGATACAAAGCGCCAATCGAGATCACCGGCAACATCAAGGCCTGCGCCATGCCGCCTGCCTTCACCATCGCCACAGGCTCCTCATAGATGAGGATCAAAATCACTGGCACGATCGTCAACACCCAGACGAAGCCATTCCGGTACCGAACTCGGGCCTCGTAGTCCTCGGCCTTGAATGCGCCCATCAAGCGCGCCAGATCGGCAAAGACGCGGCTGTCCGCCGCCGTAGCCGCAAAGATCGTCCCGTACAGTGTCGCAATCGCACCAATGTAGAACAGAGGTAACGCCCAGTCGCCCAGTGTCTCGGTATACATCCGCGACAACACGGCGATGGTCTCGGTGGACTTCGGCACCAACCCGAGTTTGTTTAGAATGCCCGCGCCCAGCAGGTAGAATGCTGCGGTCGCAATCGTGTAAATCACCATCGTCGCGAGGATGTCAAAATGCATCACCTTCAACCAGCCCGCCGCCCGCGCCTTCCATTCCGGCGTCCCGTCGCGCGGCCCCGTATATCGCGCGTAACCCTTCTCAACACACCAGTAGGGATACATAAACAATTCAGCCGCGCCCACTCCAGTGATCCCAAACACCGCCACCGCCATCGCCAGCCCACTGCCCGGTAACTCAAACTGGAACCCCTTCCAGACTTCATTCCAATGAAAGATGTCACTACGCCGCGTCAGCAGAACGGCGCAAAGCAGTGTGAGCATCGTAAACAGACAAACCTTCAACGTCGCGATGCCTTCAATGCGCTCATACCCGCCGCCCAACAACAACGCCAGCGTAATCGCCAGCAGAATCAGAATCCATACCGTGATCGACAGCGCCGGAACAATCGTGTGCAATGTCTGTGCCACGCCACCAAACATCGCGCCGATCTGGAAACGCGTCATCACCGACATCGCGACGTAGCCCCAAACAATCCAGTTCACCTTCCAGCGCGGCCCCGGAACATCATTCAATCCTGCAAGCCCCGTCTGCCCGGTTGCGATGCTGTAGCGGCCCAGTTCCGCCTGCACCATCGGCTTGATCAAACAGCTGATTACGATGATCCAAAGCGCAGTAAAACCAACCTCCGCGCCGAGTGTCGTCGTCGCGATCAACTCGCCAGAACCGACAATACTGGCAGCCAGAATCATCCCCGGCCCGATGCGCCGAAGAATATTCCAAATGCCTACGGGTGGCTGGGCAACGTCTTCCGCGTGATACTGATAGGGATCTTTGAGCACACGATGCAAGCTATCACACTCTTTCTATCCCTGTTCGCCGCAGACTACCAATACGTCGCTGGAATCGAATGCAAAGCGTTCCGCGATTGCATGGAAAAGCTACCCAAAGGCAAGGTGGTCGCCACCACCGTTTACCTCGCCGACATCGCGGACTACGCCGCTATGAACGCAGTCTACGAAAGCTACTTCCCCGCCCTGAAGCCCGCAAGAAACACGGTGGCGCTCAAACTGACGAGTGGCGCGCAGATGGCGATCAACGCCACTATTTACATGGGCGAGGCTGAACTGCGCGGTGTCACGCCCCCCAACGTCACCAACACGGTTCCGATCACCCCAGGGATTCTGACGCCAGATCGCTTCTTCATCGCGGGCATTCTCGGGCGTGATTCCAACACCGGCACAATCCCTGCCTCGCCCGAGGCGCAGGTGCAAATGTGCTTCTCACGGCTTGCCAGCGTGCTCAACACCGCACATGTCGCTCCTAGCCAAATGTTGCAGGCTACCGTGTATCACACTGCCGCAGTTCGGCGCGAAATTGTCGAAGAAGGCATTGCCCGCTACTTCGGGCCCAATCGCACGATCGCGGCGACCATTGTTGAAGTTCCCGCACTCGCACTGGGCGCACAAGTTGGCCTGAACGGGATTGCGATCGTACAGGACTTCGCCAAGGATGTCGAAAGCGTAGGCGCAATTGTCGAGGCACTCTATGGGTCAATCTCAAAGCAGAACTGGGATCGACTGCGATACATCTTCCATCCAACTGCTCGCCTCAAGACAGCGACGCTGGACGAATACATCGCCCGCAATGCGAAAGTGATGGAAGAGCAAAAATTCGCCGAAGACGAACTCAGTCGCGACGTGAGGCTGTTCGAGAATCTAGCCACGGTCTGGGGGAATTTTGGACTACGAAAAGGAGAAGACCCCGCCTACTTCCGCAAAGGGGTGAACTCGATTCAACTATTTCGAGAAGGAACGCGGTGGTGGGTAATGAACGTCAACTGGGACAACGCACCGTAGGTGCGCCTGTTCTAACACGGTGTGTGTAAAAAAGCCTCAGTCCGTTTCTTTGGGCGAGCCTGACAGCATGGCGAAAAACAGCCCTACAATGATCAGTCCACAGAGAAATGCAGCAATTGTCATATTAACCTCACGACCTATACGCGTCAGAGGAGCAGTTAAAGGGCCAAACTGTGTTAGGGTTCGCTTATGAAAGTGGATTTGGCATTTGGGAAGACGGGCTTGCAGGTCGAGGTCCCGTCGGGATTTGAATATCAACTGTTGGAAGCGAAATCAGCAGCACCTTTGCAAGATGAAATTGCAGCGCTGGAAGCTGCACTGGAAAGCCCAATCGGCTGCGCGTCGCTGCGAGAAATGGCCCGCGGCAAAAAAACTGCCGCAATTTCGGTTTGCGATATTACCCGACCTGCCCCGAATCGCAGGACGCTGCCAGTTGTCCTGAAGGTGTTGCACGAGGCTGGGATTCCGGCTGAAGGCATTACGATTTGCATAGCCACTGGCTTGCACCGCATCGCTACAGAGGCAGAGCTCGACGAGATCCTGGGCGAAGATATCGCCGCAAAATACGCGATTTTCAACCACGATGCGAAAATCCTGGCGGATCACCGTTACCTTGGCGAGACGGCTAGCGGCATTCCGATTCACATTGCCGAAGCATTTGTTTCTGCCGACCTAAGAATCACCCTCGGATTCATCGAACCGCACTTGATGCTCGGGTATTCTGGCGGCCGCAAACTGGTCGCACCGGGCCTGGCGGCGCAGGAAACGATCAAGGTGATCCACAGCCCGCGCTTTATGCGGAACGTGCTCTCTGTCGAAGGATCGATCCACGACAACCCGCTGCACAAAGAGCTACAGGAAATCGCCCGCATTGCCGGGCAGAATTTCATGCTCGACGTCGCTCTCACGCGGAAGCGAGAAATCGCCGCAGTCTTCGCTGGCCACCCGGAAGAGGCCCACGCTGCTGGCGTCGCGTTCGTCAGCCAGGTGATGCTTGAAGAACTTGAGGCACCGGTGGATGCGGTCGTCACCACTTGCGCAGGCTACCCCCTCGATTTGACCTTCTACCAGGCGGTCAAGGGAGTGACTGCTGCTTCCCATATCGTCCGCGACGGGGGTCGAATCCTGATTTGCGCCGAGTGCACCGAAGGCGCGGGCGCGCCAGAATTTCAGCGGATGATCAAGGCGTTCTCTTCACCTCGGGAATTTCTCGACGCGGTTCAAAATGCCCCAGTCGAAGTCGACCAATGGCAATTGGAAAAATTAGCATTGGTATTGGCAACCAAACAAGTGATTTTCCTCACGCCGGGCGTACCGGCGGAGTTTCATGAGTCGATGTGGGGACCAGTGTTTACAACTTTCTCCCCGGCAATGGCAAAGCTCGTCGATGGGTTGCCAGGTGGAGCGAGAATTGCAGTCATCCCTGAAGGGCCATATGTTCTTGCTCGGGTGGCGGCCTAGGCTGTCGCCAGTAAAGTCTGGCTGACGCCGGGGCTTCGGAGGCCAAGCGGAAGTGCGCGGCCAACCAGCAGAATTTCTTCCGGAGCACCATGCCGCATTCGACATGCGGCTGTGACATACAGCGGCATCGGTTCACCGTTGGCAAGCTTGAAGAGCAATACAGTATTGCTGGAAATAGTGCGAAGAAGGGTTTCTGGCAGCTGCCGTACCCTGTCACGGGACTCAGGCAGGATGATGTCTTCGATGCAAATGATCTTTTTAGCAACGTCTTCCAAGCCGAGGTAGCGGCGAGCATTTTCGTTGCAACTCAAGACGCGCCCGGCAATGCTCATCGTCAGGAAGACGTCGGAGCCCTGTTCGAGGAGAGCCTGAAAGGTCCGCTCACCGCGTTCAAACTCGAGCTGCAGACTACGCTGCTCATCAAAGCGACTCTTGGCAGCCATTAGACTGTACGCCAGAAGCCAACCCATCACACCGAGCGTTGTAAGAACGTGAATCGCCACCATCAGATTGGTGGAGACATGAAAATTTCTTTCAATCTCCAGACGGATGAAACCCATAGCCGAAGGAACAGCGAAAGCAGCGACGAGCAGACGAATGCTAGCGCGTTCCCCGAGGACGGAAGTTACGGTAATCGGAATCAGACCATTGCGAGTCTCGGCCAGACAGAGCGAGAGGGTCATTAACAGCATCATCAATGCAGAAGCGGGGTCGGCCGTGAGCTCGTAGCTGATCCGCCCGTTGACAGAGTACAAGTTTGCCAAACAAAGCCAAATTGAAGAGATCGCCAGCACTACGAGCAACACGCGCCGTGCAAAAAGACTGCGACCGCTGGCCTGCAGCATGATTGTGGCGGCGAGAAGGCAAGCTCCCACGGCAATTAGAACCGGCGTAGGCGATTCCAGGTTCAACTGTCCGCGCAGCACAGTATCGAGCAGCGTCAATAGCGCGGCGAAGCCGGCGCATAGTCTCGACAGCTTGGCACGGTGGACTGTTCGAAGATCCAGTCGCTCCCAACGAGTGAGGCGAACGCTTAGAGCCAGGAGAAGGAAGGCAAGGGCAGCCGCAGGATTTATGTGGAAAAGCGTCGGCACGCCTGCGCGAAATCGCAGCGGAATCGCCCAGTTCAGCATAATGCTGAAGAAGGACACGATTAGCACCGTGAGGCTCAGCAGCCGTGGAAGGCTGTAGATGCCGGGTGACCAAAGCCACCTTCGAATACGTATGGACGAAATTTTCAAGATTCCCTCGGGACGGAAGGACAACGGACCGTACTTGGGTTATCGGAAAGTTAAGTCGTTGTCAATAGAGCGGGAATGCCGATTCTCAAAGGTAGAATAAGGAATTGGTGTCTGTTCCCGTCCCTTTTTGTTTCGCTGTAGCTTCTACCTTTACAGCCGAGCCGCTCGAACCGGTAGTCCGGTTCTGGAGCGGCCCTCTGCATTCGGATTTCAGGATCGAGTTTGCGCCCTTCGGGCAGGTCCTGCAAACGCTGCTCGATCCGGCGAGCGTGTTTGGCACCAACACACATGGGCTAAATGTGCTGTTGATTCGAGGCAAAGACCTTGGAGAGCGGGCTGACAATCTACAGAGCCTGCAAGCGGCGATTGAATCGCGTGCACCGAAGTTCAAAGTTCCGCTGTTGGTAGTTGGTGACATTGAGAGCCGTGGTGCCTTCCTACTAAGTAGCAACAGGATCGCCACCTGGTATCCGGTGGCCAAGCAGGATAGCGAGGAAGGCGAACGGCTGGGTGCGATCCCCTATACCGAGGATTATTATGTCGCGATGGGTAGCGCAATCGTGCGGGCAGCCCACGCCATTCACCACGCGCCATACAAGGTTTTGGCTCTTGATTGTGACAACACGCTATGGAGCGGAATTTGTGGGGAGGACGGGCCGGACGGCGTCTCGCTGAAGCCCGGACACAAGGCACTTCAGGAATTTGCGCTGCGGCAGCGCCAGGCGGGAATGTTGCTCGCCCTGAGCAGCAAGAACAACCTTGAGGACGCACAGGACACGTTTGTCAGCCATCCAGAGTTTCCACTGGCATGGAGCGACTTCGCCTCGCAACGGATCGACTGGAACCCCAAGCCATTGAGCCTGGCAAGCATGGCAGCCGAGTTGTCTCTGGGCCTGGAGAGTTTCGTCTTTCTGGATGACAACCCGCGCGAAGTGTCAGAAGTAGATGAGCAACTGCCGCAGGTTCTTAGTTTGGCACTGCCGGAGGACCCTTCGGACTTCGCGGAATTTCTCGATCACGTTTGGGCATTCGACCGCATGCAAGTCACCAGCGAGGACGCGATGCGCGCCGCCAGCTACGGCAGCGTTCAGGAATTTGGCAAGGCTTTGCACGCCGCACACTCGCTTGAGGATTTTTACCAGACGCTGGAACTGCAAGTGACAATTCGACCTGTTGTTGACGGCGAGTGGGCGCGGGCCGCTCAGCTGACACAACGCACCAACCAGTTCAATCTGACAACGATTCGAAGGAACGAAGCCGAACTTGGCGGCCTTGGTGATTCAGGCACCGAGGTCTTTGGGATTCACGTGGTGGATCGCTTTGGTGACTATGGATTCACCGGTCTACTCATTGGACGGCCGGTGGAAATGGGATACGTCCTCGATACCTTTCTGTTGAGCTGCCGCGTACTTGGCCGCCGTGTCGAGCAACTGGTGTTGAAGTGGCTGGCAAGCCGGGCGCAGGGGCTTGGGCTAGAGTCTGTATCGATCCCCTTTGAGCGATCCGCGAAGAACGCGCCGGCAGGTGAATTTCTGCTGAGCCTGGGGTGGACTCATTTTCCCAAAAGCGTTGCCATTGATGAGTTGCACGGGCTGCGGGTTGCAGATCGGAAGGCGGCAACTGTCGCGGATGCGGCACCAGTCGTCGCACAGCACGAAGTCGATTACGGCTTAATTGCCGGGGAACTGCGGACCGTAGCGGCCATTCGGGAGCATATGCGGTTTAAGGGCCGACAGCAACTGGCGACTGGAACAGAGTCCCGACTTGCAGCAATCTGGGGGGACCTGTTAAAAGCCGAGACGGTAAAGGGGGAGAGCAGCTTCTTCGACCTGGGTGGACATTCGTTAACGGTTGTCCTGCTGTTAATGAGTGTCCAGGAAGAGTTTGGGATCGCATTGGGAATTGATGACGTCTATGCGGCAGATGTGACACTGGAGAAGATGGCGCGAAGAATTGACGAATTGGTGTGTTTCGGGGGCGTGGGGCATAAGCAATATGCTGAGATCCTGGCATTGGTCGAAGCGATGAGCGAGGAGGAGGCCCTGGCGGCACTTGATGCGGATTCTATTAGCCGCTAACGCATCGTACGATCCACCCAAAGGTGGCTCTACACGAAGCAATCTCATCTGGATGCGGGCGCTGGCAGCGAACGGCCACGAGTGCGTCGTACTGAGCGCAGGGCAGGGGGCGGATCGCGTCGTCGATGGAATCCTGATTCGCAACGGACAGCGGATTGGCGACGTCGTGGCAGAATTCGACCCGGACTTTGTGTTGGTGTCGAGCGAAGATCTTTCGCACGTGTTGCTGCGCGATGCGCATCGGGCGGCAAAGGATCGCTTGATTTACATTGCGCACACACCACAGTGGTTCCCGTTTGGACCTGAGGCATGGCATCAGGACGCAGAGGCGACGAGTTTGCTCCAAGATGCCTTGGCGATCGTTGCAATCGGCACGCATATGGCCGCCTACATCCATCGCCACCTTGGCAGGGCGGCGCAGGTGGTACACCCGGCAACTTACGGCGTTGCTCCGTGGCCCGAATACAACAACTTCGAGAAACAATCTGTACTGATCATTAACCCGTCGGCGGTCAAGGGATTGCCAATCTTCCTCCACTTGGCCAGGCGTTTCCCAAAGCGCAGATTTCTAGCCCTAACGGGATGGGGAAGCACGCCACAGGACATTGCCGCCATGGCCGCGCAGCCGAACATTGAGTTGCTCGACACGGTCGCAAACATTGACGACGTGTTTGCCCGGACATCGGTTCTAGTTGCACCGTCGCTTTGGTACGAGGGCTTTGGCCTGGTCGTTACAGAGGCGATGCTGCGGGGTATTCCAGTACTTGCCAGCGCCCACGGGGGCCTGGAAGAGGCTGCCGCTGCATCGCGATATCGATTGCCGGTGCGACCGATCGTGAAGTGGCTGCCGAGGCATGACGAGACGGGAATGCCGATTGCTGTGGTGGACGCGCAGCCGGTTGAGGCCTGGGCGGCGGCGCTGGAGGACGTCCTCGGCGATCGTGAGCGCTACGATACCGAGCGGGCAACGGTAATGAGTGCGGCACAAGACTTTGCCGGCACCGTAAAGACGGACGACCTCGAGCGCCTGCTCAACACCTTGCGCCTCAAGCGGCGGCGCATTTACTTGATCCATAACTCGACTTACTATCCGGGCTCTGGAGGCGGCGATAAGTCGAATCGAATCCTCATGGAGGCGCTGGCAAAAGAAGGCCACACGCTGCGTGTTTTTACGCGTCTGGAAAAGTTTGGAGCGGAGGAAGATCTTACCTATCGAGCTAAGATTTTGGAGCGCGGTATGGCCGTTGGTGACTGGAAAAACATAGGCGTTGAATTCATGTTTCGTGGGGCGAGTGTCCGGGTTGTCACGCAGCTAATCAATTTGCGGAAGGCTCTCGAGGAGGATCTGGCGGCCTTTGAGCCTGACACGATTCTCGCTTCTACCGATGACCCTGCTCACTTGCTGCTGGAGCCTGCGCTGCAATACACTGCGGCGCGATTGACCTATCTGGTACGGGCGACAATTGCCCTTCCGTTTGGCCCGGATGCCTCGACGATGAGCGAGGAACGAACGGCGCGTTTACGGCGGGCCGACTCAGTTGTGGGCGTGAGCGAGTACGTCGCACAATATTGCCGCGACTATGGCGGACTGGATGCGGTGCATGTACCGATTTCACTATCGGACGACCCGAACCCACCGGATGTTGGGCGCTTTGAGAATGCCTATGTGACGTTGGTGAATCCAAGTGCAGTAAAGGGACTGCCAATTCTGTTGGGACTGGCCGATGCGATGCCGGGGACGGCGTTTGCGGCGGTGCCAAGCTGGGGAACGACAGAAGCTGACTATGCAGCCATGCGGGCGCGCTCAAATATACACATGATGGATCGGGTGGATGACATTACCGAGGTACTGTGCAGGACACGCGTGACACTTGTCCCGAGCTTGTGGGCAGAAGCACGCAGCCGGATGGTTCTGGAGAGCCTGTCGCGTGGTGTGCCGGTGCTTGCTTCCGACGTCGGTGGCTTGCGCGAGGCAATGTGCGGGATGGACTTTGTGCTTCCCGTCAACCAGATCCGCCACTACAAAACGACGGTGAGCGACCAGATGGTGCCGGAGGCGGAAGTGCCGCCACAGGATCTAGCCCCGTGGGTGGCTGCGCTACAGAGACTGTTGGAGAACAGAACCGCTTGGCAGGACTTGCGCGACCGCGGACGGGCGGCGGCACTTGACTACCTTCAAGGCCTGTCTGTTGCGCCGCTCGAACGCATCTTCCGGGGACCTAAACGCGTCCCAGTTGCGAGCGTTGCTAAAACAGTTCAGTTGAGTGAAACAAAGAGAAAGCTTCTGGCGCTGCGGCTGGCGCAGTATCAACAAGCGCGGGTGAATCGCTACTTCCCGTTGCAGTGGGGAGAGGGAATCAAGGTCTATCTTTTTCCGTGGGCGGCTGCGGGGACGCAGGCGTGGCGCTTTCTTCGCGAGGAAATGCAGGACGGGTTTGCGCTGGTACCTGCACTGCTGCCGGGGCGAGAGGAGCGAGCCGGGCAGCCCTTGCCGGATAATCTGAGTCGGGTGGCCAGCGCGATTTGCGATGAGATGGAGACGAGCGAGAACAAAGGGGACTACCTGCTGGCAGGCCATTCGATGGGCGGTGGGCTGGCCTTTGAAGTGGCTCGCGAATTGCGGCGGCGCGGCTGCAAGATGCCGATGGGGATTGTGCTATCGAGTTGCACAGCTCCGCATTCGCGGTTGGTGAGAGCGGGTGAGAAGACTGATGCCTTGGGATTGCAGCAGTCTGACGAGCAGATGTTCCGCCAACATTGTTATGAAGCAGAAGCGCCGCTGAATCTTCCAATCACTGTCATCGCTGGAGATCAAGAGGCGCTCGAAGTCGACGCATGGGCCTTAGAGACCAGCAGCCAGTTTCGACGAGTCACCGCTTCCGGCGGGCACTTTTGGCTGCTTTCGCAGCCTTCTTTGCTGGCGGAAGAAGTCCAGCGGCTAGCGCGTTGGCAAAGTCGATCCGATCGCGCTTAACGCGTTCGGCATAATCGCGGGCGTAGTCAAGCGCAGCGCGATGCCAGGAAGTATCCAGGCCGAACGCGATCAGGTCATCGGCAATGGCAGAACCTTGACGGCCACTGGCTCGAAGCTGCGCCCAAGCCATGACGTTGGCCTCGGTTATGACCACTTGTTCGAGGCCGCTGGGCTGGCTTGCATAAAGGCCGAGCCGGACGCGATCCTCACCGGGCACCATCTCGCGGAGGATGTAGGAATCGCCATCGAGATTTACGGCATGCAGAAAGGCTGGGGCAATGGCTTGGACGCGGCGTTGGATGGTAACAATCCGTTCGGCCTCAGTGCGCCAGATTGGCTGGTTGCCGATGACGCTAGGGCGGGCCTGCTTCAAGTCGAGGAGGAAGTTGCGATTGGGCGAGCCCTTACCCTCAACGAGCAAAATGAAGCGGTTGACTCCGAGGCTGCCGGTGCCGGCGATGCGCCGCGCGGCGGAGAGCAATTCAAAGAAAGAATGGCGGCCAAGTTGTTGACCGAAGAGATGGATGAATTGCTGCAAGCGATCCCAATCTCCAGGCAAGAGCGGTAAGGCAAGCTCCCCATCGACCCGGAGCTGGCGCTTCTTGGCTACTAAGGTTGTACGTTGTTGCAGCAACTGCTTTCGCGTGCGGCCTTTGAGGGAATAAACGAGATCGCTGACAGCATCGCGGGCGGTGGAGCGCTCTACCCAACGTGGCTTTCCTTCACCCAGTTCGATTGCGTATTCGGCGAGAAAGCGTTCCGCCAGGAGTGGGTTGGCCGACAGATGAATGCCGGTAAGCATACGAAGGATCTCGAAGTGGACCGGAGCCAGAGCGGCCTCGTCAAAGTCGTTGAAATCGAAATAGACTAAACGGTTATCGCCCTTGTATACGCCGAAATTTTCCAGATGAGCGTCGCCCGTAATCCAGGCCAACGGCGATTTCGGCAGGGAAGCCAAGTCCGACACGAGGTCTTGATAGAAGATGTGCGCTGTGCCGCGAAAGAAGGCGGACGGCGAGTCGGCAAGCAGCCGGTACTTGAGCGCTAGACGGTCAGGGTCGCGACCCTGATTGTATTCGGCGACGCGATCGAGAATATTCATTAGCCAGCCTGGACGGGATTGCGCAGGAGGCCAATGCCATCAATCTCCACTTCAACCGAGTCCCCCGGCGACATACGCTTGGTGGCCCCAGGCGTGCCGGTATAGATCACATCGCCAACCTCGAGCGTGACGTACTTTGAGATGTAACTGACGATGGTGGGGCCATCAAAGAGCAGGTCGCTGGTGAGTTGTTTCTGCACGACTTCGCCATTGAGCCG
>JBBRBI010000047.1:0-44470 GCA_038206015.1 Bryobacterales bacterium | reverse complement strand
GACCGCAGTGTTAGTTTTCTCGATTACGCAACCGGAGGCCTTGGCCCCTACACTAGACGCCGGGATGGCCTCAATTATTTAATCGATAACCAGATTCTTGGCCCCAGGCTACGCCATCTTAATGCGCCCTGGCGCATCATTCCCGCATCTGCCCAGGCCGCCGGCCGCCTCTTCCACGACGCCTTCCAGTACCACTGGGACACTCACTTCACCGGCGAATTCATGCCCAAGGTGGACGGCGGCACCATGCACTACGCCCTTGAGGCAAGGGGGCCCTTTCTCGATCAGAAACTCTGGGAATTTGCCGCCGCCCTGCCTGTCGAGCTGCGCCTCAAAGGGGGCCACCTCAAAGCGGTGCTTCGTGAGATCGTCAACCGGCGCATTTCACCAGAGGTGGGGGCCCGCCCAAAACAAGGCTTTACGGTTCCCATATCCAGCTGGATGGCCCGCGAGATGAAGCATCTCTGGGAGCCCCTGCGTTCATCCAGTATTCTTGCCCAACAGGGCTGGGTTGATGCCGATGCGTTACGCAAGACAATTGACGCAGGGCTGCACAGCGGGCGCATTGCCCCGGCCCTGTGGAACCTGTTCATTCTGGAACACTGGTTGCTGCGCCACAAGGCCAGCTAGCTGGCTGCTTTACGGTCCACGCGTGTTGTCAGCCACATCTGTTGCGGGTTGACGAAAAAGACCTTCAGGGACAGAATGGCGGCAACGTTCATCACCAGAAAAGTTCTCGCCCACGATGAATATCGCCGCAGTGCAGACTCTGCGCTCAGCAAAGGGAAAATCGCAGCCAACAACAGCAACGCTGCCTCATTCATCAGCAGGAAGTTTTTGGCCAGGCCACCCGGCAACAGGGCCGTAGACACTGCCGTGCCAATCAGACACCACGGCAACAGCAGCCGCCCAAACTTGTGCGACACAAAGTGCAGCCACATCGGGTGTGGCAAAAATAACAGGCGCGGATGCAGGGCAAAGACCTGCCACATCCCGCCCAGCGTCCGCATTCGGCGGCCCCATTCTGTCCCCTGCGCAGTCGGATAATCATAGGCAATACTTGCCGGATCAAACAGAATCCGGTATCCCGCTAGATAAGCCTGTAGTGGCAATTCTGCATCGTCGATCAAGGTATGCGGCGGCAGTGGCCGCGCCAGATCGCGCCGCATCGCATAGAGACAGCCAGTTGTATTGAAAAGCGAATATTGCGCGGACTGTTTCGCGCGGGCCCACAACTCGTAGCGCCAGTAAAGGTCCATCGATGCTTGCTCGCCCTCAGCGCCTGCGGCCGAGAGGATCTGCAATTCTCCCGTGACGGCACCCGTCTGCCGGTCAGCAAAGTTCGCCACCAGATGGCGCAGTGCCTGCGGATGCAGCTTCTGCCGGACATCGGTAAAAAAGAGGATATCCCCCTGAGCAACGCTCAACCCGTGATTGAGCGCAGCCGCTTTGCCGTTGCGCGGCAGGCAGTGCAGCCTGACCCCGCGCTGCGCATATTTACGGGCAATGGCTTCGGTGCCGTCGGTGGAAGCATCGGACAAGACGTGAATTTCCACCTTGTCTCCGGGGTAATCGAGGGACAACAATGTGGCGAGTTTGTCATCCAGCCATGCCTCCCCATTGTGCACCGCCATCAATACACTCACCGACGGAGTATACGACAGGTCCTTAGCCACCGCCAATTTGGAGAACGGCCATTTCCACAGCAATAACGGATAGCCAACCATGAAATAGAAGGCGAGCGCTGAGAAAAACGCCAATAGGCTCCAGGCCCAGAACGAAGAGATCATGCAACCTTTCCTGTGAGCACTCTTCAATCATATAAGCTTCAGTCTTTGGCTCCCGCCTCAACACTGTCTTTGGAGATGTTGACTTGGGCGACGCTGGATTCTTTACAAGTCGCCGCACCCTCGCCCCATTGGCTCAGGACACTGGAAAGTTGCGACAGATCTCCACCCAAAGAAGATGAGGCCACAGCAGGTAATGACGCCGACTGCTTCCAATCCGGGCTCACTTCAACCGGCGAGACTTTCTCCTCGCCGACAATCCGCCGTAAAACAATGACTGAAGCTAGAAACAGGAAAAACACCATGGCCACTCTCCTGTTTGGCCTTATCGGTGAAACGGGGCGTCGCGATAGGAGTTTTGTAAGCCACCACTGTGGGAAAATAGGGGCACGGAAAGTTTTTCCCACCACTGTGACTCTCAATCAGGCCCTTGCGGTCATCAATTCCAGAAAAGGCCAAGGTCCACAAAGGTGCCACTATCTGGCTTGTGGCTTTCAACCCCTCCACCTCGCCACCTTCTTGCGGGCACACTTATTCGAACTGCTGCCCGGGGACGATGTCGAGCTACTGCATGGCGCTTATGGAGACCTTCGGGGCAACCTTGAACTCGCAGCCCAATCGTCCGCCATTGCTGCCGCCGTCGTAATCGAGTGGAGCGATCTGGACCCTCGCCTTGGCCTGCGCGCCAGTGGCGGTTGGTCTGCTGCGGCCAAAACCGATATTCTTGGCTCGCTTGGCTCCAGCATGGCCCTGTTGGAGTCCGCCCTCTCCAATCTCGGTACCAGAATGCCCGTCGCGGTCGCAGGGCCTTCCCTGCCTCTGCCGCCTATCGGCAATACGATCGACGCTCAAGGCAGTGTGTTTGAACTGGATCTGGAACAGCAGCTTGCCGGGTTCCTGGCCCGACTGGCGCGCCTGGCTGGCTTGCGTATCGCCCGCTGCAAAAGCGCTGAAATCCAAATGGATGCCCACATGGAACTCATGGCCGGCTTCCCTTATAAGCTCCCCTTTGCCAGCGATCTGGCGCACTCGCTTGCCCGCGTACTTTGGCAGCCCCCCCCGAAAAAGGGATTGATCACCGACCTGGACAACACCCTGTGGGCTGGCATCGTCGGCGAAATTGGCAGCGAAGGCGTCAGTTGGCATCAGGACAGTCACACCCAGATTCATGGCCTCTACCAACAAATGCTGGGCCATCTGGCCGGTATGGGCATTCTGCTTGGCGTCAGCTCAAAGAATGAGCAGAGCACCGCAGAGGCTGCCCTCGGTCGCGAAGATTTATTGCTGGACTCCAAGTCGCTGTATCCGGTGATCGCCAATTGGGGGCCCAAATCCGCCTCTGTCGCCCAGATTCTCAAGACCTGGAACATTGCCACTGACGCCGTCGTGTTTATCGACGACAGCCCCATGGAACTCGAAGAAGTCAAACAGGCTTTCCCTGAAATCACCTGCCTGCTCTTCAACGGCAAAGACCCCGATAAGACCTTGCGCCTCTTTGCAGAACTCCGCAACCACTTTGGCAAGTCCCTGGTTGTCGAAGAAGACCTGTTGCGCCAGGCCAGCATTCGCGCCTCAGCTGAAATCCGCGAGCAGGGTGACAATGCCAGCTCGCCTGAATTTCTCTCGACATTGGCCGGCACCGTGACTTTCGATTGGCGTCGCGGTCCGGGCGGCGGCCGCGCCCTTGAGCTGATCAACAAGACCAATCAGTTCAATCTCAATGGCAAGCGCATTAGCGAGGGCGAGTGGCAGCGCTATATGGCCGCCGAGGACGCTGTGTGCGCGGTGATCTCTTATCAGGACAAATTCGGGGCCTTGGGTCGTGTCGCTGTTGTGCTGGGAACTGAGAAAGGCGGCACGCTGCGCATTTCTCATTGGGTGATGAGCTGCCGCGCCTTCTCACGCAAGATCGAGCACCACACGCTCGAAGCTCTATTTCTGTTTGTGTCACCGGATCGCATCGAATTCGATCTACTGCCAACAGCAAAGAATCAGCCCTTGCTGGAATCTCTGAGCGCAATCGGCCTTACGCCTGGGCCTGATGCAACTCATGAACTTTCCCGAACTGTGTTTTTATCCCGTTGCGGGCCCCTGCCGCACCGACACGTCAACGCTTCAGGCAACTGAGACAAAGGCCGCATACATCAGCGGTAGCTTTAGCTTGGTTGCCACCGGAACCGGGACATCAATGGCGTATCGCGACGTTTCTTTTTCGATGCGGAAGCCGCAATCGATGAACATCTTGCGGATCTCTTCAGCATTGCGGAAAAGGTAGATGTGGTCGGGCATGGGCGCATTGGCGGGAGTTGTGATGTAGGCCATCCCGCCCGGACGCAGAAGTTTGCGCAGCTTGACAAGCAACTTTTCCGGCTCTTCGACATGCTCCAGCACTTCGCCCATGGTGATGAAATCAAACGCAGGAACATCTTGAAAGTCGAAGATATCCATGAGATGAAACTGAATATCGTCGCTGGCCGCAAAGCTCTTGGCAATGGCCATCGAGGTCTCGCTGATGTCCACCACCTCAATCGAGGCATGGGATCCGATGCTGCGCTGCGCCTCGCAAAGATACAGCGCATGGCCGCCACCGACCTCTAAATAGGCGCGGGCGTTGGCAGCATATTCGCCGAGATTGTCCGCAAAGAACGCAAACCGCTGGTACTGGTCTGGCCAAAGAAACTGGGCAAAGACGAGGCCGTGCATGTGATGGCGCATCAGTTCCGGGTTGGAATAGAAACTCTTGTTGACCGCATCAAAAGAAGTATTCGGGTAGCAGCCGGTGGCCAGAAACTTTTCCCGCTCACCCTCGACAATGGCGTGGAGACGAATGAAGCTGCCCACTCCATCGGCGAATGACAGGCCCGTCGAATCAAGAAATCTGGCATAGCGGGACAGAAAGTCTTCGCAGCGGCTGCGGTACAAATCATCCTGTTTATCAACAAACGCTTTTGCCCGCATACCGATCTTGGGGGCCTGACGCTCAAGGATATCGAGAGTTTTGGCCAGGAGTGAGGGGGGGGGTGCAAGCTGCATGAAAAAGGAAAACCAATCTTTCGCTGGAATATTTCGATAATACAACTATGGGATTTGACAACGCCGTGGTGCTGCACCACATTGGCTACGCGGTCGAAAGCATAGAAGCAGAAGCGCCGCGATTTGCCAGACTGCTGGGAGCTACCTGGGACGAGGTCATCTATCACGACCCCCGGCAACAGGCAAGGGTAAGTTTTCTCAACGCTAGCAATGGTTTAGCCGCAGCGCCGAAATTTGAACTTGTGGCGGGCGATGGCGAGGACGCCCCGCTCAGCCGCTTTGTTGCCAAGGGTGGCGGGCTGCACCATATTTGCTACGAAGTCGGAGACCTCGACGCTCATGTAGCGCACATGAAAGAACTGGGCGCGCTGCTGATAATGGCACCTCAACCAGCCGTCGCTTTTGCCGGCCGTCGCGTGGCATGGATGTTTACCCGGCCCCATTTGCTGCTTGAGTACATCGAAGGCCCGGGCAGCCAATCCGCACAGTCGTGCGTCATACTTGAGGAAAAGCAATGAGCGATATCAATCAACGTGTAGCAGCCTGTTTTGCAAATATTTTCCCTGATTTGCGTCCGGAGGAAATTCCACTAGCCAGCGCAGCGACTCTGGCCACTTGGGATTCTGTAGCTCAGGTGACACTGCTCGCCTCGATTGCCGAAGAGTTTGGCATCGAACTCGAAATGTCCGATTTTGATGAGCTGGTATCTTATGCCCTCATCGTGGAATATCTCGAACAAAAGCTGAAGTAGATTCTGCGTTTTAGAAGGTATCAAAGCGGGACAGATCCCAGGCATCGGCCTGGCTAAGATCCGCGCTCACCGACGGTGCAATCTTGCAATAAAGCTGCCAGAACGGCAACTGATAGCTGTAAGGCCGCAGGGCATCAACTGGTCGACGCTTGGCGGGTGTTCCGGTCTGGATCTTGAGAGCATCGGCGCCTTGCTCGTAAGTTGCTTCGATACTTGCCAGCAGCAGGCTGGTGAACACTTCCGAATCATCGCCGACCGCCTGGATATCAACGATTTCGTACATTTCCATACCCAACTCGGCTGTATCGCGGCGTAACAGGACGGCATAGCCGGTCGGATGGCTTTGCGGACCTGCAACCAGAACAACCGCATTACCGGCCGCCAGATCGGCCTTAAATTTCCACTGCAAAACAGCTGCGTTCCGGATAGCGCGCAAACGGGGTACCGCCGCACTCAGCCTTAGCCATAGATCATCAAAGCGTGGACCAAATTCCATACAGCGGTCCACTGCGACACTCTGCCGACCCCGCCCGCTGCCCCGTGAATAGTCCCACACCCCAATCGCCGGGCCAGCCAACCAAGCCCAGGCCGCCGCGCCCGGAATTGCCTTGCGCTGCATCACGGTACGGGCAAAAGCCTGAGGCCGCACAGCCCAAAAGCAAGGCGTTACGTAATCGGGAAGTGGGATGCGCGGAATCTTGAAGGCCGCCATCACCTTAATCGTCGACTGATTCGCACTGCTGTTGATGAACAGATCGATGCCTTTCTGCTTGTAGAAAGCAATGACCAACTGCAGCGCCTTGCCCCGATAGGCTTCGTCGAGCATCCAACCACCAGAGCTGGCGGCTTTGAGCCGCACCCCTCCGATTTCGTAAAGCTGCTGAAAGCTGCCAAGATGGCCCTGCACGCAGCCTTCAGCATCCTCCATCACCCAACCAGTGGGGATCGATTGAAACTCTGTCGCAAACGGATAGGCTTCCCACATAGCGCGCCAGGCTGGCAAGTCCAATTTGCCCATGCCAAGTCGTTCGCTCAGCAAGGCGATAGCAGGCCCATCGTCGAAATGCCGTTCACGGATTTTCAGTTGGAAGCCTGGCTTTTCTGGAGTTATCATCGTTCCCACTCTCGATTCAGAAGTAACGTTTCAGCCGCAGAAATGGGGCTTCCAGATAGCGTTGCGACAACCAGGCGACGCTGATCGAGAGACAAAAGACCGCGACAGTTCGCGCCAGCATCGAACCGGGCAGCCCAAAGCTGGCGACTTCATCGATGCCAAATCGATTGAGCCCCCAATAGTACACCTCGCCCATCACCACGTGGATGAGGTAAATGCAGTAGCTCAAACCCGCGCTGAATAGAGCAAAGGGATGCCGCAGCAGAGCCGTATAGACGCTGCCGCTATAGGCCAGACTCAGCACCATCAAAGCGGCAAACAAACATTGCGCCTGGGTGTAGCGCAAGGCTCCGCTGGCCACGGTTTGGCCTTGCAGGATTCCGTAGGGATAACCCAGCACGGTGATCAGAAAAAGAGCCCCGCCAAACCCAAGCACCAGTTTATGAGCCATAGCGCGGCTAAAAAATCTGGAACGAAGCCAAATGGCCAGCACCGCGCCCCAGGCCAGTCCATCAAAGTGAAACCACGAGTAGACATAGATCTGGCCATCAATGTCGTAGCCTTTCCCGGTATAGATACCCCGCAGGAGCGGCGTGAACAGCACAATCGCCAGCGCGCTGAACAATACTGCCCGCCGCGATACGAATCGCACTAACAGAGGCCAAATCAGGTAGAAGTGCTCCTCAACGGCAAGCGACCAGAACACGCCAGGCCCATGCGGAGTGGCGATGCCGAACCCAAAAACGAAGTTTTGCAGAAAAACCAGGCAGACCAGAAAGTAACTGCCGTATCCGGGGTGGCCCCAGTTCATCAGCACAATACAAGTGAGGTAAAGCGGCAGAATCCGCAGTGAGCGGCGGGCGTAGAATTTGCTGAAGTAGCGCGGGTCGTCGCGGGTGTCGATCAGGATGCCTGTGATGAGCAAACCCGACAGGATGAAGAATAGATCGACCCCAAGCCAGCCGTGATCAAGGATCAGAAACAGCCATCGGGGCATCCAGGCAGAATCAGCATGGCTGTTTGGCCAGCCTTTCATCATGTGCGAGGCAAAGACCATCCAAACGGCAAGGGCGCGAAAGCCATCGAGTTCGAGAATGCGCGCTGGGGCGGCTGTTCGCAGTTGCTCAACAGCCTCGCCACCAGGTAATATTTCAAGTCGCATCCCTCTTAATTTTACAACGCCCGTTGAATCGTCCCTTTACGTATCAGGAAGGACCTTCTGATACCGGCGAGAGAATACTCAATTGAATTTCACTAAGGCAATTTAGCACCCAGGGCTGACCTGGAAAAAAGTTATTGGCCGGCTCTGTCACTGCTTGACCGATCTGCCAATGGAAAATGAGGTCATCCGCCAGGAGATTGACGGAGGAGTGATGATTGAGCACAAACGTCTCTCTTTTCTCGAAGCCGACGACATCCTGGCCATGATGACGCAATCCTACGACATCACGCTTTGCGCCTGCCTTCGCCAGAATCTCCGGCCTGGGGACATCATGCTCGATGTTGGAGCGAACATCGGTTATATCTCGGCCGTGGCTGCCGGGTGTGTCGGCCACACTGGCGAGGTGCATAGCTTTGAACCGCTGCTGGAATGCTACCAACGCTTGGAAACCCTCAGGGCGAACAACCGGGACTTTGGCCTCTTTTTTACAAACGCCGCCCTCGGTGCCGAAGCGGGCACCCTGAGCATCGCCTTTGACCCACAAGGGGACATGCGAAACGCCAGCCTAGTACCTGGAAAGAAAGCGCCACAATCGCGGGAAGTGCCGATATTGCGACTGGACGAATACATTGCCCGCCAAGTGGCGACCCCGAAGAAAATTCGTTTCATCAAAATTGACGTTGAGGGTTTTGAGTTCGCCGTGCTGCGTGGGCTGGAAAACTTTCTCGCCAATCAGGCCAACAAGCCGCTAATCGTCTGCGAGATCAAGCCCTGGGAGATTGGCAAGCTGGGTTACACGATGAAAGATTTTGCGGCTTACCTGAAGCGCTTTGGTTATGGGGCCTTTGAAATGGACGACCCTCGCGTGCGCGTAGACTTGTCCACGATGGATGACATGGACACACTCCTATTTCGCGCGGAGTGAAGATGGCCGAACAGATTCCCCAGCGGAATATCGTAGTGGCCGGCTGCGACCTTCCGCCCTTGATCGGGGCGGCGGGAGAAAGAGCCTGCTATCGTTTTGCCGAATTCTTGACGGCGCAGATTCGCAATGAGCATACGCGCTTGGCCTATGGCCGGGCTTTGCGCAATTTCTTCGACTGGTGCCAGGGCGATGGGCGGCAGATGAGCGATATGAATTCGGTGATCGTGACAGCTTATATCGCGTGACTTGGGCGCGAGCAGGGCTATTCACGGCCATCCGTAAAACAGCATCTGGCGGCGATTCGGACCGCGCTCGATTAGCTCGTCACAGGCGGAATCCTGGCCCTCAACCCAGCGGCTGCGGTGCGCGGGTCAAGCTATGTCATCAAGCGCGGCTAGACACCGGTGCTGAGCGCCGAACAGGCGCGCGAGTTGCTGGACTCTACCGAAACCAGCACGCTCACCGGATTGAGGGACCGTGCCTTTATCGCCTTTATGGTCTACCGTTTTGCCAGTGTCTCGGCAGCGCTGTCGATACGGGTGGAGGGCTACTTCCGGGGCCACAGGCATCACAACCTACTTGAAGAATGGCGGGCGGGTCGAGCTGGCGCAGCAGATTGCCGGTCACGAATCAGCGCGCACAACCGGGCGCTTTGATCGTCGGGACAATGAAGTATCACTCGACGAGATCGAGCAGATTCTGATTTAAGCGTCCAGAATTCTGGCGGGGTTGCCAACTGCGGTGACGCCTCCAGGGATGGGTTTGACCACCACGGCCACGGCACCGATTAAAACCGGATTGAAGTGTTGAAGGCTGGAAGTCTCAATATTGCCGTCTGCAGACCGGCTATGTTGGCGCTTGCCGCAAGGAATCATGACACCGCGTGCAATTTGATTCGTCCGTCGATATCGACACGGCGGCGGCCCACCTTGGCCTGAGCAGGAGCAAAGGAGGAGCCGGACTGAATGCGGGCGCTGAAATCGCACCGGGCTAGCGTAAGCCGGTAATAACAGAAACGGAGATAATCGCCGGGCAGGCTAGGAGCCAAGGCGCAAACCTGAGCCCGAGGGTGGACAACACCAAAGGCACTGCGGGCGGCCAGCGGCAGCGCCAAGAGTAAGGAGATGTAGTTGAGGAAAGCTTTGGCGACGCGGTAGATCATGGGTGGGCGCTTTCCTTCATCCGGTCCATAAACTCAATGTAGTCGGCCTTCGGCAATTCAAAAAAACACTCGGCGTAGCGGCAGACCCCAGGAGGTAATTGACGCGCGCGGAACATATTCAGGCCCAACGTCGAATTCGTGTAATCGAGCGCCTGATTCGCCCACACAAAACTTTCGAGCATGCGCCGTTTCGTGTCGATGACGTGATCGATCGGCAACACAACATTGGCGATGCAGAGTCCCCAGACTTCGTAGGTTAGAACACGCACCGGCCAGGGGATCTGGCGAAGTGCCTCGGCCAGCAAGACGGCGGCGGTGCGGTGGTCAGGGTGGGCATCGAGTGGAAACGGCGAGAAAATCGCATCAGCCCGGTGCTGCTGGATGAGCGCCACCAACTGGCCGACAATTACAGACGAGGCAGCCAGCAGATCAGGATGGTTGAGAAAATGAGTTGGAGTCATACCGACGGTCGCAGCAGCGGCAGCGGATTCACCGTTGCGCAGTTCATTCATCTGGATGCGCGTCATGCCAAGCTCTTCATGTCCACCAGCACCATCCTGCAGCAGAACGATGACAGCCCGTTTCCCTGCTCCGATCTGCGCCGCAATCGCACCGCCGCAGCCGATCGCCTCATCGTCCTGGTGTGGCGCGATCACCAAAACTGATTCACCGAACGGAGCCGAGATCGGAATCGACCGCACTACCCCCTGAAAGAAATCAGTCGCAGCCAGCAAGAGCCGGGCGCGCTCATTCAAATGGGAAATCGTGGCATTCAAGATCAACTTTAGATCGTGTCGACCATATAGCTTGGGATAGATCAGACGGTATAGTTGGCGAAGATACTGTCTCATGTGGAGCGTCCCAAAGGCAGACCATTCTATGATAGCTGCTTCTCGTCCAATAGGCACTTTATCGCGCCCCTTCGCCGACTTCGCCCGCCGCAAGGTGCCCGGACGCATCCACGAAGCCGTCGTCCGTCTGAGCCATCAAGGCCGCATCGTCGGCCACATCGCCCGCGATTTCACCGCCATCGAAGGCCGCGAGCACTTCGCCGAAACGGCCACGTTAAAAAGCGCCCGGAAACGCAAAAAGGCCAGTAACAACCGCTTCCCAAGCAAAAGTCAAAGCATCTCGGCATCAGCGACAGACAACGCAAGATGACCTCAAGATCGCCGCTCTCCTTGAGGCTGCCCAGCGACGGGCACCCGCGTAGGCCATACTCGCCCTGAGAGCGATTCTGTGACGAGATCGCGAAACGGGCAAACCAGGTGACTGACCAGTCCGCGCATCTCCGCCACCATCGCGCAGACGTTGTGCCGAAGCTGTTCATAGCGCGTAGCCCATGCGCTACAGATTGCAGGTAGTCAAAAACCACCAGCGGGGCAGAGAGCACCAGGCCCATCAAGGCCAGCACGATTTACTGAATTGACGCCAGCGTCGCACGCCGTATGCCCCCGAGCAGAGTCAGGCGACGCAGCGCCGGGGCTAGGTCGGCAACATCAAGTTCCTACGGTGGCAATCTCAGTAAAACCGCGTTCGCTCTGGGTGGGCGACTGCTGCAATGGGCTGTCCAGCAGTTTCTCGATCGAGTTGTCGCTTGGAAGTAGAGTTTCTTTGTCAGAGCAAGTCGCCAATTCCGACCGTGACACGCTTTGTGAAGTTAGCTCCTCATTTCAATCTATTTTGGATCTAGAGCCCTGACGCGCAAGCTGTAATTCACGATTCCCCAATGGCGCGATAAGATGTCGATTGGCTTTAATGCCTACTAAGCTTTTGGCCGAGCCTGCGGACGCTAGGCGTTTGCGCCTCTTGAAGGAGTGGATATGCAGCAATTCTCAGGGATCATGCCCGCCGTGGTGACTCCCGTCGACGCGCAGGGGGAATTCAACTCGCTCAGTTTTGAACTCCTTCTGGCCCGCCTGTATAAAGCTGGCTGCCACGGCATGTACGTATGCGGGCAAACCGGTGAAGGTCTGCAACTGCCTCTCGATGTCCGGGAAGCTGCCGTTGAAGTTGCGGTTGCAAATACACCAGCCGGGCGCAAAGTGATCGCTCATGTTGGCGCATCCAATACAGGCGACGCCGTGCGGCTGGCCCGTCATGCATCGCGAGCTGGCGTTCATGCCATCAGCAGCCTTCCCCCCGGAACCGCCTACAGCTTTGCAGAAGTCCGAACTTACTACGAGGCGCTGGCAACAGCCGCATCCGTTCCGGTACTGATTTATTACTTCCCTGATTTCTCCGCTGCCATCCGCACAGCCGAAGAGGTCTTTGAATTGTGCTCGATCCCCAACGTCATCGGACTTAAATTCACCGACTTTGATCTCTATCGCCTTTCGCTGATTCAACGCGGCGGGCACACGATCTTCAATGGCCGCGATGAGATTCTGGCCGCAGGGCTTTTGATGGGGGCCCACGGCGGCATCGGCAGCTTCTACAATCTGACGCCGGAACTCTTCGTCGCCGTCTATGATCACGCAAAAGCCGGCAGATGGGCCGAGGCGCGGGCCACACAGGATCAGATAAACGACTTGATCCAGGCGGTGCTTAAATTTCCCATGCTGGCCGCGATCAAGCGATTGCTAACCTGGTCTGGCATCGATTGCGGACACCCAATTCCCCCACGACGAGCCCTCAGCCCTGAAGAGGAAATCTTGCTACGTGCTGCTGTTTCAGCCGCTGGCTTCGTCCCCGAAGGCTTTCTTTCATGGCTGACGCGCTAAAGCGAAACCACTACGCCTGGCTGTTGGTGGCCCTGCTTGTTCCGGTGGCGCTGCTCAATTACCTGGATCGTCAGATGCTGGCGGCGATGAAATTCTCCTTGATGGCCGACATCCCCGACATTGGCTCGGAGGCGAAATGGGGGACGATCCTGGCCCTCTTCAAATGGACATACGCATTTGTGAGCCCCGTTGGCGGCTACCTCGCTGACCGCTTCAGCCGTCGCCATGTCATAGCGGCAAGCCTCCTGGTATGGTCTGCCGTCACCTGGGCCACCGGTCAAGTGAACAGCTATGAGCAACTCCTGCTAACCCGCGCCGTCATGGGAGTGAGCGAGGCACTTTACATCCCCGCCGCGCTGGCGCTGATTGCCGATTACCACCTTGGCGCAACGCGATCACGCGCGATCGGGATGCACCAGATCGGCATCTACACCGGCGTCATCATTGGCGGATTCAGCGGCTATGCTGCGGACTATCCGGGTTTCGGTTGGCGCGGCATGTTCGAACTTTGCGGCGTGATTGGCGTGCTTTACGCTTTGCCGCTTTTCCTGCTGGTGCGCAACGCGCCCCGCAATAACCAAGTCAGCCCTCCCGAGAAAAGTTCCCCTGGCAGCGCATTGCGCGAACTGCTGGGCAATCGTTCGTTCATCCTGATGCTGTTCTATTTCACACTCCCCGCGATGGCCGGCTGGATCGTGCGCGACTGGATGCCTGCGATTCTGAAAACGGAGTTCGGGATCGGGCAAGGCCAGGCGGGCGTTTCGGCGACGCTCTATTGGATGGTGGCCGCAATCGTTGCCGCCCTGGTTGGCGGCTGGTTGGCAGACCGTTGGATGCAACACACGGAGCGGGGGCGGATCTACACAAGCGCAAGCGGCATTCTGCTGATTGTGATCGCCATGCTCGGCGTCGGCTACTCGCCTCAGACCGGCCTGCTCGGGGTCGCGATTACGTTTCTGATCGTCTTCGGAGTCGGCTGGGGTTTATTCGATTCCAACAACATGCCGATACTCTGCCAGATTGTGCCGCCGAACTTCCGGGCAACTGGCTACGGGCTGATGAACATGGTCAGCATCAGTTGCGGCGGACTGGCCGATTTGGGCTTTGGCGTCTTGCGCGATTTGCATACGCCGTTGATGGTGATCTTCGGCGTTTTTGCTAGCGTGGCCCTGGTTTCCATCGCACTGGTCCTGCTGGTCCGGCCGGTCTACAGGGACACCGGGCAGGCTCTGTACTGAGACCCGAAACCTGTGCCAGTCCCTAGGCGAGCGCCAGGTTCAGATTCTCAATGGCCTCGTCCACCTCATGGGTATTCTTGTAGCCAACCGTCACACTATCCACTCCAGCCACCTGGAATGCATGACGCATCGCGGCCTGGCGGTCCTCGCGCTTCGTGAACGCTCCTTCGCCAACAAGCTTCATGCTGATGACACCCATGCCCTCTGTGCGGACCGCCTTTACAGTCGTCACCACCTCAGGCACGTCGCCCAGACCCCTGGTATTGTAATCCTCTGCGTCCATCTTGGTGCCGTTGTGGTTGACGCGGATCATCGCGATCTCAAGCCACTTGTTGCCCGGGAATTGCCGTAAAGCGGGTAGACCGTGCACAGATGCACCATGCCCGATCAGCGCCTTCTTCGATTTGGCCTCCAGGAGTCCGTCCTGCCAGCGCTCCGTATCCGTCGCCCAAGTCGCTACATGCTGATAGTGCAATAGCATCACATCAAAGTAGTCCGTGTTTGCAAGCTTACGCAACTCATCGATCTTGATCTGCGGGTCGACACCCTCACGAGTCGTCACCTTTGACATGAGGCGATAGGTGTCGCGCGGAATCCCCTTGAGCGCGACGCCTAACATCTTGTGCATTTCGCCGTAGGATTCGGCCGTCTCGAAAAAGCGAATGCCGTTGTCGTAGGCGTGCCGGACCAGGCTCGTAAACTTCTCTTGCCCCAGTTCGCGTTGAGTACGCCCACTCATGGTTCCGGTTCCAAACGCCAGTCGCGTTACCTTTACGCCAGATTTTCCGAGAGTAACCCAGTCTGTCGCTTTGGAGCCTGCGGCGAAAATCGACCGCGTTCCGGTTGCTGCGAAGGCGCCTACTGCAAGGCCGACCTTCAGGAATCTACGTCTGGAGCATGGAGTCATCTACCTACCTCTATCGGGGAAATCGTATCACGGCTAGACATGCAAATCCAGCCCTGATCTTGTTCCAACTCACCTTGGCAGCTACGCTACGGCTGCGAGGACCTCGCGCCAGGTGACATCGAGTTCCTGGATCACCTGAATCAAATTCAGAGTAGATGCGGAGGCTCCGAGTCGCGATCAATGCAAACAAGACGGCGCTACTTTTTCGAAAGCTTCTGCGCAGCCTTCTCGACGTCTGCCCAGACACGCAGTAAATTGCCGCTCCACATCTTACCGATTTGCTCTTCCGCGTAGCCTCGCTTCACCAATTCGAGGGTGACATTGAAGGCTTCTGCAGCGCTATTCCAGCCATCAATACCCCCACCGCCATCGAAGTCGGAGGAGATGCCGACGTGATCGACGCCAATCAGCTTTACCGCGTAGTCGATGTGGTTGACCATGTCCTGAACATTGGCGCGAGCCCCGGGCGGGAACTTTGCATCGATCTCAGCCATGCGTTTCTGGTATTCTTCGCGACGGTCGGCCGGGAGCATCTCCAGGATGCGGGAACCCTGTCTAGCGGCGGAGGCAGCTGCGGCAGGGTCTTCAATCGGGCAAGCACGGCTGGCAGTGCGGGCTGCACCAAACGCGGCACCTTCGCCACGTCGTGCCGCACCGCCGCCACCACCACCGAAACCCATGTCGGCGCGCAGCTTGGCAAGGGCGGCAGTGCGCTCCTTGGATTCAGTTTTGAGGTAAGCGCCAAAGCCGACGATCTGAACTACGCCACCCGTTTTCTTGAGCGCCAGCAACTGTTCATCGTCCATATTGCGACTAACGTCGGCCAGCGCGCGAACGGAGGAGTGAGATGCAATCACAGGCGCCTTGGAGAGGCGCATGGCCTCCATATTGGCGCCCTTGGAAGGATGCGACAGGTCCACCATCATGCCCAAGCGATTCATCTCCGCGATGACTTCGCGACCGAGCGGGGAGAGGCCATTGTTGAAGCTGTAGCCGGACGCCTCGCCAGTATTGGAATCTGCCAATTGGCTGTTACCGTTGTGCGCGAGGGACATGTAGCGTCCGCCACGATCATAAAACTCCTGGACGCGCTTGATGTCAGTGCCAATGGCGTAGCCATTCTCGACGCCGATCACGGCGATGCGCTTGCCCTGTTTATGTAGCTGACGTACGTCGGCTGGAGTGAGCGCCAGGCCAATGACGTCGGGGGCGATCTTCTCGGTAAAGCGATGGACGGCATCGAATTTGGCGCTTGCCTGACGGTAAGCCTCATCGTAGCCATCTGGGTCGAGGAGTCCCTGTCCAACGTAGACGATCATGAACGTCACATCCATGTCGCCTTCCACCATCTTGGGCAGGTTCACCTGCGTGGTGAGGCGTTTGGTGTAGTTGCACTCCGGCGTGAAGTTGGACGGATCTATGTCGTTGTGGGTATCGAGCTTGAGCACGCGGTCGTGAATCACCTTGGCTTTGGCAATCAGCGCCTGATCATTCTGTTGCGCGGGGCTGGTGGCAACCGTCAGTTGAAACAGCAGGGCGGCAATCGTGAGCTTTCGCTGGATGTCTTTCAATGGATCCTCCTGGGTGGGCCATGCCCATCGTAACAATTAGAAGGCTTTCGTAGCCGCAGATGGTCGAGCTTACGCTACTTGAAAATGATTCGGCGACAGAGACCCGGGATGAAAGTGGTGTAAATTACGGACATGAAAAGACGCGCATTTTTCGGACACTCGCTGCCACTTGTCGGAGCATTGGTCACCGGTGTACCCGCCATCGCCGCGCCGGTCAGCAAACGCGAACGGATGCAGCAGTGGCTCGCGGGCAAAGGCGAACCCAACTACACTCCGGCCGCTTTCTTTCTGCACTTTGCACCTGAGTACAGAGTCGGGTCCGCTGCCGCCCGCCGTCATTTAGAATTCTTCCGAGCGACCGACATGGATTTTGTGAAGATCCAATTCGAGCAGCCCTACCAGCGCCAGGATTTTCTGCAAAAGCCATCTGACTGGTCAAAACTTGCCCTGATGAAACGGGATTTCTACGCGCCGCAACTTCAAGCGGTGCGGGATCTGGTAAAGGCAGCCAAGAAGGACGCCCTGGTGCTGATGACGCTCTACTCGCCGTTCATGAGCGCTGGCCAATGCGCGACTGCGCCCGTCCGGCGAAGGCACTTGGAGGAGGATCCAGAGGCGGTGAAACGGGGCCTCGATATTTTGGTCGAGAGCCAGCTGATTTTCGTGCGCGCCTGCATCGCAGAGGGCGTCGATGGATTCTACATGTCGACGCAGGGGTCAGAAACGAATCAGTTTACAAATCCGAAGATCTTCGCGAATTACATCAAGCCTGCCGACCTGATTGCGATGACGGTGGCAAGTGACTCGTGCGCCTTCAACATCCTGCACGTCTGCGATTACAACTCACCGTATTCCAGCTATGAGGCCGTCCGCGATTATCCGGGACATGTTGTCAACTGCAACACGAAATTTGCCAATGGGGAAATCTCACCGCAGGAAATTGCGAAGCTTTTTGGACGGCCGTATATGGGCGGTATGGACCGGCATGGCGTTCTCGCCAAAGGCAGCCCCCTGGAGCTTGAGCGGGAGATCCAGCGAGTGGTGAAGGCGGCGCCTCGCCAGTTTATCCTGGGCGCCGATTGCACAGTGGATGGAGAGACCGACTGGAAGCGGCTGCGGCATGCAATCTCAGTCGCCCATCGCGTTGGTGCCTAAGGGCCCTTACTGAAATGTTGCGACGGTGACCCCGCCAGGCGAAACGGTCAACTCGTTGGATAGCAGTCGTTCGGTGCCGAGTTCAACAATTAGGGCATAGCGGCCCGCCGGGAGGTCAACCGCTCCAAAGAATCCATTGCCGTCAGTTGTGGTTGTCCGCTCGACTTGCCCTTTTGCGTTGTAAATGAAAACGTCGGCAGTATCGAGGGGAGCACCCCGACCTCGCACGGCGTAACCCATGAGGTGGCCGTTCGTCGGCGAGGTCTTCCATTTCAATTCCGGAATAGTAGCCCGGTCTGCAAAGACCGGGACTAGGTATAACTCAGGGTTTTCATACAGAGTGCTTGCGTCCACAGACTTACCGGTTGTTAGCGCAGACGCAAACTCCGCAATGCCCCGCGCCTGGATGTCGTTGAATGCTGCATCCGGCACTGCCAGTGAATAGAAACTCACGCCGAGCAGCGATTGCCCCGTGGCGGTCGAAGCTTGAAGCGCGCGCCGGGTCTGCGGCAGTGACCATTCGATCGGATTGAGATAGATGCCCAGGCCAGCCAGGGCTGCGCGCGAATATTGATGATTGCGGGTCCATTCGTTCCATTGGTCATACCAGCCGGCCTGTTGTGCGATGCTGTCGCGCTTGTAGTTCATCGGGATCGCGAGATCCAGGATGCCCTCCTCCGTCCACGCTCTCCAGTCCTGAAACACGCGCCAATAAGCCTCTGCCGCCTTCCACGTTGCTTCTGTTGTGGGGCCACCGCCGAAGGCAATCAGCGCCGCTGAAATCGTAAGCTTCGGTCGGATCGCTCTGGCATTCAGGTAGATCCGGCGGACTAGATTGCTAACCTGATCACGCCGCCATTGGCTCCAGCGATCGTCGCCAGGATCGGGTGGAGGAGAATCATGCGCAATCCCGTAGCGTTCCTGAAATCGATATACACTCACGGCGTTGTATCCAATGTTTGCGCCGCTCGTTGGGGTCTGACCGGAGGCGCTGAACTCCGGATAGCGGATGCGGTCCAGATGTAAACCGTCCAGATCATAGTTGCGGACGAGTTGGAGCACCACTTCGGCGCTATAGGCAGCAGCGTCCGGATGACCAAAGTCCAGCCAGAAGTCAGAGCCGAAACGATGGCCCTGAAAACTGATACCGGCGGTCCCGTCCGGGAGCAATGAGCGAGTGAGCCAGTTGTGGACTCCCAGTTCGACCCGGCCTGTACTCGGATCAAAGCCGCTATGGAGGTTGAAGACGTGAGTGGCTGATGTGGGTGGCCCCAAGGTCGCGGTGGGCGCGAAACTTGGGTTCTTGTTCCAGATGGCACCCATGATGACGAAAGCGTGAACTTCCAGTTCATTGGCATGCGCGGTCTGAATCAGGTCGTAAAGCGGATCGAAGCCACCTTCGATCGGTACAAAGTCGGGCTGTGGTTCCAGAGAGCTCAGGTACCATGCGTCACCGCGGCGTCGTACCTGCACGAAGATGACATTCGCTTTTGCAGAACTCGCCTTTTGGACTACAGAGAGGATGTCGGCGTGATTGTTGAGATTGCTGTTGAACGTGTCGACCCAAAAGCCGCGATATTCCGGACGCGTTGCTGACGCAAGCGAATTGATCGTCAAGAGAGCCAGAATTATCAGAAGTCCGCTGCGTCGATGCGCTGATTTTGTATCCGACCGGGTCGCCCACATCAGATGCCTGCGTACCAGGCATAGCCGCTTTCAGCGGATGAGCAACCCAGGCCTTTGCCGAAGCCTGCAAGGCTATCGCTGACGGTCAAGCGGTTAATAAATTTGGTGCTCTTATATCCAAGCTGGCGTGGGGCGCGCATACGCAGTGGGCCGCCATTCCCGTTGGGGAGTTCACCGCCATTCATTTCATACGTGATGAGAGTCTGGGCGTGCATTGCCTCAGCCATGTCGAAGCTGTTCCACCAGCGAGGCTGGATCGAAAAATAGACGACAAACTTGGCCTGCGGCAGAACACCCACAAGCTCAAGTACGTGCGACAAAGGCACGCCGGTCCACTCCGCAATGAAAGACCAACCCTCCTCACAGGCCATGTGAGTGATCTGGCTACGTTTGGGGAAGCTACGAAGTTCCGGTATGGAAAATGATGTAGGACGGGCGACCATTCCGTCGACAACGAGACGCCAGTTGGCAAAGCCCTCAGTCTGATGCTTTTTATAGGCTTCGTCGCGCGGGGGCCGACCGTTGGCAAACGGAGGATTCGAAATCAGGCTTCGCGGGAATTCGCGAGCCAGCGAGTTACTCCCGAGCAACCGGTGGGCGGCATAAGTAAGTGTTTCACCTGGACCATAGATGCCGCCGTGATCGGGCGGGATCAGGCCATATTGATCGGCAATCTTAGCGGCTGCTGCCAAACCGGTTGCGCTGGCAGTTGCGGCCAGTCCGGCGGTGATAAGTTTGCGGCGTGAGGGGTTGCTCATGGTTGCTCCTGGATTGCATCCGTGCGCCCTGTGATCATCGCGCGCATGCGGCTTGTGAACCCCGCACAATAGACCATCAAGACGTGGGCCAGAACGAAGAGTATGAGAAAAAGGGTTACGAAGAAGTGAATCGTCCGTGCCGACTGCTGGCCACCAAACGCGGTTACCGTGAACGGAAACATTGCGGTAAAGCCGGGCGACATTGCCAGGCCCGTCCAGATCATCAGCGGGAACAGCACGAAGATGACCGATAGGTACGCCAGCCGCTGCAGAACGTTATAGGATCGCGAGTCTGCCGCATTGGGCGCTTTAAAACGCAGGTGCTTCGAGATTTCGCTCGAGAGTACCTGCCAGGAAAGATCTCCTCCAGTTGGTAGCAGGTGTTTCCTGAGATGCCCCGACAGCAGACTGGAAATTCCATAGAGCAAGGCAGTGAAGGCCAGAAGCCAGGCGGCTTGGAAGTGGAGGCTCCGGCTCCAGCCATTTTGGTCGGGAAGCACAAAGTCATAGGCAGTCTTAACAATGCCCCGTGATGCGGGAATCGGGAGTTGAAACAGGGCGGGAGTCAATACATTGCCGGTCTCGCCCCAATAGAAGCGTGGGTGGGATATGACAATTTCGATGCCGGTCACGAGCAGGGCAAAGAAGCAGAGAGTGGTGAGCCAGTGAGTGAGGCGAACGACAAAGGCGTGCCTCGGCGCGGCGTGCGAAGCTATGGCAAGTCCCGGGGTCCAAACAGCATCGGCCATCGGTAAATCTTATCAGAATTGTCTTTTGGCGGTCGGCTGCGTTGACAGCTGCTTACCCTCCGCATCTTAGCCACAGCGTATCAGCGACAATGGTGACTTACGATGGACGACATACGTTTGTTGGTTGATGCCGATATTCCGATTGCGGATCAAATCCTTCAGGCTGCGCACAAAGTGGATTGCAGCTTCGCCCCGCTGCTGCGCCGCAATTGCACGCTCACCGCGAAATCCTATTGGCTGCTGGAAGCCGATGGTCATTCGATTGGGGTAGTGGGCTATACAGACTTTGGGCATTTCGCTCATATCGGTTTGATGGCTATCCACCCGTCGCACCAAATCGGAGGCGCAGGCTCCCGGCTCTTGACCTATGCCCTGGAGCAGTTGGAGAAACGGGGGTTCCGATCGATCACCTTGTATTCTACCGATCCGGGTCTTGCCTTCTACCCGAAGCATGGATTTCAGTGGAGCGGCCTCAGTACCGAATGGCAATTGCGAACGCGTATCTTGGCAGAGACCAATGTTGAGGTTCTCCCGCTGAATGATGTCTCTCAGATTGCTGCTTTTGATGCTCCGATTTTCGGCGGCAACCGCGAAGCTCTATTCCGCGCCTTGATGCACGAGTTCCCTGGGCGGGCTCTGATCGCCTGTGGCGCGGACGGTGAATGCTGTGGCTTTGCGTTTGCGCAATCCGCCGTCATCGGACCAATTGCTGCGGCCAGCCCAGAGGTCGCAACAGCGCTGATCGACGCTGCAATTGGCATGCAATTTAGTTCGACACCACGCGTGATCCTGCCTGAAGCGCATCGCGATGGCGAGACCGTCCTGCTCAATCTCGGCTTTGCACCAACACGCACCTCCCGCTATTTCTTCCGCGGCGAGGCACCACGTCAGCAAAGGCGGAAGATGTATGGCCAAGCAGCCTATTCGCTTGGCTAGGCACCCGCTGAAAAAACTTCTTTTCCAGGCATTTTTGGGTCATGGACAGCATGCGTGCGGTCATCAAAACGCCCAAAGATCATCTTGCCGGCTGTCGTTTGCAACACACTGGTAACGGCAATATCGATCGTCTTTGATATCATCCGGCGCGCGTTGTCCACCACAACCATCGTGCCGTCGTCGAGATATGCGACACCCTGGCTCGACTCTTTGCCTTCTTTGAGGATGAAAACGCGCATGATTTCACCGGGCAGAACAACGGGGCGCATGGAGTTGGCCAACTCGTTGATATTCAGCACCAGCACGCCATGGAGTTGCGCGACTTTGTTCAGGTTGAAGTCGTTGGTGACGATCTTGCAGTCGTACATCTTAGCCAGTTCAATCAGCTTGAGGTCAACTTCCTTGACCTGAGCAAAGTCATCTTCAACAATCTTTATGTTCAAGTTGGGCATCTTTTGAACACGTTGGAGAATGTCTAGGCCGCGCCGGCCGCGATTACGCTTGAGAGAATCGCTGGAATCGGCAACCTGTTGCAATTCACGCAATACAAATTGGGGAATCACCATCACGCCGTCGAGAAAACCTGTTTCGAGAACATCGGCAATTCGCCCGTCAATGATGACGCTGGTGTCGAGGATCTTGAAGGTCGCTCCCTTTTGCGACTTGGCTTCGCCAAAGACACCCCCAAGTGCAGCGAGATTGAGTAAGTCGCCTTTGCTCGCACCAACGATTAAGCCGATGTAGCCCATCAGGAGCAAGGTGCCGACCTGAATAAAGGGAATGGTGGTCGTGGAATCGACGATAGCCTGGCGCAGCACAATGGAAATCAGGAAGGCTCCGATGATGCCGAGGAGGGAGCCAATCGCCGCACCGATCAGCCGCTTCAGGCTGACTTCCTTGAGGCGAATCTCAAAGGCAACGATGGCAGCGCCAAAGGCGACAGCCGCAGCCGCAGCGACTTTAGGGTCAAGCTGGAAAGGCTGCAGGAACCAGGCGCAGAGGCCCAGCGACATTACAAAAAGACTGCGAATCAGAAGAAGATCGAACATAGTAAGAACCACCTGGGTGGCCCCCGGCACTTCCTACGACACACCGAAAAGCCAAAACCCGGTGCCTAATTCTAGCACCGGGTTCTGAAAAGTAAATAGAAAGTAAAGTTAGTGAAACTGAAAAACCAGAGGCTAGAGGGCTTTGGCTAGCTCTTCAGCAAAGGCACTTGTACCCGAAGGCTTACCGCGACGCTTTGCGCCCCGATTGCGATCAGACGCTGCGCCAGCCGCGCCATTGGAGGCCGGGGGACGCTCACCAGCAGGAGGACGATCGCCTGCTGGGACAGCTCCAGCAACTGCTGCAGCAGCGCCAGTAGAAACGGCGGCGCGGTCACCAGCAGGAGGGCGATCACCGGCAGGACGACTGTCGGCAGAACGGGCGCCAAAGGGGCCACCCTGACGAGGACGGTCGCCACCAGCAAAGGGGCGCCTCTCTTCTGGGCGGGCACCGGGAACGCCGGTTTTGCCCTTCGGGGGCTGTGCCGGGTTGGCCCGAAGAAGTTTGTCTTCGAGCGGAGCACGGTCAAACCTACGAATGATTGACTGCATCTCTTCCCCGTTCGGGGCCTCGATGAAGGCAAAGCCTTTGGATTCCTGGGTCTCTGGATTCCGGATTACTTTGATGGAATCGGCTACCAGAGCTTCGGCATTCAGCCATGACTGGATGTCATCGGCCGTAACCCAGGTGGGTAAATTGCCAAGAAAAACGGTAAAACTCATTCGGTGGGGCGTCTCGCTAACAGGGATTGTGACGGAGGTTGCTTTAGAAAATCGCAGTCGTCAGACAGCTTTCATGGTAGCACCAAAATTTGGGCAATACAAGATCTTCGCCGATATCACGAAAAATTTATTGCTTCGAATCTCCAGCCCTATTGGGGTGGCTGGTGGCTGCACGTAAATTTGTATCAAAACGGGACAACTCGTCGATAAGCGAAAACAGCGAGAGAGTCAGATGCAAACCAGCGAAATCATGCAAAGCCTGCCGACAAAGATTCCAGCAGCAACAAATTCGGAAACGGCCATTTCGGAAACGGCCATTTCGGGAACGCCCATGACAGAATTGAGCACGTTTGAGGTTTGGCAAGACCCCGCCCTGCCTGGTCAGATCCTCCACAACCTCGAAGAATTTGCTAACGGGCTTAAGGCAAGCGTCGAACAGCAAGAACAGATCAAGAGCGAGATGAATAATACGGGGCACCAGATGTCACAGGTATTTGGCGCAATGAGCCAATTACTCGACCTGATGTATGACCGCGTTGTCTCGCCCCAACCCCAGCCGTCTCAGACCCAGAGTATTTCTCCCGAGAGCCTTGCGCCCCTGGCAACTTCGATGACAGAAGCCTTTGGGGAACTCAACCGCCGGGTGCATTCCAGCGAGGAGCGTCAAGTGACTGTTCTTGAGGCTACGCTCAAGCAGCTTGAGGTAGAGCGCGAGATTCAGAAAACGTCACAACTGACCCAAATCGAGACGCTGAAGGTGCAAACACGGGTCGAATTGAACCGTCTCCTGCAGGTGCTTTTGGGGGGTACGGCGGTAGCGGCCACCGGAGCTGGCGTCGCATTTTACATAATGGGCTAGATGGCCCGAATATTTTCTCCCGTACCCATAGACGTTCCCAAGGTCGAAACCAAGCTTCGCAGAATCGTAACCCAGATCCCGGCGCCGGGCTCGATTACAACGATTGAGCAACTTTACGAGAACGAACCCATTGCGATGCGCGGACAACCGCCCGTCGTCTGGGACCATGCTGAGGGCTTTCAAGTCTTCGACAAGTGGGGCAATTGCTGGATCGATTGGTCCAGCGGCGTCCTCATAACAAATGCCGGACACGGTCGCAAAGAAATTATCGATGCAATCGTGCGCCAGGCTCAGTCGAAACTGCTAACAAACTATTGCTTCCCCAGCGAGATCCGGGCACAACTCACCCAGCGACTCAAAGACCTGTTGCCGGATCCTTTGAAGAAGATCTTCCTCCTGACGACTGGCTCTGAGACGGTTGAGTGTGCCATCAAGCTGTCTCGCGCGCACGCCACTAAACACCATGGCCGCGAGAAAAATATCATCGTCAGCTATGAAAAAGCCTTCCACGGGCGCACTCTTGGCAGTCAGCAGGCAGGCGGCATCCCGGCGCTTAAAGAATGGATCGTAAATCTGGACCCCGGCTTCGTGCAGGTGCCTTTCCCGGACGGCTTCCGCACGCCGGACACCACCTTTGAATATTTTCTCGAATGCCTCAAGAAGCAGGGCGTCGGGCCAGAGCGAATTGCTGGCGTAATGCTGGAGACCTATCAGGGCGGCAGCGCAAGCTTTGCACCGGTCGAATACATGCAGAAGATGTTTGCCTGGACGCGCGAACACGACATCATTCTCACCTGCGATGAAGTGCAGGCGGGCTTTGGGCGCACTGGTAAGCTGTGGGGCTTTCAGCACTATGGCATCGTGCCCGACCTGACCACCTGGGGCAAAGGAGTTTCAAGTTCTCTTCCGCTGGCGTTTGTCGCGGGTCGGCCGGACCTGATGGATCTGTTTCCTCCCGGCAGCATGACCAGCACTCATACCGGCAACCCCGTTTGCTGCGCCGCCGCACTGGCCTCGATCGATCTTGTGATCAATGAAGATCTGACGGCAAACTCGGCGCGGCTGGGAGCACTGCTCCTGGAAAGTCTGCGGGCACTTCAAAAGCGCTACCCGCAGGCGATTGGATATGTCGATGGCAAGGGCCTGGTGACTGGGATGGCATGCGTCAAGCCGGGTACGCTCGATCCGGATGGCGACCTCGCTTTCGATATCGTGAACCGCATGATGGAAAAGGGCGTTCTGCTATTTTCGCCCGTCGGCTTTGGAGGCGCGACGATCAAGATCTGCCCTCCGCTTTGCATTACAGAGGAAGCCATGCTTGAGTCGCTCGCCGTGCTGTCGGATTGCTTTGCGGAAGTCCTGGTTGCTCAATGACAGCTAGCCTCAAGATGCACGTCACCGTCATCGGCGGTGGAATGATTGTCCACGATCAAATCCTGCCGTCGCTTTATCAACTGCGCCGTCAGGGTCTGGTGGGCAACATCACGATCTGCGCCCGCAACAAAGCCACTCTGGATCACCTTGCAGCCAACCCACGAATTGCAGCAGCGTTTCCGGGGGAATCGTTCATCGCGACAACCGCCCCTTATGCGGACGTTCTGGCCAACGCCGCCCAGCGCAATCTCACCTTCATCGCTTTGCCGGATCAGCTTCATTACGATGCCGTCATGCGGGCGATTGAGGCAGACCAGCATGTCGTCTGCGTCAAACCGCTAGTGCAGAAAATCCAGGATGCCAAGCGCATTGAAGCCGCAGCCCGCGAACGGAATCTCTTTGTTGGCATCGAATATCACAAGCGCTTTGATGACCGGGCTTTGATGGCGAGGGATCGCTACCGTCAGGGCACCTTCGGAGATTTCAAGCTCGGAACGGCGCGGCTCTTTGAGAAGTGGTACTACCGCCACTCGAACTTTCAAAACTGGTTCTCGATGGAAAACTCAGACGCTTTCACCTACATTGGTTGCCACTATGTCGACCTTGTGCATTTCATCACAGGCCTGATGCCGGTGAGTGTGTCGGTGGCTGGCGTTCCAGAGAAATTCCCGAACGGGATGGAAGCATGGATGTGGACCGACGCGCGGGTCAAGTGGTCAAACGGTGCGCTGTTGAATGTCCAGAATGCGTTGGGCTATCCCGATCAGGGGCCGGGTTCAAACACCCAGGGTATGACGCTCTGGTGCAGTCAGGGGGACAGTGGCGGCTTCTTGAATCACATCGATTCTCATCGTGGCGTTGAATATTGCGCGGTCGACGGGGCCTACTCAGAGCCCAGCCCGGATTACATGCAGTATGTGCCCAATCATCTGGATGCAGGCGAGCACGTTGTGGGCTATGGTTATCGTTCGATCGCTGCCCTGGTTGAGGCTGCGAAGAGCGTCGAACTCAATCCAGCAAGTCTGGCGACGATCGAGGAACGCGGAATCGTGGCCACGCCAGCCAATTCCAGCTACAACGAGTTGGTCACAGAAGCGGCTCGATTGAGCCTCGAAAACGACGGCCGTGAGGTTTTGATTCAATACGGAGTTTTGCCTTTTGTTCACCTAAAGAGTTATCTCTAGAGTGTGGCCAATTTGTTGTTTGATTTCCCTGAAGATGACGCGACCCGAAACGCGTTGCCCATCCCGCGCCGTGAGACGGTAATTCAGGCGGTTCAGAAATTCGAGGAAATCGCCACCAAACCCGAGTCGCCTGTGCGGGCCATCCGTCACATGCCTGCGCGAGAAGGTCAGTATGCAGAGATCCCGGCTCAGGTGGATCAGCGACTTGCCGATTCCCTGGTGTCTCGCGGGATCAAGCAACTCTATTCACATCAGGCTGCGTCTTTTGAGCACACAGCCGCCGGGCGCAATGTCGTCATCGTGACGCCCACCGCCTCTGGCAAGACACTCTGCTACAACCTGCCGGTGCTCAACAAGATGCTGGCCGACCCCGGTGCCAGGGCGCTCTATCTATTTCCTACGAAGGCGCTGGGTGAGGACCAACTTACTGAGCTGCATGCGGCCATTGAGAGCATGGGCTCCGACCTCAAGTGCTTCACCTACGACGGCGACACTCCGGCAGATGCGCGGCGCGCTATTCGAGAGCGGGCCAATGTGGTTTTGACCAACCCGGACATGCTGCACGCTGGAGTTCTGCCACACCACACCAAGTGGGCCAAGCTCTTTGAAAACCTGAAGTACATCATCATCGATGAGCTGCACTATTATCGCGGCGTATACGGCAGTCACCTCGCCAACGTGATGCGGCGAATGAAGCGGCTGTGCGAATTCTATGGGTCTAGCCCGCAATTCATTTGTTGTTCAGCGACAATCGCCAATCCAAAGGAGCTCGCCGAGGCAATCACGGCGCAGCCATTTTCGCTCGTCGATCAGAGCGGCGCGCCAACGGGCGAAAAGTTCTTCGTGCTTTACAACCCGCCGGTGATCAATCGTCAATTGGGCATCCGTCGTAGCTATCTGCATGAGACGCGGCGCATCGCCATCGATGCGATTCAGCGCGGCCAGCAGACCCTGGTCTTCGCCAACAACCGCTTGGCCACCGAGATCCTGATCACCTATCTGAAAGACGCTATCGAAAAGGGCGCGGTATCGCAGGGGCTGATCCGCGGCTATCGTGGCGGCTATTTGCCGAAGGAACGCCGTGAGATCGAGGCCAAGCTGCGCTCAGGTGACATCCGGGGGGTGGTGGCCACCAACGCGCTCGAGCTGGGCGTCGATATCGGTTCGCTGGACGCGGTCGTAATGGCCGGCTATCCAGGAACGATTGCCTCAACCTGGCAGCGGGCCGGGCGTGCAGGGCGCAGGCAAAATACTTCGATCGCCGTGATGGTGGCAAGCTCTGCGCCTCTGGACCAATTCATGGTCGAGCATCCGGAATACCTCTTTGGCCAGCCTCCTGAGACCGCCACAATCAATCCCAACAATACTGAGGTCCTCTTGAACCACCTCAAGTGCGCAGCATTTGAACTACCTATTAAAGATGGAGAGAAATTCGGGTCGCACGATACGGGCGAGATCTGCCAGTTTCTCTCCGAGCTTGGCATGGTCAACCACTCCGCGCAGGCATGGCATTGGACCAGCGACACTTACCCTGCAGATGCCATCAGTCTGCGTGCCGTGACCAGCGACAACTTCATCGTGATCGACATCACCAATGATGAAAAAGTGATTGCCGAGGTCTCCTTTCCTGCGGCCTTGGTGACCTTGCATGAGAAGGCAATCTATCTGCATGAGGCCCGCCAGTATCAGGTTGAAAAATTCGATTACGAACAGCGCAAGGCCTTTGTGCGGCGGGTGGAATGCGATTACTACACCGATGCGATCGACAACACGCAGGTGAAGGTGCTTGAGGAATTCGATCAACGCGCCATTCAAGGTGCGCAGGCCTGCCATGGCGACGTCCGGGTGAATCGCCAGATTGTTGGATTCAAGAAGATCAAGTTCTATACGCTGGAGAATATCGGCTCGGGTTTGCTCTCCATGCCCGAGCAGGAGATGCATACTACCGCTTGGTGGCTGCACTGCCCCGCCCCCTTTCTGGCGCAGATGGAAGGCTACACGCCGTCTGAACGGGCCAATGGCTTGTCGGGTTTGGCCAATGCGCTGCGAGCCGTTGGTGCGCTGCTCGTGATGTGCGACCCGCGTGACATCGGCATTGCGATCACCGAAGAGATTGCCGGAGGCCTGGCGACCTGGGAACCAAACGTCTATCTCTATGACAACTTTCCGGGTGGAATCGGACAGTCGATGCCACTATTCGAGCAGACGAAACGGCTGCTCGAAGGCGCTGCGGATTTGATTTCCAATTGTCCCTGCGAGGCAGGCTGCCCGAGTTGCGTCGGCCCGGTCGGCGAGGTTGGCGACAAGGGCAAGGATGCGGCGATGGCGGTCTTGCGGCTACTGCTTGCCGGGGTCACGCCAGCAATAACCAACGACGAAGTACCGTTTTAGCGCCTGATGGCCCGCAAGATACCTAGCTTGGGCGCACCCTCTCGCGATAAGCTGAGGACGATTCCTCATGTTGTATAATTTCATTTCCTCCGGGAAAAAAGGAGTCGGTCCTTCCGCGTGTCACAATACTCTGGTTTCAAGGCGGTGCCACTTTCTGGGTCTACTTCGACCGACTCCGCCCAAGCGTGCGAAGCTGGCGTGCGGCAGATGATTGCCAATGGCAAGTCCAGAACAGCTCTCGAAATCGCCAAGCAATTCCACAAAACCGAAAGCACTCCCGCCTCAGAGTCTCTCCTGTTGGACGCCTACACAGCCCGCATTCAATCTCTAATCGATCACGACCTCAGGACTGAAGCGAAGTCCCTGCTGGATTTGGTGCGGGAACGTTTTCCTTCGGCCCGAGATCGCTTCGATGGTTTGGCGGCTGCCGCATCCGCCCGCGGAGGCGAACTCAACGGATTGCTGCAACCACTTATCGATCCGCAACTCAGCCCCGATCGCCGCGCCGTCATCGAAAAAGCCGTTCAATCCCATCTGCTGGATCTTGCGGCGCTCGCCGATTGCGGCACCCTACCGCCGGAACACCCTCTCCGCCAAGCCGCCCGCGCCCTAGACATTGCATTCAATCTGGTAACCAGCGGAGCGGTAACCAATGAACAAATTGCGCTGGCAGAGGTTTCGCATCGCAGCCCGCTCGCCCCCTGGAAGCTGTTGATTCGCGCGATCGCATGTCTCTATCGCGGGGACGTCCAGTCCTGCCGGGAGTATCTCGCGGCGATCAAACCGGAATCGGCTCCGGCGCGCTTGATCCCGGCGATCCAGGCGATGCTTGCCGGAAAGCCGCCCCGCAAACTGAATTCGGCGGAGGAAGCGCTGATTTCTGCCACCAGCATCAGCCTGTCTGAGCTTCGCAGCGCTTTTACAAATCTGGACAACGCATTTGCCAAATCCGAACCGAGCCATATCTTCAAGGCGGTGCGCGCCGCCATTCGGGAGTGCCAACGCATCGCACCGGACCGTCTTGCTCACCTGAAACAGCTTATTTTCGCGCGTGGCGGAGCTACGGGTTTGGATCTGGAGCGCTTGACGGCGGCGCTTGAAGGCAACGTCCGTCAGGATGCCGAATTCTTCCGGATCTTTGCGATTCAGATGGAACATTCCGGTAGCCCGGAAGACATTCTGCAGGCATCCGAATTGTGGCGCGAGTTCCATGATCACGCCGTACGCGAGAACTGGTTCCTCGACGGCGGTCTGGAGGCGGCCGCACTCTATCTACACGTCGCCGAGATCCTGGGGCAGCTTCCTGAGGAATGGGTTGAGGAAGTTCAGAGCATCAAGGGACGGCCAGGAACGGCGCGACCGGGCGGCGTTTTCCAGTCTCCCGGAAAGCTCTACGCGCTGGCCTGCTCCATCGATCCGCATCCGGAAGCATTCGCCCAATGGATGCAATGGGCAGAGGGGCAACCAGACCGGGAGAGCGAAAATGTTGCCCAGGAATGGTGCCGGTTCCGGCCGGACGACCTCGACCCCGTTCTTCATCTGATGGAACGAGCCGAGGAACGCAACGCCATCCCAACCGCACTATCGTTTCTGGCGGACGCGGAGAAGATTGACGCGGTTCATCCCAAGGTACGATCAGCGCGCTTGCGGCTGCTCGTTGCGGCGGCCATGAATCAACTGCGGCAAAATAAGCCTCATCTGGCTATGCAGCGGCTCACCGAGATCGAGGCGCTACCGCAGTTGCGGCAGGGTAGCCGGCGCGCCTTTGTGCCAGCGATGCTCCACTTGCTAGCCCTTGTTTCCCGCGACGTATCCAAAGCCGCCGTGGCTCTTCAGGAGGTGGAGACTTTGCTCGAGGACAAGCTCGCCGCAAGGTTGCTGCTCTTCGGAATCGCCAACATTTTGAAGGGTCCAAACCCCGTTCAATTGCCGCTTGTGAGCGCGATAAAACGGGAGGAAAGAAAGTCGATTCCCAAGTCTCTGGCGAAAGTGATGACCATTACAAAGGACCTTGGGATCGGAAAGTTCAAACTTCCGCTCGCCTACTTTGATGCGGCGGAAGAGAACTTCTCCAGTGTTGCTAATACCCTTGAGATCCGTGAACTTCTCCTGCTTGGGCAACTTGGGATGAGTACCGGCCATCGCCGGTTGGCTTGGGCGGCGTCGGGGGTCGGTCTTGAGCGGGGAGGGCCGGATGAGGCTCGCTTCCTATTGATGCGCGCCGATGCCATGCTCGACCAGAGGGGCGACCGTCATCTGGCGTTGGCTGCGGCCGTCGCCGAACTGGGCCGATTCCACCGCCAGCCGGATATGGTTGACCGGGCCGTCCAGCTCTGCCGTAATCCCTTTGGCGGCGAATCGATCTCACTCACTTTGGAGCAGGCGAGGGAAGTGATCCGCCGGGAGTTGGCTTCGCCGCTCTTTCCCGCCCGCTTCAACGTGGGGCCGGACTACCGCGACCTGTTACCGCAGTGCGACTGCGCCGACTGCCGCCGTGCGCGCGGCGAACCCTGCGATCCTCTCGACGGCGACGGACCGGTCGATGACGAGTTGGACGATGCCGCGATGAAGAAGATGTTCAACCAGCAAGCTCCGCCGGAAATGCCACCCGAAGTTGCGGAGAGCCTTTTTGAGCTCATGAGAGATGCTTTCCGGTCCGGCCAGTCTGAGGATGCAATCGTCGCGGAGATTTTGGGCGGCCTCGGGAAGAAAAAAAAGGACCGCAAGATACGATGAAAGCGAACGAAATTTTGGGGGTGGCGGCTAACGCGTCGACCGACGAAATACGGGTTGCCTACCTGGACAAAGTCAAGCTGTTTCCGCCCGACCGATCTCCCGAGGAATTTGAAAAGATCCGGGATGCCTATGACAGCCTGCGCGATCCCCGTCGCCAGGCGAAGTCCGTCCTTCTGTCTCCCGCAGCCCAGGCTCCGTTGGCCTCCCTCATTGACGATCTGAAGGCTCGGCGAATATTCACCGGACCGCGCCTCTGGCGAGAGGTATTGAAAAGTAAATGACGGCGCACTGGGACCGCGCCCAAATTCTAAGCCGCTTCGAAGCTCTGCTCGATTCAGCGCTGGCTCCTGAGCCTCCGCCCGCTGGAATCGATGCTGAAATACTTTCGGCCGCAATCGAAGGCGGAAGCAAGACCGACGAGCGACTTTGCGATTCCTACGCGCTGTGGGCGGCAATGACGGCATTAACGCAGGAAATCAAGCTGCAAGGCAGAGCCTTCCAGGATCTCACCCTTACGCTGGGGGCACAGCCGGAGAAGATTGCTGCGGAACTGCGGGTCATTTACGCGGAACGGGAACGTGCTCTGCAACGCGATGCCGAGCGGCGCTGCCGCCGCGAGATCCTGAGTTCGTTAATCGATTTGCGGGACCGGCTGGAGCGGGGACGCGAATTGGTCCGGGCCCGTGAGGCTTCAATCGCCCTTGCGGCCCAGCCAGGATGGTGGGCACGGATGTCCGGCAAGCCAACGCCCGACCTGGTAATGGAAGCGATCGTCGCTTTGGTGAGAGGTTACGAACTCGGCGTCGAGCATCTCGACCAGACCCTCTCGGACTTCAATGTGCGCGAAATTCAATGCAAGGGCGAGAATTTCGATCCCCGGCGCATGAATGCCATCGAGAGTGAGGAATCCGACGGGGTCTCCCCCGGAGTCGTGCTTGAAGTCTACCGGAGCGGTTATGAATGGAGCGGTGAGATATTTCGTCCGGCGCAAGTGAAAGTATCCCGCGCACGGACGATTCCCGAGCAGGAAATATGAGTGAAGCAATTATTGGAATCGATTTGGGTACAACGAACTCCGAGGTAGCGGCATTCGTGGACGGCCAGGTGCGTGTGCTGGGGCCGGGCGACCAGCGGATTTTGCCATCCTGTGTGGGATTTTCGACGACGGGAGAACTACTGGTCGGCGAGCCCGCCCGCAACCAGCAAACCCTTTATCCCGAACTGACCGTCAGCAGCATCAAGCGCCGGATGGGTAGCCAGGAGACGGTGACACTTGGAGGCCGGACTTTCACTCCGCCGGAAATCTCGGCCCTGATTCTGCGGGAACTGGTGGAGTGGGCGGCACCGTCTCTCGGCAAGCGTCCGGAAAAGGCGGTGATCACCGTACCGGCCTATTTCTCGGATGCCCAGCGAAGCGCCACACGCGAAGCGGGCGCCCTGGCCGGACTGGAGGTTGTGCGCATTTTGAATGAACCCACCGCCGCCAGCCTGGCGTATGGATTTGCCGACGGATCGCGTCATACGGCGCTCATCTACGATCTCGGAGGCGGAACCTTCGATGTTTCCGTGGTGACCGTGGAAGGCGACATCACCGAGGTGCTGGCCAGTCATGGCAACAATCGGCTGGGCGGTGACGATTTTGACGATCTCCTGGCGGAACGGCTGGCGCGGGAATTTCAGAAGCAGCATGGCGTCGATGTGCGGCAAGGACATCCCTCCGCAAAGGCGCGCCTGTGGTGGGCCGCCGAAGAGGCCAAGAAGAAGCTCAGCCAGGAGCCGTTTGTCGTCATCCGGGAGGAAGCGCTCGTCGCCTTGGCGGGCAAACCCCTGCATTTGGAAACGGAGATCTCGCGTCTCGACTACGAAAACCTGATTCGTCAAATGGCAGAATCGACGCTCGACAGCGTGTCCAAGGCGCTGCAGGACGCCGCTAAGAAGCCTGGCGACATGGATGCGGTTCTCTTGGTTGGCGGTTCAACGCGCACTCCTCTGATATTCAATCTGCTCAGCGAACGGATGGGCATCGAACCCCGTCAGGACGTACATCCCGACTTGTGCGTGGCGCTCGGGGCGGGGGTCCTTGCTTCGCGGTTAGCCGGACAGCAAGTTGATCGCGTGCTGGTGGATGTGTCGCCTTATTCCTTCGGCATTTCATTTCTTGGCGAGCGTGGAGGAGTCCCCTATCCGCACTGTTTCAAGCCGATCGTCCGCCGCAACACTCCTCTGCCGTTGACACGCACCGAGCAATTCGTCACCTCTCATCCTTACCAGACCGAGGTAGACGTGCAGGTATACCAAGGCGACGATGACGACGCGCTAAAAAATATTCCCGTTGGAAATTTTCGTATTGAGGCTTTGACGGCTCTCAATGGCCCCAATGAAGTTTTATGCCGTATGAGGCTCGATCTGGACGGCATTCTGGAAGTGGCGGCGGTGGAGAAGCGATCCGGAAAGTCGAAACAGATCACGATCGCCAACGCGCTCCAAGTGAAAACAGCGGAAGAAATCGCCGCTGGGCGAAAGCGGATTCAGGAAATGTTCGAGTCGCGCGGGGAACCATTCTCTGGGGCCTTTGACGAAGCCGATTGGGGCCATGCCGAGGCGCCGGACTTGGAGGCGTTTGCAAGCGGGCGGATCGAAGCCGCAGCCCTCGCCCCGCTGCCGGGCGAGGAGGAAGCCGGAAATCTGGTGGCTCGTTCCCGAAATCTTTTGCAAAAAATGCATGTCGATGATCGCGAGGAAGCGATCGATCTTCATGAGAGGATCGATATCGCAGTCGGCGCCGGAGACCCGACGGCTCTCGCCCAAGCCTCTTCAGCACTGCGGGAACTGCTTTTCTTCATGGAGGGAAAGCCGAATTGAGCGTGACGAATTCGTGTCCGGTCTGCTTGGCCCGATTTCGTGGGGCCACGAGTTGTTCGCGGTGCGGGGCGGATCTTAGACGTTTGATGCATCTGTCGACGGAAGCTTGGGGGTTGCGAAAGGCGGCGCGTGCGTCGATTGCTACGGGGGATTTCGAGCGTGGTTTCGAGTTGGCCGCCGCAGCGCATGGGACGCAGCGCACCGAAGCCGGGGAGGCATTGCTCCAGTTGTGCCAGTGGTTGAAGGATGAGAGCGCAAACAGGCCGGGACGCTGATCCAGTTTGCAGCGCAGGTCTTGACTGAAGACGAATTCGCAGGTGAGAATCCTTGACATTGATGTCATATTGCCATAAAACTTGTTCTTCGGGCCAGATGCCTGTCTAGTGAAGCAATGTCTACTGAAAAGCGTCGTGATCCTCGGGATGAATTGAGTATCGCTGGCACGATCACCTGGCACAAGCCAGACGGTAGCCGCTTCTATGAGAAGGTGCTCGTCCTCAATCTCAGCGACCATGGCGCACTCATTGAAGCCCCTTCCCGGCTGCAACCCCGTCAGTTCGTCAAGATTGAAATTCCCACTCATCAGGTAGACGGAATGGCAAGCGTCAGGCGTTGCGACGTCAAAGGAATGAAGTTCCGCGTCGGCCTCGAATTTATCAATGCTCGCGATCTAAAACCCAAAGCGCCGCGCTGGACATAGATAATAGGGGAGATGGTCATAACAGGCGTATGGTACGCCCTTGCTCTCGCGCTTGCCGGCGTAGTCACTGGCTACCTCACGAAAGTGACGTGGCTCGGCGTTCCCTTCTATATTTTGGCGGTGTTTTGCCTCTGGTTCTTTCGCGATCCAGATCGAGTCATTCCTGACGGGCCGGTCGCAGTTTCCCCTGCCGACGGAAAAGTCGTTTCGATCAGCAAAGACCCCGACGGCCGGACGCGCCTCTGCGTCTTCCTGAACGTCTTCGATGTGCACGTGAATCGCTCGCCCATCGCGGGTACCATCGTGAAGCGCACTTACCGCCAAGGCAAGTTCCTGGTTGCCAGCCGCGCTGAGGCCAGCAGCGAGAATGAGCAGAACACCTTTGTGGTGGAAGGCGATGGCGTGAGCGTCGAGTTCAGCCAGATTGCCGGATTAATCGCGCGCCGGATCATTTGGTACAAAGACACCGGCGACAAAGTGGATAAAGGCGAGCGTGTCGGACTGATCAAGTTCGGTTCGCGCGTTGATCTACTCTTTAACGCAGACTGGAAATTGACTGTCGCCCTCGGTGAGCGTGTTTCTGCCGGTTCGAGCATTATCGCCAGAAGGGTGAAATAGTGAGTCTCGCAGACCGGCTGGTTGACCCGAAGAGTCCCGAGCGCCGGCCACGCCGTGCGGCCTATGCGCTGCCCACTTTTTTCACCGCAGCCAACATTTTCTTTGGGTTTCTTGCCATCACCAAAACAGTCGAAGGCACGATCAAGGGCACTCAGCAGGGTGCCGTCCACATTCCTGAGTATGCGCTCGCTGCCCAGTTAATTGGTGTTGCCGTTGCCTGCGATGGTCTCGATGGGCGAATTGCCCGCATGACGAATACGGTCAGTGATTTTGGACGCGAGTTGGATTCGCTCGCTGACGTCATCACCTTTGGCATCGCACCCGCCGTATTGGCCTTCTGTTGGGGTTTCTATTTCATCAGCCACAGTATGGACCTTGTTCTGCGCGACCAAGTGCTCCAGGCTGGCTACCTCGTCTCCTTCGTTTATCTGCTCTGCGGCGCTATGCGATTGGCCCGATTCAATGTTGTCACCAACCCGGTGCCGCAGAATCCTGGCCGCCCGGATCGTAAGTACTTTGTCGGTTTGCCGATCCCCGCCGCCGCCGCCTTTATCGCAAGCATCGTCTATGCCTTCAACAGCTTGCCGATCGAAAACTGGATTTTTGCGCTCGTTTGGCTGGCCGTTTTGGCCCTGGTCAGCTTCTTGATGGTAGGCACCTGGCGCTATCGAAGCTTTAAAGATCTGAATCTGCTCCAACCAAGATCGCCGCTGAGTGTAATCCTGTTTTGCACTTCGATTCTCCTGATTCTGTATTACTCTCAGCAGTTGCTTTTCCTGATGTGCTTCATCTACACCGCAAGCGGTATCGTTGTGCGCATCGCTGGCCTGCTGCGTCGTCGCCCTGTCGAAATCATCCCTACTCTGGAGCCCCCCCTCATTGGCTAAGCCGATTCTCGCCCTCGTTGGCGGACAGACCCTTTTGGGTCGTGAAATTTCAGAGATCGCCGAAGGCTTCGATATCCGGCCGATGGATACCACTGACCACGAAGGCAAGACACTTGTCCGAGGCGAGGATGAGCTTGCCGTGATGTCACCCCTCGACAAGGACGTTGTTGCGTCTGCGGCTGTCGTGATGCTCGCTGGCGATCTCGATTCCAGCGCGAAGGTCCGCAGGATGCGCAACGCCAACGTGATCGACTTGACCGGCGTACTCGAGGTCGACCCAAAGTCACGATTGCGCGCACCCCTGGCCGAAGCCCCTGGCGTCGAAAGCGCCGGCGTGCAAGTGATCGCGCACCCGGCTGCCTCCATGCTGGCGCTGTTCTACCGCAGTCTGCATGCTGTTTCGCCCATCCTTCGCAGCGTCGCCAATGTATATCATCCAGCCAGCGAATTCGGCACCGCAGCCCTAACAGAGTTGCAGCAACAGACCACTGGCCTACTCACCTTCCAGAATGTCCCCAAGAAGCTCTTCGACGCTCAGACAGCATTCGCGATGCTGGCGCGCTTGGGCGAGGATTCGCCGCACAAGCTGGAGAAAGTGGAACTGCGCATTGAACGCAATCTTGTGACCCTGCTGGCAGGTAGTGTCCCGTTGCCCTCCCTGCGGCTCTCTCAGGCACCGGTCTTTCATGGCCTGAGTGCTTCTGTGTGGATTGAATTTGAAGCCGTTCCTGATCTGAAGCGGCTGATGAAGACCCTGAGCGCGGCGGGTATCGACGTTCGCGGCAAAGACCTCGACCCGCCCAATAACGTCCAGGCAGCCAGCCAGGATGGAGTTGCTGTGGGTGCCATCGAGGTGGACCGAAACTCCCCGAACGCCGCCTGGTTCTGGCTAGTCGCCGACAACAACCGCCTCACCGCGCAAAATGCGATTCTGGTGGCTAAGGAGCTTGTGAAGTCATGAAGCGTCGGGAATTGTTATTGTCTGGTGTCGGCTGCGTCGCTGCCTCTTCCTGCGGATATCACGTCGCGGGCAAAGCGGATCTCGTGCCCAAGGATGTGCTGACGATCGGCATTCCGCCATTTCGCAATGCCACCACACGCTACCGCCTGACCGAGAAAATTCCAATTGCAATCACTCGGGAGTTCATTGCCCGTACAAAGTATAAGATCCCGCCTGACCCTGCCGGGGCAGATGCCATTCTCGACGGTGCCGTTATCAACGTTATTGCATTCCCGACGGTTTACGACCCGGTCACGGGTCGCGCCTCCGGTGTGCAGGTGCAGGTCCTTCTGTCAATCCTCTTAAAGCACGCTAAGTCGGGCAAGGCAATTTACTCCAACCCCTCGATGGAATTCCGCCAGCGCTACGAAATTTCCTCTGACCCGCTGGCCTACTTTGACGAGTCAACCGGCGCCTTTGATCGCCTGAGCCGGGATGTCGCCACTACTGTCGTAACGGCGATTCTTGAAAATTTCTAGCCATGACCGCCGAACAGTTTCTTAGCGGACTAGCAAAGCAGGGTGCCCCTCCGGTTTGTGTTTTTCTCGGACCGGACGCCTACATGCGCGGACAGTGCAAGGACGCGCTGCTGGCCGTGGCATTGCCAACCTCGGATGATCGCGAGAGCGGCTGGAGCCGTTGGGATTTGACGGAAGTCAGCATCGCGCATGTGTTAGACGATGCCGCCTCCATGTCGCTGTTTGCATCGCGGCGGATCATCTGGGTGGCGGGGGCCGAGGCAGTTGTGCCCAAAGGGCGCGCCAAGCAGGAAGAGGATGCAGGCGGAGTCAAAGAGTTGAGCGCCTACCTGAAGAATCCGACGCCCGACACAACCATCGTTTTCGATTGTTCCCGCTATGACCTCGATGGCGAGGACAAGACCAAAGTCGAGAACCTGCGCAAGTTCTTTGCAGCAGTGAAGGCGCAAGTGGAGTTTCCACGCTTCACCCCGGATGCCGCCCGGCGCCTGGTGCTGGAGTTGGCAAAGGAAAAGAAAGTGCGCATCGGTGCCGCCGAAGTGGAGTTGCTCGTCGAAGCCACCGGTGCCGATGCTGCCCGCATCCACCAGGAAATCGAAAAGATGGCACTCTACGCAAAGCCGGGAGAGGCGATTTCTGCCGACACCATTACGGCACTGGTACCCAATGCCCGCGCCGCTAATATTTTTGCGCTGGTCGCATCGATAGGTCGAGGGGATCGTGCCAAAAGCCTGGACATCCTCGACACCTTGATACGTGAAGGCGAATATCTACCGATTGCGCTATCGTTTCTCTCGACGCAGTTTCGGCTGGCATTGGCTGGACATGAGGCAAGAGTCAAAGGCTCCGCAGCCATTCAGGGACACTTCTCAAAGTTGGGGACACCGATGTGGCGGGCGCGAGCCGAGCAGGTGGAGCAAACTATGAGTGCCTTCGGACCGGGACGCCTGAAAAAGGCGATGTTGCTGGTATATGCAACCGATCAGGCGCTCAGAGACACCCGTCCTGATGACAAGACGGTGATGGAAGACTTCGTCTGGAAGGTTACGGCTAGAGAGGGAGCTGCGAAAGAGGCTTGAAGGGCGAATTGTAGCGATTAAGCTGCAATAGCCTTCAACCGACGGCTCAAGCGGCTCTTGTAGCGGTCTGCTGAGTTCTTCTTGATGACGCCCCACTTTGCGCCACGATCGACAATCGAGAACAAGGCAGGCAGGTGCTTTGTCGCCTCTTCCACGTTCTTGTCGGCCAAATGCTTACGCATGACCTTGATTGCGCCCTTGATACGACTCTTGCGAGCACGATTGTTCGCTGTGCGACGTTCGGTAATCCCGATGCGCTTGATAGATGTTACGGTATTCGCCATGTACTAAACCACTTACCAAAATAACACATGTGGCTCTGGCCCCGCTATCATGGAGTTTGGAAGAGAAGTTGCCCCCCCAGATGGATACCCTTACGATTGCCGGTCGTGAATTTCAGTCCAGGCTCCTGATCGGTACTGGAAAGTACCGAAGCTTTGATGAAATGCGGCACTGCCACGATGCCTCTGGTGCAGAGGTCGTCACTGTAGCGGTGCGCCGCGTCAACCTGACTGACAAAAGCAAAGAGAGCCTGCTCGATTACATTGATCGCAGTCGCTACACGCTGCTGCCCAATACTGCGGCCTGCTACACGGCCGACGAAGCCATCCGCACGGCGCGACTGGGCCGCGAGGTCGGCCTGTCCAATTGGGTAAAACTGGAAGTGATTGGCGATCAGGCGACGTTGTACCCGGATGTCGAGGGTCTGCTAGAGGCCACGCGCGTTCTCGTCAAAGAGGGATTCGTCGTTCTGCCCTACACCAATGACGATCTGATCGTGGCCCGCAAACTCGTAGACGCCGGTGCCGCTGCGGTGATGCCGATGGGCGCGCCGATCGGCTCTGGCCTGGGCATCCAGAATGTCGCAAATCTTCGTATCCTCCGCGAGATGATCACTGCTGTGCCGTTGATCGTCGATGCGGGCGTTGGCACAGCCAGCGACGCGGCCATCGCGATGGAGCTTGGCTACGATGGCGTGCTGCTGAATACAGCCGTAGCCGAGGCCGACAGCGCCATTAAGATGGCCGAAGCGATGAAATATGCCGTCAAGGCCGGTCGCCTGGCCTTCCTCGCAGGCCGCATGCCCAAACGCCTGTATGCGTCAGCCAGCAGTCCTCTCACTGGCCTGGTTCGCTAAAAAATACCCCAAGTAATTTCATTTTTATTAAAAAAATGATAGAGTCTGCCTCAGGCCGCCCCGTTCGCGATCTATCATTTTTTCCACGAGGGTATCTTGCTCCTTAGACTAGTCACTCCCCTTCTCCTTGTGTCCTTGGCGGCGTATGGCCAGATTGGCACTTCCACCATTACTGGTAGGGCGACGGACTCCACTGGCGCTGTTGTTCCCGGCGTAAAGGTCTCCATCGTTCAAAAATCAACGAACATTCCTCAGAGTGCAGTCACCAATGGAGAAGGCATCTATCGCGTTCCTTCGGTCCAGCCTGGCGAATATCGCATTACCTTTGAACACGCGGGCTTCAAGAAAATCGTAAACGACTCGGTCGAAGTCCGCACTGGCGACACCCTGGCGGTAGACGCCGCGATGCAAGTGGGGCAGACAACGGATTCTATTGAAATTCAAAGCACTACACCCCTGCTGGAGACGGAAACATCCTCCACCAGAACCGTCATGAGCGGCAAGGTGCTCTACGACTTGTCTTTGTACCAGCGTTACACCAACTCGACGCTAAGCCTGGTTCCTGGCATGACCAGCGGCGGCTATGCTTATGGCGGCGACTTGGGCTCCTACCATCTCGCAGGCCAGCGCAGTGGTGCCATCGGCATGTTTGAGGATGGCGTAGCAGGCACCGACCCTCAGGGCGGCACAAACACAATTCGGCCAATGCAGAATTCCATTGCGGAAATTAATGTCATCTCGACAGTTCCTCCCGCCGAATATGGCCACTCCGCCGGCGGCGTCATCAGCGTCGTCAAGAAGAGTGGCACCAATGAATTGCACGGCATGGGTAGCTGGTATGGCCGCACCCGCCGCATGGCACACCGCCGTTATTTCGATCAAAAGCGCACCTCTGATGCCTTCCCAGGTAAGCCCGATGGCTTGCCGGCTTTCTTCATGCAGCCCGATGGCAACATCAGCGGCCCGATCTACATCCCAAAGCTCTACGACGGCAGAAACAAAAGCTTTTTCTTCATCGGATATCAGCGCCTTCACGAGAAGAAGTATGCGCAAGTCTTCCAATCCGTACCGACCCCGGACATGCTTCTCGGCAACTTCACTTTCGCTGGCGCAAATGCGATTTATGATCCGGCAACCACCCGCCAGAATGCGGATGGCACCTGGGCGCGCACGTTATTCCCTGGCAACATCATTCCGGGCAGCCGCATTGATCCGGTGGCGCGCAATGTTTTGGGATATGCCCCGTGGGTACTGCCCACCTCCGGCGGCACTCCCAGCAGCACCGGCCCGTCAAATAACGTCCTGGCCAATGAGTTCGCCCGCACCTTCTTCAACGACTACAACCTGCGTCTCGATCACCAGATCTCGAGCGCCTTCAAGATCAACGCCAGCTTCACGCGCAACAATCTGAGCGGCTACGGTCGCCCAACGCGATTCAAGGAGGACGCCGGTGCCTTCGACGCAGCCAACGGCAACTACTCGCCCAGTTTCCGCACCAACGGATCGGTTGGCTACACCTGGATCATCTCTCCGACCTTGATCAACGACTCGCGCGCCGGATACTTCAGGATCGAGAACAAGACCTCTGTGCCCTCTTACGGACAGAACTGGGCCTCGAAGCTGGGCATTCCCAATTCCGACGCGGCGTTGATGCCCGCCTTCAATGTCTACGGCCTCGACGGTGCCACGCCCTCGCGTTCCGTCAACGAGACGCTGTCCTGGCGCAATGACACGACATGGATCAAGGGCTCGCACGCCTTCAAGGGCGGCTACGAGATCCTGCGCTTCCGCCTGAACTCGGCCAACCTCGCCCGCTTCTCAAGCTATGGCTTCGGTGGCGTCACCGCAGGCTTGGCCGGCAACGGCACAACTACTCTTCCCAATACGGGCATCGACTTTGCTGGCTTCCTCACTGGCTATGCTGCCACGGGCACCTTCAACTCCGAGCTCACCAGTTGGCTACCCCGCAGCAATATCCAGAGCTTCTACTTTCAGGACGACTGGAAGATCAGCAAGACGCTCACCGCCAATATTGGCGTGCGCTACTCGACCGAGAGCCCATTCAACACCTCCTATGGCTTTCAGAGTAACTTCGACCCCGCAGGGACCGACGTTCTCACTGGCGGCAAGGGTAACTTCACTCACACGGGCAGCGGCCTGAGTAAGCGCGATACCAACAACTTCAATCCGCGCCTTGGTCTGGCCTGGCATCCCTTCGACCGTTGGGTGTTCCGCGGAGGCATCGGCATGTACACGGTGGACGTAAAGTTCCCGGCATCGCGCGGCAATTTCGACGAGTATGTTGCGACCGCCACCCAGCAGTCCGCACCTGGCAATCCGACGCCTACGCTGCAGCTGACTAAGGGGCCGGCACCCGTCAATTTCGTTATCCGACCCGATCACACCTCACCATTTGTCGGCACCAACTACGGCAGTCGCAGTGCCCAGTGGTGGGATCCGAATCTGCGCAATCCCTACACACTAAATTTCAATGCCGGTGCCCAGTTTGAGTTCCGTCGCAACTACCTGCTTGACTTCACCTATCAGGGCTCCGCAGGCGTTGGCCTGATCGAGCGCTGGCAGGCCAATACATTCCCCATTGATTACTTTGCAGGCAATCCGACGCAGCAAAATGCCGTCCGCGGGTCTGCTCAAACCTATCGACCCTTCCCGCAGTTTGGTGACGTGCTGTTCCGCTCCAACTTTGGGCACTCCACCTTCCATTCGGGTACCGCCAAGATTGAGAAGCGCTTGTCCAAGGGCATGTTCTTCAATGTCTTCTACACCTTCTCCAAGGCAATCGATTCGCAGGACAACGACAACGATGGAAGCGGAGTTGCACCGCTGCAGAATCGCGGCCTCGAAAAAGGCCCCGCTGGCTTTGATCGCAACCATCGTCTTGTCGGCACCTTCAGCTATGAGTTGCCTTTCGGCGTAGGTAAGAAGTGGGCCACCAGTGGCTGGAAAAAGTATGCCTTCGGCGGCTTGAGCGTTTCTGTGATTCAAACCTTTGAGAGCGGCAACCCCCTCACCTTTGGCTACGCCAACAGCCCGTACAACTACTTTCCGGGCTTTGCTGGAAACGGTCGGCCTGACCGCCTGACCGACATGCAGATCCGGGATAACTGGAAAGACCTGGGAGGCGATCGCTTCAACAAGGGCAACAGCCTTTCAGTCTTTGACGGTGCCAACAATGGCCTGGCCAACTTTGCGCTGCCCGGAGGGGCGGCCTGCACCACTACGTCGATCCCCGTTGGCTTTGATCGCACATTATGCGATTACAAGGTCGGCAACGCCGGTCGCAACATCGTAACGGGAACCCCGCTTCGCTGGACCACCATCTCAGCGCAGAAGAACATCCAGATCACCGAACGGGTTCTGGCGCAACTACGCTGGGACATGCAGAACGTATTCAAGACCTTCAACTTCAATAATCCTGACACGACGGTTGATTTCCGCAACCCGCAGAATTTCGGCAAAGTGACCGGCGACCCGACAACGGCATCCTTCGGCGGACAACCGCTGATGAACCTGACCGTGATGATTCGCTTCTAGATCCGACACCGCCAGTAGGGAAACGAAGCAAACGCGCCCGCGAATTGGACTTCTTACCTTTTTGCAAATTTTTTTCTTGCCTATGAAGCTGCTTGGCTGGGAATGGGTTCGTTTTGATTAATTTGTCGGAGCTCGGCATTGTAGACGGTACGGCTTTGGAGCATGGAGCAGAGCATCTTTAG
>JBBRBI010000046.1:0-44906 GCA_038206015.1 Bryobacterales bacterium | reverse complement strand
GGCCATTCAAGAGGCGATGAACAACAATTTGACCCTGGCCGCCGAGCGCTTGAATGTCAGCGTAGCAGAGGCTCGCGCCATCACCGCAAAGCTGCGGCCAAATCCAGTCCTGACGGTCTCCGGCCAGACTTTGAACGTTTTCGGGGCAAACTATTCTCCCGACACGCCGTATGGGCCAAACCAGCTGAACATTCATACGGACATGCCCTTCGAGCGCGGCCACAAACGCGCAGAACGAATAGCTGTGGCGGCTGAAGAAAAATCACTCGCAGAACTCGGAGTCCGAGAGGTAATGCGCCTAGTGATCGCGAGTGTGCAAAACGCATTTGTCGACGTGCAGCAAACAAGAGAGAATCTGCAACTCGCTCAGGAAAACCTGAAGACATTAGAAAATGTCGTCCGGATTAATGAGGCTCGGCTCAACGCTGGCGATCTGGCCCAGGTAGAACTGGACCGCTCTCGTGTGGCCGCCCTGCAGTACCGCACCGCCGTCCAGCAGGCCCAATTGCAACAGGACCTAACCAAGATTGAACTCCAGCAGACAATCGGACGCAAACAAAAGACGACTGACATTCAAGTTACAGAAGAACTGAAGCGAAGTGACGCCGTCTTCTCGATCGAGGAACTGACTCGTCAGGCCCTAATCCGCCGGCCCGACTATCTCAGCGATCAGCAGCTGCAAGCTCGCTCCCGCGCAGACCTCAGACTCCAACTTGCAAATGGAAAACAAGATTTCGTGATTGGGACCGAGTATACGCGCCAGGCGGCTTGGGGCATTTCAGCAAGCTCAATGGGCATCAACTTCAGCATGCCATTGCCGATCTTCAATCGCAATCAGGGCGAGATTGCACGAGCTCAAAGGGAGATTCGTCTTTTTGGAGCGCGGGCTTCAGCCCATGAAGGCGGGATCCAGACCGAAGTAGACAAGGCTTTTCGTCAGGTCACATTTTCGCGGCAATTACTGGCAAGTCTTGAAAAGGAGATGCTCACAAAAGCGAAAAGTGTTCGCGATACGACCGAGTACTCCTACCGGCGCGGTGAAGCCAGTCTGGTGGAATATCTAGACGCCCAACGCGCATTCAATGATGCGATGCAGAGCTTCAACGATGCGCGAGCCAACTACGCTCGCAGTTTGTATCTGCTTGATACCGTCTCGGCCGCCACGATCAGTGGCTCATAACCAAAGCAGATCGAAGGAACAACAGAAACATCATGAACAAGACTGAGACAAAAGCACTCACTGTGGTCGCGATACTAGGACTTTCGCTCATCGGCTGTCGTGAACAAAAACCGATGGCGAAGGAGTTGGGCGGCGCTGCGTACAAGAGCGCAGAAGCCCCATCTGGAAAAGTCGTATTTGCGGACAACTCTCCACAGCTAATGCAAATTCGCAGCGAAGCTGTCAAGTCATCGTTAGTGCCTGTCGGTAGTGTATCTGCGCCTGGCAAGGTTGAGGCCAATGCGAATCGACTTTCCCATGTGGTTCTTCCCCTTACTGGCAGAGTCACCAGCGTACTGGTAAAGATCGGGGACACAGTAGTCCAAGGCCAATCCCTCTTGACAATTGAGAGTGCTGATGTGGATGCCGCAGTTGCAAGCCTCCAGCAGGCTCAAGCAATCGTTACGCAGGCAAAATCGGCACTGGCTAAAGCGAATATGGACCTTGATCGAGTCAAGGACCTTTATGAACATGGGGCTGTGCCGCAAAAGGACCTCCTCAATTCTCAGGCCATCAGCGTGCAGGCACAGGCAAGCGTTGACCAGACTCTGGCGGCTGTGGAACAGGCACGGCGCAGACTGCAAATTTATGGTGTGGGCCCCGGCGCTTACGGTCAGGGAATTATCATTCATGCTCCAATTGCCGGTAAAGTGCTAGAGATGTCGGTAGTGAACGGCGAATTCCGCAACGATCTGAGTACGGCACTAATGACCATCGCAGATCTTAGCGCCGTATGGGTCACATCGGATGTTTCAGAAACCTCTATCCGATTCATCAAGCGAGGCGAGCCGGTACAAATCGAGTTGGCCGCATATCCTGGCGAAATCTTCCGCGGGAAAGTGGCCCTCATCGGTGACACAGTTGATCCGCAGACCCGCACGGTTAAAGTTCGCGCAGAGTTGTCTAACTCCAACGGTCGCCTCAAGCCGGAAATGTTCGGCAAAATCCAACTTGCAGAACGGGCCGACCAACTCCCAACTATTCCCGCCTCAGCCGTGATCGCGGCAAACGGCAAGTCACTCGTTTGGCGGGAAATCACAAAAGGAACCTATGAGAAGGTATCCGTTACTATCGGCGCAACGATTGGGGACCGCGTCGCTGTATTAACTGGCCTCAGCCCTGCGGACCGCGTCGTCGTCGACGGGGTGATGCTCTTGATCGCGAAATAGGAATTATCGAATGATTGCACAGCTCCTCCGTTTCGCCCTCCGGCAACGCTTCGTCGTTGTCCTTGTCGGTCTGACCCTCATTGGCTTAGGCCTTTGGGCTTTTGCGCAACTAAAAGTTGAAGCCTATCCCGACATCTCCGATACCCAGGTCGTGGTCATCACTCAGTTCCCCGGAAGGGCTGCTGAGGAGGTGGAACAACAGGTAACTGTGCCGATTGAGCGTGCTCTAAATAGCTCTCCAAACGTCATTTCGAGGCGCTCCCGTACGATCTTTGGCCTGTCAGTGGTGGAACTAACTTTCGATTACGGAACAAACGACTACTTTGCGCGACAAGTTGTCCTGGAAAAGCTAAGGGACGCTGATCTTCCCGATGGTGTAACTCCCGGGCTCGGGCCCCTATCGACTCCCATCGGAGAGCTGTATCGCTATACATTATCCGGTGCTGGACTGGACGCGATGAAACTTCGCGAATTGGAGGATTGGGTCGTGGAGCCCCGCTTCCTCCAGGTGCCAGGTGTGGCAGATGTAACGCCATTTGGCGGGCTCATCAAGCAGTACCAGATTCAAATCGATCCATCTGGCCTTTCAAAGTACGGTCTGTCGATCAATCAAATTGCCGACGCAGTGCGAGCCAACAACAGCAACGCCGGAGGCGCGATGCTGGACAACGCTCAGCAGTCGATGGTCGTCCGCGGAGTTGGACTCATCCAGAATGCTGCCGATATTGAGAATGTCGTGGTGACCGAGGCCAAGGGCGTACCGGTCTTTGTCAAGGACATCGGGAAAGTGGCAATTACTGCGGCCCCGCCCACCGGCATTTTTGGAGTAGGAAATCAGGGCGGCGGCGTCGAAGGGATTGTCCTGATGCGCCGCGGTGAGAATCCGACAGAGGTATTGAAATCCATCAAAGCAGCCGTCGACGACCTGAACGAGAACCGCCTGCCAAAGGGGGTGAAGCTAACCGCCATTTATGACCGCACCGATCTTGTGAACAATACGCTCTTCACTGTTACGAGAACACTGCTGGAAGGATTGCTCATTGTCTTGGTCGTGCTGTTTCTTTTTCTGGGTAGCGTCCGAGCCGCGCTCCTAACAGCAATCACGATTCCGCTGTCTCTGCTTTTTGCCTTTGTCTGTATGCACTTCACAGGCATCCCAGCCAACCTGTTAAGTCTCGGTGCGCTGGATTTTGGGATCATCGTCGACGCGACATTGGTGATGGTGGAACACATTCTTCACACACTGCATGAACGACAAAACAGACCTGGATTCGTAGAACAAGGCGGCGTCCTGGCGGCAATCCGCGATGCAGCTCTCGAAGTTGAGCGCCCGATCTTCTTCTCTTTGTTGATCATCATTTCCGCCTACATTCCCCTATTTACGCTTGAGCGTGTGGAGCGAAAATTGTTTACTCCAATGGCCTTCACCGTTTGTTTCGCACTGCTGGGTTCGATGTTGCTTGCCCTTACTTTGATACCTGTTCTGGCCACCTTCCTCTTCCGTGACGGGGCAAAGGGCTGGGAAAATCCGATTCTTCCGTGGCTTGCAAAACGCTATAAAGGCGTTCTCGAACGCGCACTGCGAAGGCCGCTGATCGTATTCGCGATTTCGGGCGCTGTCGTTGTCGGAGCCTTCGGGCTGGCGGGTGCGCTTGGAATCGAATTCCTCCCCAGCCTAGATGAGGGTGTGGTGTGGGTACGAGCTGTTCTCCCCCCCGGCATCTCGCTAGACAAATCCGCTCAAGTCGCTGGACAGATCCGGGGCATTGTCGAGAAGTATCCCGAGGTTGCGCTAGTCTCTTCGCAGACCGGTCGCAACGACTCCGGGACCGATCCATACGGACCCAACCGCAACGAGCTATTCGTGGCGTTGAAGCCCTACGAAACCTGGCCAGACGGGATGAACAAGGCGAAGTTGATTGAACAACTAAGTGCATCCCTGAATGAGAAAATCCCTGGAGCTGCCTTTAGTTTCACGCAACCGATTATCGACAACGTAACCGAGTCGGTCACTGGCTCTGCTGCGGACCTTGCCGTCATCATTCGTGGTGCCGATCTTGCAGTCCTTCGCGTTCAGGCAGAGAATATCCTTGCGCTCATCCGCACCGTTCCGGGCGCTGCCGATTCTGCAATTGAACAAGAGGCAGACCAATCGCAGTTGCGCATCCAAATCGACAGACAAGCTGTTGCTCGTTTTGGCATCAATGTTCGCGATGTTCAGGATGTGATTGAAATGGCCATCGGCGGACGTGCCGCAGGCATAATGTTCGAGGGCGAACGTAGGTTTGACATCACAGTCCGATACTTGCCAGATGCGCGAACGAACATCACCGCGATCGGCAATGTACTCGTGCCGACCAGGGAAGGCGGTCGGGTTCCACTGTCGCAGCTCGCTGAGATCAAGGTAGTGGACGGAGCGAGCATTATCGCAAGGCGAGACAACCAGCGTCAAATTACGGTACGGACGAATATCCGTGGACGCGATCAAGGGAGTTTTGTTGCGGACGCGCAGCGGCGATTCGCGAAAGAAATTCAGCTCCCCAGTAGGTACGAAGTGACATGGGGAGGGCAATTTGAGAACTTGGAGCGGGCCCAGAAACGTCTGACCGTAATTCTGCCAATCACGATTGCCATTATCTTCGTCCTGCTGTTCTTCATGTTCGGTTCGCCAGTCTATGCAGGACTTGTAATGTTGAACGTCCCCTTCTCACTCGTTGGGGGCATCCTGTTCCTCTATTTGCGGCACATCAATTTGAGCGTTTCTGCGGCAGTCGGTTTCATCAGCCTGTTTGGCGTTGCCGTAATGAGTGGCGTTTTGGTGATTGCAGAGATCAATCGGATTCGTAGATCGGAACCTGAGTTGGCGATTAGCGAGGCAATCATACAAGGCTCACTTAACCAGTTACGGCCCGTATTACTGATGGTGGTTGTCGCTCTGCTCGGTATGGTTCCTGCGGCCCGCGCGAGTGGGATCGGTTCAGATGTACAGCGGCCGCTCGCGACAGTCGTTGTGGGAGGATTGCTCTCGACCCTGTTCCTCACCCTGCTGGCGCTGCCGAGTATGTATGCGCTCGCGGTGCGGAAACAATCACGAAAAGAAGGTGTTGCTTGACGACCAAGTTGCAATTAACGATCTATCTAAATGAAGCGGATCAGTTCAAAGATGTTCCGCTTCACGAAGCCATCGTTCGACGCCTTCTGCACCTCGATGTCGCCGGTGCGACCGTGACAACCGGCTTGATGGGCTACGGGAAACATGGCAAGCTGCATCGCAAACGGCTTTTGGGAGTCTCCGACGACAGGCCAGTTGTGATCACGGCGATTGATGATGAAGCGCGGATTCGATCAGCCCTGAAAGAGATCCAACCGATGGTGGTCGAAGGCCTGATCACTTTGCAGCAAGTAGAGATCCCCTGATTCAGAAGGAATCTAACTCCATATGGAGCTAACCAAATTGCCCACTGCCGCGTCTCCCTTGGCCGCTAAACTGAAGACAATGTCACAAGTTGAGGCTTCCGATGCCGTGAATGCGATCGACAAGCCTCTCGCCGCAGGTCGGCGCTTACTTTGGTTTGGATTTGCGAGCATGCTCCTGGTGATGGTGGTCATGGGTTGGGATTCGGCTCGCTCATTGCGTGCGGGGACAGACCGTAGCGCGATGCTGATGAAGGGCTTTCGTGAGCGCGACAGGATTCTTGACCTACTTCGCGACGCGCTGTCTCGATCAGGCGGTCGCCTTCAGGACTACCTTTCAGAGTCGAATCCCGCTAAGGCCGATCTGGACAGGCAAGCGTTATTGTCGTCGCACTTGGAATCCATTCGTCTCCTTCAGCTTTACAAGACACATATCCAACGAGGCCAGCAGGCGCAGTTGGAGCAAATCAACGTCAGTGTCGAGGCCTATTGGCAATCGATCAGACCTGTTCTTATGTGGGATGCACAAACCCTGCGGCAGCGGGGTGAAGCTTATCGAAGTCAATCGATCGGACCATTGCGCGCCGAGGTCACTCGTTTGACGCGGGACATTACCGTCTTGAATGAGGATCAATTGGACTTAGGGGAGCGAGAAGTTGCCACGGAGAATCAATTTCTTCGGAATCGGCTCATTCTGGCGGCGGGACTAGGCGTCATCCTTGGCATCATTGTCGCGGGCCTGGTGATCACGCGCATTCAGGGATTGGAGCACCAAGCCGAAGACCAATACAAGAAAGTAGAAAGTACAAAGAACGAGCTCCTACACCTCGCCGGTCGATTGGACGCAGCGCAGGAGGATGAGCGTCGCAAGTTATCGCGGGAACTCCACGATGAAGTTGGACAGTCCATGTCCGCGTTGCTGATGGACCTTGGACGTCTCGAAGAATTCTTGCCAAATGATCCGCGAGCCCGCAGCCTCATGGCAGCTACCCGCGATCTTGCGGAACAAAATGTTAAATCGATTCGTGACATGGCTCTCCTCTTGCGCCCGTCCATGCTAGACGATCTCGGCTTAGTCGCCGCGCTCAAATGGCAGGGCCGAGAAGTAGCCCGCCGCACGGGTCTCAATGTAACCATTGAAGCTGAGGAAGATACTGACGACCTGCCGGATACACACCGGACCTGCGTATATCGGGTTGTGCAAGAGGCACTCAACAACTGTGTGAAACATGCGCGGGCACATTCAGTTATGGTGTCGGTGCGAACCAGCCCTGCCGGCTTGGAGGTTTGCATTCAGGACGACGGGGTAGGCTTCAACCCTGGAAACGAAAAAGGGATTGGCCTGATTGGCATGGATGAGCGAGTCAGCAGAATGGGAGGGAGTTTATTGGTTGCGTCCCGCCCTGGCGACGGCACCATGCTCACGGTCCTGCTGCCGCTTTTGCAGGAAGAGGCGATATCGTGATCAAAGTTGTCCTGGCAGATGACCATGCGCTGATTCGAGGCGGCCTCCGGGCTTTACTTGAGCGAAACCAGGACATTCAGGTTGTCGGGGAAGCCAACGATGGCCGTGAGTTGGTAAAGCTGGTGGAAGTGTTGCAGCCCGACATTGTAGTTGCTGACATCGGGATGCCGAACCTGAATGGCAATGAAGCCGCTGTGCAGATTACTGCAAAACACAAGGGCGTAGGCGTAATCATGCTGAGCATGCACTCGGATGAATCCTATGTCTTGAGAGCCCTCAAGGCCGGAGCCAAAGGATATCTGCTCAAGGAATCGGCTGAATCAGACCTCATCGCTGCGATCCGGGCCGTACACCAAGGCAAGGCCTTCTTTAGTCCAGCGATCAGCAAGCTTCTGGTCGAAGATTACATGCGCATGCTTCGGGACAAGAATATCGAAGACAGTTACGATCTTCTCTCCCCTCGCGAGCGTGAAATTCTACAACTGGTTGCAGAAGGCAAGAGTAACAAAGACATTGCTGGCATCCTGAATGTGAGTCCGTATACTGTCGAGACGCACCGGGCAAACATACTTCAAAAGCTCAATCTTCATTCTGTTCCCGAGTTGATTCTCTATGCTGTGCGCAAAGGAGTAATTTCCTAAACTCCCGGTTTACATGTGGGACGCCTTGGCCGCGTTAAACTTTAAACATGAAACGTCTCTTTTTTGTGCTGACGATTTCGGTAATGGCTTTTGCTCAGGACGCCTCCAAGGCAACTGAAACTCGCAAGATCACCGATGCCGACGACCTCGCTCAACTGCTCAAGAACACGAAGAACATGTACTTCCTCGACGTCCGCGAGCCCAGGGAAATCGAAGATCTCGGCTCCCTCAAAGGCTATGTCAACATTCCGCTTGGCCAGCTTGAAAAGCGGATGAACGAAGTCCCCAAGGACAAAACAATCATCACCGCTTGAAACGGCGGAGGACGAGCCGCGCGTGCCGCGGACATGCTCACCAAAGCCGGTTACAAAGTAGCCGCATCCTGTGGACTCAAAGACTGGAAAGAAAAGAAAAAAGAACTTGTCGGTCAAAAGCCGGAGGCTAACAAGTAGCCATTTCCGCCATCAAATAATCCACCACCCGCTCAAATGGGTCGAACCCAAATGCTTCCCCGATTGGCCGACGCAAGTTTGAATTTGCGTTGACGTCATAGAAGATCAGTCGCCCGTCAGAACTCTCCAGGTATTCAATCCCGGCGACATCGAGGCCGCCTGCAGTGACGATTTTCTCGCCCATTTCTTCTGCTTCGCGCGGCAACTCCGGATAAGGGTAGAACTCCACTGGCTTTGTCGGGACGACCGCCGGGATCTCACACGCCCCCTCCGACCCGTCCGCTGGATTGCAAGTCTCCGATGGACAGAGGTTGAAAGCTCCATGCGACACCACTCGCATCGCGTACAACAGCTTGCCCCCCAGGAATTCCATCCGCACAATTCCCCTAGCCGCATTCACTTCAAAATACTCCTGCAACATGAGCAGATTATCGGGCAGCCAAAGGTTAGGCTGATCACGCAACAAGCGCCGTAACTCCTCCGGCTCATTCAGCAGAAACATGCGAGCACCGCTGCCGCCTTGTTCCGGCTTCACCAGCGCCGGCCACCCGCCCTTCCAAGCGGCCAGCGCTGCCTCCACGTCATTAAAGGCTAGCGTCCGAGGATGCGCTATCCCCAAGCCCGCCATCAGCGCCGCCTGCTCGCTTTTCCGCAATTCGAGCGCAAACGCTCGCGTGCCGTTCAACACCCGTGCCCCGCGCAATTCCAGTGCTCGCATCAGTGACATCGCCAGCGGGACCGCCCTCGTGTTCCCACGCACATAGGCGCTCGGGCTGGCTTGATTGAAGTAAAGCCGGGCGTTCGGTAACTCATCGGGATCAAAGGCCGCCGTCTTCAAATCGAAGGCCGAATAGTCGACACCCCTCCGCTGCAACGCACTCCAAAGGGGCTTCTGCCACTCCGGGTGTTCAAACAAAACAACGAGATCATGAGCCATCACCTAAGTCTAAGGCGTTCCCCAAAATTCAGCGATTTCAATGGGGCGGCGCGGCCGTTGCCGGTGGTGTGGGCTTGCCATCGATCGTGCCTGGCTCCATCAATTCACTGCGCGTGCCGTCTGGATCGAAGAGGTTCAGTTGGCGCTTGCGATTGACTCCCGTGCGAATTTCCAGTGGCCTAGTGTACAGCTTCCGCGCGGGGCGGCCTTCGAGATCAGCCAGCGCCTTGTGGATGTCAGGGACTTCGAGGCAGATGTGGTGCAGTGTGCCAAGAGCCGTCAAATCTGGTGCCTTGTCGTAGAGCATGAATTCGATGTAGTCCTTGCCGTCGGGCACCTTGAGGTTCACCCAGTTCAGCGTTTTGCCATCCTTGCTGCCGCGCCACGTCTCGGTAAACCCAAGTAGCTCTCCATAAAACTTCATCGCGGGCTCCAGGGCGCCAACCGTGATTCCAAGGTGGGACATGCGAGTCGAGATGCGCGGGCCGTCGACGGCCTTGCCCGTATCGCGAATGGTCCAGCCGTCGGGCTCATATTGAACGATTTCGACTGTGTGGCCATCCGGATCTTTGATGTTGAAATTGGAGTTCTTGATCCGCCCCTTGCCCACCTTGTCTGGCACCTTGATCCCCTTGGAGGCGAGGTATGCACGCATCGCTTCGGCATCGTCTGTTTCGATGGATATGTGGTTCAGCCGGTCTGTGCCAGCCGTCACTTCGGGGAAGAGTTCGATGTACTGATGTTCATTGATTTTGACGAAGGTCAGCGATAAGCCGCCGTCCGGTTTGTCGAGTTTGAAGACCTCCTTGTAGCCAAGCAGATCGCGGTAGTAGGCGCGAGATGCCTCTATGTCATGGACGAAGAGCGCGATGTGCGCTACGCCCAGAATCTTCGGACGCTTCGGGCCGTCGGGCGGTGCTGCGATCACGCTCATCGTGAGAGCGGCACTGAGGAAGGCTGACAGCATGACGTTCTTCATGGTTGGTTCCTTAGAATCATACAGGAAAAGGCCCGCCGCCCAGGACTTGGGCGGCGGGCCTTGATTTGAGCGCAGACGAACTAGACGAGCTTCGTACGGCGCACTGGCAATTCGCGGATGCGCTTGCCCGTCGCCGCAAAGATGGCGTTGGTGATTGCCGGGGCGATCACCGGAACCCCAGGCTCGCCGACACCCGCCGACAACGCCGTGCTGGGCACAATGTGTACGTGGATGTTCTTCGGCGACTCGCTCAGCCGCGCCACAGGGTAGTCATTGAAGTTGCCCTGTTGCACCCGACCGTTGGCCGTCGTGATTTCGCCCATCATCGCGAGTGAAGTCCCAAACACCGCCGCGCCTTCAAACTGCGCGCGCACGCGATCCGGGTTGACCGTCTTGCCGCAATCGGCAACTGTCCAAACGTTCGGGATCGTCAGCTTTCCCTTGTCGTCGATCTCAACCTCTACGACGCTGGCGATATAGCTCAGGAAGCTGCGATGCGCCGCAATGCCGAGCGCACGATTTTTGGTCGCCTTCTTTTTGCCAAAGCCGCTCTGCTCTGCCGCCATCTCCAGCACGCGCCGCAGGCGGCCTGTGTCAATCGGGAACTGCTCAATCGACTGTCCGTTATTCCACGGCTTGACGCCATCGGCAGCAAGGTCAAGCATGCGGTCCTTGCCCAGGTTCTTCAGCACGTAGCTTACATAATCGGTATTGTTGGCTACGGCCAATTCATCCAGGAAACTGTGGATCGCAAAGGCGTGATAAACATGGGCCACTGCGCGCAACCAGCCGAGCCGAATATGATTCGGCGCCGGGCAGTTTTCAGCCCGAATATTCGCAACGTCGTAGGGCAGTTCGTTCAAGCCCATGCCGGTCTCGAACTCGGCGCCGTACTGCGCGCCGGGTGCGAAGGTGGAGGCGATCGGCGGAAAGGCAGAACGGAAAAGCCATGAATTCAGCTTTCCATCTGCATCCATCCCAGCCTTCATGTGCATGCCCGACACCGTGTGATAGTAGTCGAACTTGATGTCGTCTTCGCGGGTCCAAACAACCTGTACCGGCTTGCCGGTAGCCTTGGATAGAAGCGCCGCTTCGACGACGTAATCGGGTTTTGACTTGCGGCCAAATCCACCACCGAGGAGTGTCACATGACAGATCACCTTGGTCTTGTCGATCCCCATTGCCGCAGCTACAGCGTCCTGCACGGCCTGCGGATTCTGCGTCGGGCACCACGTCTCCACGGTGCCGTTCTTCCACTCTGCCACCGCAACCGGCGGCTCCATCGGAGCATGCGACAGCATCGGCGCGTAGTAGTTTGCTTCGTGCGTCTTGGCGGACTTTGCAAAGCCTGCCTCCACGTTGCCGCGGTTACGAACGACCTTGCCTGGCTTGAGAACGGAGTCCAACAGGAACTTCTTTTCGTCCTTGGAACTGTAGTTGTCATTGGGGCTTGAGTCCCAGGTGATCTTCAGTTTCTTGCGACCCTGCATGACTGCCCAGGTGCTGTTGCCCACTATCGCGACGCCGCCGAGCTGTTGAAACAGATGTGGCTGTTTGAACATCGGCAATTCCACGGTCTGGGTCACACCCTTCACCTGCATGGTTGCGCTGTTATCAAAGCTCTTGACCTTGCTGCCGTAAACGGGTGGACGCTCAACCATCGCGTACAGCATCCCAGGTACTTTCGCATCAATTCCAAAAGTGGCCTTGCCGGTGACGATGGCGTGCGAATCGAGAATCGGTACATTCTTGCCAATCAGTTTGTACTGGTCGGGCGTCTTGTAGCGAAGTTCATTGTCCTTGGGGACTTCCATTTTGGCTGCGACCGGTAGAAGTTCTGCATAGGTCAGGACCTTCTTGGTTTTGCCATTGACGACCGTGCTCTGCGAGGCGGCCACGTCTCCGACAGGGCAGCCCCATTTTTGAGCCGCAGCGCGCTCAAACATCGTGCGCGCCGTCGCCCCGGCCTTGTGCATTGCCGCGCCAAAATCGCGAACCGAACAGGATCCGTCCGTATTCTGCGAGCCATATTTTTCATTGCCGAGCGCCTGCTCGACACGAACTTTCTTCCAATCCGCTTCGAGCTCATCGGCCAGCATCATCGGCAGGGTTGAGCGGCTGCTCGTGCCCATCTCTGAGCGATGCGCCATGATTACCACGGTGCCATTTGGCTCGAATCCAAGATAGACGCTTGGCTGCCAACTGGCATCTGCCGCTTCTGCTGATCGCGATGCGACACTCACGCCGAATACCAGCGCGCTTGCCGACAACACGGTGCCGACAAAACCTCGGCGGTCCAGCATCTGAACGCTTTGGTCGTATTGGGAATAGGCTTCCTGTGCCAGGCGGGTTGTCTCGGAAACTCTCTCGGGAGCCGGTAGGCTTTCGCCAAATGTGTAGTTGGACATTATGCCTTCACCCCCGCTGCCGACTTTACCGCCGCGCGAATGCGCGTATAGGTGCCGCAACGGCAAATGTTGCCGTCCATCGCTGCATCGATTTGCGCGTCTGTCGGCTTGGGCGTTTTCTTGAGCAACGCCGAGGCCTGCATAATCTGTCCGGCCTGACAGTAGCCGCATTGCGCTACGCCCAGTTTTTCCCAAGCCACCTGGCAGGGATGGGTGCCGGTAGGGCTAAGCCCTTCAATTGTTGTCACTTCCTTGCCGGAAAGGCTTTTGAGGGGCGTCACGCATCCGCGGATGGCCTCCCCATTCAGGTGAACCGTGCACGCGCCGCACAATCCCATGCCACATCCAAACTTGGATCCAGTGAGGGAAAGCTCGTCGCGAAGGTACCATAGCAGCGGCATATCGCCGTCGCCGTCAAACTTTCGGGATTGCCCGTTGACTTTGAGTTCAATCATAGCGGTGCATTGATCTTACACTGGAGTTTGATATGAAACAACGGATACGGTCGACGACCATCCTCAGCGTCCGCCGCAATGGCAAGGTCGTAATCGCCGGCGACGGCCAGGTCACGCAGGGATCTGAGGTTCTCAAGAGCGGCGCGCGCAAGCTGCGGCGCCTGTATAACGGCAAGATTCTCGCTGGTTTTGCGGGATCGACGGCCGATGCGTTTAGCCTCTTTGCGCGATTCGAGGCCAAGCTGGAGCAGCACAACGGTCAGCTTCCGCGATCGGCTGTCGAATTAGCCAAAGACTGGCGAACGGACAAGATGCTTCGCCACCTTGAGGCGATGCTCATCGTCGCTGACCTGGAAAACACTTTCCTCCTCTCTGGCAATGGCGACGTGATCGAACCCGACGACTCGATTGCGTCGATTGGCTCGGGCGGACCTTTCGCGATGGCTGCTGCCCGCGCATTGATGGAAAACACTGAGCTGGATGCCCGCCAGATTGTCGAACGTGCCATGAAGATTGCCGGTGATATCTGCATCTTCACCAACCACAACGTCACCATTGAGGAACTCAACTAGAAACACCATGGTGATCTACCTGCCTAACCACGGAAACGATAATGCTCCACTGCTGGATGAACTCACTCCCCGAGAGATAGTTGCTGAACTCGACAAGTATGTAATCGGCCAGGCCGACGCGAAAAAAGCTGTCGCCATCGCTCTGCGCAATCGAATCCGCCGCCAGCGCCTTGACCCGGAAATGGCCGAAGAGGTGATGCCCAAGAACATCCTCATGATTGGATCGACCGGGGTTGGCAAGACCGAGATCGCCCGTCGACTTGCCAAGCTCGCCAACTCCCCTTTTCTAAAGGTTGAGGCCAGCAAATTTACTGAAGTCGGATATGTTGGTCGCGATGTCGAGAGCATGATCCGCGACCTCGTTGAAATCGCGATCGACCTAATCCGGGAAGAACGTCTCGATGAAGTTGCAGATCGCGCAGAGCAAAATGCCGAAGATCGCCTGGTCGAATTGTTGATGCCCGCTCCTGTTGAGGGAGAGGAAAGCTCAAAGGAGAGCATCGACAAAGCACGAGAGAAAGTGCGTGAAAAACTGCGAGCTGGCAAGATGGACGACAAGATTGTTGAGCTTGACGTCAAGGAAAAGACTCCGCAAGTGCACGTTGCCGCCGGGCCAGGCATGGAGGAAATGGGAGCCAACATTCAGGAGATGCTTCCCGGTCTGTTTGGCCCGCGCATGAAGAAGCGCAAGATGAAGGTCCCCGAAGCTCTGGATCACCTCACGGAAGAAGAGGAAGAGCGCCTCATCGATATGGACCAGATCACCAAAGAGGCCCTGGATCGGGTCGAGCGCAATGGCATCATCTTTCTCGACGAGCTCGATAAGATTGCTGGCCGTGAAGGTGGCACGGGCCCCGATGTTTCACGCGAAGGCGTCCAGCGGGATATTCTTCCCATCGTTGAAGGAACCACAGTTAATACGCGCTATGGTTTTGTCCGTACCGACCACATCCTCTTCATCGCCGCCGGTGCCTTCCATGTCTCAAAGCCCTCTGATCTGATCCCCGAGCTTCAAGGTCGGTTCCCCATCCGCGTGGAACTGCAAAGCCTCACGCACGCCGACCTGGTTCGTATTCTCAAAGAGCCTAAGAACGCGCTCACCAAGCAGTACATCGCCCTGCTTGAGACGGAAGGCATCAAGCTCAAATTCGACGAGAGCGCGATTGAAGAGATGGCCAAACTGGCCGCTGAAGTCAATCTATCGACCGAGAACATCGGTGCCCGCCGCCTTCATACAATTATTGAAAAGGTCTTGGAAGAGATCTCCTTTGAAGGCCCGGACCTCAAGAAGAAGAAGGTGACGATTGATGCCGCCTATGTGCGCAAACAACTAGCCGCGATCGTTAAGGATCAAGACCTCAGCCGGTACATTCTCTAATGGCACCAATCGCTTTTGTATTTCTCTGTCTCGTCCTGGCAAGCTGCGGTTATGTCGGGGACCCGCTGCCGCCAGCGCTCAAGATCCCGCTGCCCGTCACTGATCTTGCAGTCAAACAGGTTGGCCAAAGCCTGCTAGTGAGCTTTACGATTCCCGCGAAGACGATGGAGGGGCTGAACCTCGAAAAGCTCGGCGCGATTGAACTCAAAGTTGGCACAAGTCCCGCAGTCCCCTTCAACGCTGAGGCCTGGAGCCGTGCCGCCAAGGTCGCGAATGCCTCGGCCAACGAGCCCGGCAAGGTGGAGGCCAAGATTCCAGTGCAGGATTGGGCCAATCAGGAAGTCGTTCTGGGCGTTCGTGTGGCCAATCAAAAGATGCGTGTATCGCCGTGGTCTAACTTTGCCACCATCAAGGTTGTTCCTGCGCTGATGCCGCCGCCCAATTTTCGCGCGATTGCTTCGGCCCAGGGTGTCGACTTGGACTGGACCGACGCAGTCAAACGACCTCGTGTCGAATGGCGGATCTTTCGCCTTGGTCCCGGTGAGCCACAACCAACTGAAATGGGCACCGTAGCCGTTGCGCACTTCACCGACACGGGGGCCGTTTACGACACCCCCTACACGTACAGCGTGGTCGCGCTCGAGGGCCAGGCAAGCAGCGAAATCAGCGAGCCGGTAACGATCACTCCTGTCGATAGCTTTGCTCCGGTCACCCCGCTGGGCTTGTCTGTGCTGAGTGGTCCAACTTCCAACCAACTGAGCTGGGAGCGAAATCAGGAGTCTGACCTCGCCAGCTATCGTGTGTTCCGTTCCGCCGGCGAGGGCGCGTTTGTCAAAGTATTCGAATCCCCAACGGCAGCCAGCTATCGTGACTCTAATATCAAATCCGGCCAGCTTTACCGCTATGCGGTCAGCGCCGTCGACAAGAAGGGCAACGAAAGCCCGAAATCCCAAGCAGTGGAGATCCGCATCCCATGAAGAAATTTGTCCGCTTCTCGCTCTCTAAAGACGCAGAAGCTACCAGCCCCAACGGCATTTATGGCCTCCTCGAAGGCGATCGGGTAATCGAGACCAATCAGCTTTTCGGGACCGAAGCTGGCGCGGGACACGCTGCCAGCGCTGTCCGATTTCTACCGCCAGTTCTGCCCTCGAAGATCATTTGTGTCGGTCGAAATTATGTGGATCATGCCAAAGAACTTGGCAACGACGTTCCGACCGAGCCGCTGATCTTTCTCAAGCCGCTCTCCTCGTTGATTACTCATGGCGATGCGATCGTTTATCCGCCGCAGTCGAGTCGTGTCGACTTTGAAGGGGAGATCGGCCTCATCATCTCCAAGCGCGGTCGTCACATTCGTCCCGAGGACGCAATGGACCATGTCTTTGGCTATACCTGTGTCAACGACGTCACTGCCCGCGACCTGCAAAAGAAAGATGGCCAGTGGACCCGTGGCAAGGGTTTCGATACTTTCTGCTCGGTCGGACCCTGGATGGTGTCCAAGGAAGACTTAGATTTGAGCAAGACAAAGCTCCGCACCATGCTCAACGGTGAGCTTAAGCAGGAGGGCACGCCCGGCCAAATGATCTTCGACGTGGGTGCTATACTCGCCTTCGTAAGCTCATTCCTGACCCTGGAGCCCGGCGATCTGATCGCCACCGGCACACCGGCAGGCGTGGGCCCAATGCAACCCGGTGACCATGTCACAGTCGAAGTTGAAGGCCTGGGTGCGCTCACCAACATTGTCATCAAGGGTTAAATCTACACATGAAAATCTTTCTCGATACCGCAAATTTAGACGAATTGAAGAAGGCCGCCGCCTGGGGCATCGTTGACGGGGTCACTACCAACCCGTCCCTGATCGCCAAGGAAGGCATCAAGATTGAAGAGCAGATCGCTCGTATCTGCGACATCATCGACGGCGACATCTCCGCCGAAGTAATCGCGACTGAAGCCGCGATCATGATTGAAGAAGGCCGTAAACTAGCCAAGATTCATAAGAATGTTGTCGTCAAGGTTCCGCTCACCCGCGACGGAATTCAGGCCTGTTCCGCCCTGTCCAAAGAAGGCATTCGCCTGAATGTGACTCTCTGCTTTTCGCCTGCTCAGGCGCTGCTCGCTGCCAAGGCCGGAGCCTACATCGTCAGCCCCTTCGTTGGTCGGCTCGATGACATCGCACAGGATGGCATGGAGTTGATCCAGTCCATCTGCAACATTTATGGCAACTACGGCTACACGACGCAAGTGCTGGCCGCCAGCCTTCGCGGACCGCTGCACGTTGCGCAGGCTGCTGAGATCGGTGCCGACATCGGCACTCTCCCTTTCAAGGTTCTGGACATGATGTTCAACCACCCGCTCACCGACAAGGGTCTCGACATCTTCCTCAAAGACTACGCCAAGGCGTTTGAAGGCACCAAATAGGATTTACCCATGAATAGACTACTCTTTACACTCACCATGCTTGCGGCGCTCACCGGCGCGCAGGCCTTTGCCGCCAACAAGCCGAAGACCGTGATCCATGTGATCAATGTGCGCTTCAAGCCGGAAGCCAGCAAAGAAGACATCGCCAAGGGAATTGCCGCAATCGAAACGGTTGCCGGCAAGTACAAGGGCATCAAGAATGTCTGGCTGGATCCGATCACGGTTCAGGGCGGCGACTCCAAGTTCACCCACGTGCTGGTGATGGAATTCGAGAGCGCCGACGCCTTGAAGAAGTACACCGACTCGCCGGAGCAGAAGGAATGGTACAAGGTTTGGCTGCCCATCCGCGAGCTCTCCAACACCCACGACGTAACCAACAAATAATTCGATGTACAAACCAAGCCGCCGCCAAGCTCTTCTCAGTCTGGCGGCGGTTTCGCGTCTCCAGGCTGCCAGCGACATTTGTTTTCTCACTGCCACTGAAATGGCCCGCCTGATTCGCACAAAGAAATTGTCCGCCCGTGAAGTGCTATCCGCGCACTTGAAACAAATTGAGCGCCTCAACCCGAAGTTGAATGCCATTGTGACGCTGGTTGCCGATCAAGCGGTGGCGAGCGCCAAGGCTGCTGACGAAGCACAGGCAAAGGGCGGATCGCTCGGGCCGCTGCACGGTCTCCCGATCGCGCATAAGGACTTGGTCAACACCAAGGGCATCCGCACGACCTTCGGTTCCCTCGCCTTCAAGGACAATGTTCCCGATCACGATGACCTGCTGGTGGAGCGCATCCACGCCGCCGGGGCCATCCTGATCGGCAAGACCAACACGCCGGAGTTTGGCGCGGGCTCTCAGACCTTCAATCAGGTATTTGGCGCGACGCTGAACCCTTACGATACGACGCGCACCTGCGGCGGTTCCAGCGGCGGTGCGGCGGTTGCGCTGGCCAGCGGCATGTTGCCGATTGCCGATGGCAGCGACCTTGGCGGCTCTTTGCGCAACCCTGCTGCTTTTTGCAATGTTGTCGGCTTTCGACCCTCGCCAGGGCGCGTGCCCAATCCCGGCGCGGCGATCGCGTGGTCGCCACTTTCCACCTCTGGCCCGATGGCTCGCAACGTGGCGGACCTCGCCTTGTTATTCAGTACAATCGCTGGCCCGGACGCCGGATCGCCGCTGTCGCTACCGGAGCCCGGCGCGATGTTTCGTCAAGATTTGCGGCGCAACTTCAAGGGTGTGCGCGTCGCGTGGTTTAAGGATCTTGGCGGACTGCCCTTCGATTCGCGGGTCAGCGCTGTCGTCAACGCGCAACGCAAAGTCTTTGAGGATCTGGGTTGTATTGTCGAGCAGGCCGAGCCCGACTTCAGCGGTGCCGATTTTGCCTTCAAGACGCTGCGTGCCTGGGGACAGGCGACACAGCATGGCGAGCGCATCCGAACGCATCGCAATCTCTACAAGGACACGCTACTGCTTGAGACCGAGCAGGGTCTTCAGCTGAGTGGCGCTGACATTGCAAAGGCCGAGAGCTTGCATAGTCAGGTTTGGCGGCGATTTCAGGCCTTTCTGACGCGCTATGAGTATTTCATCCTGCCCACGACGCAGGTGCTGCCCTTCGACATCAAAACGCCCTATCCGAGCGAGATCAATGGCGTCCGCATGGAGAGCTATATCGACTGGATGAAGGCCTGCTGGTACATCACCGTCGCGGGTAGCCCGGCCATATCGGTGCCTGCTGGTTTCAGCCCCGAAGGGCTGCCGGTTGGTATCCAAATCGTTGGCCGCTACAACCGCGATTGGAGCGTCCTGCAACTGGGGGCGGCCTTTGAGAACGCCACTCACTTTGGCAATCGTAGACCGGCTTCGACCTAGCGTAACCTGATGGGATGATTTCATATCTGTTGGCAACGATGCTCGTCTCTCAAACCCAGTTTCCCAAGTCCGCTGAATTGCCTCCCGCCAATGGCTACAGCCATGTGGTGGTGACGCAGCCCGGCAGGATGGTCTTCATCTCCGGCCAAGTGGCCATGGACAAGAACGGAAAGATGGTGGGTACGGGCGACCTTAAGGCGCAAGTGGAACAGGCGCTACGCAACCTGAAGACGGCGTTGGCGGCGGCGGGCACCGATTTCAGTCATGTAGTGAAGCTTAACTGGTACATCAAGAATTTCCAAGCCTCGCAACTGCCGATGATCCGCGAGGCGCGCAACCGCTACATCAACACCACCAACCCGCCGGCTAGCACGCTTGCGGGAGTGGCCGAGCTGTTTGTGCCGGAGGCGTTGGTTGAGGTGGAGGCCATCGCGATCTTGCCAGAATCGAAGTGATTCGCTTTGATCCTGAGGCGGCACATGCTACCGTTGAATGTGCCGCTCCCTAGCGCTCTGCACAGAGCACTTGGCGTTATTCCTGCCCGCTTTGCATCAAGCCGATTTCCCGGCAAAGCACTCGTCTCCCTAAAAAACAAGCCAATCCTCCAACATGTGTGGGAAAAAGCGTCGCAGGCCGCGACACTTGCGAAAGTTTTGATCGCTACCGACGACCAGCGAATTTTTGATGCTGCGATTGGCTTTGGTGCCGACGTCGTCATGACCGGATCTCACCACCTTTCTGGCACTGATCGTGTCTCTGAAGCGGCCGCAACTCAGCCCTACGAAATCATCGTCAACATCCAAGGCGACGAGCCCCTCATCGACCCGGCTGCCATCGATCTAGCCACGCAAGCTTTGTTGGACGACCCCAGTCTCGTCATGTCGACCCTGAAGCGGCGCATTGACGTCCCCAGCGAGATCACCAACCCGAACGTCGTGAAAGTGGTCACTGGCTTTTCGGGCGACGCGATCTACTTCTCCCGATGCTCGATCCCGTACAATCGCGGCGTCAACGAGGCCTATTACAAACACATTGGCCTCTACGTCTATCGCAAAGACTTTCTCCTCAACTATTCCGCCATGCCTGTAGGACCGCTTGAGCGTGCCGAGTCTCTCGAACAGCTTCGCGCGCTTGAAAACGGCCACCGCATCCGCGTTATTGAGACCCAATACGAGTCGCTCGGCGTCGACACGCCTGAGGATCTCGAGCGGGTCATCGATCTTATTTCACAAGGAAACTCACTTCATAATGGCTAAGTACATCTTCGTTACCGGCGGCGTCGTTTCCTCATTGGGGAAGGGTATCGCCGCTGCTTCCATCGGGTGTCTACTCGAAAGCCGCGGCCTCCGCGTGTGCATGCAGAAGTTCGACCCCTATCTCAACGTCGATCCTGGCACCATGAGTCCGTTTCAGCATGGGGAGGTCTTTGTCACCGATGACGGCGCGGAAACCGATCTCGACCTGGGCCATTACGAACGCTTCACACACTCGCCCTTGAGCCAGGCGAACAACCTGACAAGCGGCCGCATCTACGAGCGAATCATCTCGCGCGAACGCCGTGGCGACTATCTTGGCAAGACTGTTCAAGTCATCCCCCACGTCACCGACGAGATCAAGGCCAACGCGCGCAAGGTTGCCGACGGCGTCGATATCGTCATCGTTGAAATCGGTGGCACTGTTGGCGACATTGAGTCGCTGCCTTTCATTGAGGCCATCCGTCAGCTTCGCCATGAGCTGGGCCGCCATAACAGCGTATTTGTGCATCTCACCCTGGTGCCATGGATCGCTGCCGCGCAAGAGTTGAAGACCAAGCCCACACAGCACAGTGTCAAAGAATTGCGTGCCATCGGCATCCAGCCGGATGTCTTGATCTGTCGCTCTGAGCGACCCTTGTCAGACGATCTCAAGGCGAAGATCGCGCTGTTCTGCGACGTCGAAGTAGATGCCGTTATCGCTTGCCCGGATGTCGCCAGCGTTTATGAAGTGCCTCTGGTTTTGGCTGAGCAACGCCTGGACGAAAAGATCCTCGAGATCCTCAACCTCGAGACAGCGCCCTCCGATATGTCGCGCTGGCTCGACATGCTGGACCGGATGAAAAATACGGTTGACCAGGTGGATATCGCGCTTGTTGGCAAGTATGTGGAATACGAAGACTCCTACAAGAGCCTGAAAGAGTCGCTGATTCATGGTGCCCTTGCCCAGCGTCTGAAGGTCAACTTCAAGTGGATTGAAGCGCAGGATTTAACCTGGCCCGAATGCAAAGATCTACTTTCGCAATATGATGGCATCCTCGTGCCCGGGGGCTTCGGCTCACGCGGCATCGAAGGCATGTTGCAGGCCATCCGCTACGCACGCGAAGAACAAGTGCCTTACTTCGGCATCTGTCTCGGCATGCAGACACTTGTCATTGAGTATGCCCGCAATGTCTGCGGCCTTAGCGGTGCGGATTCAACCGAGTTCGATGCTGCGCCTGCCCATCGCGTCATCTATAAGCTTCGCGAACTCAAGGGCGTCGATGAACTTGGCGGCACGATGCGCCTTGGCGCATACGACTGCAAGCTGCACCCCAATTCGCATGCCCGCGTCGCCTACGGGGAAGCCATAATCAGCGAGCGCCATCGCCATCGCTACGAATTCAACCGCGAATATCAAGCCATCCTCGAACAGAATGGGCTCGCGATCACCGGTGAATCGCCGGATGGGTCCTATGTCGAGATATGTGAGTTGCCAGGCCATCCCTGGTATCTGGGTTGCCAGTTTCATCCCGAGTTCAAGTCCAAGCCGCTTGAGCCGCACCCGCTGTTTCAAGCCTTCATTGGTGCTTCCTATGCGCACCGGCAGAAGCGGCTGGAGCGGGTCAATCAGCCCTTGTTTACACAGGCAACGGCATGATTCTCGCCGGTGGCTTTACGCTGATCGCCGGGCCCTGTGTCATCGAAAGCGAAGAGCATTGCCACACCCTTGCGGATCGTATCGCTCAGTTGGTCGGGCCGTTTATCTTTAAGGCAAGCTTCGATAAGGCCAACCGCTCCAGCGTTCATTCCTTTCGCGGCCCGGGCATGAAAGAAGGCTTGCGAATTCTTGCCTCGATCCGCGCCAAAGGCATTCCAGTTTTGACGGATATTCACGAAGCCAGCCAGGCCGATGAGGTGGCTGCCTCCGTTGACGTGCTCCAGATCCCGGCCTTTCTCTGCCGTCAGACTGACCTGTTGCTGGCCGCAGGGCGCACCGGTAAGACTGTGAACGTCAAGAAAGGCCAGTTTGTCGCGCCACTGGACATGAGGAATGTGGTCGAGAAGATTCGCTCAACCGGCAACAACAAGATTGTGCTGACCGAGCGTGGCAGCAGTTTCGGCTATAACAACCTGGTGGTGGACATGCGCGGGCTGAAGATCATGCGTGACATGGGCGTCCCGGTTGTCTTTGATGCTACACACAGTGTCCAAACGCCAGGGGCGCAGGGCGCAAGCAGCGGGGGCACTCCCGAGTTCATTCCGACGCTGGCAAAAGCCGCTACGGCCGCAGGCATTGATGGTGTTTTCATCGAGACTCACGAGACCCCGGCCAAAGCTCTCAGCGACGGCGCAAACGCCCTGCCGCTCGATCAATTGGCTCTCCTCTGGCGTCAGCTAAAGAGAGTGCACGAAAGCGTCGCTCAAAACGTCTCATAATATGAGCAGACTGCATATGTGGAACCGTTTACTTCGTCAATCGCGCCGGGGCTTCTCCCTGACAGAACTTCTGATCGTCATCGCGATCATCCTGATCATCGTTGCGGCAGCTTTGCCACGACTGACCAAAGCTCGCATGTTCGCTGAAGAGACGGCCGCGATTCGCGCTGTGTCCGTTGTGCATACAGCAGAGACGCAATACTATTCTCAGTTTGGGCGCTACGCCGCTACCCTTACAGAACTTGGCCCCCCGGTGAGTGGTAATGCTGGCCCGACTGGAGCCGATCTTGTGGACCGCGAATTGGGCGAAGGCCACAAGGGTGGCTACCTATTCACGGTGCAGGGCACGCCGCAGGGCTATGTCGTCCAAGGGACGCCGAAGCAGTTTGGCACCAATGGCAGCCGCACTTTTTATAGTGACCAGACGCAGATCATTCGCAATCGCTTCACCAATGAACCGGCCACCGTGCAGGATGCCGAGATCGGCAGCTCTGACAAGGGCGGCGGCGACAAGGGTGCAGCCGAGAAGAAGTAGTTACATCCAGAACTGCCACTTGCCCGACCAGATGACGTAGAGGCTGAGCACGAGGTTGGTAACGCCGTGTACGAGCATGATGTCCCCCATACTTTTGGTCCGTGTGAACCACCAGTTGTAGATGATCCCAGTGAGCAGCCCCACTTCCCAATAGGGACCGTGCTCAAGAGCAAACAGCGCAGCTACGATCCAGAACGATTGGGTGTCATAGCTTCCTACGGGCAGGGTCTCGAATTCGCGCTTCACAAGCCAGCGCAGCATCCACACTCGCCAGAACAACTCCTCCAGAATCGGCACCATCAACGCCGCACTCATCGTTCGGAAGAATAACAAGAATGGACTTGCCAATTGATCCGCTGCCAGCGACACGTGTACTTCACCGGTGATTGAGTTGGAGAATAACCAGTGCTGTCGCCAGCCCGGAAAGATCGTATCGGGCGCAATCCAAAGCAGAAATACGCCGACTCCAATTGCGAGACTTGCGCCCCAGTGTCGAACGCGAAAATCGAGAACTCGCCGTGAGAAAATCCAGATCACTGCCGCGACGATGACAACCCGCACCAGATATTCCCAGTCCCCGAGAAAGGTAAGATACTTCTGGATTGCAAGCAACCCGACAAAGGTCAGAAACGGTGCAACGTAGGGCACGCTTGGGTTCTTCAGCATCAGGGCTTGGCTCCTCGAATCCAGTTCAAAATCGTATTGTATTCAGGCGAGTCTTTTTCAAAGCGCACGCCGCCGCCATGGGGTACGACCCCGCTTCCAGCTACGCCTTCAGTCTCAGCGGACGAAATCGGTTTCTTGAGAATCAGGCTGTCCTCAATGTTGTCGAGGTTGACGACCTTCATTGCCGAGCCCCAGCTACCGTCGAAAATCGCGTGGCTTGCGTGACATTGCACGCAGGCGTAGCCATCTTTGCCACGCTTCTCGAGAATGGGCTGGACGTAGCCGCGGAAGTAGCTCTCGTCTGGCCGATCCGTCGTACGTATTCTTGCTGCCGCATTCTGCGGACTCATCTTCGGCCGGGGGGCTGCATTGAAGGCTTTGAGGACTTCAAGGTTGGTCTCGTCACTTGGGTCCTTGCGAGCGGCAGTGACGAGGACATCGCGTTCCGGTCCAGGCGCACCGCTGATCTTGGTCACAATGCCGAACTTTGCATCCCGGGTGATTAGCGCGGCCTTCATCGCCAGGCGGCGTAGTTCTGCGTCCTTTGATTCGATCAACGGAGCAAGGGCGCGCGCGAAGCGGGAGTTGGCCTCACCAAAGAATACGGTCTGCTCGATGTCATTGCCAATCCGGTTATAGGTCGCTGGAGCCGCACTATGCGGGTCGGCCTTCAGATCATAGGTGTCGGCGCGGCGCAAATGGAATTCAGTGATCGCAGCCAGGAAACGCTTGCGATTTGCATCGCTTGCCGTGTCCAGGAATTTTGAGTATTTCTCCGCCAGCCTCGCCTCGTGCTTCAAGCGACCGCGCACCACGCGGTCGTGGTCTTCTTCGCGGGCGATTGCGGGTACCCAATTGTTATAGAGGTAGCGAATGTTTTCGTCGCCGAGATTGTATAGTCCCTCATGCAAATTGCGCTCCACCCAATCGTGTTGGGGAACCGTGAGGCCCGCTAGAAACGCATCTTCAATCTTGCCTTTCACGACGTCGCTGGGAGACCAGAACCAGAACTGCCAGAGCCCCTTCCATGCCTGTACGCGCACAGCGAGACTGGGAGACGCGGTACTTTGGATAAGCGCGTCAGCCAGGCGGGGGTCGTTCGCCAGTTCACGAAAATGTGTTGCAAAAACTCGTGTCGCGCCCCACTGCACTCGGACGTCTTTGCTGTCGAGCGCACGCAACAGGACGTCGTTCCCTTGCTGCCTGCGGCTCAATACCTGGCGCATTGCCCACGCCGCAGTCCGCTGCACCAGCTTGCTGGAATCGCCCAAAGCGACACTGAGAATGGGCAAGTCTGCGGCAAGTGCTAATCGCCCCAGTGCCTCGATGGCAGCCTGCCGCACGAACACGTCGCCCGACTTGGCTCGCGCGCGAACGGTCTGAAGCACAGCCTCAGTGGGCCGGTCCCAAATTTTATCCAGCGCCAGAAGCACCTGCTCGCCATCGTCAGGAATAGAGGACGCTGTAGAGCCCCAGCCTGTTGTCGCGGGCCCCTGAGGATAGTAGGCGCTCAGGGCAAGCACGGCCATTTGGGTCTCGCGAAATGGTGTGCGGAAATTCTCAAAACTTTGCAGTGGGTCCAGCCATCCACCAAAATCCTGTTGCCTGGCCAGCAAAATACCGAGACCCTTTGCAATGCGCGGATCCTCCTTCGGAACACCTGCCGCTGCCAGCGCCCAAAGTGCATGGCCCGTCTGGAATTCGACATCCTTTTCCTTTGGATCAAACTTCATCGACCACTGGCCGCTCGGTCGCTGCAAGGAAAGAATGCGTGCCGCGTTTCTGGCGATCTTTGCTGAATGGCGATCACGATCCACTGCCGCCAGGGCGAGTGTCTGATAGCAAAGATCGACCAGATTCTTATGATCGTCCTGTTCCAGCAAGGCCGCGATCGCCGGGTTCTTTGTCACTTCCCACGCATACCAGGCAACCTCATAATTGCTGACCAGCGGTTGATTTCCATTGGTCTCATCCGGCGGCAGGACGCTTCGCCCCTCGTAGTAAAGTTCCAGATACTTCTCAATGCCGCTGTGGAATCCCGGTCGCGAACTGCCACTGATTTGCTGTTCAAAAACGCTCATCAAGTGTGACATCCGACCCAACACGTTTGCAGGGGCCGAAATTACTCGTGCCCAGACAGCGCCCTGTTCTTCAAATCCATAGAGCGGACGGGGATTATTGTAGAAGCGCTCGCTCAAGAACTGAAGCGAGGATCGAAGCTCGACCCCGTAGCCCTGGCGCGCGGCATATAGCTGGCCACGTTGGGTGAAGTGAGTTACATGGCAGGCGACACATAAAGACGTTTCCTGATGAACGTTGGCGACCCGGTCGAATACGCCGCCGCGTCGGGGCGTGTTGGCATGCCAGGAGTCCCCTGCACCCATGAGATAGTCGATACCTGCCCGGACGGCGAGTTTGGGGTCGGCATACGGCGGGGCGTCGTAAAGGCGAGTGCGCAGGCGGTACTCAGGGTGGCTGGCAACTACCCGAATGTAGTAATGGCCCGCTTCTTTCAAGAGCCGGGTTGTGTATTTGTTCCCGGGCAATGCCTGGACTTCGTGGGGTACCGAGACGGGGTCCTCGCCGTCCGTAAAGAGAATAGCCTTACCGTTCACAACGCGGAAGATGGATACATCCACAGGCAGATTGTCGCGCTCGACAACTTCGATTTGGAAACCGACCAGTTTCGGCTTCAGGCCATCGAAATGGAAGCGGTACCAATCTTCATCGATTTTAGAAAACTCTTCGGTAGGCTTGCCGCGCTTCAAGCTCGGCGCAGGTAGATAGGCGCTGTCGTCGCCCGTCGCGAACATGACTTGGCCCAGTTCAATCGGGGTTGCCACGCTCCAATCGTTATTGGGTTCTGTCTCCAGGTGCCGGGTCTGGCCAAAGTTGTGGACCGATAAGGAATACTTGCCGGCAGCGTCGAGCCGAAGCAGGCAGCTTGAGTTTGGTCGGAACGCAAAAGTCCAATCGGCATCGCCGGGGTGAAGCGTCTTTTGAAAGGACTGTGCCCCGCAGCTCAGTCGAACGCTGGCTTCAACAGTGGGCTGACCGCTGACGCTAATCGAGTATGTTGAGCCGCCCAGTAGCTGAGACGGGCCCGTTACATTTTGGGCAAGGGCCTGAATTGCAACGAGTGAAGCAAGCCTGTACATTGCCGAAGTGCTCTATTGGAATCTGCTGAAATCTGCGCCTGGGGCTACCCGCACTTGGCGAGGAGTTCGCGGATCTTTTGCTCTTCCGGCTTTGGCGGAGTTTTCGTCAGTGCGTTCTGAGCCGACTTCTTGGCGTTCGGCTTATCACCCTTCTGGTAGTAAGCCATGGCCAAATGGTAATGGAAGATCGAACGGTTCGGGTCTTTCTTGACGATGTCGTTAAATACGCCGATCGCCTGGTCAGACAAATTCTTTTTGATATAGATCAGCCCGAGGGTGTCTGCAACGTCTATGTTGGATGGCAGTTTCTGCTTGGCACGCTCGGCGTACGTGAGCGCCATATCTAGCTCCGTGCCCTGTTCGGCAAGGATCATAGCGAGGTTGTTCAACGCAAGAACATTGCCTGGGTCTGCCTTGACAATCTGTTCATACAAAGGTTTGGACTCGTTTACTTTGCCTTGGCGATCATAAATCATGGCCAACTGAAGCGGAGCAATTGGATCGTTTGGCAGAAGTGTACCCGCCTGTTTGAAGTACTTAATCGCATTGGTGTCGTCGCCCATTCGCTTATAGACTTCTGCCAAACGTAGTACAACCGAAGCATCCTTCGGCGTTGCTGCCAGCAGCTTGAGGAACTCCGGCAGGGCCCGTTCGTAGTTGCCAACGCGAACTGCTGTGTTTGCCAGAGCATTGCGAATGTCATTGCGCTCAGGGGCCTTGGCCAGCTCTGCTTCGATTGCTTTAACTGCCAGGTCGCCCTTGCCTTGCTGCAGATAGCTTTCGACGGTACCCAGCATGCCGCGCGGGTCGCTGGGGTTCACCTTCATCATCTTTTCAAAGGTGGCCTGGGCCGCGTCTTTCTCGCTGAGATCGAGCTGGATGCGAGCCTTCATATAGAGCGCATCGTTGAGATTCGGGAAGCGCTCCAGAATTACGTCCAGGTCTTTGCGCGCCCCGCTAAGATCTTTGCTGCCATAGAGTGCAGTGGCGCGGAGCAATCGCCCGCGGACTTCGTTCGGATCATAAGCCAGCACCTGGTTTGCAAATTCAAGGGCCTTGCCGAATTCCTGTTTCTGCAAGTAAATCTGGGAGAGTGCAATCTTGGCGATCTGGAAGTCAGGGCGCAGCTTGAGCGACTCCATAAGCTGCACACGGGCCTGGTCAGAGTCTCCGCGAGCCAGGAAGGCTTTGGCGAGGTTCAGGCGCATCACGTGATTCTGGGGCGTGCGAGAAACTGCCGACTGGAGGTCCGCCACTGCAGTGTCTACTTGATCCTTGGTGCCGCTCTGAAGCAGGAGACTGGCGCGCACAGCAGTGGCGTCATTGTTCTTAGGGTCTTCCTTGAGGATTTGCTCAACGAGGCGGACGGCGTCCGTCTTCTTGTTCATGAACACATACGTCTCAACGGTGCGTAGTTGGTACTCATGCTTTTTCGCGGGAACCTCTTTGGCACCCTCTTCGAATTGCTGCAATGCATGTTCGAAATCACGGATCTTGAAGTAAAAATCTCCAACCAGCATCCGAGGCTGTTCAAGCGTTTTGTCCGTCTTACCGGTCTGGATCAGTTGATCCAGCGCAGCTTGCATCTTGTCGAACTGCTTGGCAGCAAAGTAGTGCGCCGCAAGCTGAATCGGAAGAATCTTCTGTTTCGGGAAGGCTGCAATCTTTCGCTTGAGTACATCCTCGGCCTGAGGGATCATCTCTTTCTTGGCATATTCGGCATACAACACGTCGTAGTTTGCGGAGTTCTCTTTGTCGGCTGCGATGGCTGCGTTGATGTAGGTCAAGGCCTCAGCTTCCCGATTGTCCTGAAGCAAGATCTGAAAGAGTACAGTGGAAAGCTCTTTCTGATAGGGCTTGATTTTCTCAGCGGCCTGCATGCTCTCAATCGCGCCCTTTAGGTCATTGTTGGCCAATCGGAGAAAGCCCTGCAAACGCAAGCCATCGTAGCTCTTGGGGTCCTTGTCGAGGAGGCGCTTGGAAATTTCTTCGATTTCCTTCAGTACGTTCTTTGGTTTAGTCTCGCTACGGGCATAGGCCGCAAGATAGATTTCGGCCAGTTTAGAGGCGGCATCGGTATTATTCTTGTCCAGTTCGACGCAACGCTGGAAGGCGCGCAATGCCTCCATCGGCTTGCCAGACTTAAGCTCGGCATTACCCAGCGCATAATACGCTTCCGCGAATCGACCGTCCTTTTGCAGGGAGCGTCGATAAAAAATTACTGCTTCCCTATATTTGCCGTTTTTGAAATAACGGTTACCGGTTTCGAGATATTTCTGGCGGGCGACTTTGGGGTCGTTGTCGCAACCGACGAAAGCTAGTGCGATCAATAGGATCGCGGCAAGTTTAGATGTATTTATCACGGTCTGGACCTATGGAGATTCCTTATCATCATACCTTGCTACCGGGATAGTTTTTCCTCCAACTTTCGTACTATCCAGTTCCGGCCGTGTAAGAAATCCTCGATTGGAGCGTCAACAAATACGAAGGAACAAAGATTAGACAATGATTGGCCTAGCGCTTGCTGAAAATCAGTTGGATCATACACCTATGATCAACGCCGATTTCGAACGCATCTATCGCGATTGTAGCGAAGTGGTTTATCGGTCGGCATTTCGCGTTTTATCCAATGCAGCGGACGCCGAAGACGTCCTGCAAACCGTATTTTTGCGCTTTCTTCGGCGGGACATCTCCCTGGGATCGGTGGACAAGGTGGAGGCCTACTTGAGGCGCGCAGCTGTGAATGCTGCCTTGGACATCGTCCGGACCCGCCGCACAAAGATGACTTCGCTCGAAGATCTAACTCACGATCCATCGACCGGCGCTCAGCAGGAATTGACTAGCCGCCTACGCGAGGCGCTCTCACGAATCGATCCGAAATGGGCAGAGATATTCGTGTTGCGCTACGTGGAAGGCTACGGCAACAAGGAGATCGCATTACTCCTCGAGATGTCGCAAACGCTGGTAGCGGTAACCCTGTTTCGCGCACGGCAAAAATTACAAAACGAAATCAGACTCGAAAACGGCTCTCTCGCGCTCTAGTCGGTCAAATTAAAAAAGGAAATCGCAATGGAACCCAACAACACCCCGATCAATCTCGATGACGCGATCCGCGCGATGAAGGAATCAACGCCGAGTGCTCAGCAGGCTCAGGCGGCGCAAGCCCGAGTGCTCTCCTCGTTGCGGACTGAGGCCCCGATCGTAATGCCAGGCCGGCTGCGCACGAGCGAAGACTACAGCGCTCTGTTAGCTCCGTACCTCCGCAGTGAACTCAGTGAGGCCCAGCGGATGCTAGTCGACGACCGGCTTCAATCGAATGTCGGCTACCGGCGCGAGTTGGATCAATTGCAGGGGAAGGTGCGCGAGATTGCACCCGCGCGCCGTCGCCCCTCGGTTGCTGCCTCTTTTGTGCCTTGGGCTGTAGCGGCGGGAGTGCTGTTTTCTGTCGGTTACTTCGCGCTCGATTCGATGGATCGCATGATGGCACCGGGTGGGCAACGGGCTGAGGTTGCCAGCGTTTCTGGCCAGATCTTCAAAGTGTCTGCCGCTGGATTGGTTCCGGCAAAGGCAGGAGACGCGATTGGCGAGAATGAAGCGGTTCGCACGGCGAAGGGGTCGGTGGCAGTGGTTCGTCTGCCGGACGGCTCATTGATCGAAATGAACGAGCGGGCCGAGCTGAGCATTTCAGCAGCCTACAGCGGTTCGACAGTGCGACTGGATCGGGGCAACATCGTAGTGCAGGCGGCCAAGCAGAAGCGCGGGGCGCTGCGCGTCGCCACCCGTGAGAGCACCGTGTCGGTGAAGGGTACGATCTTTGCAGTCACAGCCGGCATGCGTGGAACGCAGGTCGCTGTAGTTGAGGGTCATGTTGTGGTTGAACAGGGTGGCAAGACTGAAGATCTGCTGCCCGGGCAGGCTACTGGATCCCAGACAGACCTGAAGCGTACCACTGTGCCCGATCAAATTGCCTGGTCTAAGGATTCAGTTCGCTACATGGCAATGCTGGGTGAGATCTCGCAGATCTCCAAGCAGATTTCTGCGCTGCCGATGCCTTCGCTGCGCAGCACTTCGAAGCTTCTGGCTCTCCTTCCGGCAGACACGGTTGTCTATGTCGCGATCCCGAACATCAGTGGAACTGTTGCCGACGCGACAAAGATCTTTGAAGCCAAGTTGCGGGAGAGCGCGGTTCTACAGCAATGGTGGAAGACTCCGCAGGTTGAAGAAATGCGCAATCTGGCGGAGAAATTGCGAAGTGCAGGTTCACAAATTGGCGACGAAATCGTCCTGGCCGCTTCTTTGAGTGGCACGGGCGGACCCGGTCATCCTTACCTGATCGCTGAGGTGAAGAACGCTGGCGCGAGAGATGCTCTTCAGCAGCAACTTCGCGGAATGACAGGGATGAAGGAAGCCGCCGCTGACAACTTCTTCATCACGGATCGCTTCCTGGTTGCCGGTGATAAAGGTGCACTGGCTGGCCTACGCAATGAAACGCCTGCCGAGGGCGGGTTTGCCAATACGCCGCTGGCGACAACCGTGCAGAAGTCCTACGCAAAGGGTGCGGGTTGGATTCTTGCGGTTGATTTGGAACAAATCTTTGCGCAATCCGTTAGCAAGAAGAGCAACGACAATATCGCAATGAGTCTCACTGGAATCAACAAAATGCGCCATTTGATGGTGGAGCGTCGCGATGGCGCGGGCCGCTCCGGCCAAAGCGATATGAGGGCCTCATTGAATTTCTCCTCCCCTCGTACTGGCATCGTCGGCTGGTTGGCCGCTCCAGCACCAATGCCGTCGCTCGACTACGTCTCGCCTGAAGCAGGCTTTGCGATGAGCGCAGTAACCAGGAACGCCCGGCAAATGGCGGAGGAGTTTTTTGGTGGCATGGGCAATATCGGCGGGAACATCAGCGAAGTTGAGCAAAAACTCGGAATCAGTGTCATCAACGACCTCGCCGGCCCGCTCGGTGGCGAGATTACAATGGCCCTCGATGGTCCCGTCTTCCCCACACCCACCTATATTTTCGCGGTGGAAGTCTATGATGCAACCCGGTTGACCGCAAAAATGCGGAAGATCGCACAGGCGGTGAATCTGGGAGCTAAGGGGGCCATCAAAGTGGACTTCACGGAAGAGAGCATCAAAGGGCAGGTCTGGTATCGATTGAAGGCTTCCAATATGCCGGTGGAGCTAAACTTCCTTTACTCCAACGGCTACCTTGTGGGAGCGCCGGATCGTGATGCCATCAAGAAGGCATTGCAGACTCGCCAGAACCTGCTCAGCCTGCCGAGGAGCCAAGTTTTCAGGGAACTCCTTCCGCTGGATGGACAAGTGAACTCCTCCGCATTGTTCTACTTCAACCTTGGAGCCAACCTCAAGGGCTTATCCGATACCGTGAAGGGCAGCCTGCCGGAGGCCCAGCAGAAAGCGCTGACACAATTTTCTGCGAACGCAACGCCAGTGTTGATTTGTATTTACGCAGGGGCTGATACCATTACGGTTGCTTCAACCAGTGGCTTCTTCGGTTTCGGTCTCGATACGCTAATGACCGCAGGCCACGGAGCTCCGATCCTGCCCCAAATCCTATCGAGTGCAATGGGAGGCCCGGCAGCGCAGGGTAAGCGAGTACAGGAGAAGATAACGAAGCAATGAGCATTGGTAACTCAACAGTCATCCAGTTGGAGAACCTTTCGGTCACTCTCGGTGGACGGCTGATCCTGGATAGCCTGAGCGTGCAGCTCAAAGGCAGAACGATTGGACTGTTGGGGCCGAATGGTGCCGGCAAGTCGACCTTGATCAATACGCTGCTCGGATTTTACGCGCCGTCCACGGGGACGGCGCGTGTTTTCGGTCATGAAGTTCGCGCCGAGACGCGGATCGTGCGTTCACTCATCGGATACATGCCTGAGAACGATTCATTCATCGCCGACATGAACGCAGTTACGTTTATCCGGATGATGGGCGAGCTCTCGGGGCTGCCTCCCGAAACCGCGCTGGAGCGCGCCCATGAGTGCCTGTTCTATGTGGGCCTGGGCGAGGCGCGCTACCGCAAGTTGGGGAGTTACTCACTTGGAATGAAGCAACTGGCCAAGCTTGCCCAAGCGATTGTCCATGGCCCGAAGTTGGTCATTCTGGATGAGCCGACCAATGGGCTGGATCCGCCAGCGAGACGCCGGATGCTCAAGATGATTCGTGAGATGCGTGACAACGCCGGCATGAGAATCGTGTTGTGTTCGCATCTATTGCGCGACGTCGAGGACACCTGCGAAGAAGTGGTGATTCTCAAGGCTGGCAAGATCGTTCACTACGCGGATCTTGAGGCCGAGCGAAGTGCGAACAAGCGCTTTGTCGAGCTTGAGACCGTTGGCGATGATGAGGGTTTCGCAAGCGCCATGGAGAGTTTGGGCGCCACTTGCGCGATGGCCGGTAAAGGCCGATGGAAGATGGTCGTACCTGCAGAATTCAACTTCCGGGATTTATATCAGCTTGCCTCAGACAGAGACCTTGAACTTCGTCGGCTTAATTACCGGAAGGACACATTGGAAGATATCTTCCTGAAGGCAATGGCGCAATAATGGCCGTCTATAAACGAACTTACACAGGTTACACCGGTGCGTTGACACCGCCAGCGACCCGGTTTCTGGTACTGCCCCGTTACTCCTATGAGCGCTTATTCAAGAGCCGCTTTTTGACTGCGTTCTTAGTCGCATGCTTCTTCTTTCCGCTCTTGTGCATCGCTTACGTCTACCTCGTCAATAACCTCAGTGTCTTTCAGGGCATGGGCTTGCCGACACCAAGTTTCTTGAAGATCGACAACAAATTCTTCCTTGTATTCATGAACTTCCAGGGGGCGCTAGCCTACATCCTGACTGCACTGATCGGGCCGAATCTGATTGCGCCTGATTTGGCTAACAATGCGCTGCCTACATACTTTTCGCGACCATTCTCTCGTACCGAGTATGTGATCGGCAAGATTTCGGTGCTGTTTATCCTGCTGTCGATCATCACCTGGGTGCCTGGCGCGCTGCTGTTTGCCGTTCAAGTCTCTCAGGCGGGTTGGGGCTGGGGCACGGCAAATTTGTTCATCCTGCGGGCAATCTTGCTTGGCCATATCACCTGGATCTTGTTGCTGTCGCTCATCTCGGTGGCGATGTCGGCTTGGGTAAAGTGGAAGGTGGTCGCGGGGGCCTTAATCCTGGGTATCTTCGGCATTGGTGCGGGATTGGCGCAGATCATCAACTCGATTCTGCGCACTGACTATGGGTCCATCATCGACATCTCCCGCATCATGTACACGATTTGGTCTGACCAGTTGGGGCTTGAAGCGAATACGGGGCTGGAATCGTTTGAGGCCTGGCTTGGCTTCGTCGCCGTATGCATCGTTTGCCTCCTGATGGTAGAGCGAAAGATCCGCCCGAAGGAGATCGTACGTTAATGAGCGACACTCCGACGATCCTGTTTGAAAACGTTTCGCGATTCTACGGCGAGGTCCTCGGTGTCAACCGAGTGAACTTGACGATACCGCCAGGAATCACCAGCCTGGTGGGCCCGAATGGAAGCGGCAAGACGACGTTGATGAATCTGATGACAGGCCTGGTGCGCCCGTCACGCGGTCGTATTTCGGTGCGCGGCATCGCGCCAGATGACCCGTCGGCGCTGTTTCGGATCATGGGTTACTGCACCCAATTCGACTCTTTCCCGCGGGGTTATACGGGCTTTCAGTTTGTGAACGCTTCGCTGTTGTTGCAAGGGATGCCGGTGGCCGAGGCGGAAGCCCGAGCTTGGAAGGCGATTGAGCGAGTGAATCTCGTCGATGCGGCCAAACGGAAAGTGGCCGCCTATTCCAAAGGCATGCGCCAACGCATTCGCCTGGCGCAGTCTATTGCGCATGAGCCGCAGGTGCTGGTTCTCGATGAACCACTGAATGGCCTCGACCCATTGGTGCGCAGCGAGACGATTGCATTGTTTCGGGAACAGGCCGACCGCGGCGCGCATGTGATCGTATCGAGCCATGTATTGCACGAAGTGGATATGATCTCGGATCAGGTAATCTTGCTCGCCAACGGCTATGTAGTTGCCGAAGGTGAGATCCGTGGCGTGCGCGCTGAAATCAGTGATCGTCCGCATCAGATCGTAATCCGGTGCGACCAGCCGTCGAGGATGGCCTCTCGGCTATTTGAGCATGACCACATCGTGGAGGTTCGGATCCATCAGGACCGTCTAGGCTTGCTTGTGAAGACTACGGATGCGAGTCACTTCCATAAGTTGCTCAACAAGCTTGCGCTTGAGGGAATCAATATCGAGACCATTGCGCCGGCAGATGACGATGTGAATTCGCTGTATGAATACTTGATTGGGGAAGAAGGAGGCAACTGAGATGGACTTGATTCTTTGGCGACGCCAACTTCTTGCGATCGTGCAATTGGAATGGAAGAAGACGCTATTTTCCAAGCGTGGCATCTGGGTTTACGCGCTGGCCTTTCTGCCTGCCCTGTTATTTGGGATCAACGCCTATCGCGTAAAGGGAGTGCATGCCGAACAGCAGCAGATCATTGAGAGATCCCCCAATGCTGTGGCGGCAAGCAACCGGATTATTAGCGGGATGACGGCGGACGACGCGAATTCGATTCTGCAGGATGCTAAAGTTCCTTTCCAGCGATTTAGACGCGGGCGCAAGTTGGAAATTATTCGCTACAGTGACGGAGCGAATTCTTTTGACCTGATGTTTCGGGAGGGCGTCTTAGCCGATAAGCGAAAGCGCAACGAGGCATTATTGAGTGATGATATTCGGGCCTATGCCGGTGTATTTCAGTACTTCTATCTCCGCTTGGCGATCTTCTTCGGGTGCGTCGGGATCTTCATGAATCTGTTCCGCGGCGAGATGTTAGACCAGAGCCTTCATTACTATCTGCTTGCCCCTGTTCGCAGGGAAGTACTGATGGTGGGCAAATATTTTGCTGGCCTGGTGGCAACGATCCTGATCTTTTGCACGAGTGTTGCTTTGCAGCTGTACTTAATGTTGAGCGCGCATCCTGCCAAGGAAGTCTCCGACTATCTTGCGGGCGAAGGCTGGGGCCACATCGCATCCTACCTGGGCGTTACGGCGCTTGCATGTGTTGGCTACGGAAGCATCTTTCTGGCAGCGGGGATCATCATGAAGAACCCGATGGTGGCCGCTGCGTCGATTCTGTTCTGGGAAGGCATCAACTGGTTTCTGCCTTCGATGCTGAAGAAGTTCAGCGTCATCTTCTATCTGCAATCGCTGTGTCCGGTTGTGGCTCCGTTGAATAGCGATATCCCCGAGGCATTAAAGTTGTTGGTGACCACCGCTGCGCCGATCCCTGCGCCCATGGCCATCTTAGGTTTGTTTGCTGTTTCCGCAGCAGTCATAGCCTTTGCGTCGATCTATGTGCGCAAGCTGGAAATTAACTACGGTGCGGATTAGTTGAGCGTTCTGGCGAGGTCTTCCAGATAGGTTTTGGCGGTCTTGTCGATTGGGAAGAAGAGCTTGGACATCACCCGGAAAAATGGGCTGTAGACCCTACCTTGCTCTACGATCGTCACGAGTGAACCTCCATTGGCAGGCGCAACTGTTAGGACCCAGGTGCCACCGAAACCAAGATCCTTGCCGCCATCTATTTCGGTGACTAGCAGTCGCGGCGCATCCAGCTTCAGAATTCTGTAGGGAAGCTCTCCCATCGAATTCTTTTCCACGACTCGGCGGGCGGTCACGTCATAGTCAACGCTTCTGACGCCGCTGCGCCATTTGGGGTGGTCAGCGAAATTGGTGATCGTGGCGAAAACTTGGCCGGGAGGCGCGGTCAGGTTTCGTGAGACGCGGACCTCATGGTCGGTCGCCAGCGAAAGGCCCCAGCCATAGAGAGCCAGCGCCAGAAGAACCACTGCGCCAATCGCATAGAGAATCATCTTCTTCATCCTTGACCTCATCCCGCCCACAATACTAACTCGGCTCGACTCGCTCCTGCAGCAATTCGAGAAAGGCCTTTACGGCGCGGCTCATCTTTGCGTTGCGGCGATGGATGATGCCGAGCGGGCGGATGAGGCTGGGGCTGAGTTCAGCCGCCTTGACGCGGCCTTCGTCCAGTTCCTTTTCGATGATTGGATGGGGGACGATGCTGACTCCTCGGCCCAGTTCAACAGCCTCTTTGATCATCTGTAGATTATCGAAGTGCATGACTACGTCCACTTCGGCCCCATTGTCCTTGAGGTAGGTGTCGATGTCCTTGCGGATGGGCAAGTCTTCGTCAAAGGCGATAAAGGGCATACCGTCGAGGCGCGCCGGCGTGACGCGCTTCATGTTGCAGAGCGCATGGCCCACCGGCATTGCTAGCACCATCTTTTCACTTCGCCAGGGCAGGGCAGTGATCTCGCGGTTGGAGACTGGATAGCTGACCAAGCCGATGTCGGCGCGCTCTTCGCGAATCGCGTCGTAAACCTTTTCGGGCCGCAGATACTCGATGCGCAGATGGGAATCGGTAAAGCGGCGGCGGAACTCACTCTCAAGATTGTTCATCTTTGACAGGCCAACTGAGTAGATTGAGGCTACTCGAACTTCACCGCTAGTGGAACGCTTCAGCTCATCGAGCTCTGCCTCAAACTCATTTTTCTTGCGGAGCACTTCCCGACAGAATTCGAGGTAGGCCTGGCCCGCCTCTGTGACACGGATGGGGCGGGTGCTGCGGTCGAGAAGGATGATCCCGAAGATTCTCTCCAGTTCCTGCAAATGTTGGCTTGCCGCGCTTTGGCTGACCTTGTTCAAGACGGCTCCGCGACTCACGCTGCGATTCTGCGCGATGTCCCGGAAGAGTCGCATGTGTTCCAACTGCACTGCTGAATCGTAGCATAACCCTGGCTAATACTACAAGACTCGTAGTTCATATTGCCTAATGAAAGGCGATGCCGCTATACTTCAGGAATACCCGGAGTTTTCCTTATGAACGAAGTGTCTCAATCTGCAATGCGGCGTGGGCTTCCTGAAGCCCAGGGCCTCTACGATCCAAGCCGCGAGCGCGATGCGTGCGGGCTTGGCTTTGTTGCCAATATCAAGGGCGAGAAATCGCACGAAATCATTGAGAAGGGCATTCAGATTCTGATCAATCTGACGCATCGCGGATCCTGTGGCTGCGATCCGGATACGGGGGACGGTGCTGGCATTCTGATTCAGATTCCGCATAAATTTTTTGCGCGCGAATGTCCTGCATCTGGTTTTTCGTTGCCGAAGGAAGGCGAGTATGGCGTCGGGATGGTTTTTCTTCCGGTGCAGCGCACGCAGCGTTTGCAGTGCGAAGGGATCATCGAGCGAATTGTGCGGGAAGAGGGGTTGGTAGTCCTCGGTTGGCGCGATACGCCCATTGACTCGAACGCGATTGGGCGGTTGGCGCGTGATTCGCAGCCGTACATTCAGCAGATTTTTATTGGTTCGCCCACTCCAAACACGCAGGACGAACTTGAGCGGCGGCTTTATGGAATCCGCAAGCGCGCTGAGAATGAAATTGCAAACTCGGGGATTCGTGATCGCGACTTTTTCTATTTTCCATCGCTTTCCTGCCGGACGATCATTTACAAGGGGCTGCTGCTGGCTCCGCAGATCGCAAATTTCTACAAAGAGTTGAAGGACCCGGATGTCGCCAGCGCCCTGTGCCTGGTGCATCAGCGGTTTTCGACGAATACGTTTCCGACATGGCAGCTGGCGCACCCGTTTCGCTATATGTGTCACAACGGGGAGATCAACACGGTCCGCGGCAATGTGAACTGGATGCATGCGCGTCAGTCGGTTTTGGCGAGTGATCATTTTGGCGATATCCGTCGCCTGTTTCCGATCGTGACGCCAGCGGGGAGCGACTCCTCGTCGCTGGACAATGTCATTGAGTTTCTGACGCTGGGTGGTCGTCAGTTGCCGCACGTCATGGCGATGCTGATGCCTGAGGCCTGGGATCAGGATGAGGCGATGGAGCCTAGCAAGAAGGCGTTTTACGAATACCACGCGTCGCTCATGGAGCCATGGGATGGCCCGGCGGCAGTGGCGTTTACGGACGGTCGCCTGATTGGTGCGACGCTGGATCGCAATGGACTGCGGCCGGCACGTTACATGGTGACGCACAACGGCCTGCTGATCATGTCGTCGGAAACCGGTGTGTTACCGGTAAAGCCGGAAGAGATCAAATACAAGGGCCGTTTGCAGCCTGGCAAGATGCTGCTTGCCGACCTGGAGTTGGGCCGCATTGTGCCGGACGAAGAAGTGAAGCAGATGCTGTCCTCGCGCAAGCCCTATCGCGAGTGGCTGGACAAGCAGCAGATCAATCTGGGGCAGTTGCCCGCACCGCCGCGCTGGCACGACACGGAATTCCACACGATCCTGCAACGGCAGAGGGCGTTTGGATATACCGAAGAAGATCTGCGAATGATCATGTTGCCGATGGCCGGTGCGGGCGAAGAGCCCATCGGAAGTATGGGTACGGACACGCCGCTTGCGTGCCTGAGCGATAAGCCGCAGCCGCTGTTCCACTACTTCAAGCAACTTTTTGCGCAAGTTACGAATCCGCCGATCGATCCGATCCGCGAAGAACTGGTGATGTCGCTGACGAGTTATATCGGCACCGAGCGCAACATTCTGGAAGAGACGCCGGAGCACTGCCACACGCTTAAATTGAATCACCCGATTCTGACGAATCACGATCTGGAACAACTTCGCAACGTGCGTTGGGGTGAGTTTCTGGCGACGACGATTCCGACACTGTTCGATTCCACTGGAACCGAGAAGGATCTGGAAGATGCATTAGACAAGCTTTGTCGGCGTGCTTCGCAGGCGATTGAAAAGGGCTACCGGTTGTTGATTTTGTCGGACCGGGGAGTGGATCACAATTCTGCGCCGATCCCGTCGCTGCTGGCGCTGACGGCGGTACATAACCATTTGGTGCGCGAAGGCACGAGGTCGCAAGTGGCCTTGATTGTCGAATCTGGCGAGCCGCGCGAGATCATGCACTTCTGCCTGTTGGTGGGCTACGGGGCCAGTGCCATCAACCCGTATCTGGCGATTGAGACGCTGGAAGATATGGCGCAGAAGAATCTTCTGCCGCAGGGTGTCCCGTTTGAGAAGGCGCTGAAGAATTACAAGAAGGCAATTGGCAAAGGGCTGTTGAAGGTTTTCTCAAAGATGGGAATTTCTACGTTGCAGTCGTATCGCGGTGCGCAGATCTTTGAGGCGATTGGCTTGAGCAGCAGTTTTGTGAAGAAGTACTTCACCGGAACAGCGACGCGGATCGAAGGTGTTGGCCTGGACGTGTTGGCGCGTGAGGCGAAGATGAAGCATGACTTTGCCTATCGTCCGATGAGTAACTTCTCCACCGATCTTGATCTGGGTGGCAACTATCACTTCCGCACGAGTGGGGAATTTCACTCGATCAATCCGGATTCTGTGACGAAGCTGCAGCACGCGGTGCGGCAGAACAACTTCGCGACATTTGAGGAGTATTCCAAGACGATCGACCAGCAGAACAAGCACCTTTGCACTTTGCGCGGATTGATGGAGCTGAAGTATTTGCCGGAGGCCCTGCCGATTGACGAGGTGGAGCCGGCAACGGAGATCGTGAAACGCTTTGCGACCGGGGCGATGAGTTTTGGCAGCATCTCCAAGGAAGCGCACGAGACGTTGGCGATTGCGATGAATCGCATTGGCGGGCGCTCGAACACGGGCGAAGGTGGCGAGGACGCATTGCGGTACAAGCGGGACGCCAATGGCGACTCGCGACGCAGTTCGATCAAGCAAGTGGCCAGCGGGCGTTTTGGCGTTACGACCGAGTATCTGGTGAATGCCGATGAGTTGCAGATCAAAGTGGCTCAGGGAGCCAAGCCTGGTGAGGGTGGGCAGCTTCCTGGCTACAAGATTGACGCGGACATTGCTCGGGTGCGGTTTGCGATGCCGGGAGTGAGCTTGATTTCGCCGCCGCCGCATCATGACATCTATTCGATCGAAGATCTGGCGCAGCTGATTTATGACTTGAAGAACGTGAATCCGACGGCGCGGATTTCTGTGAAGCTGGTGAGCGAGGTTGGCGTGGGTACGGTGGCGGCAGGCGTTGCAAAGGCTCATGCCGATGTCATCCTGATTTCCGGCGATACAGGCGGCACGGGCGCGAGCCCGCTGACAAGCTTGAAGCATGCCGGTTCGCCTTGGGAATTGGGTCTGGCCGAGACGCAGCAGACGTTGGTGATGAATGATCTTCGCAGCCGCGTCCGTATACAGGTAGACGGGAAGATGCAGACAGGCCGCGACGTCGCGATTGGCGCATTGCTGGGTGCTGAGGAGTTTGGTTTCTCGACGGCACCGCTGATTGCGATGGGTTGCATCATGATGCGCAAGTGCCATCTGAACACCTGTCCGGTTGGCATCGCGACGCAGAATCCGGAGTTGCGCAAGAAGTTTGAAGGCACGCCTGAGAACGTGATCAACTTCTTTTTCTTTATCGCAGAGCAGCTGCGGCAGATCATGGCGAAGCTTGGGTTCCGAACGGTTCAGGAGATGATTGGCCGGGTGGATAAGCTCGGGATGCGAAAGGATGTGACGCACTGGAAGGCGAAGAGCCTGAATTTTGCGAACCTGTTCTACAATCCTGCTGTGCCGCAACGGGTATCGCGCTATTGCACCACTTCGCAGGACCATGGCCTGGATGAGGCGCTGGACTACAAGCTGATCAGCCATGCAAAGGAAGCGATTGAGCATGGCACGCGGGTTGAATTCAAGCTGCCGATTCGCAACGTTCACAGGACCGTGGGCGCGATGCTATCGGGACAGATTGCGAAGCGCTATGGCTTGGCGGGGTTGCCGCCGGACACGATCAACTTTGAGTTCATTGGCAGCGCTGGCCAGAGCTTTGGCGCATTCCTTTCGCGTGGTGTGACGATGCGGCTGGAAGGCGATTCAAACGACTACATTGGCAAGGGGCTTTCTGGTGGGCGGATCATCGTATATCCGCCGAAGACGAGCAGTTTCCTGCCGGATGAAAACATCATCATTGGCAACACGGCGCTCTATGGGGCAACGAGTGGCGAGGCTTATTTCAATGGCCGGGCGGGCGAGCGGTTTTGTGTGAGGAATTCTGGGGCGACGGCGGTAGTTGAAGGCGTTGGCGACCATGGCTGCGAGTACATGACCAAGGGCATGGTGCTGGTGCTGGGATCGACTGGTCGTAACTTTGGTGCCGGTATGTCGGGAGGCATCGCCTATGTTTACGACGAGGATGGACAGTTCCGCGCGAACCTATGCAACAAGGCAAGCGTGGATCTGGACCCGGTGGAGTCGCAGGAAGATCTTACGAACCTGAAGCAACTGCTGGAAACGCATTATGGCTACACCGGGAGCCCGAAGGCGAAGTTTGTGATGGAGCAACTGGGCAAGCTGTTGCCGGCCTTTGTGAAGGTGTTTCCGCATGAGTATAAGAAGGCGTTGCTGGCGGCGAAGCCGATTGTTGTTCCAGTTGTTTCGGCGAAGCGGGAGGTGATCCATGGGTAAGAATACAGGCTTTCTGGAGATTGGGCGGGAGATCGCCTCGCGTCGGCCGGTAAGTGATCGAGTGAAGGATTGGAAAGAGGTGTACGACCCTTTTCCAAAGCTCAAAGTTCAGGAGCAGGGTGCGCGTTGTATGGATTGTGGCGTGCCGTTTTGCCACACAGGCTGCCCGTTGCATAACTTGATTCCTGACTGGAACGACCTTGTCTATCGCGATCGTTGGCCAGAGGCGATCCGGCAGTTGCATGCGACCAACAACTTTCCGGAGTTTACGGGAAGGCTTTGTCCGGCACCGTGTGAATCGGCTTGCGTGCTTGGCATCAATGCCACAGCGGTTTCGATCAAGCAGGTGGAGAAGTCGATCATTGACCATGCGTTTCAGGAGGGCTGGATCGTACCGGAGCCGCCGACCTTGCGCACGGGCAAGAAGGTGGCGGTGATTGGATCTGGGCCAGCGGGATTGGCGGCAGCGCAGCAGTTGAACCGGGCAGGGCATCTGGTTACGGTGATCGAACGTGAGGATCGCCTGGGCGGGTTGCTCCGCTATGGCATCCCTGATTTCAAGATGGAGAAGTATCACATTGACCGTCGGCTGGACCAATTGCGGGCCGAGGGGATTGAGTTTCGCACCGGAGTCAACATTGGCGTCGATGTTGAATTTGCCGATCTGCGGTCGCACTTTGATGCGACGCTGCTGGCGATTGGCGCCGAGCAGCATCGAGATGTAAAGGTGCCGGGAAGACATCTCAAGGGCATTCACTATGCGATGGAGTATTTGCCTCAGGGCAATCGCGCGGTTGCCGGGGACAAGGTTGAGGGCCAGATTATGGCCACCGGAAAGCACGTCATTATCATCGGGGGTGGCGACACAGGCGCAGACTGTCTGGGTACGGCGACGCGGCAGGGGGCGAAGTCGATCCATCAGTTCATGATTCATCAGCGACCGCCGGACGAGAGGGCGGAGGCGACGCCGTGGCCGCTGTGGCCGGTGATGTATCGCGAAGAGCCGGCGCACGAGGAAAATGGCAAGCGTGAATTTGCGGTGGCGACGACGTCGTTTAGCGGCGATGAGGACGAAAACGTGCGACATCTGCATGGCGTGCGAGTGGGACAATCGCCGCGCTTTGAGCCGGTGCCGGAGAGCGAGTTTAGGCTGGACGCCGATCTTGTGTTGATCGCGATCGGATTTGCCGGGGTGCATCGGCTGGGTTTGATCGAGAAGACCGGTGCGCGATTGGATGCGCGCGGGAGTATCGTCACGAACGAGAACTACCAGACGAGTCTCGATGGCGTGTTTGCTGCGGGAGACGCGCGTCGGGGGGCGTCGCTGATTGTGTGGGCCATTGCTGAGGGTCGGCTGGCGGCTAAGGCGATTGATGAGCAGCTGATGGGCTCATCGCAATTGCCGGGCTGAGGGCCTGGCCCGGCGAATGCAGACACGCCAGGCGTAAGTAACTATCGAGGGGTTCGGTTGTCGGAGAACTTTGCTTCAGGAAGAGTAGCCACAGATGCACGCTGATTCACACGGATAAGAACCTATTTTGATTGGGGACACTCTGAAGAGATGTCCCCAATCAAACGGGGTAGAAGCGGTCGACGGCGAGCTTGGCTTCGTTCCTCATTTCTTCGGTGATTTGGTCGGGGGTGAAGGCTGTCTCGGGGTGGCCGAATTTTTGGACGATGTGCTTGGCGAAGCGTTCGAAGACGATTTCGCTTTGGATACGCTCCACGGCTTTGGTGCGGGCGGGTATCGCATTGTTGACGCGCATGGCTTCGCTGTGGGGCGGGAGACGGGGGAGATCGTCACTGGGTTCGAGTTCTGTATTTTCGGCGCGACGAAGCTGCTCGTCACGGATGGCCTTGATGCACTTTTGCATTTTGACGGGGAGGCGGTCGAGCTCGCGGAGCATGATGGGGAGGGCTGCGGGAGGGCTTTTGATGAAGTCGAGATCCTGGCCGGACATGGCGGTGTTGAGGAGCTTTTCCATGAG
>JBBRBI010000045.1:0-45288 GCA_038206015.1 Bryobacterales bacterium | reverse complement strand
CCGGATCTGCTCCAGGCTCATCTTCTCGCCACCTTGCATGCTGATGATCAATTCCCAGCTTGCACACCCTTTTTCCCTTCAGGCTCATCTTGTATGAGAATCGACCTCCCTCTCCAGGCTCATCTTGTATGAGACAAGACTCCAGGTTGCTATCTTTATCCGGCTACGCTACCATCCGTAGGTAACCTAAGGAGTCTGAATATGCGTGGCAATAATATTTTCTACATTATCGGTGTGGTAGTCGTAGTTGTTTTTGTACTTAAATTCTTGGGCCTCTGGTAATAGCTCACCCAACAATCCGCTGTGTCCCCTTACGGGCACAAGTTGTTGGACCAAGGTGAAGGTCGCCGCCGACATTACAAGAGTCACCCGCCATTCCCCCTGCACTTGCTCAATTCGGAGCTGCGGAGAATGGGTTACGAATTGGCGAAGAAGTTTACGCCCCAAACCTGATGGGCGCTACTTCTCTTTTACCTTTCCATTCGATTCCCGGTACCCGGCCTTCAGGGAGTCCGCCTCGGGCAGGTGCTTACCGTCCTTCGTCTTTCCCTACCAGCGGTCACCCTGGCTGTGGATTTCCGTCGTGGCTGGCATCGCGCTCAGCGGCGGATCGTGCCGATCCCATCGAATTCATTCCCTTCCACAATCACACCAAAATCTCCCGAATTACCCGCCCGCCAATGTCCGTCAGCTTCTTATACCTTCCCGCGCTGAGGTAAGTAAGTCGATTCTGGTCCAGGCCCATCGCGTGCAAAATCGTCGCATGCACGTCGCGCACCGGCACCTCTTCCGCCGCCGCCCTTACCGAAAAGTCATCCGTATCGCCAAAGGTCGCGCCCGGCTTAATCCCTCCGCCAGCCATCCACACTACCAGGCCATACTGATTGTGATCGCGACCCGGCTTGTCGGTAGTCAGATTATTGTCAAACGGCGTCCGCCCCATCTCCGACGCCCACACCACCAACGTCGAATCCAGCAAGCCCCGCGCCTTCAAATCTTTCAACAACCCCGCCACCGGCTGATCCACTTCCTTGCAATGCACCGGCAACCGATCCCCAATCGCTCCGTGGTCATCCCAGCGATCTCCCCCCGCCCCATGCAACAACTTCACAAATCGTACGCCACGCTCCACCATCCGCCGCGCCAACAAACACTGCTGACCAAAGGGCTCCGTAACAGCGTCATTCAAACCATATAACTCGCGAGTTGCGTCCGTCTCCTTACTCAAATCGACTAACTCCGGCGCCTTCGACTGCATCCGAAACGCCAGCTCATAAGCCGCAATCCTCGCCTCAAACTCGCCGTTATCCGGCCGTGTCGCGGCATGCGTCTCATTCATCCAACGCAATAGATCCAGCTCGCGCCGCTGCTCCACTAAACTCAGCTTTGGATTCAAGTCAACAATCGGTGTGCTCCCGTTACGGAACAAGGTCCCCTGGTAGGCCGCCGGCAGATAGCCATTGCCCCAAACGCTTGCGCCGCCAATCGTCGCGCCGCGCCGGTCCCCCATCACGATGAAACCCGGCAGATCGCGATTCTCCGATCCCAGCCCATACGTCACCCACGCCCCCACCGACGCACTCCCCGGAAACATGTTCCCCGTAAGCGTGTGATACACCGCTGGCCCATGATTGTTGTTATCCACCTTCACGCCGTGTACAAAGGCCAAATCATCGACAACCGATCCGATTCCCGGCAACAGATCAGAAATCCACCGCCCCGTCTGCCCATGCTGCTTAAACTTCGCGACAGGCGGAATTACGCGATTCGGAGCCGCTGAAAACGTAGCAATTTCCCCAATAGTCCGATCCGCCTTCGGCATCTGTTGCCCGGCGTACTTCACCAGTGCCGGCTTGTACTCAAAGGTATCCATCTGGCTCACTCCACCCTCCATAAACAGAAAGATGCAGGACTTCGCCTTGCCCGGCATGTGCTGCTTCTTGGGTGCCAGCGGCTGCTCAGCATCGGCCGCCAACAAGTCTCCTAGCGCCAATCCTCCCAACCCCAGATAGGAATTGAACAACAATCGCCGTCGCGACACATTTGAGTTAATCGACATACTTACTCCACATACAAAAACTCATTCGAACTAAACAGAATCCGCCCTAGCGCCTCAAGCCCGCCAGGAAACGAAATAAAGCGATCCAACTCCGTCGCCGTCGGCCCACGCTGCAGCACCAACTCAAACAGCCGCTTCACCTGGTCGGACTTCGCCGCCCCGGCCTCGCTCATAACCCGCTTGCTCAGTTGCTCGCTTTCCTCTTGCACCAGATACCCATTCATCATCGACAGCGCCTGCAGCGGCGTCGTCGTCGCGCTCCTTCGATCGCAACTCTCGCTAAACACGATCGCATCAAAGGCTGCCATCATTGGCATCGGCAAGGATCGCCGCTGAAAGGTATAGATCGACCGCCTGCGCCCATCCGCTTCCTTCTCGTTCGGCTCCCACATCACGCCCCCCGTTCGACCGTAGCGCGCAGAATCTGCTAGATCCGCAGGCAGCGGCGGAAACACGCTTGGGCCCCCACGCTCAAGATTCAATCGACCCGACACAGATAATATGCTGTCTCGAATCGCTTCCGCTTCCAGGCGCTTGCGCGTAAATCGACCAAACAGCCGATTCTCAGCATCAGCGCTCACACTAACTGAATCCGCCGCCTGCCGATAAGTCGCAGAAGTTACAAGTAACTTCTGCATCGCCTTCGTATCCCAACCACTCTCCATAAACTGCACGGCCAGCCAGTCGAGTAACTCAGGATGCGACGGCCTGTCTCCATTCACCCCAAAGTCAGACGTCGTCCTCACAATCCCCGCCCCAAAATGCTGCTGCCAAAGCCGATTCACCCACACCCTCGCCGTCTGCGGATTGTCTTTGGATACGATCCACTTGGCCAGCGTCATCCGCCGCCCGCGCGTCACATACTGTCGATAGCGATCCGTCTCCAGCACCGCATCGCCCTTCGCACCCATCGCCGTCAAGAATCCCGGCTCAACCGCCTCCCCAGGCTGTCGATAGTCCCCGCGCAGCAACACTCGCGTCGGCGCAATCTCAGGCCCCGTCGGCGGCCCAGCTACATTCGTGACACCCAGCACATTCGGTTTCCACCGCTCCACCCGCCGATTGTAGAGCTCCACCTGCCCGGACAGCTTCGCATAGCGATCCTTCTCCTCGATCGTGAACAGCGACTTGCCGGAATACTTCGCCAGCGCCTCGCGACCCACATCCGCAAGCGTCAACGCTTCAAATCGAACACCAGGGTCAACGCCCGTATACGCTTTCACCAAGGCCGCAACCATTGGCTTCTCCACCGCCTCAAGCGCCTGTTGTTCCTCCGGATCCTGCGTCCTTTCGGCATCCTCCAGTAGCTGATGATATCGAGTAACTTCTGCCCCAGTAAAGATCCCGCGAGACTTACGAAGCTCCGGCTTCAGCTTGAGCTCCAGCCGAAGATCCGCCTTATCAAACTGAGCCTTGGCACGCTCCTTCCGACCCTCAACCAGCTTCGCCAACAACACCGTCTGAAAAGCCTCAAACTCCTTCTTCTCCGGCCCACTGCGTAGTTGCTCTTCATAACTCGCGATCTTCGCCGCAGCCAGCGCCGCAAATTCTGGATCACGATAAGGCACCGTCAGCCGGTTGCTTGCTTCACTGGCCTGAAAGAAAGACTGCATCCGGTAGTAATCGCGCGTCGGAATCGGATCGTACTTATGGTCATGACAGCGCGCACATCCCACCGACAGCCCCAGAAACGCGCTCCCCACTGTCGCAGTTACTTCTGCGAGATAGTTCTGCCTGACATCAGCCGCCACTAAGTTAGACCGATCCCACGGCGCAACCCGCAAAAACCCTGTCGGCACATAGCCCTGCACATCGGGCGGATAGTTATTCCGACTCTTCGAATGCTCATCGCCCCCCGCCAGTTGCAGCGTCACAAAGCGGTCATAGGGCATGTTTGAATTGAACGCATCGATCACCCAGTCGCGATAGCGCCAGGCGTTGCCAATTGCGCCATCCCCCTCCAGCCCCGACGTCTCGCCATAACGCGCGATGTCCAACCAGTACCGCCCCGCCCGCTCACCATAGCGCGGGTCGGCCAACAACTTGTCCACCGTCTGCTCATAGGGAGTTCGCAGGAATGAAGCCATTTCATCCGGCGTCGGCGGCACGCCAACCAGATCCAGATACAGCCGCCTTCCAAGAGTCCGCCGCCCAGCCTCAGCCGCCGGAGAAATCCCGCGCGCCTCAAGCTTGGCCAGTATAAATCGATCCACCGGGTTACGCGCCCACTCCTGATTCTGAACCGCAGGCAATTCCCCACGCACCGGCCGCTGATATGGCCACCGCCACTCCGTCTTCGCAGAAGGCTTCTCTGCCGGCAAAGATCGAATCCAGGTCTCGATCAGGCCAATCTCCGACAGGCTAAGGCTGCCGCCAAGCGGCATCTTGGGTCCAACTTCCCCACGTACCACCTTCATCAGCACGCTGGCCTCAGGGTCCCCACCCACCACCGCCCGCCCATGTTTCGTTCCCCCCGCAATCACGCGATCGAGAGTCGCAATCAAAAACCCGCTCGCCGCCGTCTTCGCGTCGTGACAGGCCCCGCACTTGGTGCTGAAAAGCGTCGACACTTCGTCGCCAACAAGGCTCAAGGCAAAAACGAAAAGCAATAATAGGCGCAGCATAACAACTGCAATTATTCTATGTGTTTATAGCTACCACTGCATCAGGAAACCGGCCCAAGTCAGCCCGGCGCCAAATCCCAGCACCAGCACGCGATGTCCTTTTTGGAAAAGATCCTTCTCCATACCCATCGCCAGCGCCAGCGGAATCGACGCCGCAACCGTATTCCCCACGCCGCCAATATTCGACACCCAGCGCTCCTGCGCAATCCCACTGCGATCAATCAACGCCTGAATGATCCGCTTGTTCGCCTGATGCACGATCACCCAATCCACGTCGTCCACCGTCAGCTTCGCCTTCTCAATCAACGCCGCAATCGCCGCTGACCCCTGCTCGACAGCAAAGCGAAACAGGTTCCGCCCGTCCATCGAAACGGTCATCTCATTCTCGGTGTCGCTCACAGACGCAGGCGGCAGCGCGCTACCACCACCCGGCAGATGAAACATCTTGTTGCCCGATCCGTCGCTTCCCCACAACCAACTCAAGAGATGACTCTCACAGGTGTCGTTGGTTTCCAACACCATCGCTGCCGCGCCATCGCCCATCAGAATCCGCGTATTGCGATCCGTCTGCTTCAGATACTTTGTCGGCGTATCGCTACAAACCAGCAACACCCGCCGCGCAAATCCAGTAGCCAGAAAGTTGATCGAAGTCAGAAACCCCACCGCCGCTCCACTGCACGCCGCATTGATATCAAAGGCACCAATGGGCGGCAAGCCAAGCTCCTTGGCAATCGCCGGCCCCGTCGGACACAGGAGATACTGTGGCGTAAACGTCGCGCACAGCAACAGATCCGGGTCCGGACTAGGATCAAAGTCTAGCGCCTTACGCGCCGCCGCCACTGCCAGGCTCAGGGTCGTTTCTTCCAGATTCGATTGGTAGCGCTGTTCAATTCCGCAGCGCGCCAGAATCCAGTCTTCTTCGACCCCCAGCTCCTCAGCCAGCGTTTCATTCGTCAATGCAGCGCTTGGTAGCGCCGCTCCGCATCCGGCAATCCGGAAACGGAAGTTAGTTAAAGCGAGTGACATCTCCAACCCACTAGGGTAGCGGATATTCGACGCTGATCTGGGTCAGCCCCCACGGCGCTGCCGTTTGCGACACCTTCGCCCCCCCATCCATCAACAGTTGCGCCAGGTCATCCGGGCCCGCTTTACCCATACCCACTTCAAGCAAAAACCCAACCATGTGCCGCACCATATGCTTCAAAAACCCACTCCCGCGCACCCGAAACGTCAGCGTCCCCCCATCCCGAAACACCTCGCTGCTAAAGATTCGCCGCACCTTCGACCGCCCGCCCTCGTCCAGCGGATCAACGGTCGCAAAGGCCTTAAAGTCATGCTCGCCAACATATCGCGCCGCCGCTGCCGCCATCGCCGCCTCATTCAGCGGCTTGGCATAGTGCAAAACATAGCGCCGGATAAACGGCGGGCAAACTTCCTCCCGCCAGATTCGATACTCGTAAGTCTTCGCCACCGCATCGTGACGCGGATGAAACCTCGCCGCCCGCTCCCTCACCTCATTCACGCGAATATCGCGCGGCAAATAGCGATTCAGTGCCTTGAGCAATTTCTCCTCGGGAATCGGGTTCTCCAAGTCAAACGCGGCACACAACGCCAGCGCATGCACGCCAGAATCCGTCCTCCCACTACCCATCGCCTGCACGGGCCGCCCCTCGATGATTTCAAGCGCTTTCTCAATCGATCGCTGAATCGACGGCAACCCCGCTTGCACCTGCCAGCCGCAAAAATCGGTCCCGTCAAAGCTGACGAGTATGCTCATCCGCCTCATTGCTATACAGCCGGTCGCGACCCCGGCTTCACCACCGGCACGCCCTCCGCGCACATCGGGCAACTCGCCGCATCATAAGCAGTCACCTGCAATGTCGCCAGCGCCACTCTCGGCACTCCAACATCAGCCACCCCGCCACTGCGGTCAATAATCGACGCCGCGCCGCTCACCGTCGCCCCCATCGCCTGAAGCACCGCCACAACCTCCCGCGTGCTGCCACCGGTCGTAATCACGTCTTCTACAATCAACACTCTCTCGCCCGCTTCGATCACAAACCCCCGCCGCAGCACCATCTTTCCGTCCCCGTCGCGCTCCGTGAAAATATGCCTCACCCCAAACGCCCGCGCCACTTCGTGGCCGATCATCAGCCCTCCCATCGCTGGTGAGCAAACAACATCCACCACCATCTCCCCCAGCGCCGCCCGGATCTCCTGCCCAAACCGCTCCGCAAATTTTGGGTATTGCAGCACATTGGCACACTGCAGGTATTCCGGGCTGTGCAACCCGCTCGTCAGCCGAAAATGGCCGCTTAAATACGCACCAGTCTCTCGAAATGCATCCAGCGTGCGGGCAGTTGAGTCGATCATCTTTCCTCAAAGAATAGCAATCCACCCCTATGGATCGATGTCGAGTTACGATAGTTTAAGCGACAGCGCAAATCACTGGGAACAAACGGTCCTGTCACACCGTTTCCTCTTCCAGTACTCTTAGCCGGGAATCGATCCATGAAAAATATTCGCGAGAGCCTCGCCCTCCTTTGCATAACACTCACTTTGACCGTGCCCGCCTCGTTTGCCCAGCAAACGGCTGCCCAGCAACCGCTCGGTAAGCCGCCGGCATTTACGTCCAACCTCGACAAGAAGACGAGTTGGCTAACCAGAAACTACCGCCCATCGGAATTCGCTCCAATCCGATCAGGCAATTCTAATCGGCTCGAACAACTCCTGCGCGCTGGCTCGATTTATCTCTCTCTCCAAGACGCAATCGCCCTCACGCTCGAGAACAATATCGACATCGAAATCCAGCGCTACGGCCCAGAACTCGCCAGGATTGACTACACCCGCGCTCAGGCCGGTGGCCAGATCCGCGGCGTCACAACCACCGTTACCCAAGGCTCCAACTCCGCAGCCAACCTCGTCACCGGCGGCACGGGGGGCACCGGCGGCTCCGCCAATGCCAACACAAACGCAGGCAACACCGGCACCGTCTTCCAGGTCACGGGCTCCACCATCCCCACCCTCGACCCCATCTTCACCAGCAACTACTTTCACGCTAAGACCACCAGCCCGCAGACCAACTCCTTGTTCACCGGCACGACTTCGCTCGTCGTCAATAGCGATTCTTTCAACACCGGCATCCAGAAGCAATTCCTCACCGGCACCACTGCGGCACTTACTTACAACAGCACGGCCGCTAAATCCAACTCGCCCAATAACGTTCTCAACCCCTTCACCAGTAACAACGCCCGCCTCCAAATCCAGCAGCGTTTGCTGCAGGGCTTCGGCATCGCCGTCAACAATCGCAACATCCGCGTCGCCAAGAACAACCTCAAGGTTTCCGACCTCACCTTCAAGCTCCAAATTATCACTACCGTTAGCTCCGTCATCAATCTCTATTGGGATCTGGTGGGATTCAACGAAGACGTCAAGGTAAAGCAAAAGGCCGTCGACGTTGCCGCTAAGCTCTATACCGATCAAAAGAAGCAAGTCGAGATCGGCACCATCGCTCCCATCGAGGTAGTCCGTGCCGAAGCCGAAGTCGCCCGCACCGAACAGGATCTAACCGTCAGCCAAACCCAGCTCCTCCAGCAGGAAGCCATCATCAAGAATTCTCTGAGCCGCACCGGCATGGCCAGCCCGGCCATCGCGGACGCCCGCATTATCCCCACCGACCAAATCCGCGTCCCCTCAGCGGACCCTTCCGTCACTCCGGTAAGCGAATTGGTAAACGCTGCCCTTGCCAATCGTCCCGAAATCGAACAGACCAAACTGAATCTCACCAACACCAAGATCGGCCTGCAAGGCTCCAGGAGCGCCCTGCTCCCCTCGCTTGATCTCACCGCCAGCGCCACAAACAATGGCTTGGCCGGTTCGCCCAACAGCCTCGGCTCCATCAACCGCGCCGACCCTTACTTCCTCGGCGACTACGGCACCGCGTTCAACCAACTGTTGCGCCGTAACTTCCCCGACTACAACGTAGGCTTCAGCTTCAACGTCCCGATCTTCAACCGCGCTGCCCGCGCTGATTATGCCAACGACACCGTCAAGCTCCGCCAACAAGAGCTCCAGGAAGTCCGCCAGATCAACTCGATTCGGCTCGAAATCACCAATGCCGTCATCGCTCTCCAACAAGCTCGCGCCCGTCATGAGTCCGCCGTCAAGAGCCGCCGCCTTCAGGAGCAAACACTCGAAGCTGAACAGAAAAAGTACGCCCTCGGCAGTTCCACTACCTTCCTCGTCATCCAGGCCCAGCGCGATCTCGCCACGGCCCAAGGGGTGGAAGTCAACGCCCTCGCCAACTACAGCCGCGCCCGCACCCAGATGGACGTAGCCTCCGGCACTCTGCTCCAGACCAACTCAATCAGTCTCGACGAAGCGCTCACCGGCACGGTTGCACGCGGCCCCACACCGCTGCCCTAATCGTCCGCATCGCATCAAAATCGGGTCCTAAGTATCTTTTCCCGAAAACTAGGACCCTACAAATCCGCACTCCTTTGTAGAATCCAATTCAATTACAAAGGAACCTCACAGATCTGATGTGACACGCCAGCAGAAGTCTCTACAGCGCAGCACTTGCAACCGCTTTCGCCTTCGCGCAATCCAAAGACCCAGGGCCCAAACCGCTCAAATTCAACCCCAACCTCCCACCACTGATCCAAGGTGCCGCCCCCTCCGACGCCAACCTCTTCCACCTAGCACTCCAGTCCTTATTGCAGTTCTACTCCCTCGATGGCAAGCTTGTTGGAACTTACTCACAGAGACGCAAAAGCAGGACTTACTCAACTTCCTGCGAGTCTCAAGCACTTAGTTCCGAAATAATTTTCCAACTAACCCCACCACATCATCGACGGGGCTGCCATCGTGATTGAAGTCCAACATCGCGGCCAGTCCCGTCGCTGGCTCGCCCTGCCCTGCCCCGCTGCCAAGGTGCTTCGCCATCACGCCCATCGCCATCGATGCAATTACCGGCAGCATCTGCTTGATCAACGTAGAACTCAACCCGGTTGACCCGGCCACATCTGTCGCCAGCGCCCGACTCTCATCCTTGCCACCCAGCAGGTGCCCCAGGATGCCGTTGCCGTCCTCCACCGCGCCTGCCCCGGCAAGGGTGCCGGGATCATCAACGTACTGCGAGTGATTGCCACCCATTAGTGCGCCTAGCATCCCCTCCAAACCGCCCGCTTGGGCGATATTGTTCTGCGCTCCACCGGCAAGCGCTGGCACCACTTGCCCAATGACACTCTGCACCTGGTCTTCAGAGATCCCAAACTGTTGCGCCAGTGCAGCCACACTCTGTCCGCCGTTGGCACCATTCAGCATTTCGAGTAAGCTCATGGCCGCAGAATAGCATAGAGTCCAATTCCCCTAGACCACCCCAAACAACCACTCCCAAACCACGGTCGACTCATTCGTCGCGGCGTCAAAAGTCAGCATCACCCGAATCCCATAGCCATCCATATACGCGACCGCTCCGCGATCCCCTACCGCTGGCGCGATCCGGCGCGACACAAGCACCTTTCGCCCCTGCGAGGCAAAGGTCATCGATTTCACAATCGGCAGCATCCCGGGATTCACGACAAATCCCATCACTTTCTCTTCAGTCGCAAAGCGATCCATGCCGCCATAGGGCTGCGAGCTTCGCAGCAGTTTCAAACGCACCTCGCCCACATCCGTCATCGTCATCGAGTTGTCCCGCCCCGGCACCGCATCATAGACATGCGGAACCTTCACCTTCAGCAAATCAGCGAATCGCGGCTTGGCCTTAAGCACAAACAGGTCCACCATCTCCTGCGCATTCAGAATCACCTGCGGAGCAGGTTCTTTATCGTTCTCGGGGTCCTCAAAATCAAAATCCAAGTCCATGGCCCAATGATGGCATTGATTCCGCCCTTCGCCCCGATCGCCACAACCTGTGCCTCAAAGTAGACTCTTGCCTGCAATCAAGGAGCTGTCCGGTGAATCACGAAGGCCCGACTGCGGCAAGATCGATTTCATCGCCACTACCCGCAACGCTAAACGCCGTTTTTAAGTGCTATGCTCGTCACCACGATGCCAGACACCATCGACCTGCATCACCGGGGTATGCGTCTGACCGTTATTCCGCGTCCGGTCAGGGCTACGGGCTTCGATAAATTTTCGTTCCGCTTGCAAGGCAATAGCCGTGCAAAAGGTGCCACGGCAGAATAAATGAAGAAAGCATCGGTGGACAGTGCGGACGGCACCGCTCAGACAGTCGAGAGTATGTTTTCCGGCGGCGGCGAAATGGGTGAGCGGATGCGCTCACTTGACTGGTCTAAAACCCCCCTGGGGCCCGCCGACGCCTGGCCCCAATCGCTCAAGACCTCCATTTCCACTTGCCTCAATTCTCGCTTCGCCATTCTGATTTGGTGGGGCAAAGACCTCGTCAAAATCTATAACGACACCTATGTATCAATTCTGGGTAATAAGCATCCGCGAGCTCTAGGTGCCCCCGGCCGCGAGATCTGGCCGGAGTTGTGGCACATCATCGGGCCAATGCTCGCGGGGGTTATGGAGCGAGGGCAGGCCACTTGGTCCGAAAACCTGCTCCTGGAGATGAACCGCAACGGATACGAGGAGGAATGCTACTTCACTTTCTCCTACAGCCCCATTCGTGACGAGTCTGGCGGCGTGGGTGGGATATTTACTCCCGTTCAGGAAACCACCACCCAGGTGATAGGGCAGCGGCGATTGCGTACCTTACGCGATTTAGCGGAAGCCACCCGCATAGCGAGCGTAGGCAGCACCGAGGATTTATGTCGGATCGCCGCTCAAACTCTCTCAGCCAATCCTTTTGACATTCCGTTTGCTGCGTTCTACTTGTTCATCGATGGCGACAAAGTGGCACGTCTCTCGGGGGCCGCAGGCGTTCCTTCGGGAATCACACTTCTTCCCGAAATTGTTGATTTGGAGAAAGGGGATTGGCTTTTTTCCAACATTGTCCGAAGCGGAGCGTCCCAGTTGATCGCCCTCCCACCAGGGCTTCAGGATCTTCCGCGCGGCGCGTGGCCGGTGCCTCCCACAGAAGTCATGGTTCTGCCCATTACGCCCACAGGCCAGCGCATAGGGTTTTTTCTCTTGGCAGTAAACCCCCGCAAGCGACTCGATGATGAATACAGAGGCTTCCTCTCGCTTATCGGTAGCAGCGTCAATACCGCGGTAGCGGAAGCTCGCGCCATGGAGAACGAGCGCAAACGAGTTCAGGTGCTGGCAGAGTTAGACCGCTCCAAGAACCAGTTCTTCGCTAATCTCAGTCATGAGTTCCGTACTCCGCTCACGCTCATGCTGGGCCCCGTCGAGGGCATTCTCGCCAAAAGCGAGGATCAAGTTTACCCGGACAACCGCGAGATGCTCAAAACGGTTTATCGAAATGGTCTCCGTCTTCTGCGCTTGGTAAATACACTCTTGGAATTTTCCCGCATCGAGGCAGGGCGGGTTCAAGCAACTTACGAACCGACAGACCTGCCCACCTTCACTGCAGATCTGGCTTCCAGTTTTCGCTCCACTATGGATCTAGCTGCTCTCGACTACTACATAGAGTGCCTTCCATTTTCTGGACTGGTTTATATTGATCGAGAGATGTGGGAGAAGGTCGTCTTCAACCTGATCTCCAACGCTTTTAAATTCACGTTGCAGGGATCGGTCGCAGTGCGTCTGATGGAGGACGATGGCTTTGCCAGGCTCTCCGTTACAGACACAGGGGTCGGAATCCCATCTGGCGAACTGGATCTCATTTTCGACCGATTCCATAGAGTGGAACACACTCGCTCTCGCACCCACGAGGGATCGGGCATTGGCCTTGCGTTGGTGCAGGAACTTGTGAAACTGCACGGAGGAACTGTCTCGGTGGAAAGTACCCCCGGCAAAGGAAGCACCTTCAATGTTTTGATTCCTTTGGGAAGCCGCCACCTGCCCCAGGAGCGCATCCAGGAAGAAGTTAATCGTCCTTTAACGAACTCACATTCTGGCGTCTTTGTTGACGAAGCTCTGGGGTGGCTACCCAGGCTAGCCGTACATCAGCTACCTGTAGGCGAGATCGGAGTCAACCCTCCCGGCCCCATCGAGACGCTGCACGCTGCCGCCTTCCGTAGCCGGGTGCTACTCGCGGAGGACAACGCCGACATGCGCGATTACGTGCGTCGGCTTCTCAGCCCACTATACGAGGTCACAGTAGCGGCAAACGGCGCTGAGGCTCTCTCGCTAGCTCAGGAAAATCCCCCCGATCTCGTGCTGTCGGACATTATGATGCCTATCATGGACGGTGTCACTTTACTTCGGTCATTGCGCTCACACCCGATTTTAAGGTTAATTCCGGTGATCTTTCTTTCGGCCCGCGCGGGCGAGGAAGCCAGCATGGAGGGTCTCGGCGCGGGGGCTGACGATTACCTGATTAAGCCATTCACCGCTCGGGAACTGCTTGCCCGCGTCGGGGCGCATCTTGCGATCAAGCGCGAACGGCAACGTGCACACGAACAATTGAACGAAGTCTTTTCGCAGGCTCCCGTCGGAATCGCGGTCCTTCGTGGTCCAGAGTTTATCGTCGAGTTGGCAAATCCTTTCTACCGGGCTCTCCTCCAGGGGAGAGAGTTGGTGGGACGTCGCTTTGCCGATGTGGTGCCTGAGTTGGGTCAGGAGGTTTGGGACGTATTCAATCGGGTGATGAGCACAGGGAAGCCGTTTGTAGCCAACGACTGGCTGGTTCCTTACGATGCAGACGGTGATGGACGTTCGGAGGATCACTGGTTCAACCTTGTCTACCATCCTTTGCGAGAATCCGATGGTACCGTGTCAGGTTTCCTGGCAGTTGCAACCGAAGTAACGGCGCAACTGCTAGCCCGTCGAGATTTGGAACGCGCGAACAGAAAACTGGAGGAATTCGCCTACGTGGCAAGCCACGATCTCCAGGAGCCGTTACGAATGGTCAACATCTACTCAGAAATGCTGCTGAAACGATTGGGTGAAAAGGACGAGACCTCTCAGCAATATCGAGATTTCATCCGAGAAGGCGTTCTGCGGATGGAGCGGCTAATTCGCGATCTCTTGGCATATTCACGTACCGTGCACGAAGATGCATCGCCAGTGGGCGTGGCGGATCTTTCGGCCTCACTGAACGAAAGCTTGTCGATCTTCAAGCTCAAGACCGAGGAGGCTGGAGCTATAATCACCTTTGATCCACTGCCCGTGGTGCGTGGCGACACTTTACAATTGAGGCATGTTTTTCAGAATCTTATTTCGAACGCGCTAAAGTACCGCCGACCGGACGTGATCCCCACAATACATATCTCAGCCACTACCAATGGCGGAAAGTGCGTTTGCAGTATCAGGGACAACGGCATTGGATTTAAACAAGAATACGCTGAGCGAATCTTTGGGCTCTTCAAACGCCTTCATAAGGACGAGTATCCGGGAACCGGCCTTGGCCTCGCCATCTGCCAGCGGATCGTCGAGCGCTACGGAGGGCGTATGTGGGCTGAAGGTTGCCCCGGAGAAGGTTCCACCTTCTACTTTGAATTGCCTTGCACGGAGGCAAACTGATGCTGCAGATTCTCCTCTGCGAAGACAATGACGCAGACATTTTGTTGGTGCGTTATGCACTATCTACGCACCAGATAGAACATGAGTTACATCTTGCGACAGACGGCGATCAGGCCATAGAATTCGTGAAGGGTATTGGGAAACCAAGTGGGCCACCCTGCCCGGATATTTTCTTGCTGGATCTAAACCTGCCCAAAGCCCATGGGATTGAGGTCTTACGGGAGTGCCGAAAGCAGCCGCAGAGCAGTCAGACGCCGGTCATCGTTATGAGTTCCTCAGATATCATACGCGAAAAATCGACTATGGAAGCGCTTGGAGTTTCCTACTATTTCAGGAAGCCCTCGGATTTTGAGGACTTCATGAAGCTTGGTACAGTTGTGCTTGAAATCTTGACAAATGCTCGTCACGTCCCCGTGTTGACTTAGTCCGCTCGACACCACCCTTTATCAGTCACGCGATTAATCAAACCTTAATCGTCGTACAAGCCGCTTTGCTTGCACCATCGCAATGCTCTCCCGCGTCCGCCGCCCATTGATTCGGCCTTCTGCTCTGCTAACTTGTGGTTGTAGAGTCGAGCCGCGAGCAATTGCGGTTACGGCTCTTTTTCATTTCCCCAGCGAGAAACAAACGAAGCCAATGACCCCATCAACAGGAACCAGAAGCGATCAAAAGAGCGATTTTCAGAACGAAGCCACTCCCGGCCTCGAAGAGCAACACCGCGCCTTCATGCTAAAACTCCGCAAAGACTGCCAACCTGACTCCCATCTCGAAGAAGAAACCTTCCAGCGCTATGCCTGGGCCGCCTTCCAGGTCGTCCGCTGCCGCAAGCTAGAAACCGCCACAGAGGATCTCTGGATCGAAAACCCCGAGTCCGCCCAACATTTTTCCCAAATGGAGCGAGTCAAGAAAATGGCCGCCGCCCTCGAGCGCCGTGCCGACAAGTCCATGAACGAACTACGCCAACTCCAACGCGACCGCTTCGCCGCCTACGAGGTCTACGCTGAGCACTGTGTCATGGGCAAAGACGTCCAGATCCCCAAGTCCCTCCCCGTCGCCGACATCCGCAAATCCGACATGGGCCGCACCAACCCCAACTACCTGGCCCAGTTCCTGCTCTATCAAACCAAAGAGGTGAAAGACAAAGCCAAAGAAATGCTCCAGGAAGCAAAAGACAAAGCGAAATCCAAAGCCAATGCAGCCAAATTGACAAACGAACAGACCAAACCCAATGTCGAAAACCCCTTCGCCGCCATGAGCATCGAGCAGCTGCTCAAAATCGCGAAGGACGCCGGTCTAAACAAGTAATCCAAGGCCATTTTCCATGAGGTCACCACCTCAACGCTCTTTGAAATCCGAACCAGTTGATAATTCCCCAGAAGGCGTGCGCTCAATCGCTGCCCGCGCCTTCGCGCCTTCCCTAAAAAATGTAGCTCACGCCGCCACGCAATTGCTTAGGCGTCGGAATCAGCCACATCGTCTGCCCGGTCGATGTCGTAATCGGCACATAACCCTGTGCCAGCATATTCCGGAATTCAGCATTGATCTCAAATCGGCCAGGCAATCCAAAGAACGACGGAATCGGCTGATTGATCCCGATATTCAAACCCGTCTCGGCCAATCCCGGCCCTGTGATCGACGTATGAAATGGCGTCAACGCCCGATAGTCCGTCCACAGATAGCTGCTGTACAATCGCGTCCCGATCCGCGGCAAAACACCGTTGAGCTTCATGCTGGCAAAGCTCTTCGACTTCTGATAGATCGCTCCCCGCACCGCCTCCGCCTCTGTCGTCGAGTTGTCACCAAGATCCACTGCACGCTGGTCCGTGCGCAATACTCCACCCAGCCCGTAGCCCGTCGAAAGCCGCCAGTTGCCCGGAAGATACTGAGTCCACCCCGCCAGAAATCCATTGCGAGTGTAACCACCAATATTGAAGATGCTCGCGTTTGATGCCAGGTCCGGTACCAATTCCGCAGCCAGCAAATTAGCGGGCGCACCCACCATCGAGAGCCCCGCATTCGATACACCCTCACGATACCCGGTGGCAAAGACCTCGCCAAACTTCACTTTCTTTGAATATCCAAGTTCAAAGTTCTCCACTCGCTGAGCGCGTGTTGTGCCATTGATTCGAGTGATCTTTGGAAACAAAGCCAATCCCGATAGTTGACGCTGCATGTCAGCGTCTTGGCCCTGCCCGCGGATCAATAGGTCCACCGGCGGAAACCCGCTCGAGAACCCAGCCTTCACCGTACCCAGCGCCTTGCCGTCCCAAGTCAGGCGAGCAAACGGACTCAAATAGTTCAACTTCTCAAAAAACTGGACACTGTCCAGCGCCGCACCATATTCCAGCAGCATCCGGTCATGAAGCTGAATGCGATCAGCAAAGGTGGCACTGATCGTGCGCAATAACGGAGCGCCACTATTTGAAACTCCCAACGCTTGCCCGGCGCGTGTCGGCAAAAACAATTGCCGCACTGTCATGCTTATCTGAGGATTGGGCGCATCCCAACTTCCCTGCCCTTCGACGGTGCGTTGGTAGGTCGTCCGGAAACCCATCGTCGGAATCCCCGTCGCCGATCCGTACCCGAGATTGCCCGAGAACTGCAATTGGCTCCGCTGCAGAATCGATGTCCCCAGCGCAAATGCCGTTCCGATGTCGGCTTGAGAGCCCCAGGAATAATTTGTCGCCGTGTCCCCATTCGACAATTTCACGATCGCCTTCGTATCGGTAAAGATCTTCGTCCCCTGCGTCGTCCTGACTGTCGGCACCGGCTCCCAGGTGGGCAACGCGCGCAAGACAGGCCGCGTGGCTAGAGAGCCACGCAGCGCCGCCCGCCAGTCTTCGCTCATCAGAAAACTGCCCGGCGGCGGCGTGTTGAAAATTTCGATGCTGCTAAATAGCCCAGCCAATTGAATCGCCAGGTATCGCTCCGCCCCCGGCCCAATCTGAATGTTGTTCCTCACAGCAGGTACAAAACTCGCCAGCGACACGCGGATTGAGTAGTTTTCAGGGCTCAGCGACTCAAATAAAAAACCGCCCCGCTCATCCGTGAGGGCCCGCATCACCGGCTTCTCAAACCGGTTCATCAGCTGCACCGTCGCGCCCATCTGCACTACGCCGCCAGCGCTTCTCACCAACCCGGCTATCCTGCCTGTAAATCGATTCGCCGTCGCACCTTCCACCGGCACGCAAACACCCAGACCACCCAGCAGAACGCTGAGTGCGATGGTCGCGGGACGAAGAGACTTTCGCGGCCGCATGGCTTTCCGATTCTACTCCTTCAAACTGGCGCGTGTGTTGGTGTCCGGCGCGACGCTAAAGTTTGCAACCTGTTGCAGCGTCTGATTGCTGTTTGAGTCCGTCACCTTTAGCTTGAGAGTATACTTCCCCGGAGCAAAGGCTTGCAATGGCAGCAGCTTCTCGATCGTCACCTGATTTGCAGACGCATTCGGAATCTCCGATAGCGCTTCGCTGAACTCAAGCACCTTCTCGCCGTCGGCCTTGGCGATCTCATAGGAAATCGTCCCGGCCGGCTTCTGCGTCTTCTCATCCGGCGTAAAGTTGTACAGCGCCTGATAGATGCCCATCTTCTCGTTCTGGAAGAACGCATCATTCATCCGCGGTCGCACCTTTGAGGTGCCGATCACAAACTGGCCCGCGCCAATGTTCTTCGTCGGAACCTTCTCAATCGTATCGGCCAGAATCAGGCTCGATCCCGCGAGCTTATCGTCTTCAAAGCGCGGCACCGTAATCGCCATCTCGTAATTGTTCATGTTGCCACCAACCACGTCCTTGGCAACCACGTTCACACGATAGGTACCCGGAGGTAGCGGTACGGCGTTCTGATAGATCGCCTTGCCCTTGGACGCTTCAGCCAGCATCACCGCAGGCGTCTCAATCACCACCGGCGTCTCCCAAACGTTCACTACCCGACGCGTCATCGAAGTGATGCGCGCATAGATGTTAACCATCGCCTTCGAGATATTGTCCGTGTTCTTAAACTGCAGATCAGCCTTGTTCATCTGGATCGTAATGTAGGTCATCACGGTCGAATTTGTCAGACGTACAAAGTCTGTGCGGACCAGAATCGGCAACACGTTGAACATCACCTTTGAGTTCACGCTCGCCTCAAGATCCTTAAACTTCACTGCCGGCGGCTTCTGCAAAAGCGCAAACTGCTGCAGGCGCTCAAACTGGTTCATGCGCTGGGGCAGGGCCTGAGTTCCAACGCCAAGACGCGTGCCGTCCGTACGGGAGAATCGATCATTCTTGCTCGACATCCCCATCTGTTCGTACATCGTAAGGCCGGCGTTCGGCACATACAGCAGCGCGTCCTTCTCAGAGGGGTCCATCGTCATGCGAAATTCGCCCGTCATCGTCGTGTCCACAAATTCGATCATGACGTCGTTGCCAATGCCATCGATGTAGCGATAGCGCCACTTCTGAAACGGAAAGGTCGATGTCGTTCCGCCGCCTTCTTCGATCGGTCGCTGGTAGGTGCCGCCGCTCGGGTGATCTTCGATCTCGTCCGGCGGACCAAAGGTGATGTAGATGCGACCACGATCTGCCTTCCATCCCGGAATGCCACTCGCAAAGCGCTCGTTGGAATACGCAATGCGCCGATAGTGCTCTTCCTTATATTCGTTCTCTTGCGTGTCCGGTGTCGGATCTCGGCGCAGCCAGAAGGATTCGATAAAGCTTTCGCGCTCGTCGTCCGTCGCAAAGCGCTTGAAAGTCGCCCGCTCCTCATCCGTGATGATGTAGAAAACGTCTTCGTTCAACCACTTGCGAAAGGGAGTTTCGAGTTCCTTGCGCAGCTTATCCTCGCGCTTTTTCTTTTCCCTGTCAGTGAGTGGCTTGGCGATGGTTTCGCCGTCCGCTGGTGTCGCAGCCGACTTTTTGACCTTCTGCGCAGTTGCCGGAACGCACACCAGCGCCAAGGCGATGGCCGATCCAACAAGTACTTGAAATAAACGCTTTGCTTTCATACTGTTTTCCCTTAAAGGCAACCGGGTTCGGGAGCTACCTAAATGATAGTCCCCTGCACAACCCTCGTCAATGCGCTTAGGACGCGCCCCGACCCCGCTCGGCTTCATGCAATGTGCGAAAATACACCGCACTCACAAACTTAGAATCGAATCTGCAAAGCCAATTGCAGTCTGCGCGATGGCCGCGCCACCGTTGCCTGACCAAACAATGAGTTGACCTGCGCCCCAGCTGGGTCGAAACGCATCGTCGCATCAACACCCGAGAACTGTGGGTGGTTCAGCGTGTTGTACGACTCAAACCGGAAGGTCGAGATCATTCGTTCTGTCATCTTGAAGGTGCGCGATAGGGTCAAATCGACGTTGTCTGTGCCAGGCCCAACAAAAGTATTCCTTCCCAAATTTCCAATTTGCGGCGATGGGTTGGCGGCCGTCGGCTGCGGCGCCGGACCAAAACGCGTCTGAATCGGCGCGTTTGCATCCAGCACTTGTAGCCTCGCCGACTCACTCACCGACCCGGTCGGCGTCGCCAGCCCATTGATCAATGAGTAGGAAGGCGTATAAGCCCCGCCCGACATCCAGCGGAAGACACCCGATAACTGCCACCCATTCGAAATCAGCCGCAGGGTCTTCGAGTCCACCGATTTCCCAACTTTCGGCAGGTTCATGTAGAAGTTTGCAGATAGAACTTGCTTCCGGTCAAAGCCTGCCGGCCCATAGTTTCTCGACTTCGGGCTCACGAAAGCATCCACCTGGTTGCTGTAGGAATCAGCAGTATCGAGCGCCTTGCTGAACGTATACGAGAGATTTGCGCTAAAGCCCTTGCTGAATCGGTGCGCAAAGCTCGCCAACATCCCGTGATAATTCGATGCCCCGGCAAACTCATACAGCAGCACGTCACCCAGGCCCTGATAGGGGCGCATGAAATTCGCAGGCAAGGCTGTCGCCAGATTCGCCACACTCGGATCGTGATTCTCTGGATGAATCAACTGTCCATTGATCGCCGTCGTCGAGCCGAGCGGCACCGGATTGATATTTCGCTGCCACAACAAATGCCGCCCCAGGGATCCGACATAGCCAATTTCGACGATGTTCGTTCGCGCAAGCTGCCGCTGCACGCTCAGGCTGAAATTGTAGATTGCCTGCTGATGTCCCCGTCCGGCAAGCGAAGTCACGCTTCCATTCGGCGACAAAAGTCCCGACGCTGCGGATGCTTGAATATCGGCAAAGGTCCCGTAATACTGCGTCGGCGTAAAGATGGTCGGAGGATTGGCGATTTGTCCCATCACCGGATTGCCCTGAATGCGATCAAAGAAAATGCCGCCACCCCCGCGAATCGAGGTCTTCATGGTTCCAAATGGATCCCAGGCGAAGCCAAAACGAGGGGCAACCGCCAACGGCGCCGTTGTGTACAATCCATCCGGCACGCCATTCTTTCCGCCAACTACAGTCCCCACCGCCGGGTCTCCGACGCCAGGAGTGAACGCGCCCACCAGCCCTGATGGATAGGTCTTCCCAGTTCGCGGATCAACTGCATACTTCACGCCATTCACCAACTGCGGCCGCAGCAACACCGGTGCGTTGGCTGCGTTGTAGAGCGAGGAAACAAACGAAGCAAGCTGCCCATTCTGTTCATATTGTGGTGGGTCATGGTAGAACCGCACACCATAATCCAGCATCAGATTGCGTCGCACCCGCCACGCATCCTGCACGTAAAACTCTGTGTTTGTAAACACGAAATTCCCCTGCGGTCGCGCCGTCGCCTCCGCATAAGTAAGGTAATTGCCGAGCAGGGCGTTTGAATACGAGTTATTCGAATCTAGGGCATTCGTGGCATCGACACCGAAATTCAGGCTCCCGCGCGTCAATGCATTTGCGCTTTGCACCTTCAAAGTATTCTCAAAGTAGATACCCGTACGAAAGGTATGCTTATTCCAGATCTTACTCAAATTATCTGTAAAGTGATAGATCGTGTTCTGGTTAAAGTAAGGTAGACCAGAACTCAAGGATGGATTGGCTGCATTCTGGACGCTGCTAAAAGTCATATCCGGGATAAGGTTGTCTGGATTGTTCGCCGGGTTGCGCTGGACGATGTTGATTCCTAACTTCGTGCGATCGAGCTTGGCGTTGTCCTTAGGATAATAGGTAAGCGTGTTCTGGCTTGCCGCAACGGTCAACTCGTTGAACATCGTCGAATTGATCGTATTGGTCGAGTGGATGCTACCCAGCTTCCCTGGCGCGTTAAAGACAATGGGAGTCAGTTGAAAATTGAGGCTCCCGGCAACCCAGCTTCCATAGGGTACATTCTGACTATCTGAGTTATTACTTAAGCTCACATACAGCTGCCAGTTATCGCGCGGTGAATAGTCCACGCGCAGCGTCTCCGTACGCCGGGGATACAGGCCAGAAGCCGACTCATAGTGATTCCACTGATAGACGCGGCTAGGATTCGGGTCCACATAGTTCGGCATTGGGAAGATGTTCAGAATGTTGACGCCGATCGGATTCAATCTCGACGGCGGAATGACCTGCCCTGGAAAAGGTGTCTTGCCGTTTTCCGGGTCCCGGATCGAAATGGGCGACCCATTCGTGTTGTAACTCTTGCTAAAGTCGCCGCCCCGTTCCAGTGCCGTCGGCACCGTCACCGTCCGGACGCCGTACTGCACCAACTGGTTCTGAAACTCCTGGTTCCAGAAGAAGAACAGCTTGTTGCGCACCGCATTGAACTTCGGAATCACGATCGGCCCACTCAAGGTGTAGTTGAAGATGTTGTAGCGATAGGGAGTCCGTGGCCGGTTGGCCAGCTTCGCGAAGTAGTCATTGGCGTTGAAGGCTTCATTCTTGACATAGGCCCCAACCGCGCCATGAAACTTCTTGCCGCCACCCTTGGTAATGATCGATATGGCGCTCGGGTTGCGTCCGTGTTCTGCCCCATAAGCCGACGCCAGCACCTTCACCTCGGCGATCGAATCCATAGACGGCATGCTATGCACGCTGCCATTAGAACCCGTGTCGAGATTACTGACTCCGTCCACCATCATGTTCTTCGAGTCGTTGCGGCCTCCCATGATATAGATGTTGCCGATGCTGCCGGGCCCCGGCGCATCCCGCCCGTCGCTGGTGTCCACCACTCCTGGCAACAAGCTGATCGCATCGAACACGTCGCGTCCACGCAGGGCCATGTGCTCCAGTTGATCGCCCGTAAGCGTGCCGCCCTTCTCTGCTGAATTCAGGTCGACCGAGACCACTTCGGCCGTAACGCTAATCGTCTCGCCCGTATGGCCAACTTGCAGCCTGACCGTCCCAAGCGACCGCTGCTCTCCCGAACCGATTGCAAGCTTTGTCTGCCGATAGGCCTTGAACCCCGGCGCGTCGATCGCCACGGTAAAGGTCGCAGGAGTCAGGTCGGGAAACGAAAAGAAGCCCTGGTTGGTTGAGATCGCCGATCGGACAAAGCCGTTTCCTTCTCCAGTCAATATGATCCGGACACCAGCGATGGAAGCCCCCGCTGGGTCGACAACAGTTCCCGTCAAACCGCAGGTAGTGCCTTGGCCCATAAGCAAGGCAGGCAGAAGCAATAAAGCCAGCTTTATAAACATGGAATCGCTCAACTATACTATTTCCCCCGAAACCTGAGGGCCCCTCCCCACCGTTAAAATGCGTAAACTTCCCGGTACAGCTCGAGAACCTCGTCGCGAGACGGAAGGCGCGGATTGTTGGCCGGAGATCCGCTGGCCAGAGCGTCGTCGGCCATGCGAGGCATCACGCTTCGATACGCGGATTCAGACACTCCATATTCGCGAAGCGTGGGCACCTGGAGATCGCGGTTGAAGGCATCGAGAGCCGCCAGAATGTCAGAACCAAGACCGGTGTAGGACGCAAACGCATCGTAGCGACCAGCGTTTGCCGAGTAGCTGAAGCGCGTAACGGTCGGCAGCAGCATCGCGTTCGACAGCCCATGTGGAATGTGGAAGTAAGCCCCCAGGGGCCGCGACATCCCATGCACCAAAGCCACACTGGCATTGGAGAATGCCATGCCCGCCAACGTCGCCCCCGTCATCATCGCTTCCTTCGCCGGCAGGTCCTGAGAATTCGAGTAGGCGCGCCTGAGATGGGGAACGATGAGTCGACCAGCCTCGAGTGCAATGGAGTCGGAAAAAGGACTTGCTTTGCGGGACACGTACGCTTCAAGGGCGTGCGTAAGTGAATCGAGACCAACCGCTGCCGTAAGCGCCGCTGGCATGCTCAAGGAGAGTTCGTAGTCTACCAGCGCCACGGCTGGCAGTAGATGCCCGTCGAGGATCATCATCTTGACCTTGCTCGGTCCGTCTGTAATCACTGTGATTCGAGTGGCTTCACTGCCCGTTCCTGCCGTGGATGGAATGGCAATCAGAGGCAGGCCGGGGCGCGGGATCTTGTGATAGCCCATGTAGTTCGCCAGTGGCCCGGGGTTGGTTGCCAGGATCGCAATGGCCTTGGCGGCATCAATGGCCGACCCGCCACCGAGAGCGATCACCCCATCGGCCTGATGGGCACGGAGAGCGTCGAGCCCTTGGGCGACGACGTCGAGATCAGGGTCAGGCCGCACGCCGCTAAAGACTGCCGTCGGCAACGATTCCTGCAGCAGTGTCGCCACCCGGCTATCGCAAAGGTAGGGATCGATAACAAGTAAAGGGCGGCGCACGCCAAGGCGAGTCGCCTCGCTCACCACCTGCTCGGAAGCACCCGCCCCAATGATCAAAGTGGGCGGCAGTTGCAGCGTTATGGCCATCGCGTTAGCGTCACTTTGGTGCGTGTGTAGAACTGGATGCCTTCGCTGCCCTGCACGTGCAGATCTCCGAAGAAGCTCTCATTCCACCCAGAGAACGGGAACAGCGCCATCGGGGCTGGCACGCCAATGTTGACGCCGATCATTCCACAATTCACCTGCCGGGAAAACTTGCGGGCCGCTCCGCCAGATCGCGTGTAGATGACCGCGCCATTGCCATAGCGCGATGTGTTAGCTCGCACTATGGCAGCATCCAGATCCTGCTCGCGAAGCAGCGTCAGCACTGGCCCAAAGACTTCGTCCGCCAATAAGCCCGACTCGGCACCGACGCCAGAAACAATGCTGGGGCCGATAAAAAAACCGTCGGCAGGCGTGGAATGTCGTCGGCCATCCACCAGCATTTCGACACGCTGTTCGTCACCAAGCGACAAGTAGCGCTGCACACGATCCACCGCCATTGAATCGATCAAAGGTCCCATGCCAACCGCTGTGCCGTCGTCGGTTGCGCCCACGGACATGGCAGTTGTAAGCTTCTGAAGACGCGCTGTAATCGGCTCGGCCGCCTGGCCCGCAACGACTGCGACGCTGCCAGCCATGCATCGCTGGCCGGAGCACCCGAAGGATGAAGCCAGGATCGCCTCGGCTGCAAGATCCATGTCGGCGTCCGGCATGACGATCATGAAATTCTTCGCGCCACCTGCCGCCTGCACCCGCTTGCCATTGGCCGTCCCACGGCGATACACCTCTCGGGCAACAGCCGTAGACCCGACAAAGCTCACCGCCGCAATGCCGGGATGATCGAGGAGCGCGTGAACCGTCTCAACCCCGCCGTGAACGAGATTCAGGACACCCTCAGGAAGCCCCGCCTCGACAAACAACTCGACAAGCCGCGCAGCCGTGAGCGGCACCTTGGGCGAGGGTTTGAAGAGGAAAGTATTGCCGCAAGCTATCGCGATCGGCATCATCCAGAGCGGAATCATAGCCGGAAAATTATAGGGCGTGATACCCGCACAGACGCCAACCGGAAAGCGCTCTGCTTCACCATCAATGTTGCGCGCCACCTGGCCAAGCTTCTGGCCCATCAATAGCGACGGGATGCCGCAGGCCAGATCGACAACGTCCAGGCCTCGCCGCAAATCGCCCTGAGCCTCAACCAGCGTCTTGCCATGCTCGCGACAGATCAGCAGGGCGATCTCGGCGAAGTTCGCCTCAAGCAGCGCCTTGTAATTGAAGAGAACTCGCGCCCTGTCCCCCGGCGGCGTATTGGCCCAACCGGGCAGCGCGGCTTGGGCGGCACTGACAGCCGCATCGACGTCTGCGGCAGTGCCGACAGGGCAGCGGGCGAGCTCAACTCCGCGAGAAGGATTGAATACAGGCGTCGATTCCGTCGACGAGCTCGGTGTCCAGCGGTTGCAAATCAGATTGAGAAGCATGAATTAGGCAGTGTAACCGGGAAAGCTCGCAAACACGCTAAGCAGTTTTTTCTTGCCGCTCCGATTGAGGATGTCCGCCAGCGTGTAGCGATCCAGCGAAGCCACGAAAGCCGCCAGGGCCTCATTGAGCATTCCCTTCAGGCCGCAGACATTCGCGATTGGACAGGTGTTCGTGGCCTTGTCGAAGCACTCCACCAGTCGCATGTTCGGCTCTGCGTCGCGGATCACTTCGCCAAGACGTATCAACTCTGGATCGCGGGCCAGCCGGATGCCCCCATTCCGCCCGGCACTCACATGGATATAGCCGCTAGCCGCCAGCGTCTGTACAACCCGAACGAGATGATTTTTGGAGATGCCGTAGGAGTTGCTGATTTCCTGCGTGGAGACGACGCGGTCCGGGTGGGTACCGGCATAGACCAGCACCCGCAAGGCGTAATCGGCATGAAGACTTAGCTGCAATTCCCCACCGACTTCAAGTATGAGCTGCCTTAAGCGGCGGGAGTGAAGGGATCGGCGAAAATTTCACGAGATGCCATTCCCGCCAGAAACAACTGCTTCTTGAGCATCTGCACAATTCCAGGGTCCCCACATACATAGCCGCGCCAGCCGACAAGCTTGGGCAAGCGCTGCAAGACCACCTGATCAATCGCCCCCATCGCGACACCATCCAAGGCCTCTCCCCGCAGCACAGCCGGGGTGTATTCAAATTGCGAATGATCGTTGCCCAGTTTTCGCAACTCGTCGACAAGATACAACCCTCCGGCGTGCAAGGCACCGTGAAACAAATGGATCGGCCCGCGATGTCCCTGTTGTAAGGCGTCCCGCAGAATGCCGTAGAGAGGAGCCAAACCGGTGCCCGTTCCCACAAGCAGCAGTGGCTGTTCTGCGCTGCCGGGGACGTAGAAGCAGTCGCCGCTTGGACCGATGATGCTGACGCGCTCACCAATCTGAGCTTCGTCGTGCAACCAACCACTCATCCTGCCGTTAACGACCTTGCGGACGTGGAGTTCCAGTTCGCCCTCATGCGGCAAGCTTGCGACGGAGTAACTCCGAGCCAAGCCGTCGCCGCGAACGATTGAGACGAACTGCCCTGAGCGGAAATTGATCGGCGAATCGCAGCGCAGTCGGACAAGCAGAACATCCGCGCTTAGCAGATCCATGCTGACAATCCTTGCGCCACGTTCCGCTTCTGTACCGCGCGCCGCCAACTCAAGGTCCGCTACTGGATGACAGACGCAGGCGAGGAAATAGCCCTGTATGCGTAGCGAATCCTTCACGGCAAGCTGCGCCGTGGCAGGAACCGGCCCACTTGCCGCACGCATCAGGCAGGAGCCACAGGCACCTGCCTTGCATGAATGGGTGGCCGCGATGCCGTTCCGCAACAGAGCGTCAAGCACGCTTTCATTCTCAAGCAGCGTGTAGGACTGACCTTCGTATTGAATCGTCGCCATCCGGGGTCCCCCTACCGCCCTAAGACATCGGCGCGTGTCGATTCAGCAACCGCCGCCACTTTGACAATCAAGTGCTCCGGCGCACCAACTTCGCGCAGGCTGGCAGCCACAAGTTCGACCACTGCATCGAAGTGCGAATCGTTTAGACCCCGTGCGACAAGGTGCGCATGTCCGGCGCGCAAGTCTTTGCCGGAGTAGGCTACGGGTCCGCCGAAGGCCATTGTTAGAAAGGCCTTCTGCTTGGCGATCTGGCGGTCCATATCGACACCCTCAAAGAAGGAGTTAATCCGATCATCGGCCAAGACCTTTCGATAGAACACGTCTATCGTGGCTTCGACCGCAGCCGCTCCACCCAGTTGCTCATACAGCGTTTGCTCAGGAAGTGTTTCCATAATATGCATTTAGAATGCAACATTACGAGAGGGGCCGTCAAGTAGTAATTGAGCAGCTGAGCTTTATCGGAACAGAAGCGGCGCGAACTCCACCAGATACTTGCGCCAGACGGTGTAGGTATGAGCCCCTTCGCTGGGCCTCCATGCATGGGCAACTGAAGCTTTGGTCAACAGCGAGTCCAAGTCCATGGCCCGCGCAAACGCGGGATCGTCTTTGCCACAGGCGAACCAAAGAACTTTTAATGGCTTCTTGGATAAACCGGGCAACATAGCCGCCGCGTTTTGAGGGATGGCGGCACTGAACGCACCCACGGCATTAAACATTTCCGGGTGCCCCATTCCGATCGAGAGTGCCTGCCCGCCGCCCATGGAGAGGCCTGCAATCGCCCGCTGCTCTCTTGTATTGCGGACTCGATACCTGGCCTCGACCAAGGGCAAAACATCGCCCAGAAGGTACTTTTCAAAAAGGGCTGAGTTGGTGGACTGAAGCTCTCTCGGCGCGCCGAACGGAACCGCATGGCCGAAGGGCATCACGACGATCATTGGCTGCATTTTTGCTTCGGCCAGCAAGTTATCGAATATGTAATTTGCCTGTCCAGCCAGTACCCATCCCCCGGCAGTATCGTTGGAGCCATGAAAGAGATAGAGCACTGGATAGCGCTGCTTGGAATCCTTCTCATAGCCGGGCGGCGTGTAGACCCAGAATGACCGCGTCTCGCCATTAAGCGCCTTCGCTTTCTGGTATTCAATTGAGACCGTGCCATGGGGAACGTCGCGGGCATCCCACATAGTTGGCGGAGCGCCAAGCACTTCAACCATGCTCGCCGAGGTCCGCGCCCTGATCTTCAGACGGGGGTTGACGGGGTCGGCGATGGTCAGACCATCAACGGTAAATGAGTAAATGTAGATGCTCGGTTCCAGGGGCGCCGTCGTATGAGTCCAGACGCCGTCCGCGCCTTTTGACATCTTCTCGATTGTCCCCACTTTCATCCAGTCGCCATAGAAACCGACGTCGGTGGCCTTGGATGCGGCAATGCGGAAAGTCACGCGGCGGTCGGAGTGAATCTCAGGGGAAAGCACAGCCAGACTTGGAGGTGCCTGCCCGACCAGCAGCGCCGGCAGTATCAGTGAGTAAATACAAATTAGACGAATCATATCGAGACCTGTTTATCACATCCGCCCTGACCGTGTCCCTAAATAGAAAACGCGCCGACCTCGCAAGCGAGGTCGGCGCGCAATCAGTGGTGAGACTAGAAGCTAAAGCGAAGGCTCAAGCTGATCCGTCGGTTTGCGGAGCTTCCGCCGCCGCCGCGATCACCGCCACCTCCGGGGCCGCCGCCAAAGCCGCCGCCGCCGGTTGAGGTGGAGATTCCGAAATTCGGTGAGTTCAGCGAACCCACGGGCGGCGCGTAGTTCACATTATTCGTGAGGTTCTGAGCCTGTCCGCTGAGAGTGAGATTGTACTTGGAGGAACCGCCGCCGAACATGCCGCCCATTCCGCCGCCGCGATCACCACCGGGTCGTCCACCGCCGCCACCGCCGCCCATCCCGCCGCGCATCATGCCGCCCATATCCGGCATCGCTCCGGCAGCAGCAGCAGCCTTGTCTCCGCCGAAGCCCCAGGTGCGGCTGATACGCAGATTCAGCGTGAACGATCCAGGGCTCTGTCCGGAGTTGCGGGCCAGCAGAGTCTGCCCCGACTTAGGATTGGTATCGAGGTACTGGCCTTGGTAATAGACAATTCCAGGTCCCGGACCGGTAGCGATACCGGGCCGATGATTCTGCAATTGATTGTCGCCGTAAGGGTCGCGACCAGTGACGATGTTGTAAGCACCACCGGTGGCAAGCGACAGGAAGGGGGCGAGACTGATTCCCTTGGGAAGCGTAAAGGATCCGCCCATCAAACCACGATGCCGAACGTCGTAGCTGGAGCGGCCCCAATCCAGTCGGTTGTCGTAGTTATCGTTTGGAAAGCTTCCGGCACCATCCGTATTTCCGCGCGCTTTGCCGAGACTGTAGAAGCCAAATGCTGTTATCTTGCGGTTGATGCGAGCGCTGACATTGGTGATCAATTGATCTTGCAAAAAGCGACCTGTGGACTCATAGTTGTAGAGATTTCCGGCAGCAGCGCCGTAAGGATAGACAGCTGTCAGCGGGGTCTGCTGATTGTAAGTTCCCGGCAGCGGGGTGTTGATGTTACGGCTGCGCAGTTGATGTACGCCGATCGTATGGTTGTAATTGACGCCAACCGTGATGTTCTTAGGCAATGCGCGTTCGACGCCCACATTCATCTGCACGAGATATGGGGTGTGCAGTGACTTATCGATCAGGCGTGTCGTACCAAGACGGGCAAACTGCTGCAGGACATCAACCGAAGGAAAGTTCGGGTAAAAGTCCGGAGCATTGACGATGTATTGCTTCTGGTTCGTACCATTCAGACGTTCCGCGTTCAACACAAGATCTTCGCTGAAGCGATCAAAGAAGATGCCTCCGCCAGCGCGGATGATCGTCTTGCGAGCTCCAGTCGCGCCCGCCTTTCCGACACCCCAGGCTACGCCGAATCTCGGCGCAATGTTGAAAGTCTTGTTGATATTCGACTGTGTCTCATAACGTATGCCGGTGTTGATGCTTAGATTGGGCTTCACGCGCCAGTCATCCTGAATGAAGAGTCCTGCGTCAAACTGCCCCACGCCTTGGAGTGGAGTTCCCGAAGACAGGTTGAACTGCTGTGCTCCACCGCCCAGCAACTTGATTTGTGGAATCGTCAGCCCATTAGCGAGACCCTGTTCAGTAATCGAATAGGCATTCAGAGTCAGGAACGAAAAGCTTCCGTTGTAACCGCTGGTGTTCTGGTCATTCTGAGTCACGCCGCGGATACGGCCACCGAATTTGATCATGTGTGTCTTGGCCGAGTAGGAAGTGATGTTGGAGTACTCGTAGCGCTTTTCATCACCGAAGTTATTGCTGAAGCGAGTACCGCCGTTGGTGAACGACTCTGGCACTGAAACGGTAGGGACGCCGCTTTTGCCAACCTGGTCGCTGTGGGTTCCGACAAACTGAAAGCGATCCTCGTTGATGAGCTTGGCGCTTGCCAACCAGGTGTGGGTCAGCTGGAATTGATTCGAATGGCCCGTCGCGTTGATTGCCTGGTCGGGTAAGGTGAAGGTGCCGATGCCACCACTATCGCTTGTATTCTGGCTATGGGAAAAGCGGGACGTCAAGGTGTGCTGGGGGCTCAACTGGATGTCGAAGCGGGGCGTGATGTTCCAGAAACGAGTTGGATTTCCGATGTTCTGGATAACACTAACCGGCCGGTAGGCACTGTCGATGTAAGTTGCATTGATCAGGCTGGCATCCTCATTGAGACGGGTGTCAATATCCAGGGCAAAGCTGGACTTTTTCGTGATTGGCCCGCTGATACTGCCACTGAGCATGTTCTGATAAGCGTCCGGCCTGACCTTGGCGAAGGTGTTTCGGGAGTTTAGAACGTTGTTGCCGGCGTTGTAGAAAAACTGTCCACGGAACTTGTCCGAGCCTGGCTTGGTGAAGATTTCGATACGTCCGAAACCGATGCGATCGTACTCGGCTGAGAACGGATTCGAGTTAACGCGAATTTCGCGGATAGATGCCTTTGGAGGCAGCTTGCCACCTGAGAAGCCATCGATAAACATCTGTGCGCCGTTGGGGCCCGCTGCCGGTCCCGCCAGGGCATTCAACTCATTCTGCAGATCGTCCGGGTTGTCGGACAACATAGCCAGATCTTCGCCTTTCAAGATGAGGGCGCCAACATTATTGGAGGCATCCAGATCAATCGAAATCGTATCGGTGACAGTGATCTCCTGCTTGGCAGATTCGATGTTTAATTTGGCGTTGATGCTGATCTGTTTGCCAGAACCAATTTCAAAATTCGTCTGCTCAAAGAGGCTGAAGCCCGTTGAAGAGACGCGAATCGTATAGCGTCCGCCCTGGATCCCGAGGATCGAAAACCGCCCTTCGGCATCACTTCCGACGACCTTGACGACGCCGGCACCGCCGGTGAGTGTGACGGATGCGCCCGGAATCGGTGCGCCCGATGGATCGGTCACAACGCCCTTGAGAACAGATCCTGTGTTGGCTTGGCCAAAGCTAGTTGCGGCAAAAGCCAGCAGGCTGAGAATGATAGACAAAAATCGACCGTTGGAGGTCATGGTTGCTCCTAGTGCAAGAATTCGTAAATGTTTTTGAGGGTTGGGGTTTGGTTTGGACGGGACGCGCATCTACTGCGGTCCGCCCATTCCACCGCCGCCGCCCATGCCGCCGTCCAGATTCCAGGTTCCGAGCTGCGAGGCGCGGGACCCATTCGCCGGTGTAGCCAAAATCGGCTCCACTCCGGCAAGGATGGTAATGGCAACCACCTTGGTTGGATCTTTAGTTCTGCTCACCGAGAGAATGAGCGGTTCGTCTTTTTTCAAGTCGGCAAGTGTAATTGCGGGCGAGCGATCAATCGCCATGCCCATCATGTCGCCGCCACCGCGGCGCATGCCGCCACCAGGGCCGCCAGGGCCGCCCATGCCAGGACCTCTCGGCGCACCTGCACCAGTGGGAGGACCACCAGCGCCAGCAGGGGGAGCGCCAGCCGCGCCCTGCGGCCGCATCGCATTGCCACTCGGCGCGCCACCAGGTGCGCCACCTGGCATTCCGCCTCGCATGCCGGCAGCGCCACCGTTAATCGACATCGCCATCATCTGAGCAGCCATCTCGGCCAATTTCTTCAGATTGGTGTCTTTGCCAACTATAACTTTCACGAGTTTCTTAGTATCGAGATCCTGAACGGTGATGACACCATTGGCGGCGTCGATACTTTTGATCGTCGCTGCGATATTCCGAAACGCCCCGCTGATCAACTGATCGGCGGCATAGGTTGCGCCATCGGCGCTCCTGGCGCCCAGCGCCCGGACCTGGTCGTCGACATCAATATCTGCAATTGAGCTTGTTGTTGCCTCTCCGTACTTCACGCTGCCCTCGGCGTAGCGCTTCACGTCAGCTTTTGCATTCAGGGTCACCTTGAGCGGCTTAACGCCATCGGCGCCGCGCGAATTGATCGTCACGGTATTGCCCGTCTTGTCCACAGCAGTTACGATTCCCGAAACACCTTTCGTGGTCCAGAGCATCTGCTCGGCCTGCTGTTTCCTGGCGATGTCGCTCTTGCTCATTACAACGATCAGCGTCGCTTGCACCACGCCATCAGTCATTGGGCCTCGCGCAATCACTCGGTCCCCGCTTGCGACCGTGCTCAACTCAGACGGCTTCGCGTTTGCCATGCTCGTCTCGCCGGCCGGAAGTTGCGACACCTTCGCGGTTGCAGCAACCCTGATCTTCGTCTCGGTACCATCGTCTGACTTCAGGGTGAGCGTGCGTGCGGCGACGTCAGCCGCAGTGACCGTTCCAACAACAGGCTTAGGCCCTGATGGAGCAACTGCCGGGGTAGGGGTCTGGGCCCACAGTCCGTTTGGTAGCGCCGCGACCAGGGAAGCAGCCAGCAAAAGCTTCAAAATTGACATTTTCATTTTCATCTCTTTATTCTTGACTCTTACTGAGACGAGAAAGTTAGAGGGTTGATCCAAAATCGATGTAAAGTTTTGTGAAGATTGGACTTGCCAAACTGCGGCTTCCCAATTGATTTATAATTGGAGGTGTTGAGAATCAGCGTTCCGGTCACCAAAGGCATCGAATCCTTCTTCGGCACACGAGACGAGAATATGCGTCTGCTCGAGCGCAACCTGAGCGTTCGAACCTTGCTGCGCAATGGCGAAATCGATATTGAGGGAGAAGCTCGGGCTGTCGAGCGCGCCCGAGTCATTGTCGAGGATTACATGGTCCTTCTCAAGGAAGGCCATACGCTCTCGAACACAGAGCTTAACAATTTCCTGCGGGTGGTCACTGTCGATGACCAGACCAGCTTACGCAACCTGTATCTCAGCGGTCGCCAACGGAGCTTCGGCAAGAAACTGCTTGCCCCCAAGACCATCAACCAGAGCCGCTATGTCGAGGCCATCGAGACGCACGATCTGACCTTTGGAATCGGACCTGCTGGTACGGGCAAGACCTACCTCGCCGTGGCGCTGGCCGTTTCGGCCCTGCTGAACAAGCAGGTTTCCCGCATCATGCTCACGCGTCCGGCAGTGGAGGCTGGCGAGCGACTTGGCTTTCTTCCCGGAACTCTGCAGGAAAAAGTCGATCCCTATCTTCGCCCTCTCTACGATGCGCTCTTTGAGATGATCGACGCCGAGCGCGTCGAAAAGCTTCTCGAGAAGAATGTCATCGAAGTTGCGCCGATCGCATTTATGCGCGGTCGAACTCTTAACGACGCATACATCATCGTTGACGAAAGTCAGAATTGCACGCCCGACCAGATGAAGATGATCCTGACCCGTCTGGGCTTCAACTCCAAGATGGTTGTCACTGGCGACATCACACAAATCGACCTACCCGGCGGCAAACGCAGCGGACTGGTGGAAATCACAGAAGTTCTCAAGGGAGTTGAAGGGGTCGCCTTCATTCACTTTGACGACACAGACGTAGTGCGGCACAGCCTTGTACAGCGCATCGTTCGCGCGTATGAGTCGTACTCGATCAGGACTGGCATTGGGCGCCAAATGCTGCTTAAACTCGATGAACCTGTTCCCGTTAGTGCCGCTGTCGCCAGCATGACGACTGGCACACCGGATCTTCCTGAAGCCTGATGGGCAAACGAGCCACTATCCTGTTCCCCAAAGTTCTTCCCAAGGAAGAACGGGTTTCCTTGCGCGACTTTGCAGCCATAATCGTCAGTGACGTCCTCGACGGCCACACTTTCACCTGCCTGTTGACGGACGATAAGCAACTACAGTCGCTCAATAAAGATTTTCTCCAACACGATTACCCCACCGACGTTCTGAGCTTCCCGGCGCCGGACGGCAATGATCTGGGCGAAATCGCCATCTCTCTTGATCGTGCGAGGCAACAGGCAGCTGACCATGGGCACTCGACGATAGACGAGCTGAAAGTCCTGATGCTCCACGGGGTGCTCCATTTGTCAGGTCTCGATCACGAAACCGACTCGGGCCAGATGCGCCGCACGGAGACCAAGTGGCGCAAAGCGCTCGGCCTCCCTGTCGGCCTGATTGCGAGAGCACGTCGATGACCTCGATTGCCTGGGTCATCCTATACGTCGCTGCGCTGGGCGCGCTGATGACGTTTTCTTTCATCCAGCTTCTGTATCTGGAAAGCCTCCGCCTACGTTCACGCGACTCGGCTGCACTCGAATATTTCAAAGAAGAGATCGCCCCGGCCCTCGGCATGGAAACAGACCACGCAGCGCTGATATTCAGCCTCTACAAACACGGACTTCTGGTGTGCATCGGTGTTCTCGCGCTGCATCTGAGCCTTGGTGGTGCTGATCCAGTCCTGGACATTGCGGAGAGTCTGATCACCGCGCTGATGTCGATGGCAATCTTTTCCTACGTCGTCCCGCAAGTTCTGTATCGCCGCTCCTCGGGGCAACTTTTGCGCCCGCTGACCCCGCTGTTGCGCGTGGCTGCAATCCTCATGCGCCCATTCGCAGCATTTCTGAGCTTTGCCGAGACCCTCGCTGAAATCAGCCGACCCGCCGAAAGCCTTGAGGAGAGCGCGTCGCCTCAGGAGGAGATTGAAGCCCTCATCGCCGCTGGCGAAGAAGAAGGCCTCATCGAAGAAGGCGACAAGAAACTGATCCACTCCGTCATGGCCTTTGGCGACAAGCGGGTTCGCGAGGTGATGACGCCTCGTCCGAATATCGTTGCTATCGATGGGGCTCGCCCGGTGGATGAACTGCGCCGACTTCTCATCCATGAGCAGTTCTCTCGCATCCCGATCTACGAGGGCGATATCGACCGCATCTGCGGATTCGTCCACGTGAAGGATCTCTTCGAGGTCGAAGAGAAAAATCGCGGGGGCCTGAAGGCGGCAGATCTCAAGCGTCCAATCGCCTTTGTCCCAGAGACCAAATTCGTGACTGAACTCCTTAAAGAAATGCAGCACGACGGCAACCACATGGCCATCGTTGTCGACGAATACGGCAACACGGCCGGCCTGGCCACAATGGAGGACCTGGTTGAAGTCGTGTTCGGCGAAATCCGCGACGAGCACGAACCCGGCCACGACATTGTGACAGAGCCCGACGGCAGCTTCCTTGTAGCGGGCAGCTTTGACGTGGATCACCTGCGCGAGCTTGTGGAATTCAGCCCCGGCGACGAAGTTGAAGCTACCACCGTCGGTGGCTTAGCCACGGAATGGTTTGGACGCGTACCGAAAGCCGGGGAGTCCATCGAACAGGATGGCCTCCGCCTGGAAATTATCGCCAGTGACGAACGCCGCGTAGACCGTGTACGCTTAAGCCGGATCCCAGATCCCTCAGAATTAAATCATGCCGAAGAACCCAAAGACCAATCCTGATCACCGCTTCGGCCATGTCGCCATTGCGGGTCTCCCCAACGCCGGCAAGAGTACACTACTCAATGCCCTCCTGGGCACCAAACTCGCCATCGTATCCAACAAGCCGCAAACGACGCGCTCCAGCATCATGGGAGTATCCACGCTTCCCGGTGGACAGATCGTATTCTTCGATACGCCGGGCATCCATCGCGGCGACACGCTCATCAATCGCCGGATGATGCAAAGTGTCCGTGCCGCCATCGACGGCAAAGACCTGTTGATCTATGTTGCCGACGTCACGACGCTGCCCACTGACACCTCAGCGATTCCAGAAAGCGAGAAAGAGGCGCTGGACGCCCTGCGCAAGGCTCGTGAAGAGAACCACGTACCGACCTTTTTGGTACTTAACAAGGTCGATCAGATCGATGACAAACGGCTTCTGCTTCCCCGCCTGGAGGCCTTCGCTGCACTGCTGCCGTTTGATGAGCTCTTTCCCATTTCGGCCCGCAAGGGCGACGGCATCGAGGCCCTTAAAAAGGCTATCCTGGCGCGACTGCCGCTGGGCGAGCCACGTTATGAGGCAGACTACCTCACCAACATGCCGGAGCGCAATATCGTAGCGGAAGTGATTCGCGAAAAGATACTGCGACTGACCAATGAAGAAGTTCCCCATAGCGTCGCTGTGGTGGTCGAAAAGTGGGAAGTGAAGCCGAAAGTTGTCCACGTGATGGCCAGCATCATTGTCGAGCGACCCGGCCAGAAGCCCATCCTGATCGGTGCAGGCGGGGCGATGATCAAACGGATCGGCACCGACGCACGTCGAGAACTCGAAGAAACCCTTGGCCACAAGTTCTTCCTGGAACTGTTTGTGAAAGTTAAGCCTAAGTGGCGCGAAAATGAATCGTTCCTGAACGAGTTGGGATGGCAGAATACTAGTGAGAACTTATGAAACAACTATTGATCGCAGCAACGCTTCTGTTTGCATTTCTGATGCCCGCTGCTGAACAAAAGAAGATATCCGACAGCGCAATCTACGATCAGGTTCGCATGCGCCTGGCGGGTGACTCTGAAGTCAAAGGTGGCAGCCTTGACGTCGAGGTAAAAGACGGTGTTGTCACGGTCAAGGGTCGTGTCGCTACAGAGCGTGCCCGTCAAAAGGTGGAGAGCTTGAGCAAGAAAGCTAAAGGCGTCACCAAGGTCGTGAATCTGGTTACCGTTGAGCGCTAAGTGAAAGTAGCTGTAATTGGTACCGGCTACGTCGGCCTAACTACAGGGGTCTGTCTGGCGTTTGTTGGGCACGACGTCCATTGCCTGGACGTCGCCCAGGACAAGATCGACGAGCTCAACGCCGGGCGCGTCCCGATCTTTGAGCCGCACCTGCCGGAACTCCTCGAAGCCGCCCGCGCCCGCATCCACTTCACAACGAGTTATGCTGAGGCCATTCCCGATGCCGATGTGGTCTTCATCGCGGTAGGGACGCCGAGTCTTGCCGACGGTCAGCCCGATCTGAAATACCTTGGCGCTGCCAGTAAGAGCCTCGGGGAACACATGGCCAGTCCCTTTACCGTCGTGGTCAATAAATCGACGGTTCCGATTGGCAGCGGCAACTGGGTCGGCGCGCTGATCCGCGAATCGCAAAAAGCTGCAGGCAACTCCGCCGCCTTTGCGGTTGCGTCGAATCCAGAATTTCTGCGCGAAGGCTCGGCGATTCAAGACTCGCTCTACCCAGACCGCATTGTCATCGGCGCCGATAATCCGCGTGCGCTGGAGACGCTCTACCTGTTGTACCGACCACTTACAGATCAAAGCTTTGCTGCGCCAAATTTTGCTCCGCGACGAGATGGTCTCGGTGCGGTCCCACTGGTCTCAACTGACCTGGCGAGCGCGGAATTGATCAAGTATGCCGCCAACGCCTTTCTGGCTACCAAGATCAGTTTCATCAATGAGATCGGGTTGCTGGCGGGGCGAGTGGGCGCGGATGTGCAACACATCGCCCGAGGCATTGGTCTGGATACACGAATCGGAAATCGCTTCCTGAATGCCGGCCTCGGCTGGGGTGGATCGTGCTTCGCTAAAGATACGGCGGCGCTTGCGGCAACGGCCCGCGAATACGGGCTCCCGATGGAGATTGTTGAGGCCGCCAGGCGGGTCAATGCGAACATGCGCGAGCGGGTTGTCGAGCGGCTGCTCGAGACGCTTAAGATCCTGAAGGGGCGCACGGTCGCTGTCCTTGGCCTCGCGTTCAAACCGAATACGGACGACCTGCGCGACGCACCGGCCATCGACATCATTCGTCGCCTGCAGCAGCGCGGAGCGATCGTCCGCGCACACGATCCGATTGCGATGACGCGCTTCCGCATCGAACACCCCGACCTGGCAGGCATCCTTTGCGAGACGCCTGAGGAAGCAATCGCAGAATCGGACGCAGTCGTTCTGACGACCGAGTGGAGCGAGTACCGCGATCTGGATTGGACTGCGCTGGCGGCAACGGTGAACAGCAAACATTTCCTCGATACGCGCTTTGCCGCTGACGCTGCAACGATGCAGGCCGCCGGCTGGCAACTCCAGCGACTCCCCTAAGATTTTATGAGTATCCATCTCCGTCCCGCAGTTGTCGAAGACGTGGCCGTAATCCTCGGCTTCATTCGCGAGCTGGCAGAATATGAAAAGCTGAGCGACCAATGCGTGGCGACAGAGGCGGATCTGGCGAAACATCTCTTCGGAGCGTATCCAAAGGCGGAAGCGATCCTGGCCGAGTGGGATGGCAGGCCGGTCGGCTTCGCACTGTTCTTCCACAACTTTTCGACCTTCCTGGCTAAGCCGGGGATTTACCTGGAAGACCTTTATGTGCAGCCGGAGATGCGCGGCAAGGGAATCGGCAAAGCGCTTCTGATGCACTTGGTGCGGCTGGCTAAATTGCGCGACTGTGGCCGTGTCGAATGGAGCGTCCTGGACTGGAATGCGCCGAGCATCGAATTCTACAAGAGCTTGGGCGCGGTGGCGCAGGACGACTGGACGATCTACCGGCTGGTTACTGAATCTTCAGAGTAGCCTTGGCAAAATACTCTTTCAAATTGCCGCTTTTCTCACTCGATTGATTATTCTGGTTGGCGACGGAGTACAGGGTGTAAACGCCCGGTCCCAGGCTGAGGTCCGCCGTCCACGATGTCCCCGCCTTGATTTTGTTCGACTCGCCGATGCGCTTGAGTTCACCGAAGTCTACGCAAATCTGCAGCGTGCCTGAACCTGACTTGATGTTACTGATCGCTCGCGCGCCCACCGTGTCCGCGCCGCGCAAGGTCGGGCAACTGCGGCTTCATCTGCGGAAATAGCGATTAGGGCTGCCCCCAGCAAGAGATAGACTATTCTCAAGTCAAGTGTCCTTGCCGCCCGGAACCCGCCTCGGCCCCTACGAGATCCTCGCTCCGCTTGGCGAGGGTGCCATGGGTCAGGTCTACCGGGGTCTCGACACCCGTCTGGATCGCGCCGTCGCGATCAAAATCGCGCTGCAACAATTCGACGACCGCTTCAGCCGTGAAGCCCGCGCCATCTCCTCGCTCAACCACCCCCGCGTATGCACGCTCTACGACATCGGGCCCAACTATCTCGTGATGGAGTTGTGCGATGGCGAAACGCTGGCCGCCCGCCTGAAGCACGGCAAACTCACCCTCGAAGACACCCTGCGCTACGGCGCGCAAATCGCCGACGGCCTCGCCGCCGCACACCAAAAAGGCATCGTCCACCGTGATCTCAAGCCCGCCAACATCATGCTCACCAAGGCCGGCGTGAAAGTGCTCGATTTTGGAATCGCCAAAGCCACTGGCGACGAAACACTCACCGCCGCAAACATGGCGGTCGGTACTCCCGCATATATGGCTCCCGAGCAAGCCGCGGGCAAGCCCGTCGACCACCGTGCGGACATCTACGCCTTGGGCCTCGTCCTGATTGAGATGTCCACCGGCCACCGCTTGGCGCGCGGTGCCACGCCCGCCCTCGACGGCCTCCCACCCCACTTCGCCCAGATCCTTGAGTTCTGCCTGAAACGCGACCCAGCCGACCGCTGGCAAGCTGCGGGAGACCTCGCCAAAGCGCTCAGCTTCGCCACCCAGACTCGGCCCGCCGCCTTGCCCCCCTCCCAAGCCCCCCTCGCAACGTGGCGGACCGCCGCGATCATCGCAACGCTTGCCGCAGCGGTGGCCGCCTTTTTCGCCCTCCGTCCCAATCCTCCCCGCCGCCAACCGCTCATCCTCAGCTTCACTCCCCCGCCGGACATCCAGATGAACCGTGAAATCGCCGCCATTTCCCCCGACGGCCGCACCGTTGCATTCACCGCGCGCGACGCTTCCGGACAAACCTTCCTCTGGGTCCGGGCGCTCGATTCCGCCGAGGCCCGCCGCTTGGAGGCAACCGAGGATGCCTCCGCTCCGTTTTGGTCGCCCGACGGCCGCTACATTGCGTTCTACACGACCAACCGTCTGAAGAAAGCTCCGCTCGCCGGAGGGCCCGTTCAAATCATCTGCATCAGTACGCGCGGCCTTGGCGGCACCTGGAACAGTTCCGGTGATATCGTTTTCAACCCGGAGAACCGCGCCTCTCTGATGCGCGTCTCCGCCTCTGGGGGCGCGGCGACGCCGCTCACATCGCTTGACGCCTCCCGGCAGGAAAACTCCCATCGCTGGCCCAGTTTCCTCCCCGACGGCCGCCATTTCTTCTTCACCGCGCGCAGCAGCCTCAAGGAAAATACGGCCATCTATCTCGGCTCGCTGGATTCCAGAGAAACAAAACGCATCCTCACCGAGCAATCCAACGCCGCCTACTCGCCCCCAGGCTTGCTCCTGTTCAGCCGCGATCGAACACTCCTTGCACAGCCCTTCGACCTAGACAAGTTGCAAGTTTCCGGAGAAGCCGTTCCCGTCGCCGCCTCCATAGACCACGAGACGGCGAGCACAGAGGGCTTCTTCTCCGTCTCGGCGGATGGCTTCACCATTGCTTTCGCCGCCTTGGATAATCCGGTTAACCAACTTACCTGGATCGAGCGCTCCGGCAATGCCACGCCCGTTGGCCCTAAAGGCAGTTACTCCCAGCCCCAACTATCCCCAAGCGGCAAGCGCGTCGTGTACACGTCGACTGATCCCGATAGCGGCAATCGAGACATCTGGTTGATCGACCTCGAGACGAGCACCCGTACCCGCTTGACTTCCGATCCAGCCAACGACTGGCAATCGGCTTGGTCTCCCGACGGCGCATCCATCGCTTTCGTCTCGGATCGCAAACCGCGCTCTAGCCTCTATCGTAAACGCGTCGACTCGGCGGGTGAAGATGAGCTTCTCTTTGACCCCGCCACCACAGGAGACACCGGCGGTGCCCACAGGCCCGCTTGGTCCCCGGACGGCCTCCTCCTCGCCTTCGTCATGGCCAGATCGGAGAGACGGGGCTTTGACATCTTCTTGTTGCCCTTTTCTGGCGACCGCAAACCGGTGCGGCTCCTAGCCAGCGACTCGGGTCTCTCCAGTCCGCGCTTTTCTCCTGACAGCAAATGGATCGCTTACGAATCAAATGAATCAGGCGCGAACGAGGTTTACCTGCGTCCATTGAACCGGTCGCAGAAATTCCAGATCTCCGTCGACGGCGGTTTCCTCCCAGTCTGGCGAAAAGATGGCAAGGAGCTTTTCTATCGCCGCCCCGGCAACTCCATCTACTCAGCTGACATCCAGTTGGGAGATCCGCCTCACTTCTCGCGGCCCAAACTCTTGTTCAAGACATGTCCTGCGGACGAATCGATCAACGGTTTTCCCCTTTACGATGTCGCCGCCGACGGCAACCGATTCCTCTTCTCGTGTCCCGTATTGGGGGGGGACCGCCGTTCATTCACAGTCTCAGTCGATTGGCAGAGATCCCTTTCGCCAGCCCGCCGCTAACGATCGGACTTACTGGGTCGTCAACGTCGCCTTGGCAAAACACTCCCTCAAATTTCCAATCTTCCCAACTGGACAATGAAGTCAAGCCCCCCTTACTTCGCCGGCTTCGGCCCTTCTTCCTCATCCTCTTCGTCATCGAGGTCATCTTCATCGAAGTCCTCAAGATCTTCCTCGTCGTCTTCCAGATCTGCACCCAGCGTCTCGCCTGAGAACACGGCTTCCACCGCCTCCTGCACGCGGTCGAGCACAACCTCGATCGACAGGTTCTCCGTGTCCATCACCTCAAGCTCGCCGTCGCCCCACGGGATCCAGCGAATCATGAAGCGCTCATTCGGAAAGCCTCGAAACAGCAACAAACCTGGGATTCCCAGTGCACAAGCCGCATGGCCACCCGCGGAATCGTAACCAATGTACAGGTGGCTGGCATTGATCTCGCTGGCAAACTCCTTGAAGCTGCCGTAATACGGAGTCACGCTGCCATTGGCACCTGGCTTGACGTCGGCAATCGCCTGGTGCACGCGCTCGGCTTCGGCACCGCCCGCGCCCGTATCCACCAGCACGCTCAAGCCGCGATCCACTAATAACTGCAATAGCTTGGCCTCAAAGGGCCAGGGCATCGCCTTCTCCGGGTTCTCGCCGACGCCAAGGCTAATTGTTACGTCAAAGCCTTCCAATCGATCTTCGACGGCGACAATCGGCACATGCAGCGGAACCTCAAAGGTCTGCTCCACCCACCGCTCGGTCATCTCCCCCAGCGGCATGTCTTCATCGCTCCACCAACTGCGCGACTCGAAGAAATAGTAATTGTCATCATCGCCCAGCGGCAGCAATCCAAGCTGACTGAGTCGGCTATCGGGGTCGATGATCAAGGCACCTGGTGCCGACAGCGCTTCCTTTAAATGTGGATAGACACTGAGTCGCTCGCGCAATGTGCCGGTCCGCTTGTAAGGGACCTCCACTAACTCCAGCCCAATCTCAGGCTCGAATAACTCGTAATTCTTGCGCGGCCCAACAAAGTAAATCGTCGCATTGGGAAAGTGCACAAATGCTGCTCTCAAGATACGACTCGTGATGGCTATGTCTGCGCCGATCGTAATCCGCGACAGCACAAACACCTTTTCGACCGTCTCCGGGTTACCCAGAAACTTGCGCGGCCTCCGGATCCGCATGAATCGCTGAATCAGATCAGAGGCCTCCAGTTCGGGAATCGCCGCTTCAATCACGCGCGAAAAAATATGCGTATAGGCATTCACCAGGCGGAACTCGAAGCGATCCGCCAGCGGCTCCACCAAATCGCGAAACAGTGCGGTCGAGCCAGCCTCAGAGTTCAATGCCTCGTCGATGACGGCGATCACGAGCTCTTCCGGCTCGCGCCCACCGTCCAGAATGGCGGCGGCCAACAGGCTAGCGGAAGTATTTTCCAACGATGATCTCCAGCTTGGCCAAGGTCTCGGCAGGTACAGTTTTCTTGTCAGTGATGATCGCGTTCTTCAGCGCCTGATTGCAGGTACAAGCACCTGCCTCGCCCAAGGCTTCCACCGCGTGGCGAACAACCGCCGCCGCGTTGCTGGCATTCTTCACTAGCGTTGCGATGATCTGATCGACAGTCACAGCGGCATGCTCCTCATGCCAGCAGTCATAGTCGGTCACCATCGCGACAGTGGCGTAGCAAATCTCAGCTTCGCGCGCGAGCTTGGCCTCCTGCAAATTCGTCATCCCGATGATGTCCATGCCCCAACTGCGATAGACGTTCGACTCAGCCTTTGTCGAAAACGCCGGGCCTTCCATACACAGATAAGTGCCGCCTACTTTCGATACGACGCCCGCCTTCTGGCAAGCACCGTGTACCGTCTCCATGAGGCCGTGGCAGGTGGGCTCTGCAAAGCCGATATGGGCGACGAGACCTTCGCCAAAGAAGGTGGAAACGCGCCCCGCTGTCCGGTCAAAAAATTGGTCCGGCAATACAAAGTGCTCCGGCTCATGCTCCGCCTTCAAGCTGCCAACCGCCGACAAGCTGATGATGCGCTGGACGCCTAATTTCTTAAAGCCCCAGATATTAGCCCGAAAGTTTAGCTCGGTCGGAGTGATGCGATGCCCGCGCCCGTGGCGTGCCAAAAACGCAACTCGCTTGCCGCCCAGCATCCCCACAACATAAGGGTCGGATGGATCGCCAAACGGCGTCTTCATCACGACCTCTTCAGTGACTTCAAAGCCAGGCATGGAATAGAGTCCGCTGCCGCCGATAATGCCTGTTTCAATTTGCAAAGTCTAAGAATGCTCCTCAATTAGTTCTAGCAGGACACCGCCCGCCGACGCTGGATGAATAAACACATAACGATGACCACCCGCGCCTACACGCGGCTCGTTCAGCAGCCTCGCTCCCGCCGCGCTCAAGCGGGCGGCCACGGTAGCAAGGTCTGGAACGCGCAAGGCGACATGATGAAGCCCCGGTCCACGCTTGGCCAAAAACTTTGCGATGGTGCTCTCTGGGTCGCTCGCCTCCAGCAACTCCAGCCGACTCTCACCGGCTGCCAGCATCGCCACATGCACGCGCTCGGCGGCCACAGTCTCTCGCACCGGCTCGCCCATACCCAGGGCATCGCGATAAAACTTCAAAGCCTTGTCGATACTCTCGACGGCGATGCCCAGATGATCGATGGCAAAGCGCGGCGCCTCAATAATCGAGACGCGCCTAGGCAATTCCTGTAAGATCTGCCAGACCTTCGCCAGACCAATCCCCTCGGTCGCGACAGTCTTCAGGATCGGCACGGCACCGTGTACCTCAGACTCGATCTCATGAAACAACTTGTCGGCACCCGGCATATCGGACTTATTGATGACAAACAAATCGGCGATCTCCATGATGCCCGACTTGATCGCCTGTATCTCATCGCCCTGTCCCGGTGTCAGCAAAACCGCAACCACCTGCGCCAAGCGCGCCACTTCGATCTCATCCTGCCCCACGCCTACCGTCTCCACTAACACGGCGTCAAAACCTGCGGCGGCAAACACCTGCGTCAGCAGTCGCGTCGTCGGCGCCAGCCCGCCCATCGCCCCACGCGTCGCCATGCTTCGAATGAAGACACCTGGGTCCTCATGATGCCGCTGCATCCTGATCCTGTCGCCCAGCAATGCCCCGCCCGTCTTCATGCTCGACGGATCAATGGCGACGATAGCCACGCTCTTGTCCTCAGCCCGAATCGTCTGCGCCAGTCGATCTGTGAAGGTGCTCTTGCCTGCCCCAGGCGGCCCGGTAATGCCGATCACCAAAGCATGCCCTGGCACGGCGGCAAGCTCAGCGCTCAGGCCCTGCCCCCGCCCTTCTTCTAACAACGTGCAGGCGCGTGCGATGGCCCGCCGCTCGCCAGCAATCACCCTCGCGGCAAGTTCTCTCATTGCGCCTTGAGCAGTTGCCGGGCAATCACCATGCGCTGGATCTCGCTCGTCCCCTCGCCAATCGTCATCAACTTCACGTCGCGATAAAACTTCTCAACCGGATAGTCTTTGATAAAGCCATAGCCGCCATGAACCTGCAACGCCTCGTTGCAAACCTCCACCGCAATCTCACTGGCAAACAACTTCGCCATGGCGGATTGCCGCGTCACGGGCTGCCCCTCGTCCTTCTTCCAGGCCGCCTGAAGTGTCAACAGCCGTGCCGCTTCAATCTGCGT
>JBBRBI010000044.1:0-46090 GCA_038206015.1 Bryobacterales bacterium | reverse complement strand
GCCCAGCACTTCTCCCAAATGGAGCGAGTCAAGAAGATGGCCGCCGCCCTCGAGCGCCGTGCCGACAAGTCGATGAACGAGTTGCGTCAACTCCAACGCGACCGCTTCGCCGCCTACGAAGTCTACGCCGAGCACTGTGTCATGGGCAAAGACGTCCAGATCCCCAAGTCCCTCCCCGTCGCCGACATCCGCAAATCCGACATGGGCCGCACAAACCCCAACTACCTGGTCCAGTTCCTGCTCTATCAAACCAAAGAGGTGAAGGACAAAGCCAAAGAAATGCTCCAGGAGGCAAAGGACAAAGCAAAATCCAAAGCCAATGAGGCGAAATTGACCAACGAACAAAGCAAACCCAATTTCGACCCGCAGACCAACCCCTTCGCAGCCATGAGTATCGACCAGCTTCTCAAGATCGCAAAAGACGCCGGTCTAGCGAAGTAAATCTAGCAATCCAAACCCAATTCCAGCCCCGCAGCACAGGGAGCGCCAAGAGCGCCCCCGCCGTTTTTCGACAACCGAATTTCGATCAATCGTTCTGACACCCAAACTGTGTCGAACTGGCGGCGGCACCGCCAGCCGCCTAACCCTGGAACTCATCCATGGCACCGTGGCGGACGTGTAAAACGTCGACACACCCCTCTTTCTCAAGAACCCGAAAAATAACGCGATAGACATGCGGTTTGCGGCCAAAATGAAGATGTCTGAGACCGGGATCTTCCCGCGTTAGCGGGCAGCGATTGGGTAAATGTTCCAGGCTGAGGACGCCCAGCTTGAGATTCCGATACCACTTCTGCGCGGCTTCGGATTCTGCGGCGTTGATTCTTTCATAGATCTTCGCCAGATCGCGCTGGGCACGCGGCATGACCCTAACCAGGTATGCCATTTTTGGTTTCGAAGTCCGCAAAGAACTCCCGCGCAGGTCTACCCTTTGCGTTCTTCGACTGCTCCAGGCCCTGACGGATGCCTTCGCGCGCATCAGCGAGCGCAACAATGTCGAGAAGGCGTTGGTAGGCCTCAGCATCCTGCACCACGGCGGCGGCCTTGCCCTTTACAGTAAGTACCACCGGGCGCTTGCTCTTCTTGAGTTGCCTCATGAAATCGGCCGACCTCCGTCGAAACGTGGTCAACGATTGAATGTCTTCCTGGATGTTGATCATGGCTCTGTTCCATTGAAGCACCTTTTTAGGTGCTATCAAAGCCACCTCTGTCTTCCGCCTTCGGACGGCAACGCGCCGCTCGACCTTGGCTGCCGCCCCAGCACCCCTTGACGAACTCCTCAGAAACGAATACGATCTGGAAATACCGCATTTATGATCTTGTCTGATCTTCCCCAGGTCAGAAGCAGAAAGGCTGTTGGGCTTAGTGTCCCGGCGGCCTTATTTTTTGTAATCGCTATCCTAGTACATTGACCCTCTCCGGCCCCAGCCTTCTCCGACAAGTCAGCCTCAGCGCCGCCGTGGCGCTGGTCGTCTCCAACATGGTCGGTACCGGCATCTTCACCACCCCCGGCCTGCTCGCCCGTGACCTCGGCGATCCCAAGCTGTACTTCGCCATCTGGCTCTGCGGCGGCGCCATCGCGCTGATCGGCGCGATGTGTTACTCAGAACTGGGCGTGAATTTCCCCTCCTCTGGCGGCGAATATGTTTTTCTCACCCAGGCCTACGGACCCGTTTGGGGATTCATGACCGGCTGGACCAGCTTCACCGCCGGCTTTGCCGCCCCCGTCGCCGCCACCGCCCTCGCCTTCGCTGGTTACTGGGGCTATTTCTCCCCCGTCTTCAAACCCTCGAACGTCTACTGGCGAGCCGGCAGCGGCATGCTGAGTCTGCAAATCGGCGGCGCGCAGATACTGGCCTGCGCCGTCATCGGCGTCTTCACGATTGCCAATATCTATGGCGTGCAGCGCGCGGCCGCCTTGCAAAAAGTGCTGACCGGGCTGAAACTCGTCGTCATTGCCACCTTTGTCCTGCTTGGCCTCACTGTAGGCACCGGTAGTTGGGAAAACTTCAGCCTGCCCGCTCTGCGCGACTCGACTGTACCAATCGCGTCGCAGTTCGCGATAAGTCTCTTCTATGTCTATGTCAGTTACTCTGGCTGGAACGCCGCCACTTACATCGCCGAAGAGATTCGCGACCCAGCTAAGAATCTGCCCCGTGCCCTGATGATCGGCACAATACTCGTGACGGTCTTGTTTCTAGTCCTCAATCTTGTCTTCGTCTATGCCGCGCCGCTCGGCGCGATGAAGGGCGTCGAGACCATCGGCGCGCTGGCCTCCTCCCGCCTCTTCGGCTCGCAGGTGGCAGGTCTGTTTAGCGCGCTCATCGCGATTGCCCTCCTGGCAATGGTGAATGCGATGGTGACCGTCGGCCCCCGCGTAGCTTACGCGATGGCACGTAACGGAGCCTTCTTTGCCGCCGCTGCCCAGGTGGACCCGAAGTGGCGCACCCCCGTCCCAGCCATCCTCATGCAAGCAGTCGCGGCGATGCTGATGACGCTGACGTCGTTGCCCTCCCTCTTCTTCTTCATCGGTTTTACTTTGAACTTCTTCTCGGTAATGAGCGTCGCCTCGCTCTTCCTGTTTCGCAAACGCCCAGGCTGGAAGCGCCTCGCCCCGGTGTCCTTCCTGTGGCCGCTGCAGCCCATCATCTTCATCCTCGTCGGCGTCTGGATGACGATTTTCGGCGTTACCCTGGAACCCAAAATCGCGGTCGCTGCTGGCATCCTCATTGGCACCAGCGCCCTCTTCTACAAAAAACAACTCAAAGGAGCCGCAGATTGGCAAGCATCCTCGACGGCAAACTGATTCGAGACCAGATTCTGGCAGAACTCAAGCCCCGCGTAGCGGCATTGCCCCACGCGCCGCAACTTGTCGTCATCCTCATTGGCGACAACCCTGCCAGCCAGGTCTATGTCAAAAACAAGATGGCGGCTTGCGAATTGCTCGGGATTCGAAGCCAGAAGCTGGCCCCGCCTATTACTGTCACAACCGAGGAGTTGCTGGCTACGATCAACGCGCTCAACGCCGACCCCGAAGTGCACGGCATCCTCGTGCAGCTTCCCTTGCCGCCGCAGATCGATGCCGGCCGGGTCCTCGAAGCTGTCTCCCCTGCAAAAGATGTCGACGGCTTTCACCCCATCAACGCGGGTAAGCTGCTGTCTGGCGCGCCAGGCCTGCGCCCCTGTACGCCGTCAGGCATCATGGAACTCCTGCGCCGTTATGAGATCCCGATCGAGGGCCGCAAGGCTGTGATCGTCGGACGAAGTGAGATCGTTGGTAAGCCCATGGCCATTCTGTTGCTGCAAGCAAACGCGACCGTGACAATTTGCCATAGCCGAACGTCTAACCTCGCGGAGGAATGCAAACGTGCGGACATTCTGGTTGCTGCCATCGGAAGGGCGGAATATCTTGGGGAAGCGCACATCCAACCGGGTGCGATTGTGATCGATGTTGGCATGAACCGTGTGAATGGGCGTTTGACTGGTGATGTCGATCCCCAGGAAATGGCGCGACTGAGTTCCGCCTACACGCCTGTGCCGGGCGGCGTTGGTCCGCTCACGATTGCCATGCTCATGTCGAACACCGTCAAGGCAGCGGAAGCTTCACGATGATTCAGGTGGGTCTCACGGGCGGCCTCGCGACAGGCAAGTCCTTCGTCGGGCAGAAACTGCAGCGCCTCGGTTGCCACCTGCTCAAGGCTGACGAACTGGGCCATAAGCTGCTCGAAAAAAATGGCCCCTGCTATGAGCCGGTACTGGCGGCCTTTGGTCGGGCGATTCTGGATGCCGCCGGCAATATCGAGCGCAAGCGCCTGGCGATGGTGGTCTTCAATGAAGGCGGAGCACTCGATAAATTGAACTCCATCATCCATCCCGCCGTCTTTGCTTATGAGGCGGATTGGCTCAAGAGTGTCGCCGAACAGGAAGGGCACGCCATCGCCATCGTCGAGGCAGCGATCTTGATTGAAACCGGCAGTTATAAGAATTTTGACAAGCTCATCGTGACCTGGTGCCCCGAGGAGGTCATGATCGAGCGAGCGATGGCCCGCGCCGGTTGGACTCGCGAAGAAACGCGCCGTCGCATCGCCAAGCAAATGCCCGCCGCCGATAAGAAATCCTACGCCGATTATGTGATTGATACATCAGGTACGCTGGAATCAACACTCGAACAAACCCGCGCGGTTTATGCCGCGCTCCGGAGTCTGCCTTTATGAAGTTCCGCATCCTTGCGATTGCAACCGTCCTTGTGGCCGGTTTTGTCTATGCGACCTCCGTCGCCAATTGGAGCCCCCGCGAATTGCTCAGTCGCGTGAGCGGCGGCGCTATAGCCAGCAGAGGCGGTCCATTGTGGTCCGGTCCGTCGGTGACCAATGGCGCTGGCCTTTCCAGTGATGAGGTCAACAACGTTGAGATCTACAAGATGGCCCACCCGGCCACGGTCTTCATCACCTCGACCACTTTGCGACAGGATTTCTTTTTGCAGGTCTACCCGACCAAGGCCACCGGTTCGGGTTTTGCGATCAATGACCGTGGACAGATCATTACTAACTTCCACGTTGTGAGCGGCTCTCAGGAGATCACCGTCACGACGATGGACAAAAAGAACTACCGTGCCACGGTGCTCGATAAGGACCCCGACAACGATCTGGCCTTGATCCAGGTGGATACCAAGGGGGCCAAGCTGAACTTCCTGAAGCTCGGCGACAGCGACAAAGTGCAAATCGGACAAAAGGTGTTGGCCATCGGGAATCCCTTCGGCCTGGAAGGCACGCTCACTACGGGAATTGTCAGCTCGCTTGGCCGATCCATTGGCGATGAAAACGGTCGCACGCTGGACGGCATGATCCAGACCGATGCCTCGATCAATCCCGGCAACTCTGGCGGCCCTCTGCTCGATTCGCAAGGCAACGCGATCGGGATCAATACCGCCATCTATGGTCCGAATGGTTCGATCGGAATCGGCTTTGCCATGCCCATCAACCGGGCGCGCGAGATGCTGGACGCGTTCGCAAGTGGTCGAAAATATGCTCCTCCGATTTTGGGCGTTGAGGTGCTACCGATTGGCGGTGATCTGGCTCAGGAACTTGGCTACCCGACTGAGGGTGGCTTGCTGGTGACCAAGGTGAGACGCGGGTCGGCCGCAGCCTTGTCAGGGATCAAGGGGGGCAATCGTTCCGTTATCATCCTCGGCCGCTACGAAATCCTGATCGGCGGCGACTTGCTGTATCAGATCAATGGCAAGCGTGCCGAGGATGGCAATTCCATCCCAAGAGCACTGCGGGGAAAGCGTGCGGGAGATTCGGTTGAGATTGAACTCATTCGCAACGGGCAGAAGATGAAAGTACAAACGACGCTGCAGGCCGCAACCGAAGAGCGTCTCTAAGCGACTACGGCCCGCATTTCCCGCGCGCTGCCCTCTATGCAGCCGCGTAAACCAGTCTGGCAACAAGTGGTTCCAGCCAGCGACCAGAGGCAGGCAGCAGCAACTGCAAAATCGTTGTCCATTGCAATGCGAATCCAAAGGGCTTCATCCCCATCAGGTGATGCCGCCGATTGCTGAACAAACCAGCAGGGCGGCCATCCAAAACTTTCGTCGATCCAAGTCTCGTTAAAGGCGTAGCTGAGGTTCGCTCCGGCCAGAAAGCCAAGGAACTCTCTCTGAACGCCCATGCGCGCCCATGGATAGAGGTCGCCACTCCCACCCAGGCCAGACCCACAATTTACAGAACCTGCATCAGCACCAGGTCGCCTACGCCGACTTATACTGAGATTTACCCTTTCATTGGAGTTCTCAATGTCGATCCACTTCCGCCTTACTTCTGTCCTCTCTCTTCTGCTCGCTATTGCCGGGACCGCTTTCGGACAAGACTTTCGTGTACTCAAGTCTGAATACGGTGCCGACAACCGCTGGCTCGACGTGACCGACATCGTTCGGAATCTGGTGCGCGGCGACGGTCTCATTCTGCGTGTCGATGGGGCCACGTTGACCGACCCTCTCCCTGGGACCCTTAAGACTCTGCGCATCCGCTACATCTATCAGGGACGCACACGTACGGACAATTTCCAGGACCTCGCAGACGTTCGTCTGGGCGATCCCGAGGGCAATTCACGTGGCGGCGGGCGCGGCGGGCGCGGCGGGCGCGGCGCTGCCACCCTCAGCATCACCCGTGCCGAGTATGGACAAGGCACCCGCTGGCTGGATGTAACCGAGATGCTCAATCGTGAAATCCGTAGCGGCGCTTTGCGTATGGACATCAATAATGAAACCATGGGCGGCGACCCCGCTCCATCCAACCTCAAGACCCTTCGTGTCCAGTTCCTCTACCAAGGCCAACAGCGCACGGTCACGATTGCTGAGAACGCCCAGCTCAATTTGCCGGACGGATCCAGTACAAGCAACGCCCAGAGTTCTGCCGCGCTCAGCATCGTTGAGGCTACATACGGTGCCCAAGGCCGCCGCAATAACGTCAGCGGACTGCTGTCCAACGCAATTCGCAACGACCGGCTTAATCTAAGGGTTACGAATGCGGCGATGGGCGGAGACCCTTACCCCGGCCCCGACAAAGAGCTTTACGTCCGGTATTTCTATCGTGGACGTGAGTACGAGTCTACAACTCGCGAAGGCCTCTTCGTTACGCTTCCGAATGAGGGCGATCGCCCCGTTTCTAGGGACAGTAATTCTGGCGGCAGCATCTTTGGCGGCAACACTTTGACGATTGAGTCGGCAACCTGGGGCAGCGGCGACAGGTATGTTGACGTCTCGCGTGAGCTCCAGAGCCGAATCCGCGACAATCGACTCAACGTACGAGCCGAGAACCGAACATTCGGAGTAAATGATTCCGTCTTTGGGGGCTCCAAGGAATTAGTCGTTCGTTACCGCGATACCAGCGGCCAGTCTCGAACTGTGCGAGTCCGTGAAGGCGGATCACTAGATATCCCCTAATATGTCCGGAAAACTTGCCCAGGAAATTGTCCAAGCCAAGCCTTGGACCTGCCGCGAAGAAGAAGCCTTTCTGAACTTCACCCGCACGAACGAGCACCTGGTCCAATGCCTCGCTGACTTCTTTCGTCCTTACAGCCTTTCCCTTACCCAGTACAACATGCTCCGCATCCTGAGGGGCGCCGGCCCCGCTGGGCTGAATTGCTCCGAGGCCGCACGCCGCATGATCTCCAATGACCCGGATGTCACACGCCTCTTTGATCGCCTCGAGGCGCGTGCGCTAATTGAGCGATCCAGGTCGACGGCAGATAGACGCGTAGTTCAGGCGACCATCACTGCCAGCGGCCTCGACCTGCTTGCCTCGATTGACAACCCAATTCGGGAATTCCACATCCATCAAATGGCCCCGCTGGGCTCCAGTCGGCTGGAAGACTTGATCGAGATCTGCGAAAAGCTGCGACCGTAAACAACAGTACAAACAAAACAACCGCTCCAGGGAGGTACCCGGAACGGTTATTCTTTGGCTTCAGTGCTTGCGTCAGCAAGGGAAACGTCTAAAGCGCCGTTCTCCTTGCCTTGGGGGATGTCGTTGTTAAGTTAGGCCGAGACGAGCATGTCGTCAAAGCTTTCTTGGCCCATTGCCTGATTACGATCAGCGATTTCCTGGCATGTGATGCAGTATCCCGCCCACGGTACCGCTGCCAGCCGCTTGGGACTGATGTCTTCCTCGCAGTGAAGGCAGGTGCCATAGCTTGAGTCATTAAAGCGCAATAACGCCAAGCGTACACTGCGCAGCAACGAGCTGTCGCGGTCGAGATTGCGGATCGCTAACTCACGCTCAGCGGCGTGTTGGACTTCATCGAGGGCATCCGGGCTCTTCTCGATTTCGATGCCTTCGCGGTTTACGATGACGCGTAGCAATTCAGCCTGCTTCTTTTCGAGCATGTCTTTAAATTTGTTGAGTTCTTGTTTGGTCATTTGTTCTTCTCCTATGCTTATTCCTTGTCAGCGTACCTGCACCCTTCGGACCGGTTCGTCCTCCGTCATATACCGGGCTGACCGTGTTTCTCGTCTTTTTTGGTCTGTAATTCTCTTTCGCTAAGCAGTAGACGATAAACTAGGGCGAAAGTTTCAAATATGTTAGCGGGTCGCGCTCACATCAAATTAAGGCAACCTAATTTGAGCAAGGCTATCCTATCAGATTGTCAATCGTTTGCAAAACCTGTTTGATTGAGTTTTCACTCAACGTCTCGGCGCGACAATGGGGCAGCAGCGCTGCCTTTCGCTCCATCTCCGGAAGTTGCGTTTCAGCAAGGCAGGAATCCGAAGACCTCCCGCTGCCTCTACAATCGTCCCGGTTTTCCAGGTACGAGCCCTCCAAAAGAAGGAACCCCACAAAAGGGCTGGGCGCGGTCAGCCAATCGACTCTGGGAAGTATAACACGTCGAATTATACTTCGTTGCCCACAGTCATATATTTTAAGAATAAATTCTGATGTAAAGATCTTGGCCAGTTGGCCGCCACTATAAGCGTCACTGTATAGTGCTTACGTCTGCCTTGTGTTATCGGATTATTTTTAGTTTCCAATAGGCGCGTTGCTCTATTGACGCAGATTTGCGATGAAAGTTGCTAAAAAGTACTCGCTGGCCCTCAATGGATGCCAATTTGACCGACGACAAGAGATAACTCGCGCCCATCCTGGCCTTCGCGGACGGTCTTTGAAACTAGAATCTCGATTTCAAGCACCGTTTCACTCAGGAACTTCGTTGGTATCGCAACCGCAACGTCGACTCCACCTGGCTTCAACGCCAGCGATCCGACGGCTTCTCCGTTAATCTTCAGTCTCAGCTCCGCCGGACCCAAAGCATTTGGCGCATAACCGGCCAGCCGCAGCTTGGCTCCGGGAGCGAATGGTCCGCCAAGGTTGAGGACCGCCCGTGCGCCGATCCAGCGATTGCCATCCTCGATTGGGAACCAGCCCTCGCCAAATTGCCTGGCGTCCGCCGCCTCCCCGGTCTTGATCTCGGCGGCCAAGCCCGGCGTCAGCGCCAGCGCCTTGCCGCGCTCCCATTCTGCCGTCACGTCGCGGAGTTTGACGCCCTCCAGCCGGTAGACCACTACCCCGTCGCGCTCAAAGGCAGCCCTGGCTGTTCCTGGGGAGGCCAGCATTGGATTGCCCGCTGGCGCACTCCCTGGTGCCAGGCGAACGCCTTGGGCGTTTACAAGGCGCAGCGCATCGTCGGCAAGAACGGTCCATTGCATGTCGCGATCAAGGCCATCGAGAAGAATCAGCTTATCTGGATGTATTTTGACCGCATGTTGCAGACCGCGGAGCAGAATGCGAACCGGCCCGGTGCGCGCGAGGTACCACTCAAAGGTTGCACCTTGTACGATGAAGCTCGGCACCGCATAGAGAAGTAGCAAGGGCAGGGCCACCCAACCGACCCGCAATGGCAAAGCGGCCAGTATGATCGCCAAGCCAAGCGACGCACTGGCCAAGTAGTAATCCGTTCGGTGATCGCGTAGCGGCAACATCGGCGCAATCAAAGCCAGGCTCAGCAGAATGCCAAACAAGGGCAGGAAATCTCGTTTTAGCGTCCGCCAGATCACAAAGCCTAACAGTGATGGGGTCAGAATCCAGCGGGAGGGCCAATCGAGCCAAGCCCAGTCCGGACCGAAGTTTTCAATCCGAGCCGCCGCCAGCAGCCAGTGCCAATAGATGCCAACGCTCACTAGCAGGCTGCTGTCGAAGTGCATACGATAGGCCGGGTCGTCGATCGTTTTGGGAATCAGCGCAAAGTGCCCGATCACAAAGGCGATGGCTGGGATAAAGAACGGCAACGCCTTGCGCGCCATCCGCCGGTCAAACAGCAAGGCCCAGGCCAACAGAATCCCTGGTAAGGTCACTATGCTTTCGAGGGCTCCAAAGCCGAGCAGAAAGCAAAGCCACGATCCTGTTAGCCAGCGCCGCCCGCCGCCGATCGTAGGATCAGCCGCCCGCAGGAAGCAATAGAAAGCCCCCAGTACCAGAGCTGACAGCAAAATCTGGTTGTAGCTCGACAGCCAGCTCATCGCCACGGTGACGCCAAAGTTGAGTGCCCACAAAACCGCTGCCAGGATGCCTGCGCGCAGGCTCCCGGTCAACCGTTGTACGACCAGCACCAGCAGGACCTCGGCCACCGCCAGGGTCAGGAACATCCAGAGCCTCATCGGCAACGACTCAAGGCCGTACAGCGACTCAAAACTGAGAAAGAAGAGGCGCTCACTCAGAGTGCGGATCGTTCCTTGAGCCATTGGTGCGAACAGCGCCGTCATCAGGTCGCCAAAGGAAAGGATACTCAGTCGCAGGCCCAGCCAGGCGAAATCGTCGGCAAGGAACCAGATGCGGAAGCTGCGGCGAAACAGGTAGAGCGATATCAACACGGGAAACAGAAGCGCCGCCCAATGTTTCAAACGTGTGCGATTCATGGAAGCTCCTATTTTGCCACTTCCTGGCTTGTGGGAAACTCATCTTGACGAGTTGATGGAAAAAATCGGGCGTTATCAGATCGAGCATGAACTGGGACGCGGAGCTATGGGCGTGGTTTATCGCGCCTTTGATCCGGCCATTGGCCGCCGCATTGCCATCAAAACCATTCGCCTTGACGAGTTGGGCGACCCTCAGGCACGGGCCAATCTTCGCGAACGCCTGCGTCGCGAAGCGCAGAGCGCGGGCATCCTGTCGCACCCCAACATCGTCACGATCTACGACATTTCTGAGGACGCCAATAACGCCTATATCTACATGGAGTATGTAGAGGGCACGACGCTTGATTCCTTTGCCAGGGGTATGCCGGTAGCGGAACTGCTGGCGATTTTAGAGCAAACCGCAGGCGCACTGGATTACGCTCACGGCAAGGGCATCGTCCATCGCGACATCAAGCCCGCCAACCTGATGTTATCGGGCTCACAGATAAAAATCGCGGATTTTGGCGTCGCCCGGCTGCGCCATCGCGATTCCACTCAGACGGGCGCGCTGCTCGGAACTCCCAGCTACATGAGCCCCGAACAGGTGGCTGCTGGGGACATCACGGGGGCGGCCGATCAATATGCCTTAGGCATAGTCGCCTACGAATTTCTCGCCGGGGCCAAGCCATTTGATAACGACAATCTGGCGAATCTACTGTTTCGCATCACGCGCGAACTGCCGCCGCTGGTTCCGCGATTGAGTGCGATTACCAACCACGTCCTGCAGCGTGCGTTGGCCAAAGATCCGGCAGCACGTTATCCCGATTGTCAGGCCTTTGTCGAGGCGCTGGAGAAGGCGTTGGTGTCACGCCCGGCGCAAATCACCCCGGTACGCGAGGTGAGCGGGGACGAGCCAACAATTGCCGCACTCCCTGAGCATCCGGCGGAGCTTTCGGGTGTCGACTCGTCGGCCTCGGCTCCGATGGCTTCGCGCTGGAAGCCTCTGGCAGGTGTGTTTCTCGGTGCGGCGTTCGTCGTCGCGATTCTCTGGTCCAGCCTCGGCCCGTCCAGTCGCTCGGCTCTTCCGCCTCCGGTTCCATCTGCTGTGGTTGAGGTGCCCAAGCCCAGCGCCGCTGGAGAAAGAGTGGTCACTGAACCCGCGCTGACGTCACCTGAAACCAAGCCGAAACTGGAGCCGAAATCGGGGCCGGAACCCAAGAGTCCCCAGCCGCTGGCGGTCGTCTTTTCGTCCACTCCCGAGGCTGCCGAGATCCTGATCGATAACGGCACGCAAGATCGGTGCCCAAAAACGCCTTGCACGCTTGAACTGCCTCCGGGTACGCATCAGGTCTCGGGTCGTCTCACGGGTTATCCTGAAATCACACGTACTTTGCGTGTTCCCGATCAGACTCGCATGCATTTGGAGTTTGAAAAGGCGCAAGGCAGCCTGGCGGTGAACTCCAATCCGAGCGGTGCGACGATTCGTATAGACGGGCGGGACACCGGACAAAAAACACCGGCGATGCTGAAACTTGCGCCAGGAAAATATACATTAGAATTGGTTAAAGAGAATTTACCTTTGCAGTCGCAAGAGGTGACGGTCCGAAACGGTGCCGTCCAGACTCTGACTATCAATTGGAATCCATAAAATGTCGACCTCATCCCCAATCGCTCGCCGCGCCTTTCTAGGCGCTACCGGATCACTGCTGCTGCCTTATGTCCATGGTCAAACGGGGCCTGTAGAAGGCAAGGCCGCCGACATGATTATCCATTCGCGGCGTCCCGAAGATTATGAGATGCCGATTGAAGGGTTTCTCCAGTCGATCACGCCGACGGAGTCTTTCTATGTCCGCAGTCACCACTACACGCCTCAGGTGGATGCCGAGCGTTTTGCGCTGCACGTCTCGGGTGAGATTGCGGGCCCGCTTTCGTTCAATCTGCGCGATTTGAAAAAGTTGCCCCGAGTCGAGTTGGTGGGTGTGATGGAGTGTGCCGGCAATGGCCGTGCGTTTTATGCGCCCAAGGTGCCGGGCCTCCAATGGACGAACGGCAGCGTTGGCAATGCCCGCTGGGCGGGGGTTCGCCTAGCGGATGTGCTGAAGATGGCCAACCTCAAGGGCACGGCCCGGCACATTATGTTCGATGGTGCGGATCTGGCCATCGGAACGATGCCTAAGTTTCAGCGCTCGATCCCGATCAAGAAGGCGATCGATCCGGACACGATGTTGGCTTATGAGATGAATGGCAAGCCACTGACGGCGGCTCATGGTTTTCCATTGCGCGTGGTGGTGCCGGGCTGGGGTGGGGATTGCTGGGTGAAGTGGTTGACGGGGATTCAGGTGCTGGACAAGGAATTCGAAGGCTTCTTTATGAAGACGGGATACCGGCACCCTGGCAAGGGCGTGCCGCCGGGTTCGACGGTGGATCCAGCGCAGATGAAACCGATCGAATCGGTGCACGTGAAGAGCGTGATCGCGACGCCCAAAGACAATACGACGATGGGGCAGGGAACTTCGCGCATTGCGGGCGCGGCCTGGTCAGGTGATGTGCCGCTGGCTAAGGTGGAAGTGTCGACGGATGGCGGCAGGTCTTGGAACGTTGCGCGGCTGACCAGCTCGAATGGGAAGTGGGGCTGGCAGACTTGGGATTTGGCCTGGAATGCGACGCCTGGCAGTTACAAGATTATGGCCCGGGCTACGGACGCCAATGGTTACTCGCAACCGGTTGAGCAGGAATGGAACCCGGGTGGGTATTTGTGGAATGTCATTCAGACGGTAAGAGTGGAAGTTATGCCGATGTCAGCGGCAGCATACCGAAGTAGTTGTTTGGGTTGTCACAATGAGGACCTTGTTAAGGGACAGAAGTTGACTCGCGCCCAATGGGAGCGCGAAGTGGATAAGATGATGCGCTGGGGCGCGCAGGTGCCGCCCGATCAGAAGACCGGATTGATTGATTATTTGACGGTGCGATTTAAGCCGTAAGTTGACTTGCTTGGTGATATGATCCACCAATGCCTCCGATCAAAGACGCAATTGGACAGAAACTGACGCCGATTGATACTTCGAAGATGATTTTCGATATTGGGATTCAAGAACCCTATGTGTCGACTTGTGCTGACCTGATTTTCCTGCAAGTGAAACCGGGGTTGGTGAACGATTCGCAGAATCAATGGAATCCCCTGGGTCTTCCCAACGACTTGAATCAGACTCTCAGGAAACTCTACGAGCGCAGGGTACTCGCCCATGCCGAACCGCTCATGATCCCCGGGTATTCTTTGTTTCGCAAAACGAGTGCTGCGCCGTCCACACCGGACGAATCCTCGCTGGCTTTGAGCTGGAAGGGCATTGGGAACCCGAGGATGGACGCCGAGGCCGGAGTTGTTTCCGTCGCGCCGCATCCACTCTTTGAATTCTCTCGCGCCTTCCGAAGCGAGTTAGTTCTGCAGTTGACGGTCGCAGCCACTCCGTCACGCGCCCAGATCGTAGTCGAGCTAAATCAAGTTGCATCGGTAAACTATGCCGAAGCGTTAGTCGACCGGTTCGTGCCTGCCTGCGGCGTCGGCGGAGTAAAGGAGACGGCCCCTGCCGTCGACCTCGGGGGAGCTAAGATGGCCGGCGTTGACTATACGAATCGGAATTTTGTGGACTTTGTCAACGTTGCCGAAAAGAGCCCTTACGGGGCGCGCTGGAATCACCCAATGGCCGCGTATGAGTTCGTAGGTTGGGATGCAAGCCCGGTCGGCCCCGAGAAGGTTGAAATCGCAATCGTAGACACGGGGATCGCTCTGCTACAACAACCGAAATTTGATATTGCCTGGAGCAAGCTTTACTACGACCAGTATCCGTCCGCGATAAAAGATGATTTCCTCGGCCACGGAACCGCTGTTGCCAGCATTATTGGAGCGCCCTTGATGAGCGGCGTAAAGACTCACATTCCGGGATCCCCCACACCAATCGGCACTGGAGACTTTAGCGGAATACTACCGGGCGCGAAGATCTGGCCTTTTAATGTTCTGACGAAGTCGAATTCCAAAAGCGCCATCGACATCATCGCTTATCTACGCGCCTTGAACACACTTAGCCTTCCAAGGGAAAGTACGCACATCTACGCCAATCTCGTAAACATCAGTATTACCAGCTCGGCCCCAAACTATATCTATGACGGGGGTGTCCTACTTAAGGAGCAGGACCTGATTTCCAAGATATACAAAACTGCGGGTCGGCTTTGTATCTCGTGCAGTGGGAACCACAGAGCCACCGCTTATCCGATATTTAGTTCCAACATCGTCAAGGTCGGGTACCCGGCGAAGCTCGCGAATGTGATCTCCGTTGGAGCAGTGACGATCGATTCAAACTTGGCAGAGTTTTCGAACGTCTCCATCTCATCGTTAGGAAATACCGCCAAATCAGAGGTTTCGGTCCTGGCGCCGGGCAAAAACGTCTTGGCGTTGATGGCCGCGAATCTTAAGGTCCAATCGGGTTTCGACGTCGATTTCCTCGTCGGAACCTCCTTTGCCGCGCCGATTGTTACGGGTTGCCTTGGCAGGTTGTTATCGAATTCCACTTACAAGAATCTCGCCTTGGACTCGCTCACGGCCTTAGTCGACTTGGCAACGTCTGAAACTAAAGACTTCTCCTCCAAGCCGCACGACGCCCCAAACAAGCTGAACTACGTGCGGACATGCGGCTCGGGCATTTTCAACTTCGGCCGCCTTTCCCAGGCCGCCGGCGATTGGAAATAGCAAGGTAAGCAGTAGCGGGTGGTGGCACGGCGCGAGCCTAGGGCTGCGTATAATCGCTGGGCGCGCCGTCTCCGCCCGGACCGGTGTAACCCTGAATCTCTTGTGCCAGAGTATCGGCAAGCAGTCGCCGCAGCTCGGATTGAGTTGTTTGCGGACTTCCCGTCTGGAGGTGATAATTCTCAGCCATCTCGCCGGATGTGGCCGCGTCTGGCACACGAAGGCTTACGCCTTCAAGGAGAGAGTTGATAATCTCCGGAGCGAGCGATTCCGCCAGCTGCCTGACAAAATTACCGGCTTCGCTAGTCCGCATCATGCCGCGCAAGTAGAATGCGAGCTCCTGGCGGAGCACTTCCTCTGCCACGTCGCGGATAATCCTGTCTTTTGTTTCGATGTTCATATTTCTATTTTGTCCTTTCTAAATTCGCCCACCGCCCTGAGTAAGTCGCCCGCCGCCAGAAGGTTGTAAATGCCCCCTCGCCGAGCTTCTCCTCAAGCTGTCGCCGGGCCTTTACCGCCCGCTCGCGCCAGAGCGTCTTGCTTTGCGCGTCTGTTCCCATCGCCGCTGCTTCAAATCCAACCAGTGCAGCGTAGAGTTCATTCTGTTTGTGCTGGTCCTTGGTCGCCTGCGCGTAGGCGACATCCACCCAGCGCAGGGCCTCGGTTGGCTCGCGGTGCCCGATGTAGTAGTGAGCTCGCGAGTACCCACCGAGGATCCGCAGGAAGCCCAGTTCTGGATGCGCGTCCATCTTGGCCCAGACGGGCTCGCAATACTTCGCGATCCTCTCCGGGCCACTGCCCGCGATGCTGATTTCGCAGGCCATCTCGGTCTGATCGAGCATCATTTGCTTCCCGGTCAATTGATACGCATTCGAGGCCGCGTCCAGCTTGGCCTGCGCCGCGGGCGCGCGTCCCATGTCGCAGTCGATCAGCGCGTCGACCATCGCGGCGTGCTGTTTGAGCCTGGCTTCATCCGGGCCTAGCTGCGCCGCAGCCCGGCCCAGAGACTCGCGCGCCTCGGCCAATTTTCCGCTCAGCAAGCGCTGATGCGAGTGGTCAATCAAATCCTGGTGCCATAGGGTTGTGGCCTGTGTCCGGCGGTGTTCGTCCTCTAACTGAGTCAGTAAGGTCTCCGAGCTAACGCGGTCTCCACGCTGCGCCGCCATCGCGTATCTCTCGCGCATCAGAGTGCTCTTGATGTCGGGCACGGCGAAGGGCGCCGCGTCCCTCTCGATCGCCGCCATCATCTTCTCGGCGCGCTCATAATCCGCCGCCCGCCGGTAACAAGCCGCCTCGGCGTTGCGGGCGCGAAACTGATTCCCGCGATCCTCTAGCCCGTCGAATTGCGCCGCCGCCAATTGCAGCTTCTCCGAGGCCGCCGCACAATTCTGCTGCACCGACAGAAGATAGCCATGATAGTAATTCGCGGTCGCTAGACAAGACGTGCATTCCTGCCGCGCGGCGTGCTCTCGCGCCTTAGTCAACACCTCGATCGCCTCGGGAAAGCGCTCCGTCTGAATCCACCCCCGCGCCAGAGCTAACAACCCCTTGATATAGCCGCCGCCAATCAACGACGCCGAGCCGCTCTCAAACGCGCTCCTCGCCGTCGTCAGCGCCAACTCGTGCTTGGCTTGATAACTGTAAGTCTGCGCCTTGAGCACCTTCAATCGTGCGTCGAGACTGTATAGCCCCGCTGGCGAGCGCGAGGACAAACTGTCGCGCACCTGTTTCTCGGTCGCCTCGATCAGTGGGAACACCGCCCCTCCTCGGTCCTTGCCCACAACTGCTTCGGTCCGTTCCACCGCCACTGTCGCCAGTCCCTCAGCATTGCCCAACAACCGGTAGCTCTCCTCGGCCTTGCGCATCGCCGCCTCACCCTCTTGCGCCTTTGCGTCGCGATAGAGCAAGATCCCCAGCGCCAGATTGGCTCCCGCGTGGCCGGGCTCTGTCTTTAGCAACGCCTCCAGATGCCCCCGCGCGTCCTTCACCTTGCCGCTCTTCTCCAGCAGCCAGATCAGATCGAAGCGCGCGCGGCTCTGCTCCGCAGGAGGTGCCATCTTCACCCGCCTCTCCATCGCCGCCGTCGCTGCTGGCCAATCTTTCACCAGCCCCGCGCGCAATGCTTCGCGGAATTCCGCGTCCGCAGGCTCCGCGCCGCTCTCCCCCAGCGCGCTCAACAGCATCTGTTGCGCCCGCTGCGTTTGATCCAGCTCAAGATGCACCTGCGCCAACCGCGTCAACACCTTCACGTTCTGCGGACTCGCCGCCACCGCCCGATCCAGCAAATCCTTCGCCGTCAACCAGCTCCGATTCTCAATCGCCTCTTCCCCTTGCCGCAGCCACCGTAGCGCTTCTGGCGTCGACTTACTCCGCACACGATCCCAATACAAAGCCCCGCATGCTGCCAGCACGATAAAGCCGATGACCGCCGCCCACCGCCAGTCCACCCGCCGCCATAACTTTCGCAGCGGAAGCCGCCGCCTTGGGCTATTCTTCAAATCCAGCAGCAACGCTTCCGCGCTGCCATAGCGATCTCCCGGCTCCTTCTCCAGCAGCCGCAGGATGATCCGCTCCCAACTTACATCGATTGAGGGGTTCCATTGCGAGGGCGCAGGCACGGGCTCATTCAACCGTAAGAACGCCACCTCCAGGGGAGAATCGCCTTGCCACGGCGCCTGCCCCGTTGCCATCTCGTACATTACCCCGCCCAGCGCATAGAGGTCTGCCTGCGGCCCCACCGCTTTGCCCTCCAACTGCTCTGGTGCCATATAGGCCGGCGTCCCAGGGCGCATCCGTTGTGTCCAGGAACTCGCATCTTCCTGATTGCTGTGCGCCAAGCCAAAGTCCGTCACCACTACATGCCACGGCTTCTCAGGGTCTTCCGCGCGCACGAGCATGATGTTGGCCGGTTTCAAATCGCGATGAATGACCCCGGCCTGATGTGCTGCCTTTAACCCCAGGCATACCTGCTCCAGCACTGGCAGCGCCCCAGCATAGGTCCAGGGCCCGTGGCTCTTCATTAACTCGGCCAGCGTCTGGCCTTCGATCAGTTCCATCGTCAGGCAAAATACCTGGACGCCCTCCTGCCCGCGCTCCATCAACCCCAGATCGTAAACACGGCATACGTTCTCGTGTGTCACTTGCCGCGCCAGTTGTACCTCACGTTTGAATCGTTCGACGATGGCTTCATCGCGAGCAAACTCCGGACGCACCGTCTTCAAGGCGACCCGTGATTCGAGACTCAGATCCCAGGCCTCGTAGACGTCCCCCATTCCGCCTGCGCCAATGTGCCGCACAATCCGGTAGCGCTTACCGAGAATGTCGCCTTCCACCAATCCGCGGTTTTCGCTCAGCGCCCTCCGCAGCAGGTCTCCGCGGACCAGCGGCTGATCCAGGCGCACAAAACTGGCCTGCCCCGCGCTGACCAGCCGCAACACCTGCTCACGCAATGTGGAGTCGCCTGCACAACTGGTATCGAGATAGGCTTCGCGCTCGGCATCGAGTAGATCGATCGCGTTTGCCGCAATCTCACTAATCTGTTCCCAGCGCTCCGGCGATTCCATTGGCGGCTTAGACCTTCCCCAATTCCATTGCCAGCCAGGCGCGCGCCACACTCCAGTCGCGTTTGACGGTCTTCTCGGAGATACTCATGGCCTCTGCGGTTTCTTCCACACTGAGACCAGCAAAGAAGCGCAACTCGACAATTTGCGCCTGGCGCTGGCTCATCACCGCGAGTCGCTCCAGGGCTTCGTGAATGCTCAGGATCTCTTCGGGATCGCAGGAAAACTGGCCATCGGTATCGCGCAATACTTCCATCCGTTGCCCCGTGCCCCGTTTTTGAGTGTTGCGCGTTCGAGCGTGATCGATCAGAATCTGGCGCATCATGCGCGCCGCTACCGCATAAAAATGGCCGCGGTTTTGCCACTCGTGGCGTAACTGGCTTTTCATCCGCATGTAAGCTTCGTTGACGAGCGCAGACGGTTGCAGCGTATGGCCATCGCGTTCTGAGCGCATGGCCCGCTGCGCCAATTGGTGCAGGTCGCGATAGATAGCTTCCAACAACTGCTGTTCGGACGTCGAGTTGCCACGGCCTAACTCGCCTAGCAATCGCGTGACTGGGATAGAATCCATGGCGATGACACCTCCTGCTGGAGATAAGCGAGTTTATCAGGAATGTGGGGTCATGTAACAATCACTCTGGTGATTTAATTTCGGGCTGCCCGGTCGTCCGTGAGCACCAATATGAGCCCGCCGAGACCGCAGATGAGTAAATCAGCTATTTCTGGCACCCGGCCAGGCTGATACATTTGCCCGATCTCCCCAAGACCAACCAATGTTGTTACTCCCAGCACCGCTGACCACCAACCCGCACCAAGGCCCCGTCTCGCGGCCCAGATTGGGTAAGTCACGAAGAAAAGTTTTTCGGCCATGATTCGGAAGCCATACTCGGGAGGCGTTCCAAAGGCCCCTGCTAAGGGCATCCAGCCGAACGAGTTCATCGCCATAGGCTCCCACTGGAATGGCGTAAATTGCCGAAGGGCCAAAACCGCTAGCGCGGCAATCGCCATTGCGCCGCTTCCCACGGGTATCCAAAAACCCGCGACTACGCCTGCCATCGTTCCCGCCACCTCAATGGCTCGAACGTTGCGTCCCATCAGGAAGAACTGCATCGGGACGGCGACCAGCACGAGCAGCCGCAACCAGGGCAAAGACTGGCGGCTCACCAACAACGGCAGGAGGCGAGAGATCGCGAAGCCGGCAAACGCCAACGCGATGATGGGCACCCAGGGTCCGCTATCGAAAAATACTCGCGGGATTTTTGCAACGCGCAAGCTGGGAACGAGCGGTGACCATTCTGCGACTACCCAGATGCCCGCCAGGAGCAATGCCTGTAAGTGCGGTGACCAACCGTCTGCTAGCCGATCCAGGCTCAGTCGCCTTACGAAAGGCAACTGAGCCAATCCCGCGCCGACCAGCCCACCGACTGTATTGAGCAGGATGTCCCGATAGCTGCCGTCCCGCATCGGTATGTAGAGTTGAATGGATTCGACCGAGTAAGATAGCAATACCGCGCCAAGGCCGGTCCACAGCACTCCTCTCCAACCGGGAACCAATAGGCCCCCAAAGAAACCGAAGGGCAGAAAGAAATAGCAATTGAGCAGGGCATCCATCCATTCGCCACGGCTGCTCGGGATGCTCCATGACAAGCCTGCCCGAGGTATTGCTGACATCGCAAATGGGTAGAGGGTCAGATAAACGATGACGATGATGCAGATCGCCAGTCCTGCCCGGATCGGATTGATCTTCATCCTTGCTCAAGGTGCGGTAGCTCGGCCAATTGCTCCAGCAATTCCTCAATCTGGCCGGCGTGCCGATCAGAATGGGCCGCACTAAACAAGAGCCATTGGCGAAGCGTCAAATTCCCGAGCACTGGATGAGGAAATACGCGGCTATCGAAAGCTTCTGTTGCTTTTGCGTCGGCTGCCAGTGTCTTGGCCCGCGCAGCGAGGAAGCCCTCGAGCGCAACTGGCCAATCGCCAATGCTTCCGCTCGGCAGCATCGGTGGCGGCGCAATGATCTTGCTGGTGCGCAAGGGCACGCGTCCGACAATGACGTCTTCCATCCCTTGCGTGTTTGCAAGGTCTGCCGCTGCGGCTGAATCCCCTTGCAGTGCTCGTCTGATTCCGATCAGCGTCATTCGCTCGGTGATCGTCAGGTGCTCGAGGATTTCATTGATGGACCAGCTTTCGGGCACACTTCGCCAGTTGGCCTGTGCAGCCGTCAAGCCGGAACCAAGACCTTGAACGCGGTCTCGCGTTTGTTCTAGATATTCACAAGCCGTCATCTCAACTGACAGCTTAGCAATCGGTGGGAAACAGGAGCCGTCTATCGTCGGCCGATCACGGCCACCGTGCTAGTGAGTTCTTCCATCACACGCATTGCTTCGCGTTCTACCTCAACCTCGCGCATCACGCTGGGCCCGCTCATTGCGATCGGCACTGCAGTCATTCGCAATAGATCCAGTTGAAATCGCACGTGCTCGAGGGCTTCTGTCTTGTTTTCCATGGGAGAGATTTGCTTCATTTTCTTGCCTAATTCCTTAATCGGTACATCAGGCGAAAACCTGAGGGTTGAATTTCTATTGTTAGATCCCGTTTGACCCGATGAGGCTCTCAGGACTGGTTGGGCGGGACGTATTGGTGGGAAAGTTGGTGGGTAAGTGTTTGGTGGGATCAAAGGCGGTTTTGGTACTGCGGTGAACAACCCTGTGTCCTGAGAGCCTATCGGTCATGTCTACACTTGTCTTATAGGCAATTGGTATGCCAAACGCTAACTCATTGAAAACAAACGTGTCGCCCACCGCCAGTTCCGTTCCGGCACGTCCCAGGTTCATTTTGAAACTCCCCTTGACTATCTACAAGAGTGGCTTCATACTGGGGACCTTATGGGCAAACCCAACGACCTTATTCAGGGCACGCTTGACCTGCTGATCCTGCGCTCGCTTGCGCTTCAATCTCTCCACGGCTGGGCCATCGCGCAACGTATAGAGCAATGTTCCGGCCAAGTGCTCCTCGTCCAACAAGGAAGCCTCTACCCCGCCTTGCACCGTATGGAGGAACAAGGCTGGATCGCCGCCGAGTGGGGCGAGAGCGAAAATAACCGCCGCGCCAAGTTCTACGCGCTTACCCCGGAGGGCCGCGCGCGTCTTGAACACGAGCGCAAGCAATGGGATCGCCTCTCCGGGGCCGTCAAACTCGTCATGGAGAACGCCTGATGCGCCTCCTACGCGGCCTCAAGATGGCCTGGAGCCGCCTCACCCGCGCCGCGCAGCGCGACAGCGAGCTTGATGAAGAACTTGCCGATCATCTCGACCACGAAATTGACGCGCGCGTTGCCGCTGGGGAGTCTCCCGCCCAGGCCGGTCGCAACGCCCGCCTTGCTCTCGGCAACCTCACTGCCACAGCCGAGCAATCCCGCGCCCAACGCAGCTTTGCCTTCCTCACCGGCCTGGGCCAGGACCTGTCTTTCGCTCTAAGGCTGATGCGCAAGAGTCCGGTCTTCACGCTGGCTGCCGTCGCCAGCCTTGCCCTTGGCATTGGCGCCAATACGGCGATTTTTTCAATCTACAATCGCCTACTGCTCGACACGATTCCGGTCTCCAAGCCGAACGAGCTCTACCAACTTCAATTCCGTACCATGCGCAACGAACCGGGTGAATTCAGCCGCTCGTTTCCTTATCCGTTCCTTCGCGAGATCCAGGACTCCTCGTCCAACACTGCCGACGCCACCTGCGCCTCGAGCGGTGGCGCAAGCCTCCGTACGGGCAACGTCTCACGCATGATTGCAACCGAACTGGTCTGTGGCAATTACTTTTCCCTTCTTGGGCTGCGGCCCGTCCTTGGCCGACTGTTGCAGCCATCCGACAATGTGACTCCTGGTGCGCATTCGGTAGCCGTTGTCGCCTATCACTTCTGGCAAAGCGAATACGGTGCGGACCCCAACATTGTAGGCCGCACCGTAGAGTTCAACCGCCATCCCTTCACCGTGGTTGGGGTTGCGCCGCAGGGCTTCTTCTCGGCCTACAAAGGCAATCTGCCTAACTTCCATCTCCCCGTAGTAATGGATGGAGTCATAAACGGATCTACTACTCGAACGACAGTCCGCAGCAGTTACTGGATTCCAATTTTGATTCGCGACAAGTCCGGCGTTTTACCAGCACGGTTGGAAACGGAATTGGCGGCGCGATTTCGCGCCTATCGGAGCGCTTCAGAGCGCGGTGATTTCGATGAGAAGGCTGAAGCTACGCTCACCATGCGACTCGATGGGGCCGCACGCGGCCTCAATGCTCGAAGGGCCGAACAGCGCGCACGCAAGCCTCTCACGGTGCTTCTCGCCGTTGTCGGCGCAGTGCTGCTTATCGCCTGCATTAATATCGCCAACCTGCTGCTGGCTCGCGCTAGCGCCCGTCAGCGAGAGATCGCCACTCGCCTGGCCCTTGGTGCCAGTCGCGGTCGGCTTATCCGGCAGTTCCTCACGGAGAGCCTGCTGCTGGCTCTCACCGGTGGTGCGGCGGGCTTCCTTCTCGCTCTCGCCCTCGAGCGATATCTACTGAAAGAGGCATACGGCGAGCCGTCCCTGATACTTCTAGGCGACGGACCAAGCCTTTTCGTACTGGCCGCCAGTCTCGGGTTGACCGTTCTCGCCGGGCTCGGCTTCGGCCTCGCCCCCGCCCTCACCGCCGATCGCCAGGGCGTTCGGACAAGCCATCGCATGGTCGGCCGTAAGCTCCTCGTAAGCCTCCAGGTGGCGCTCTCGATCCTGCTACTGATGGCGGCCGGCTTGTTCTTGAAGACGCTCGGCAACCTCCGTTCGGTCGACTCGGGCTTCTCGCGCGACAATCTCTTCACCTTCCAACTCAGCCCGGGCTTGATCGAAACCAACCCTATCGCACTGCAAAATTACTTCCGAAGGGTGGAAGTTCAAATCCGCCAGGTTCCCGGCATTGCCGGTGCCAGTTTCAGCTCGATGGGCGTGCTTTCCGGTGGCGAATGGGGAAGCGGGATTTCGGTGGCTGGGGTTACGATTCCTGAAGGCGACCGCGAACCGATGCGCAACGGAGTCGGCGCCAACTTTTTCACGATCATTGGCGCACGGCTGTTGGAAGGGCGCGATCTCGTCCCCGCCGATAACTCTCCGGCGGCCCCCAAAGTCGCCATCGTGAACCAAAGCTTCGCTCGCCGCTACTTCGGCGCATCCTCGGCCATCGGCCGCCTAATCGGGCCCGGCGGTCGCGACGGCAAACCCGACTTTATGATCGTCGGCGTCGTCGCCGACATCCGCGACTCGCAGATTAACCAGATCGGCGAAAAATATTGGTACGTCCCTTATACGAAAACCACCCGCTTCGCATCGATGACCCTCACGGCCCGCGCCTTTGGCGACGCTGCCTCTCTGCTCAAGCTCATTCGCGCCGAAGTCGCCCGCGTCGACCCCAACGTCCCCATCTCGCAAGAACGCACCATGGCCGCGCAAGTTGAAGAGCAGATCGCCCAGGAACGTCTCGTCGCTAAGGTCTCCACCTTCTTCGCGCTCGTCGCTGGTCTCCTGGCCGTCATCGGCCTCTATGGCGTCCTTGCCTACACCGTCGAGCGCCGCACCAAGGAAATCGGCATCCGCATCGCGCTTGGCGAATCGCGCGGTCAAGTCGTGGCGCGCGTCCTGAACGAGGCGTTGGTGTATATCGGCATCGGCGTCGCGTTTGGCATTCCGATGGCGCTGGCCCTCGCCGCCTTCGCTGAAAAACTCCTCTACGGAGTCAAGCCTGCGGACTGGCCGACACTCGCTGCCGCCGTGCTGGTGATCGCCGGCTTCGGCCTGCTCGCCGGCTGGGTCAGCGCCCGCCGCGCCGCCTCTATTGAACCCATGGCCGCGCTCCGTATAGAATAACGGCGTGATCCCTCGCCGCCACATTCTCCAGGCCACCGCCGCCGCTACTGCTCTTGCCCAGACCGCTGCCAGCAAAGGCAACGTTACTAAGTACGCGTACAAGTCGAATAAGAACTTCCCTGGTGCCACTTACGATTACTGGGTCTATGTCCCCGCTGCCCCCGCTCCGCCCACCGGCTACGCACTTATGGTCTTGTTCGACGGCGGCGGCTTCATCAATGAGACCGGTCGCTTCAAGGCCGCAGAGGTTTTCGATAAACTCATCGCTGCTGGCGAGATGCCGCCCACGGTCGGCCTTTTCATCAATCCCGGCGTCACGCCACCCCTTGACCCCAACACCCAACTGGCGCGCTTCAATCGCTCTTACGAATACGACAGCCTGGGCGAGCGCAATGCCAAGTTTCTCATTGACGAAATTCTGCCAGAAGTTGCCAAACTTCATAAGATCACCGAGGATCCAAATCTGCACGGCATCGGTGGCTCCAGTTCTGGAGCCATCGCCGCCTTCACCGTCGCCTGGAACCGCCCCAATACCTTTCGTCGAGTGCTGTCCTACATCGGCTCCTACGTGAATTTGCGCGGTGGCGATGGCTATGCCAACATCGTCCGGATGACGGAGCCCAAGCCTCTGCGCGTATTCCTTCAAGACGGCTCTGGTGATCTGAATATCTTTGCTGGTAGTTGGTGGCTCGCCAACCAGGCTCTCTCCAGCGCGCTTGAATTTGCCGGCTACGAAACTACTTTTGTCAAAGGCACGGACGGTCATAACAGCAACCACCAATCGCGCATCTTCGCGGAAAGTCTGCAATGGCTATGGGCCAATTGGAAGCAGCCCATCGTCGCATCCAAAGGGACCGGTAAGTCTGAACGCCACTTTGCCACCGAGTTCCTTGACCCTGCCCATGATTGGGAGGAAATGTCGAAGGGGCACGCCTTCACCGAAGGGCCTGCTGTTGACAAGGATGGCAATGTCTACTTCACCGATGTGCGCGCCGACAAGATTCATAAAATCGATCACGCCACGGGCAATGTATCGCTGTTCAAAGATCAGACAGGTGGGGCCAATGGCATGATGTTTGGCAGCGACGGTCGCCTTTACGCCTGCCAGAACAAGAAGCGCCAGATCATCGCGATCCAAGCCGATGGCAGTGAGGACGTTCTCGCGACCGACGTCGCCAGCAACGACCTGGTCGTGAATGCAACGAATGAAGTCTGGTGGACAGACCCTCCCGGCCATCGCATCTGGTTCACAGATGGCAAGGGTACAAAGCGTGTCGTCTATGAGGGACTTGAGTTTCCCAACGGCATCATTCTGTCGCCGGACCAAGGCATGCTGATGTGCGTCGATATGCGTTCGCGCTGGGTCTGGAGCTTCCAGGTGCAGCCCGACGGCTCGCTCGCCAATGGGGAGGCTTTCTATCATCTGGAGACCTGGGACAACGATTCGCAATCGCTGGGCGACGGTATGACCATGGATACGGACGGGCATCTCTACATCGCCACGCGACTCGGGATCCAGATCTGCGATCAACCCGGCCGCGTCGTCGCAATTCTTAACAACCCGCAGCTTCTGCAACCATCCAACTGCTGCTTCGGTGGGCCGAATCTCGACTATCTCTATACGACTAATCGAGAGAAGGTTTTCCGTCGCAAACTCCGTCGTAAAGGACTACGTTCATGGCCTCCTTTAAAACCAGCGCGACCCTCGCTCTAATCATTACTGCCTCGCTCTGCGGGCAATCGCTAACTGAAAGCGAACGGTCCAAGGCCGTCGCAGAACTGGAGCGAACCCGCGACTTACTCCTCAGCACCACGGCCAACCTCAGCGAGGACAAGGCCAGGATCAAGCCCGCACCCAACCGCTGGAGCGTGCTCGATTGTGTCGAGCATCTGGCGGTGACCGAAGGGACTATCTTCGGTATGCTGCAGGGAAACCTGAAAGCGCCGCCTTCCTCTGAGGAGATGCGCGCCAAGACGGCGGGGAAGACGGCGATGATGGCCAAGTTCCTCACTGACCGCAGCACCAAGGTTCAGGCCCCGGCGGAGATCGCGCCAACAGGCCGTTTCAAGACGCTGGTTGAAGCTCGAGAAGCCTTCATCGCAGCCCGCGACAGAACCATCGCTTACACCGAGAAGACCGAAGACGATCTGCATGCGCACGTAGTCAAGCACCTCGCCTTCGGCGAACTCGATTTGTATCAATGGTTGCTATTGATGGCTGGGCACTCTGAGCGCCATACTTTGCAGGCGGAAGAAGCAAAAGGACTTGCGATGCAGGCTAAGGCCGATCCGCTGGAGGGCCTCTGGCAGGGCTATGACGGAGAGTGGGGCCATGTTTCGCGACAACTGTTAGCGCTGGTTGAAGCGATGCCGGCGGAGAAGTTCTCCTGGCGTCCGTCGCCTGACGCGAGATCGACAAGCGAGGTCGTGATGCATCTGGCGAGCGCCAACTTTTCTCTGCTCAGCATCACCGGGCCCAAGGCTCCCGCCGACTTTCCCGCGAATCCTGAGAAGGCTGTGACCAATAAGTCGGAAGTAATCGCGTGGCTAAAACGCTCGCTCGAAGCGGTGAAGCTTGCTCACGCTGGTGTTCGTGGTGATGATCTTCGGCGCAAAGTGAAAGTGGCCGGGCGAGACGCCGATGTGGACGGAATCTACCTGCGAATTATCGTTCACGCAAATGAGCATATGGGCCAGCTTGTCGCCTACGCGCGGACGAATGGGATTGCACCGCCATGGTCTGCGGCCAGTGGCAGATAGGGTTGAGGATGCCCAGGCGCGTGGTAGGCTTCGGCCATGGTGAGCCGAGAAATTGAAATCGACGAAGATACGGATCGCCGCTTGTCCGAGATTGCCGCTGAGTACGACGGCGATCTAAGCAAAGCTGTTTCCGCCATCGTTCATTCCTACGAAGGCCTTGAGGCATTCGCCGATGCCGCCGAGGCTGCGAATCCGGACTCCCTCCGAAAGCTGCGCGACCCTGGCGAAGCCGATTTTGCCGCAGCACGCGTGGTCTCCTGGACCGAGCTAAAGGCCCGTCACGGTTTGTGACGATCAGCTTTGCCGCGACGGCTGCCGAAGCCTTCGCCGAGCTGCCCCAACCTACACAAGTCAAAGCGGTGCGGGCCCTTCAAATGCTTGAGCGCCAACCTCACCTATATCCAGTTGGCCGACGAGGAATGATGCGGGGCTACCGCTATTTCGTCGCTGGCAGGCATCTGTTCTATTACAAGCTCAGTTCGCAAGAAATCCGCATCCCCGCCATCTTGCCCGGCGCGATGCGATCGGCCTGAATTCCCGGAACACTTAACTCAGAGCCAGCTTGGGCACCCTGCCCCCACTCTACTTCTTCGGCAGCGGAATCGCGTCGCCCAAATTAATCGACCCACCGCCCTCGCTCACATAGTTCTTGTTCCAACTGGGAATCTCAAACACTACATCGCCACTGACAACGCACTGGCAACCCAAGCGCGAGTGCAAGGTCAGCCCCGGGGCCATGTCCAGGCGGTCCGCCTCGTCTTCTTCCATCTCGCTGAGGTTCTCATCGCCACTTTTAATGACGACATGGCAAGTGGTACAGGCGTTGACGCCCCCACAGGCATGTTCGATGTGAAAGCCGAAATGTTCGGCCAAGTCCAACAGGCTCAAAGGCTTGCCATGGCCACCGTAAGGCACGGTCTCAGGAGTGAACTCGAAGGTCGAGGCATCGTTCAAAAGGGTGATTTTCGGCATGTTTAACGCTAATCCATCATTATAGCGTTGCTATGATTGAAGTCAGTGTTTCATACCCTCGAAAGCTCGATTTCGCGGGCGGTTTCCGGTTACCTCAAGACCCAGTTTCAGCTTGACCTTCCCGTCGCCGCCGAGCAGCCAAAGCAGTCCGACTTTGGTGAACTTGCGTTGCCCGTTGCCTTCCAACTCGCGCGCCAATTAAAGAAGGCCCCCAAAGTCATTGCCGAAGAACTTGCCGCTGGCCTCGCTGGCCAGATCATCGGCGTCGCTGCGCTTGAAGTCTCCAACGGTTATCTCAATGTCCGATTTGATCGCGGCTATTATGCCTTGCAGATTCTCCACGGTGACGATCAGGCCACGCAGAAGTTCTCGACGCGCAAGACCATCGTCGAGCACACCAACATCAATCCCAATAAGGCCGCCCACATCGGCCATTTGCGCAACGCGATTCTGGGGGACACCTTTGTCCGCATGATGAAGGCCATGGGCACTCGCGTCGAAGTGCAGAATTACATCGACAACACCGGCGTCCAGGTTGCCGACGTCGTCGCCGCCTTCCACTTTTTGGAAAAGAAGACTGCGGAGGAGGTCTGTGTACTCACTCAGCAGCCCCGTTTTGATTACCTTTGCTGGGATCTCTATGCCAAGATTTCGCAACTGGAAGAAGGCAAAATGTGGCGTGCCGAAACGCTGCACGAAATTGAAGCTGGCCACGGGCCGCTGTCTGAGATGGGCCACATTGTCGCCGATGCCATCGTTGAGTGCCACCTCAATACGATGCTCCGCCTGGGCGTCCAATACGATGTGCTGCCGCGCGAAAGCGAGATTCTTCATTTGCAGTTCTGGGCCAGTTGCTTTGCCCAACTGAAGGAGCGCAAGGCGATCTATCTGGAGACGGTTGGCAAGAACAGCGGCTGCTGGGTAATGCCGGGTTCCGCCTTCCGGGAGAACGCGACGGAGGAAGATTCCAAGGTCATCGTGCGCTCCAACGGCACGGTCACCTATGTCGGCAAGGACATCGCCTACCAACTCTGGAAGTTCGGTCTGCTCGGCAAGGATTTCTTCTATCGCAAGTCGCGAAGCTATCCCGACGGCCATCCCTGTTTTGTGACCCAGGCTACGCCGGATGGCTCGATTGCGGCTCATTTTGGCGGTGGCACCAGTGTCTATAACGTCATCGATTCGCGCCAGAGTTATTTGCAGGACGTCGTCGTCGCCGGTCTGCGCGCCCTTGGCTACAACGATCAGGCTGCGCACTCGATCCACTTCAGCTACGAAATGGTAGCCCTCAGCCCGCGCACCTGTGTCGAACTGGGTATCGAACTTAGCGAGGAAGACAAAGCTCGCCCATATGTGGAAGTCAGTGGCCGCAAAGGTCTCGGCGTCAAGGCCGATGACCTCATTGATCGGCTGATCGCCCGCGCTCGAGCCGAAGTGGATTCGCGTCACGAAACCAAGCCTGAAGCCAGCCGTCATAAGGTAGCCGCCCAAATCGCCATCTGTGCCTTGCGCTACTTCATGCTCAAGTTCACCCGAAATACTGTTATCGCTTTTGACCTTCAGGAGGCGCTCAGTTTCGAGGGCGAGACTGGCCCTTATGTCCAATACGCAGCCGTTCGCGCGCAGAACATTTTGCGCAAGACCCTCGAACGGGGCCTGCCCCTGCCGAACTTCGGTGCCGTCTGCACCCGCGATACGTTTTCCACCGCCTTCGCCAATGAGGACCTCTGGCAATTGCTGCTCGACATCTCACGTCTCGAGTCCGTCCTGGACGCTGCTGTCAAGAATGGCGAGCCCGCTGCTCTATCCAAATACGCCTACCAGTTGGCCCAGGGCTTCAGTCGTTTCTATCACGACTTTCGTGTGCTCGATGAGCCAGATGAGGATCGCCGCAATGTGCTGCTGTGGATGACGCAATACTTCGCCAACCAGCTCGCCAAGACGCTCTCGACGCTGGGGATTGAAGTGCCGGAGTACATGTGACGGTTCCCGGAATCCTTGCCGAGATCGTTGCCCGCAAGCAAGTGGAGCTGAAAGCCCTGCGTCCGCAAAGGGCAGAGTTTGAGCGCCGTGCTGCAGATCAAAAAGGCCGACAGCGGGGCTTTGCCTCAAGCCTGCGCATCCGCGCTGTCATCTCGCCTGCCGTCATCGCCGAGATCAAGCAGGCATCGCCGTCGCGCGGCCTTCTCACCACTGACTTCCGGCCCACGCGCATGGCCCGCTCTTATGAACTTGGCGGTGCCGTCGCTCTGAGCGTCCTCACCGATCAGAACTTCTTTAAGGGTAGCCTCGATGACATGGTTTCGGTTCGTGGTGCGGTTGGCATTCCCATCTTGCGCAAAGATTTCACGATCGAAGAACTCAATATTTTGGAAGCGGCTGCGTGGGGCGCGGATGCCATTCTGCTCATTGCGGCGCTCCATGATGCTGCGGCCCTGCGCCGCCTGCGTGAGTTCGCCTTTTCCCTTGGCGTCGACGCGCTTGTGGAAGTCCACGATGAAGAAGAGCTTGCGCGCACCCTGGAAAGCGGCGCGACGATTGTCGGTGTCAACAATCGCGACTTGCGTACCTTTGAGGTCTCGCTCGACACCTCCCTACGCCTCGCAGCGCTGATGCCGGCCACTGTCTTCAAGGTCAGCGAGAGTGGCATCTTCACGGCAGAACACATCACGATGCTCCGTCAGGCTGGCTACCAGGCCTTCCTTGTCGGTGAGAGTCTGATGAAAGCCCCAGATCCAACCATTGCCGTGCGAGCACTCACCGCATGATCGTGAAGGTCTGCGGACTGACTAACTCACTGGACGCGCTCACGGCTCTCGACGCTGGCGCAGATGCCCTGGGTTTCAACTTCTGGCCGGGCAGCCCACGCTTCCTCAAGGACACGGCCTTCCTGCGTGATCTCCCCGATGACTTTTGGCGCGTCGGTCTCTTTGTCGACGAAGACCCCTCACGGGTGGTTGACCTGATGGCTGAGCATCGCCTCGACGTCGCGCAGCTACATAAAATGACTTCAGTCCCTGGCCTCCGCATCTGGAAAGGTATCCAAGCTGACTCGATTCTGTCTCAGGCCAGCATTGACGAAGACCCGGTGGAAGCCGTTGTGCTCGATACCCCTGCCGGTGCTCTTGCTGGCGGAACGGGTCGAAGTTTTGACTGGGCCCTTGCCCAAGGCCTCAGCGGCAAGATTATCCTCGCCGGTGGCCTTGACGCAACCAACGTCGGCCTTGCGATTGAGCGAGTCAAGCCTTGGGGAGTGGATGCCTGCTCTCGTCTCGAATCAGAGCCAGGCAAGAAAGATCGCGATAAAATGCGCGCCTTCATTGAAGCGGCGCGAAAGGAGTTCGAAGCAGTATGTTAACCAGCATGCCCGATGCGGCCGGCCACTTTGGTCCTTATGGTGGGCGCTACGTTCCCGAGGTGCTGATGGCCCCCCTCGATGAACTTGAACAAGCCTATCGGAAGGTTCAGGTCGACCCCGTCTTCCAGGCCGAACTGAAGGGCTTGCTCAAGAATTACGCCGGACGACCGACGCCTCTCTATTACGCCAAACGGCTCAGCGAGAAGCTGGGCGGCGCGAAAATTTACTTCAAGCGCGAAGATCTTCTGCACACCGGCGCGCACAAGATCAATAACGCGCTCGGCCAGGCGCTGCTCGCCCGCAACATGGGCAAGCAGCGTATCATTGCCGAAACAGGTGCCGGCCAACACGGCGTTGCCACCGCCACTGCTTGTGCCCTGCTCGGTCTCAGTTGTCGCGTTTATATGGGCGAAGAAGACATGCGCCGCCAGCGCCTCAATGTCTTCCGTATGCGGTTGCTGGGAGCAGAAGTGCATAGCGTTACTAACGGTTCGCGCACGCTGAAGGACGCCATTAGCGAGGCGATGCGCGATTGGGTAACCAACGTCAATGACACTTACTATCTTTTAGGCTCTGCCCTCGGCGCACATCCTTACCCGATGATGGTGCGTGACTTCCACCGTTGTATCGGTGACGAAGCACGGGTGCAGATTCTGGAGGCGGAAGGCCGCCTGCCCGACGTTGCCATCGCCTGTGTTGGCGGTGGTTCCAATGCAATCGGCCTCTTCCAGGCTTTCATCGACGACGCATCTGTCCAACTGGTTGGTGTAGAAGCTGGCGGTAAGGGCAAGGCCACCGGCGAACACGCCGCGCGCTTTAGCGGAGGCGCTCCTGGTGTACTCCACGGAGCTTATAGTTACTTGTTACAGGACGACGATGGCCAGGTAGCCCTGACTCACAGTGTGAGTGCTGGACTTGACTATGCCCTCATCGGCCCTCAACACGCCTGGCTCCACGATCTGGGCCGTGCGGAATACGTGGATTGCGACGACGCGACTGCTCTCGAAGCCGCCGTCGACCTTTCCCGCACTGAGGGCTTGATCCCTGCTCTTGAAAGCGCCCATGCGGTGGCGGAAGCCATCGCTCGCGCCCCGCGCTCCGTTGGCCAGGTCTTTGTCGTCAATCTCAGCGGTCGGGGCGACAAAGACATCGATATCTACCGCGAAAATTTGAAGGAACTCGATGCCGACTCGCATAGCCGCATGTTTTGATCGCTTGCGGGCCAACAATGAGCCCGCCCTGATCGCCTACGTCACCGCAGGCGACCCTAATCCAGAGACCACCATCGAGATCGTCGCCGCCCTTGAGCGCGGTGGCGCAGACTTGATCGAGCTGGGCGTCCCTTTCAGCGATCCGATCGCCGACGGTCCCGTCATCATGCGTGCTTCCGAGCGCGCTATCGCTGCGGGCACGACGGTGGAAAAGGTTTTGAACATCGCAGCTGAAATCCGCAAGCGCAGCCAGATCCCGATTGTGCTCTTTACCTACCTCAATCCCGTGATGCGCTACGGTTTTGATCGCCTTGCTGCGCGAGCGGCAGAAGTCGGTGTCGATGGTTTTCTGCTCACCGATCTCAGTGTCGAAGAGGCAGGCAGCTTTGTGGAAGCAGTCAAGAGTGCAGGTCTGGATACTGTCTTTCTGGTTGCACCCACCAGCACGGACCATCGTCTGCAATTGGTTGCCAAGTACTGTTCAGGCTTCGTGTATGTTGTTTCGAGAACGGGCGTGACGGGCGAGCAGGCGCAGGTGTCGGCCAACGTCGCGCCCCTTGTCGAAAAGCTACGCCGCTTCACCGATCTCCCCCTGGGCGTAGGCTTTGGTATCTCGACAGCCGCCCAGGCAGCCGAAGTGGGCGCTGTTGCCGATGGTGTCGTTGTCGGCAGCAGCTTTGTTCGCGCCATTGAATCCACCCCTCCCGCCGACTTGTTCGCTACCATGGAACGCATGGCAAGAGAGCTAAAGAACGGTGCCAAGGCAGGGCGCACATGACCCCCAATGACGCTGCCATCACGCTAAAAGAGTGCCGCGACCGCATTGATCAGCTCGACGAGCAGATCCTCGCGCTTCTTAACCAGCGCGCTGGTGTGGCCATCGAAATCGGTAAGACCAAAGCCGCCGTCGGCCTGCCCGTGATTGAACTGTCCCGCGAGCGCTCGGTTATAGAAGGTATGGTCAAACGCAGTTCCGGTCCCCTCGAACCAGGAGCGGTCGAACGCATTTACGCCGCTGTCATGCTCGAGATGCGCCGGCTCCAGCAGCCATGAAGACGGTTGCGATCGTTGGCACCGGATTGCTCGGTTCCAGCTTCGGTCTCGCTCTCAAAAAGACACAACGCTACGGGCGAATCCTCGGTGTCAGCTCCCCTGCTGTTGTAGAAAAGGCAATCGAGATTGGCGCAATTGACGAGGCTCTGTCGCTGGAGGATGCCATCCCTCAAGCGGACCTCGTTCTGCTCGCGCAACCCGTACTGCGCATCCTTACGACCATCGAAAAGTTGGACGCGCTCGTCAGACCCGGCACCATCGTGACGGACGTTGGCAGCACCAAATCCACCATCTGCGCCGCAGCTGCAAAATTCATCCATGGCGGACATTTTGTAGGGGGCCACCCGATGGCAGGTCGAGAGGTGCGGGGCCCAGATGGTGCCTCAGCAGACCTTTTCATTGGCCGACCCTGGGTGCTCACCGAGGCTCTGCCCGAACTCATAGGACTGGTCGAAGCCTTGGGCGGTCGGCCTGTAGTTCTTGGCCCCGAAGAGCATGATCGCCTGGTGGCCTGGAGTTCCCATTTGCCCCAGCTGCTCTCAACCACTCTTGCGGCTCTGCTCGAAGGGCGAGGAGTGGATCCCGTTGCCGGGCCTGGGGTTCTGGATATGACGCGCCTTGCGCTTTCCAGCCATGAGTTGTGGGAGGACATTCTCGCAACCAATGCTGAGAATGTTGACGCTGCCCTCGCCCAAGTGATCGCTGAGCTCGAACGCACTCGCGCTGCCATTCGAGCAGGCGAGGTCCGCGCGCTTTTCGGCAGAGGCAATCAAGGCGCCATGGCACTTCGCCACTAAGGTGTTGTAGCGCCAACGGCGCCGCGCAACCCCCTCCTCGGGGACGGAGCACTTCGGCCTATAGGACTATTTTCGATGGGCTATCCCGCTCTGTTGCTCAACGAACGCCTGAAAAGTCTGATCTCCCAAGGGTGCTCCTGATTTTGAGCAACGGATCAAAGCGTGACCAAAGCGCGCATCAACGGGATTCTCGATCAGCTTTCTCCAACCTCTGCATCCTCCCATTTCCTCCCAAAAAGTCCAATCGAGCAGGCCTCCTCCGCCCGAACTCACGCCCTCGACATGCGCTCCTGCGCTCGAGAATTGGTAATCTGCTGCGGTGCTTGCCAATCCGGCCTCCACCGGGTTCCATTCGACATATTGGATCGCCGCAAGCAAGTGTTGGCGATCCATCGGACAGGAGAAGTATCGTGCCTGCCAAAGATGCCCAACCCGTTGATTCCGTTGATTGAAGTCGAGTGCGTAGCGACCGTGTACTTTTCGAAACAACGTTGACAATGAATTCTCCCGCTCTGGTGTAACCAGCCAATGTACATGATTCGGCATCAAACAAAAAGCAATCACTCTCACGCCAGCCGACCGCACATTGGCCGTAAACATGTCCAGATATCGGCGGTAGTCAGCCTCGTCCCGGAAGACGACCTCTCGGTTGACTCCCCGTTGAGTTACATGAAATGGAACATGTGGGATCACTACTCTTGCCATTCGCGCCATGTACCTGAAGAGTGTGTCGGGCTGTCCCTTTTTCTCTCCAAATCCCCCAAAGGGGACGGAGCACTTGTGAATACCGCCTTCAGCGACGGAATATCTCCAAGTGCACTGTCCCCAAGCTCCCCCAAGCTCCCCCCCAAGCTCCCCAAGCTCCCCACACCGGCGGCCACCACCACTTTGTTGTAACTCTGGATTAGTACTTCGCGAAGATTTTCTTCAAGCCTTTTATTGCCTTGTCGACGTGCTTTTCTTTGAGAATGTAAGCCGGCAGGAAGCGCAGCACGGTTTCATGCGTGACGTTGAACAGCAGCCCCTGCTCAAAGCCGTCAGTCACCATTTTTTTGCACTCCATGTCGAGCTCGACGCCGATCATCAAACCGGCACCGCGTACCTCTTTGACGAAGCTGTGCTTCTTGCCAAGCTCCCGCAATTCTTCGCGGAAGTACTCGCCTGTCTTGCGCATCTGCGGCAATAGTTCTTCGAGGATATCGAAGAACTCCAGTGCCACCCGGCACACTAACGGCCCGCCGCCAAAGGTTGTCCCATGCATACCGGCACCGAGCGCGTCGGCCGCCCGCTGCTTCATCAGGATGCCGCCCATCGGCAGTCCGCAAGAGATCGGCTTGGCGAAGGCGACCACGTCGGGGATCACCGGCCTCTCCAGATTCTGGTAAGAGAAGTAGGTCCCCGGCCGTCCTACGCCGCACTGGATGCCGTCGTGAATCATGATCGCGTTGTGCTGGTCGCAGAGGGCGCGAGCCTTCTCGAGAAAGCTATTGGACAGGGGCAGAATGCCGCCCTCGCCCTGGATGCCTTCGAGAATGATGCCAGCGGTCTTGTCGCTGAAGGCCGCCTCAAGCGCCGCCTCGTCGTCGCGGTTGATGAACTTCACACCCGGCAGCAGGGGCTCAAAATCGTGGCGGTACTTTGGCTGGCCGGTCACGCTGAGTGCTCCAAAGGTGCGGCCATGGAACGAGTTTTCCAGCGAAATCAGTTCGTACTTCTCAGGATGGATCTTGCGTCCATGAGAGCGGGCAATTTTGAGCGATCCTTCAACGGCTTCGGTGCCGGAGTTGCAGAAGAAGGCGCGGTCCATGCCGCTCACTTCGGTCAATTTCCTGGCCAGCTTGCCTTGATACTCGTGATAGTAAAGGTTTGAAGTATGCAGCAGTTTGGCGCTCTGTTCCCGGATCACCTTCGTAATTCGCGGATGATTGTGACCCAGGGAATTAACGCCGATGCCCGACAACAGATCGAGGTACTTATTGCCGTCCGTGTCGTACACGTAAACGCCTTTTCCGCGTGCCAATGCCAGCGGGTATCGAGCGTAATTCTGTAAGAGGTAGGCTTGCTCTAACTCTTGGATCTCTGCCAGCTTCATTTGCTCATTTTAGCGAATCCAAGCTCTACGATCTTGTTTGTGAAAGCCGGTTCGTCAAATTTGTTGATAGCTGCCTTCTGTCGCCCGTTCTCCAGCAGGACCAGAAACGGAGGATCCCCGAATGGGAATGCCCTTTTGAGCTTGTCGGTATCGTTGGAGATCTTGGCAACCGTGAAGTTGGTGTCTTTGAGGAACTGTCCCGCAAACTGCTTGACCTCGGTCGGGATGCCCAGTACCTCTGTGCCAGTGAAATCCATTTTGGACATCGCCTGCGCCGCGTGGAAGCAGTGCATACACTGGGGGTCGTAGAAGTAGATTGCCTGGCGGCCGTCGCGCAAGTTATGTGTTTCCCCGGTCACCATCTGCACGCTTTCAGGTGCCACCGCGCCGGTCTGCTGGCTCAGCGCGTATGCATAGCTGGATACAGCAAACAGAGCAACTACACTAAGGATCATCGCCGGCCGCTTCCAATCGTAGCTCAGCTTGGACCACCAACCGGCGGCCACAGCCATCGCCAGCATCACCCCGTCTCCGATGAAGAAGCCCGGGCCGACAGCGCGTTTGATCCAGGGGAAGCAACTGCACTCTTTGCCTTGCAGGTCGTTATAAAAGTAGCCCACCCAGATCATGAACGCAATCAGCATCAAACCTGTGAAATAGGCGCCCAGCTTGCGGTAGCGCGGAATCAGAATCAGGATTGCCGAGAAGGTTTCTGCGATGCCAAATGAGACTGCTGCAAACTCACTCAAAAAGCCCGGTACCTTGGCTTGCGCCAGGCGCGCAGCGGCTTCAATCGGATCGGTCATCTTCCAAATGCCCGCAAGCAAGAAGAGTGCGGCTACCAGGACGGCCCCCGTCCAGGCAACGTAGTTCTCCCATTTGGAGGCTTGTGGCATACTGTGTTCCATGTTTCTTATTCTAGTCCTCGTCGGGCTTTCGGCATTCGGTCAGGTAGCGGATCTGGTTGTTGAAAATGCCACCGTCTACACAGTAGATCAGACGCACCCGAGAGCGAAAAGTATTGCTATTAAGGATGGCAGAATCCTTGCGGTGGACGGCGATATGAGTAAACACATCGGACCGCAGACCCAACGGGTGGACGCTCAGGGCGCAGCCGTGATCCCTGGCCTGATTGACGCCCATGTCCATTTGCGCGGTTTGGGCGACATGCTTGAGACCTTTGACATGCGCTTCACCAAGACCAAAGAAGCGGTGGCGCAGCAGGTGAAGGCTGCTGCCGCCAAACTGGCTGCTGGCGAGTGGGTGCGCGGTCGCAACTGGGACCAAACCAACTGGGGCGGGGAATTCCCCAACGCCGACGACATCAGCAAGGTGGTCAATGACCGCCCTGTCTACCTGACGCGCGTCGATGGCCATGCGGGTTGGGCCAATCGCAAGGCGCTGGAGATGGCGGGCGTCACCAAAGAGACGAAGGACCCGCCCGGTGGGCAGATCATTCGAGACAAAGCTGGCAACCCGACAGGTGTTCTGGTGGACCGGGCGCAGGGTCTGGTGACGCGCATCCTCCCCGTGCAAAGTTATGAGCAGGTCAAGCGACGCCTGAAGTTGGCTGCCGAAGCCAGTGTGAAGCTTGGTCTGACTGGCGTCCACGATGCCGGTATCGGCATGAATGAGCGTAATGCCTATCGTGAACTGATCCAAGAGAACGCTTTGCCGCTGCGTGTCTACGCGATGATTGGCGGCACCGGCGACCTTTGGCAGGAGTATGCCAAGAGTGGTCCGGAGATCGGATCGCACTTGACTATCCGCAGCGTCAAGCTCTACGCTGATGGCGCGCTGGGCTCGCGTGGCGCGGCGTTATGGCAGCCCTACAGCGACGACAAATCAACCAACGGCCTTCTGGTGACCACCAAGGAAACGTTGGAGGGCCAGATTGCGGAAGTGGCCGCCAAGAACTTTCAGGTCTGCACACATGCAATCGGGGATCGTGCCAACCGCATCGTGCTCGACGCCTATGCAAAGGTGCTGAAGCCTGGCAACGACCGGCGCTTTCGAGTGGAACACGCGCAGATCATAGCTCTGCCTGACTTCCAGATCTTCAAGAACTACAACGTCATCCCCTCAATGCAGGCAACGCATGCCACCAGCGATATGCGCTGGGCGGAGAAGCGTCTGGGCCCTGATCGCATTGCCGGGGCCTATGCCTGGAAGCGCTTTCAGAAGATGGGCATCCCGATTGCTAATGGCAGCGACTTTCCGGTCGAAGACCCCAACCCGCTGTGGGGCTTTTACGCCTCGTTTACCCGCCAGGATCACGATGGCTTGCCGGAGGGCGGCTGGATGCCCGATCAGGCCCTGACGCGGGCTGAGGCCCTGGAAAGCTTCACGCTGACGCCTGCCCGCGCCGCGTTTGAAGAGAAGCAGAAGGGCTCGATCACAGTCGGCAAGCTGGCCGACTTCCTGATCCTGGACAAGGACATCATGACCGTCGCGCCGAAGGAGATTTTGACGACCAAGGTGCGGGCAACCTATGTAGGCGGCAAAGTGGTCTACTCAGCGGCGAAGAACTGACGGGCAGCCGCGCGGGTCGCGTCGATGTCGGCCGGGGTGTGAGCGTAGCCGACGAATCCGGCTTCGAACTGCGAGGGTGCAAGATAGACGCCATGCTCGAGCATGTGGTGGAAGAATCGGCCAAAGCGCGCCGTGTCACACTTCTTGGCGGAGTCGTAGTCAAAGACCGGCTCGGTCGTAAAGAAGAAAGTGAACATCGAGCCGACGCGGTTGATGGTGACCCCTGGTAGATTGTCGCTGCACAGGGCTGCGGTGCGCTCTTCAAGCGTCGTGTAGACCTCCGGGTGACCCTTGAGGTAGGACAGCATTGCGAGGCCAGCCGAGACGGCCAGCGGGTTGCCGGAGAGCGTCCCTGCCTGGTAGATGGGCCCCATGGGCGCGACGTGGTTCATCACCTCAGCGCTGCCGCCGTAGGCAGCAATGGGAAGGCCTCCGCCAATGATCTTGCCGAGGGCAGTCATGTCGGGCTTGACGCCATAGCGGGCTTGAGCGCCGCCGTAAGCTACGCGGAAGCCGGTCATCACTTCATCGATAATCAACAAGGCACCGTGACGCGTGCAGAGGGTGCGGAGGCCTTCGAGAAAGCCTGGGGCGGGAGGAATGCAGCCCATGTTACCCGCGATGGCTTCGACCATGATGCAGGCGATCTGGCCCTCATGATTGTTAAAGGCCTCCTCGACTGCGGCGAGATTGTTGAAGGGCACGGAAATGGTGGTGGCTGCGAAGGCGGCGGGCACACCGGCGCTGTCGCTCAAGCCCAGGGTGGCCAGACCGGAGCCGGCCTTGACCAGCAGCGAGTCGACATGGCCGTGATAGCAGCCCTCAAACTTGATGCAAAGATCGCGACCGGTAAAGCCACGGGCCACGCGCAGGGCGCTCATCGCGGCCTCGGTGCCGCTATTGACCAGGCGCACCATTTGCATTGTCGGGACGGCATCGCGGATCGCCTCGGCGAGGATGATCTCGCGCTCGGTGGGGGCACCAAAACTGGTTCCGATATCGAGCACTGCCTCCAGCGCTTCGATGACGCATTTGGGCTTGTGGCCGAGGATGAGTGGACCCCAACTGCCGATGTAGTCGATGAACACGTTATCGTCTTCATCCGTCATGCGGCAGCCGTCGCCACGCTTTATAAACAGGGGGCCGCCACCGACACTGCGGAAGGCGCGAACGGGCGAATTTACGCCACCAGGAATTACTTGCCGAGCCCTTTCGAGCAGGCTGGAAGAGCGAGTCTTGTTCATATATATATTGGGATTTATCGAGCGGCTATGCGGGCCCCTGGGGGCTCGGGAATGATGCGTTGGAAGATAAAATTCATGACCGCCTCATTGACCGATCCGTTGAGATTGCGGAAGAGGCGGCTGCGCAGGCTGAGGTAGTCCTGGGTGCCCGAGAAGATGTCCTGCATCAGTTCGTAGAGCTTGGGGCTGCGGTGGATATTTTGGACGATGCAGGCCGGGATGCTCTTGAAGAAGAAGCGGCCGAGGTAGAGCTTTTGCGCAAAGCTCGACCCAAACTCAAGGTCATGCATGAAGTCGTCTTCGACGCGGGCACGATAGGCGGCACCGGCAGTGAGCGGGTCAAAGGCCTCGCTCCTGATTACCTGGCTGGCCAGGTCGCCGGAGCGAACGGCATAGTAGATGCCTTCGCCAGTGATTGGGTCGACAAAACCAGCGGCATCGCCAACTGCCATCCAGCGCTTGCCGGCGACACGGTTGTTGCGCCAATGGGCGCGGGCGAGGGAGGGCAGCATGTGCGCGTAGAGCTGGCCCTGCTTCCAGTTGATGCCTTTCTCGTCGAGGTAGCGCTCCAGGCGGGCGCGCAGTTGGATGGCGGTTTCGCCCCGTCCGCAGATGCCGGCTGAGAGATGTCCATTGCGGGGGAAGACCCAGATGTAACCTTCGAGGCGGTCGAGAAACTGGATGTCGATGTGTTCCTGAGTGCAGGGTATGTAATAGCCGAGGGCAACCATCGTATCGGCGGGTGTCCATTGGGTGCCGAGATCACGCAAGGGGTTGCGGGCACCGGTTGCGACTACGACATAGTCAGCCTCGATCTTGCCAGAGCGAGTTTGCAGGGTCCAGCCATTCTCGCGTTCAACGATCGAAGTGACGCGTTCCTGTTCGATCTGGACCCCGGCCCGGTCCGCCCGTTCGAGCATCATCCGATTGAACTCGAGACGGGAGTAAATGATGATTGGCTGATTGAGTTCAAGCTTGACGCTAGCGGCCTTGTGAGCTCCGATGTAGGTTTCGCGGACGACTCTCTTAGGGGTCTCGTTGTCGAAGAGATAAGGATATTTTTCGTAAGCCTTGTAGGTGATGCCACCGCCGCATGGTTTCTCCCAGGCGAGTTTCTCATCGAGCAACACGGTATTGACGCCTGATGAGGCAAGCAGCTCTGCTGCATGGGCGCCAGCCGGGCCGCCCCCCAATACCGCGACCCGCTTCACTTCTGTCCGCCTGGCGCAGCGGGTGGATGACCGGCTGGCAGTTGAGAGCCTCCGCCCTTATCGCCGCCCATACCGCCGCTTGAGGACTTCACTTCCCAGATGTCGCCTTTGCGTTCCAGCTTGTAGCTCATGTTCAACATGCTCTCCGTTGAGCCTTTTGCCTTGAAGCCAACCTTGGCCTCAGCCGTATTGCCTTCAAAGGATACCGTTGTGACGTCCACATCCATACCGGTCATGTTGAGGCCCGATACGCTAGCCAATCGCTTCAAGACAGCTTCCTTAACGGCATCTTTATTGTTGATGTCTTTGGCGCAGCCCAGCGTCAAAATCATGAGAGTCAAAGTACAGAAAAATCCAGTGTTACGAATCGCTAATTGCACATCCGAATTATACCTATGCGCCTTGGCGCTAATCGACGGCAACGGTAGGTTTGACGGCTGGGATGTACTTGTTTTCGACGTTTGAAACGCGAATCGTGACGTCCAGATCGTCACCGCGGAGGTGATCGCCGGGAACGTAGACGTTGATTTGATAGAGGCCGACAAAGCCGGGGACGAGGCCGCTCCATTCGACGACGACTTCTGCCTGGCTATATCGTTTGTCGCCAAAGAAGACTTTGACGGCATCGCTATTTTCTGCCGGAGGGTTCACTGGCGAGGGCGCACCGGTGGTGACCTTGCCGCCCTTTGTCGGTCCGAGTCCGGTGGCGTAAATGACGAGCCGGCGGTCACGGGTGGTACGGTTAGCCTTGGTGACCGGACGGCCCTTGTCGTCATAGATGGCAGCCTGGCCAGTGGCCGGGTCGACAATGACGGCGGGGGCATACTTGACGACGCGGATGTTCTGGGTTTGACTGGCGAGTTTCTTATTGGTGTCGCGAACGACAAGCTGGTAGGTGCCTGCGGCTTGCGTGTAGGGGATCTGAACGTTGATCTGCCCGGCACTGGTTGAGAAGAGCGGCAGTGCGGTATTGCTCAGCGTGACGCAGACGCCGTCGAGCAGGGTAGGCAGGGGGGAAGTGCTGGCGACGGAGGTGGTGCCTAGGTTGCGACCAAAGATGGAGACGATTCCGCCGGCTGGAAGGTCTGTAGTGTAGCTGGTGGAAGACACTGTGCCGCCCTGGCTAAGCACAGGCCTGTCTACGGGAGACACGGCCGCGAGACTGACGGCGCTGAGGCCGCTAGTGCTGATTACGTATGCGATGGTGCCGGTGGCGTCGACAACCATAGTCCGTCCATCGGTATTGGTGCGGCCATTGCCGACAACGGTCGCGGTAGGGCCTTCGAGCGCACTCAGTCTGCGGATGGTCTGGCCTGTGTCGGTATTGACGATCTCTACGCTCGGCAGATCTGTGACGACGGCTGTCGCGTTAGCCCGGACAGGCATCGTGAAGCGCGCGTATTGATTGTTTCCGATGGCAGTGACGGCCGGAACCATCGTTGTGTTGCCGGAGGCTGAATTGGAACTGATCACTGTCAATGACTGATTGAGAACCGATCCGTTGACCACATAATATGCGCCGCGCGGCCCGGCCGTGATTGGGCCGTAGTAACCATTGAGTGCCGCTCCAGTGAAGATGGTGCGGGATTGGACGATTTCGTCGGCAAGGGCATCGTACAGGTAAGCCGCGCCAAAGCCGTCCATCATAATCACGTATTCGCCGTTGGGCGTGGCGGCCATGGTGCGAGGTGTGCGGAGAGCGTTGGCTCCAAGGATGTTCCAGTTGTTGCGCGGGATGAGCTGGTTGCCGACGGTGGTCCAAAGAGTGCCGTTGCTCATGATGACGAGCAACCCACGCTGGGTGGCGGCGATGAGGCTGGGGTAGATGAGCGCAACGTTGGTGGCCACAGGGACGGGCGGGTAGGTCAGCCGACCCGTGACGCGTCGCAGGTCTGGGTCGATTATCGAGATGTATTCAGAACTGGAATTGGCGACGTAAAGAACTGAGCCATCCGATGACAGGGCGATGGAGCGCGGCAACTGGCCCACCTTGATTGGGGCCAGCATCGTCCTGGTCTGCTCATCATAGATTTCAATGCGGTTGAGGCCGGAGTTGGCAATATAGACGCGGCGGCGAGTGGCGTCGTAAGCCATGTCAACGAGCGCCTCGCCTGCGGAGATGCCCTGATCTACGGGCATGACGTCGCCCCTGGCTTCGGCATCGCGGTTGTTCTGATAGACACGCACCTGGGCTGGGATGTTGACGGCCTCTGGAGACTGGATGAGGAAATTGGTGGGTGCGGTGCTGCCGAGGCTTCTGTTGGTGCTGTTGTATCCGAAGGTGACCATGGGCCCCTCGGACGTCAGTGAATTGGAAACTGTAGGGGAGGTGTTGACAACGGCAATGTTGTTGGCCGGGTTGCCCACTTGGCCAATTGGGATGCCGATCTGGATCTCGCCCGGGCGACCGATGACGACGCCACCGATGGCACCGCCACCGCCAGGGACGAGGATGACTTGGCCGCCGCCTGGCCCGCCTACGCCGCCGACTCCCGCAACGCCGGTTGTAGCTGTAAGAATTTGAGCATTGGCGGTGAGTCGACCGCCGCCTTCATTGCGGATGACTATGGCCGACCGGCGTTGTTCAGCCGTGATGCCGCACTGATCGTTGGCCAGGAGAATTGAGGCGCGCTCAGGGACGGCGATGGGGCTGCGATTGAGCTGACCGATGGGGATTGTGACAAAGCCCGACTCAGAAATGGCATAGATGGCTTGGCCGTCCGGGGAGATCAGCATCTTGCCCGAGAGATTTTCGGGCATCTGGAGACCCATCTGAATGAGTAGGTTATCGGGGTCGGAGATTTGCATTTGGCCGACGTTGGCGCGGGCGACAGGGTTTTGAGTGGGTGCGATGTTGAATGCAGAGTAAATTGTCTTGCCGTCGGGGGAGAAAGTGCTGCCACCCTGATTTTGCTGGGTGTTGAAATTGATGTTGGCGGCGATGGGGTAGGGAGCGTTGGCGAGGTTCTGCTGGCCGAGGATGGACAGGGTTTCGGTCTCGAACAGGTTGAGACCTGCCATGAACTTTGTGCCATCGGGAGAAACGGAGAGAACGCTGGAGATGTTATTGACCGTGCGCGAACGGAGCATCGTGGCTGACTCCACCTCATAGACGAAGACGGCGCGGGTGGTTGTGTTGGGAATGTTGACTCCGATGATGTAGCGACCATCACTGGATGCTGCCAGATAGCTGCGATTGGCCTGGAGCAACTGACCGGTAGGCGGGGTGCCGGGTGAGGCGGGCGTGGGAGGCGCCAAAGTAAGCGCAGTGAGGTTGCGCGAATCGGAAATCGAGGGGTCAAACAGAAGCAGAGTGTTCTGGGAGTTATTGACGCCGGTGCCAATGGTGGTGATCAAGACGCGACCATCGCCGCCAACGGCGATGCCTTCCGGCTTGGCGGGAAGACTGACGCGACCGGTGACTGTCAGCTGATCCGGATCGATGATGTTAATTGAAGAAGAATTATGGCAAGCAACGTAGAGGAACTTGCCGTCGCGGCTGAGGGCGGCGGCCAGAGGGAAGGAGTCGGTTCGGATGGGGGCGAGGAATCGCCGCTGGGGGATCGAATAGACTTCGATCTTGTCCGGGACGCTCACGAGATATAGGCGCTGACGGGGGACGTCAAGGACGATATCGACCACGCCGCCGGTGAGCGGGGTCACTGTGCCGAAAGTTGCGGCGAAGCCCTGGGCGAGGAGGGCGAAGAAAAATAGAAGGAATTTGGGCGTACGCGACATGTGGCTAACTCGATTGAACCCATAACGATACCCCAAGTTGCGTCGAAAGGGCAGGGAAGGGAGAAATGTGGTGGTGACTGGCATTTGTTAGGCGGCGATTGGCTTCGTTTCTTGCTTTTCCTGCTTTTCTTGCGCCTCTGCTTCGGCTTTGGCGGCTTCGATTTCGGCTTTTTCAGCTTCGAGCTCGGAGTAGAAATAGGCTAGTTCGTCGGGGTGGTCTTCAAAGGTGTAATGGAGGAGGAGATTCCAGAGGTAGTTGCCGGGGAGGCCTTTGAGACGGGCGCGGAGGGCGGGGTCGGCACCTTGGTTTTCGGGGTCCGTGCTTTTCGATGTCGAATCTCTAGTTGCCGATGGGTCGGGGCGCATCGGGATGTGGGGCAGGTCGTCGATCTGTTCGAGCTCGTCTGGATATTCAGAATTGGACTTCTTACCTTTTTGCAAATTTTTTTCTTGCCTATGAAGCTGCTTGGCTGGGAATGGGTTCGTTTTGATTAATTTGTCGGAGCTCGGCATTGTAGACGGTACGGCTTTGGAGCATGGAGCAGAGCATCTT
>JBBRBI010000043.1:0-47356 GCA_038206015.1 Bryobacterales bacterium | reverse complement strand
GCCGGAACCGGGTCGATCGACCCTTCAGACTCACCCAACGGGTGAGCGCGTTGCTGGAGCACTGCCTTTGCCATGTCGCTCACTATCCAGCACTTGCAGGCGTTCCGCCATCGCGGCGGTCTTCAAACTGCCGTTTTTAGGCTGATTCAAACCGATGTTTGGGACGCCCCAGGAATTCTTATCGGTGACTTTGACCGGGATTCCAATTGCTCCACTGACGTCTTCGATGCCAGCCAGTTGTTGCGTAATGTTGTTGAAGAGGGAGTTGTAGCCAAAGCGAAAGTCATTCACTTTTGTGGCGGAGAGCGTTCGTACATTGGAAAGCACCCATTGACTGGCCCGGGTAAAGAGAGTGTTACCGTCGTTGAGCCCCAATGCGGGAAGCACGGCCAGCGTGGATTCGTCGTTCCAGCTGTAGCGACCAAACCACTACGATTTTGAGCTTTCGTTGAAATCGATGCGCTCTGTCAGGGTGCTCTTGTCTACAGGAGTCTTGTTCGAATATTGATAGTTCCGGAATGGCAGCCCCGTCGGCGTGGGCTGATTCGGTGCGGGCATCCACTTCAGCAGGGTCGTCGAACCAGCACTGAGACGGTTGGCGGGTATCTGGTTGTTCGGGAAGCGCGACGCGCTGATGTTGGGATAGGTGCCTGTGCGTGTCGTCGGATCGGCCAGCGCGTATGTAGGCAGCAGCGACGAGAAGTCGCCCTTGCGCATCTCGTTGGTCAACACCGTACCCAAAGCCGTCGTCGTGCGCCGTGAAAGGAATCCTTCATAGTTCGACATGAAGAACAGGCGGTTCTTGCCGTTAAAAAGCTTCGGAATGCTCACAGGGCCACCAGCGTATAACCGTATTGGTTCTGGCGGTAAGGCGATTGCGCAGGAGACGGATTGCTGGCCGACCGCGATGCGGAGGCAAAGTCATACTGCCGCGCATCGAGCTTGTCGTTGCGCAGGAATTCAAAAACCGTTCCGTGATATTCGTTCGTTCCAGGCTTCGTCGAAACATTCACCTGCCCCGTGCCCCGGCCAAACTCGGCGGGATAAATGCCCGACTGTACTTTGAACTCCTACAGCGCATCCACTGAAGGCTGGAGGATGTAAGAATTGAAATCGATATCTGTGTTTGCGATGCCATCGAGGGTGAAGTTCTGCCAGGTCGAGCGTCCACCGGCGACAGCAATCGTAAGACTGCCGCGCGATCCCCCCAGACGGCCTCCTGCCTGCGCTGCCGGAACAAAACCAAAGGTGACGTTGGGGCTGAGGGCGACGAGGCTAAAGAAACTGCGCCCGTTCAGCGGTAGCTCCTGGATTCGCGCTTCTTCGATGACGGTGCCCACCGTCGCGTTATCGGTTGTCAGCGCAGCCGCGTTGGCGGACACTTCCAGCAGCTGCGCCGCCTGTCCAACTGCGACTGTGAAGTCGATGCGCGCCGTCTGTTGCACCTGAAGTTCGACACCGTTAGTTACCGCTGTCTGAAAGCCGGCCGCCGCCACCTTCACTTGGTACTGCCCAGGAATCAGTGCAGGAAAACTATAGAGACCTGAAGTGTTAGTCTTTGTGCTGCGAACCGCGTTGGTGGCGCCATTGGTAACAGTTACGGTAGCCTCCGGTACGGCGGCACCGCTTTGGTCTTTCACTTCACCAGCGATTTGTCCGCCGGTTTGGGCCGACAGCGCGCCAAGCGTGAGAACGAGCAGTCCAATAACAAGAATCAGGCTTCGCATCAATGTTCTTTCGTACTGCAAAAAGTAAAGTGGAGCAAAGCTATCACAAAAGGGGTTGGGAAAGAAGGGGTGCGAAGACAATTCAGGCTGAAGCTTTTGAGGCGCTAAGCAGCATCGTACAGGCCACTGGGTTACCCCACCAGAATCTCCACCCGAGTCGTCGTCGGACCACATTCGACGCACCCAGCCCCCGCAACGCTTCCTCATAAACCGCTGTGGCGCGGATGTCAGCGATCACTATCCTGCCCCCCGGTTTCAGCACTCGATAGCCTTCACGGATCGCTTGCTTGCGATCCCTATCCGATCGGATGTTGTGTATCGCCAGGCTCGAGACCACAAGGTCAAAGGTCGCATCCGAAAACGGCAGCGCTCGCATGTCGGCGGTCTCAATGGACACGCGATCACTCACCCCTTCCAGTGCGGCGTTGCGCAAGGTCACATCTCTCGCGTTTCCCGACTGATCCATGCTGCTCCAGATATCGACGCCCGTCACTCGACCAGTTGTCAATCTGGCAGCCACCGCCGTCAGTACCGCGCCCCGCCCGCAACCCATGTCGAGCACGACCTCATTGCCACGAAGGCCAAGACTGCTGAGGATGTGCTCCCACTCGAGGAACTTGCCATATCTCGTCGCGTGGAAAAAACTGCATGCATTCCCGGTAAAGAAAGCAGCAAATAACGCGGGGGGCAGGGCAGCGCGAATGGGTCCATTCAGCAAAGCGACCGTCGCGACGGCTCCAGCTCCCAGCGCCATCAATCCAAACATTACCAGCGCGTAAGGCGCATCGTAGCCGTAGTCCCCGCGTCGCTTGATCTGTTTTTTCAAAGTGGCCCTATGCCCGCCCTACCAGAGCAACTTGAGTCCCAGTTGTATCTGGCGTGGATAGTTGGAATTCGGCGCACTTACACCCGCTTTGATAATTGACCCAAAGGTAGTATTCGTCGCGTTGTTGTCAAATGCCTGGTTTGTCAGATAGAAAGAGTTCATAGAATTGAACATCTCCGCCCGGAACTGAAGCCGAAACCGTTCCGAGATCACTGTCGTCTTATCCAGCGAGACATCGAGCAGCGTGAATCCCTGAAACCGTATGTTCGTCTCCCGGTTCGGGGCATAGCGTGGCGAATAACGCGGCGAAATAATCCAGTTCGGGCTGGTGCAGCCCGCGTCCACGCTGTACTGCAGCATCGTTGTTGTCCCGTTGGTATTCCACTGCGCCACACATGCAGTTACGCCCTGCACGACCGGCTTCTTCCAATCGACATTCAAAGCCGCGTCCTTCACATAAATGATGTTCGTCGGCAGGTTCCACGGTCGACCAGATTGTAGTTGCACAATAGTCGATTCCTGCCACCCGCTGAGCAGTTTCCGCAAAATCTTCGGGCCCCGATTGAAGCCCGGAATCTGCGTCACCGCGCTAAGTGAAAAGTGATGGGGCACGTCGTAAGCCGCTGGCCCCTTCTGCATCACAAACTTTTGCGGATCGAGAAACCCCGCTCGCTCAATTGTCTTGGAAAACGTATAGTTGGCACGAAAGGTCGTCCACCGATTCCGAATCGAATAACTGGTCTGCACAGAGTTGTACCAGCTCCGTCCATCGTTGCGGTTGGTTTCCGTAATCTGACCGAACTGGGGAAACGGCGTAGAGAGCGTCGCCAGCGAAAAGGTGTTCGCCGAAAAAGAATTCGTTCCCTTGAAAGCAGCGATTCCCGCAAAAGGGTTCGGGTAGTTCTTATCGCAGACAGTGGGTTTACCTCCCACCGCCCAGTTACAGCCGTCGCGGATCGAGGCGGGGAGATCGTTCATCGTGCGGCTCCCCTGCAAATCGCCGCCGCGCGTGCCGGAATAGGAAATATCGACTACGCTTCGCTTCGGCAGTGCTCGCTGTAAACCGAACGAGAAGGTGTCAACGTGCGGCAACCGGAACTTCGCATTCACCGCATTGAACCCCCGCCCCACAAACGTAGAAGAACCCGCCGAAGATCCCGTTGGCAACAGAATCCCATCCGGAAACGGGTCGTTGATTCTGTTATTTAGCGGCAACATATTTTCATCCGCAGAAATGACCAGTGGCGTTGTGTTACTAAAGCCCGACGTCTGCAGATAGTCATTATTCGGGTTCGAGTAGAAACGCCCCCAACCGCCCCGCAGTACCGTCTTAGTTGTAACTCCGTAAGCGAATCCGGCCCTCGGCTGCCAGGTCTTGTAGTAGGCATCCGCCGCGCTCCGCGAAGCCCCGTTCACGCCCGCAAACTCCAGCGACCCTGTCAGTGGAGGCAACGGGAATTTCGCCCGGTCCACCTGCGTGTCGATTGCCGAAGAGGCTGACGGATTAAAGCCGTGGTCCATTCGGTTGAAACGCTCAGTGGGCGGCAGATTGTAGTCCTGCCTAAGTCCCAGATTCACCGTCAGTTTTCTCGAGATCTTCCAGTCAAATTGCACCCAGGGTGCATAGTAGGGAAACCTGTAGATCGGGAAAACGTTATACGCCAGCGATCCGGAATTTGGCGTCCCCAACAGCCACGACGCGATCGAATTGCCCTTCAGCGCCTGCGCCTGGTTGAAAACCTGTTGCGTAAATGCCGCCGTTGCCCCAAGCAGCATCACATCTCCGGTATTCTGCGTAGAGTACTGTAGCCAGCGCATATCAAGGCCGCCCTTCAATGTCTTGCCGCCCTTCACCCAGGTCAGAGTCGGATGGAGCGTCAGAGTATTTGAAATGTTTGAAGTCGGGTAGCGACCTAGCGACTGATAGCCAGCGAACGTGTATCTGCCGAAGTGCGAACCATACGGCAATTGGCCCTGCAGCGCCTTCGGAAAGCCCAGTTGCGTGATATCGAAATTGTCGTTGGGAGTGCCCCATGAGGCCTCCACCTAGCGCCCAAACGAAGTACGCACATTGAGGATCATCGATGGAGTCAGGGTGCTCACCCAGTCAATCGCCCCCGAGTCGTTAATGCGCTTCAGCGGCACCTGGCCCTCGACGCCGGGCTGATCGCGCGGCACTCCGTTCGTCGGCCGGATCTCAGTGCGGTCATTTCTTGCATAGCGAACGAAGAAGCGGTGTCGTTCGCTCACATTGTGGTCCACCTTGATGGCAATGTTGTAGAAGGTGTCGCCTGCAGGGTTCTGTCCGCCGGAAAGAAAAAGGTTCTTCTGCGCGTAATCTTCGCCTGCAGTAGTAACATTCGGTGCCGGGAAGTAATCCACGATCTTTTTCGAGATTGGGTTAATGCGGCTGCTCGGAATTACATTGCCCGGAAACGGCAGGCGATCAAACACACCCGCGTCGTTAACATAGCCAGTGGCGGGATCGAAAATCGTATACTGGCGTCCTGCCTTGTCTTTCAGGCGCGAAAAATCGCCATTACGCATCTCCAGCGCCGGCACAGAGAGCACTAGCGGTTGAGGCGACTTTTCCACATAACGCTCATAATTCACCATGTAAAAGGTCCGGTTCCGCCCGTTGTAAATCTTCGGCAACACCACCGGCCCGCTCACCAGCGCGCCGTATTGATCGAGCGAATGCCCGTCCTTGGCCGCACCGCGCGCATTGTTCTGAAAAGAATTCGCGTCCAGAGAATTACGCCGCAGAAACTCGTAAACAGAGCCGTGCAACGCATTCGACCCGCTCTTCAATACCGCGTTCATCACCCCGCCCGACGTCTTGCCGTACTGCGCGTCGTAGGCGTTGGTCTGCACCTTGAATTCCTGGACGGAATCGACGGGCGGTACATACGCGATATTGTTACTCCCCGCCTGTGCATTGTTCGGCACACCGTCGATCAGGAAAGCTGCTGACGATGACGAACCGCCCACGCCCCACGACGCAATCGCTCCATTGTCAAAGGGCCGCTGATAAGCAAGCGACCCGTTGTAATCCACACCGGCCACGAGCGATGCGAGCATAAACGGATTCCTGCCATTCAGCGGCATCTCGCTGATCGTTTTGCCGTCAATCAGGCCGCCGCGGTCGCCCGAGGAAAGCTCCAGAATCTCCACATCGGCCGTGACCGTAATCTGATCGCTGACGGCACCCAGTTCGAGCTTTACGTCGACGGTTGCGGTTTGATTGACGTTCAGAGTCAGACCGGCGCGCGTGTGCGCTTTGAAGCCGTCATTCGTCACCTTCAGCTCATAGTTGCCGGGCGACACCAGCGGGAATACATAATTCCCATCGCCGCCAACAGTCTGGCGCTGGGTCTCGTTCCTCTCGACATCGCGCAGAGACACTTGCGCCCCAGGTACGGCTGCCCCCAGCGGGTCGCTCACCCGTCCCGTTAAAGTGGCGCGGAAATCCTGCCCTAACGCGACAGCGCTGAATAAAATAAAGAGTAAAGTCTTGTGCATCGTCCCCCTAGACGTCGCAGAGACTCTATCACAATTGGCCAGGAAGAATGCTCCGTCACCCTGGCGTACCTCAAAGGAGCCCTCCCGGCAGATTTCCGCAAACGGGCGCCCGGCGTCGCCAGGAACAAGCAGCCGCCACGGCGAGCTTATTTAAGTACGTTGCTGGCCTCTGCCTGGGCGATCAGATTGTCAGCGTCCGCCCGCAGCAAAAATCCCATTGTGATCGCATTCTCAGTAGCCTTCCTCACCGCCTCCATGTAGCCGCTGCGATCCTGATAGCGCTCTTCGAGAGAAAGCCTGGGATCCCCACTTGCCATACGTTCGGCCTTCGTCTTGGCAAAAGGGATCATTCCCCCCGTGTAGGAGCAATTCTGGTCCTTGTGGAACGGCCTGTATTGCGAAAGAGGCGGGCTGCTCCTGCCGTCTGTAATATTCCAGCCGAGGTAAGTTCCGAGAGGCGCATCGTGCAAGACCGTCGGCACACCGCCCTGCTCATTGCCATCGGCGTTAACGCGCGGCACCAGCATCTTGATCACTTGTTTGATCGGCGGCGGAATCAGCGTTGGCACTCCCGATGCGTCGACCGGATCAAAGTCTGGCCCCCAATCGTAATCGAGGACAGGATTAATGAAGCCACGTTCGGGAGCGGTGGTCCGCCAGCCGGGTGCGACAACGGAGACTGGAATCGTCGGAAACCCCATCGCCTCTTTCAATGGCTCAACAAGATTGCCATCCTGCAGCGTCGGGTAGCGACTGGGCGGAGGCGGGATCGAACCGATCACCCAATTGCGGAAGTGTACGATCAGTGCGCCGACGGTGTCTGAATGGGGAAGCGGGTTCGCCGCCAGAATGCCTGTGCCATAGTTATTGCCGGGGCAACTGGGCGGGGCCAGGAGCCCCCCCTGCAGGCTGGCATTGAAAGCAGAATTGGGAGCCGCTACCGTGGTGCCCCCGTGAGTCGTGCTCGGGATGTAGTAGCGACGAACGTTGGCCGGGAGAGGGATATCCTGATCGGCACCCATACCAACCCACTCTGGTGTCAGCTTCAACGCCCAGACTTCGGCCGATCCAAAATGTTCAATCACCTTGGGACAGGTTTCGGTCTGGGTGCAACGCGCGAGGATGCCATTCACAGGCAGGCCACGCACCGGGTCCGGCGCAGGGTCCCACCACTGCGGCCCTTCACTGCCGGCTTGATACAACTCCAGGACGCCGTCGGGCTGTGCCCAGCGAAAGTTGAGTGCGATGCGGCGACCGGCAATGATCGGCCACAGTCCGTCATGCACCATGCGGCCCTTCTCGTCCTGATTGAAGCCAAGGTGAAGCCAGCCGCGAAGGAAATTGCCGGACTGGGAACTGCCCCGGGCAATGGAATAGCGAATGGCACCTGCCACCGGATTCGCCGTGCCAAAGTCGTCGGCATCCTGGTTTTTGAAGAACGACCCCACGTCGCGCCACGCGGCGAAGCCCACACCGAGCGCATACGGATCCTTGGCCGTGTAGACCACCTGGTAAAGTTTCGTTGGGTCAAAGCCGTTCTTGAGGCAGATCTGAACGGGGATACTTTTCAGAGGCAGGGGCTCGGCGAAGCTGCCGCCCCCACAGAACTTCCAGTCCTCTGGCGCGATCGGTCGCTCTCCAATTACGCTGCCTTCCATCGTCTCGCCCTCGCGTGAGACCAGCGCAGCCAGAGCAGTGTCTAAGCTCGCCGGCATATAGGGCACAGGGTTGGCCTGCACCAGCAGCGGCTGTGCGCCCAGACCACTGCGATTGACGACGCGGGCAAAGATGCTGCCTGTTACAAGCGATCCGTCCGCATTTCGCGCGACCGGTACCTGAAGCCAATGTCGGCCACTGACGGACTGCGTAGGCCGCACCGTAGTGCCATTGGTGGCGTTGATACCAGAGTTGTCCCCCTGCCAGGCGCTCGCCAGGCCGATATCGCCGAAACCGCGCTCGCGCGTACCGATCATTATCGACGTGCCACGGTTCGGCACGTCATGCCACATCATGCCACTTGCTTTTGATAGGTCCTCCGGCATGGTCAGCACAAACGACGCAACATAGCGCACCTTGCCGTCGTCATCCTTGACGAGTTGAATATCCTGGATGATCGCATTCAGCGCAAGGGCAGAGTCGAGTTCCCCGAAGGCGCGTCCAGCGATTTGCACCCAACCGGCCTGGCCAGCCAGGGGCTGGCGGTCGTCAATCAATATCTTTGTTACGCGGGCGGCCGTGGGCTGAGAGAGACCGAGCCACAGAAAGCCGAGGGCAAGAGCACTTGCCGGAAAACGATTCGTCCTTGCAATCACCAGTGGTTCCTTTGCAGGACGGTGCCGTTGCCGGAACCGTCCATTTGTTTTGTCGCGCCTTGGGTAGGCGGACAACCGTCCGTTTTATGATTCCGTTTTCACCGATGGCTGTCAATAGTTTTATGGAAACAACACCCCTTGCCCCAGTGATTACATTTTGACAAATGTGGCACCCTAGGCTCGAAGCTTTTCAAACGCTCCAGCCGGCTCACCAACGATAGCCATCCGCCGAATCGCGATCCGCCCCGTCACCGCCCCCAGAATCATATGCGGCAGCGTCAGCGCCGCCAGGCCGATAAACACCACACGAAGCAGGCGTTCATCCGCTCCCACGGTCGGCATCGTGGCCCAAAAAACCAAGCCGCCCCCCAACGCGCCAAGGAATGCTGGAGCAACCGCTTTCCCCACCGCTTTCCAATCCCTCAATCCCGTCTCCCGGGCCGTACCGAGCAAATGTCGTGGACTGTGCAGGAAGCAGAAGTAGCAGATGAAAAAGACCAGCGGCTCCAGCGTCAGCCCGCCAACCGCAATCGCCAGCAACTCCACCAGATCGCGCCGCCGTTGCCTCAGGGCTCCGATCAGGGCCATCGGCAGCGCTACCAGGCCCAGTGCTCTTGACAACTCGAGGATCGCCGCGCCGTCCGCCGCTCCTAGCGCCGCATAAATCCTCGCCACCTCTGGCGAATGAAATATCACCGGCAGCGTCACCACGGTCGTCCCGTAAGCCAGCCTGCTCCACCAGACCCCCCGCCCCTTCCAGTCCGAACCAAAATGAAGTGCCGAAATGCACAAAAAGCTACCGAGCACAGCATCTGGCCAGCGCCACCAAAGGCCGCCATACAGCAGACCAGTCGACGAGTAGACCAACGCAAATAGCCACCAACTGTAGCCCGTTAGATGACGGAAAGCCTTGTCAGCAACCGCTGGATCCAAGGCCCCATGCGGCAGGCCCAACAGCGTAACGCCTACACCGAGAGCAATCAGCACGCCTGCTCCCTCCACGGGCAGCCCTGCCATCGCATACAGCAACATCGCGGCGATGGACGCCAGGAAGACTCCCCCGTACCATCTTTCCGCCGCTTCAATCACGCGCGGCACCACGACGACACCAAGATCGGCACCGTTGGCACAAACGGACCCCAAGGCAAGCTCTGCGCCACCGGCCAAAAATCATTCGCCTGCGGGATGCCCGCCAGGAACCTTACTAAGGAGTCCGGCTCGCATTCATCAAACAGTTGACCAAAAAGATCCGTCGCAAGCACTCGGTTATGATGCAAGACCGCCAGGAATGAAGCATCCAGCGCATCCAACACCCGGTTCCGCCCCGGTGCCAACGGCCGGCCGTTTTCCAGTAGAGACGTGCCGCACGCCTCCGCCCATCGCTGAATTGCGTGGAAAGCATACCCTGTCGACGCCCGCATGCTGCCGCCCCGCGTCCCCGCACCCATCACACGCATCCGTGTCTCCCGCAACGGCGGCGCCATCGGCAAAGAGGCCGCTTCCCGCCGCTCGATCCGCCACGGGCCTCCAACCCGCCGATCAATCCACTCCACCAGCTTTGCCTCGATCGATGCGAATTGATTCGGCACCGGTGAGAGCCGCGCCCACTCATACAAATAGCGATTTTTGCCCAACGGCAGCACATAGACAAACTCTGCCACCCCAACGTCTGACGGCTGGAAGTCCATGATAGTCGGAATGGGAGACTCGACGCTCTCGCCTCTAACCTCCAACTCCACTACATACCCCACGAAACTCTGCCACAGCCACGGCTCTTGCAGCACCCGCCTCTGGGGCCGTGTGTCGATCACCCAAGGTGCGCGCAGCGTCCGGCCATCGCTCACCCGAACGGAGGCATGGTGGTGCCCGTCAATTATTTCTTCCACGTGCTCGCCCAAAATCAGCCGCGCCGCCCCGCTCTCCCCGATGACCCGCTGCGCTTTCTCATAAAACAGTCCTACATCGATCAACTCGTAAGGATATCGCTTGCTCCCGCGCCGCGTGAGCCCGCGATTGCCGATGACCTGCCACTCGTTCCACTCGTGCGTTTGGCAATCACCAAAGAAATGCGGCTCCGTGCGCCAGCCGCACCAGGTCCGGTCCTCCGTATAACGGTCGCGAGCTTCCACAACAGCAACCCGATAGTCCCGATCCTTGCTCGCCAGACGGGCCCCCAAGCTCAGGCCGGCACAACCACCGCCGAGAATGATTAAGTCGTACTCTTCATTTCCCGATGTTTTTTCCATAGGAACCTACTCCATGACTGAAAAAAGGGGCTGACGGCTACTGACCCAGTCCATATAAGTGACTGCCAGTAACTCGGGTCAGCCCCGGTGACTAAATAACCGCGTGCCGCCCCCCGCCTAGCGAGAAACCACCATCTCTATCTCGGACTTTTTCACCGCGATCATATAGATGAAGATGCCAAATGCGGCCTTGGCCAAAACGTCGGCGATGCTGTATCCAACCTGCACCCCCACGACTGCTCCGGCTCCCGACATTCCAATCATCGGCAAGATGAATACAATCGGGTAGAAACACCAAGTGATCACGGTTATGTAGCGTGCTGAACTCACCATCGCCCGCGCTTGTGCCGGTTGAGCGTCGATGGAAGACTTCAAGCCGACAAAGAGCTCATACTGAATGACGAGAAAAGGAATCATCGAAAGGCTCCACCACAACCAACGAGTTCCAGAATCTCGGGAAGCCTCGCCTGGGTAGCCTAAGGCCACCATGAGCAGCGCGAGGAGCGCGAGCCGAACAGCCTTTCCAGAACCTTGACTTCCGGGCAGGCGCATCACTAGAACCAGCTCGGTCACCAACAGCGGTACCGTCAAAAGCCAATCGACATAACGATAACCATCGTTGAACATCTTACCCGTAACGGTAACCGCGCCGTTCATCACTGTATAGGCTTCACTCCAACTGTCGAAGATTCGCCAGTAGTGGTACATGGCGATCAGCGTCACGATACCTGATAGCGTGACCGCCGTCCTATACGGGGGCGCAACTTGCGACCGGTTCAAAAATAAAAAAATCGTTGCGGCACCCATGGCCGCCAAAACAAAAGAAAACGCATTGTAAACCAGATTGTACTGAGAATACGTAAGTGCTTCCATCGATCTAACCTCCTTTGGGCCCTGCAAGGATTTCGGTACGTCTATTATCTCTGGATAATCACGCCTACGATCCTCGCGATACTACTTACCCACCAGCTAGATTGCACGACGGACAGACCGATCTAAAATATTTCAAGCTAAAGATGAAACGATTGTGGGACTTAGTGACCGGGGGGGGCTTTAGTCACAGCCAAAGACAAAAACGGACGCTCACCAATTAATTTGATTGCTGATAAAACACATTCGCCATCACCCAGATGTCTCAACTGAAAAAACCGGCTTGGAAGGTCATGGAGTGAGGCACGCTCGCAAATGCTGTGTGACGAGACTTACACGTCGATACTAGTCAGCTCGTGAGTAGTTTCCGATTGGTCGGCACGGATCTGCCGGACCGTCCGGTGTTCCCACAGTGCCGAATTACGCTACTTTCCGAGGATTAGGCTCCCAATCAGAAACGGCAACCATACAGCAATCCCAACTGCCCACTTGGTGGATGTTGCCATCTTGGTCTTGACGGATTTAATTTCATCGAAGCGAACTAAGCGATCGGCATGGCCGCGCTGTTCCGAAACAAGCAGGAACGCTTCCTTTTGCAATGGGCCGAGACCCCCAACCAGCGTATCGCCCGTGTTCAGCAACACTGTCATTCTTCGACCCTGCTGCAACTTTTCTAATCGCTCCGGCACGGTGGATTCGGCGGACCCGCACATCGAGAACAAGGCAAACAATGCTATCGCTCGATATCCATGTGTCATGGCCCGATTATACATACGTGATGGAGACTACTGATGGAGTGCAACGCAAGTCCGTAATCTGATTATGGGTGGCCGTCTGGGGCTTCGCCGCCGCGTGGACGACGATCCGGGTGTGGATGAATGGCCAACTCATCGAGACCCATGGTAAATTACCGCCCCACCACAGCTTTCAGCGCGCCCAGCATCGCCGCGCAGGACACGCTGCGCTTCGCCTCGTCTCGTCTCGAAGCCTAGGAGCGAACCAAGGCCGGGCCGCGCGTTCAATTGCACTTAACCATTCCGGATCTCCTGCTGTGCATCCTCTTGCGCGTCGTGAGCGCCTTCACCCATGTTCAGGGGCCACTGCAATGGTTAGTCCTCCTTTTGATTACCTGCTTTCTGACCTTACTTTGCCAAGAAATCATAGTGATTCAGAACCTTGCAATTTCTTTTGCCCCTTGGGGTGGGCTGAGCGGTACAGTTTCGACGCTTACGGGGATAAAGATGGCGGGCTTTGTGTGCGAAAGGTTCTGTCCGCAAGTTCGCGCCACCCGCTAAGCGCTGCAGGGTGGGATGGTCGCAGCCTTGGGCGGTCTGGAAGTGATCCCTCAAGGGATTCCAATTCAGGGAATTCAGGTCATTGCAGACATTCTGACCTTCGCCATCGCGATGACCTATATCCTGCTCCGTGATCTTTGGCTCGGCTGGAAGGGCCAGCAGAAAACCAGTGCTGAATTTGAGGCGTCCTGAGACATGCAGTTAGCTCTGCTGCAGGAAACTGCGGCTACGCCCGGATTTCGGCTGTAAATCGCCTACCAGCCCGCTCGGCAATCCAGAGGCGACTCCTACCAGTTTCTGCCGGCCCCCGACGCGGCTTTGCTGATTGTTGTTGGCGATATCAGCGGGAAGGTAGCGCGGTGATCGCCAATGTCGGCCATATCGCGCCGTATCTTGAGACAGACGCGGTGGATCTGGAATCTGGTCTGCCGCTGGGCACTCGGTAGCAGCGATTTACCAACTATATCTCCCACCGTTTCAACAACATCCCCAAAACTACCCCCGTCGCCCCTTTTCCGTCTGCTAACTTCTCTACCGGGAGGCAAGGGCCGCGCACACAGCACGGCCCTTCGCCTCCCAAGCCATTTTCAAGATTGATAAGGAACCGAACTATGTCTTCAGCCGCTCAAGTCCAAGCCAATCGCGCCAACGCGCAGCACTCCACCGGCCCCCGCACCCAAGAAGGCCAAAAAGCCTCAGCTTCTAACGCCGTCTCCCACGGCCTCCGCTCCTCCCGCGAAACCCTCTTCGCCGCCCACCCCATTGAGCAGCTAAACTACGAAGCCCTGCAAGCCCAGCTCCGAGCCGAACTCCTCCCCAACGGTACAACCGAGGAACTCGCCTTCGACGCCTACGCCTTCGCCTCATTCCAGGTCCAGCGTGCCCAGGCCATCGAAGTTCAAACCCAAAATCACTTCCTCGAAAATCCAGAAAACCACCAGGCCTTCCTGCACATGGAGCGCACCGCCAAGCTCGGTGCACTCTACGAGCGCCGCGCCGCCAAGTCCCTCGACGAGCTGAGAAAGCTCCAGGGCGACCGCTTCGCCGTCGCCGAGCTCATTCTCGAGCTCGAGACAGCCAAACTACCTTCTGAAGTCTCCCGCGCCCTCTCGCTTACCGCCATCCGCAAAAAGTTCTTCCAGCGCGAAGACCCGCTCCTGCTCGGCATCGCCTCCAACGCCTCCCGCGGCATCCGAACAAACCAACCCAATTCCACCTCGAACAACCCTGCCTAACCGCTTCCTGACCCACGCGCACGAGCGAAGCCAATCTCATAACCCCCCGGGGCACCCGCCCCACCAGCTCTCCTACAACTGAATCTGCTTACGATCCAGGGGCACGCCCAAGCTGTGCCCCCACGCTACCCCTCCTAATGCCGGAAATGCCGAAATCCGGTCATCACCATCGCAACTCCCAGTCGGTCCGCCGCCGCGATCACGTCCGGGTCCTTCACGCTTCCCCCCGGCTGCACAAACGCCACAGCCCCACGCGCCGCCGCCGCTTCCAGGCCATCCGGAAACGGGAAGAACGCATCGCTCGCAACGACACATCCCGCCAGCCCCAGCACCGCCTTCTCCGCCCCAAATTTCACGCTATCCACCCGACTCATCTGCCCCGCCCCTGCCGCAATCAGCTGCCCCTCGTTCGCATACACGATCGCGTTCGATTTCACATGCTTCACCACTCGCCATGCAAACTCCAGCGCTCGCCACTGCTCCTCTGTCGGCACAACGCGAGTCACCACACGAGCATCCGCGCGAACCAGCTTCTGCCGGTCCGCGCTCTGCACCAGGTACCCGCCTGTAATCGCCTTCACTCCCGGCTCATCAATGCCGCCCGCCTTCACAATCAGCATCCGCAAGTTCTTCTTCGCCGCCAGCACCGCCTGTGCCTCGGGCTCATACCCCGGTGCCGCCACCGCCTCAATAAAGGTCTTCGCGATCTCCTCCGCCGTCTCGCCATCCACAATTCGGTTAAACGCCAGCACCCCGCCAAACGCGCTCACCGGGTCAGCCGCAAACGCCTTCCGGTAGCTCTCCGCAAGCGTAGTCCCTGTCGCGCAACCACAAGGATTTGTATGCTTGATGATCGCGCTCGCCGGCTCCTCAAACTCGCAAATCAACTGCCACGCTGCATCGAGATCGACGAGGTTGTTGTAGCTCAGCTCCTTGCCCTGCAACTGCACCGCATTCGCGATCCCCACCTCCCCCACCGCATACAGCGCGGCACTCTGATGCGGGTTCTCCCCGTAGCGCAACGTCATCTTCAACGGCGCGTTGATCACCAGCCGCGCAGGGTTCTCAACCGCCACCGGAATCTGTGTCAGCGTCCGCGTAATCGCAGCATCATAGGCCGCCGTCAACGAGAACGCCTGTTTCGCCAATTCCCAGTGCGTCCCTGCCGAAATCGATCCCCCGGAAGCTTGCATCTCTGCCAGCAGCGCCGCATATCCCGATGGCTCCGTAACCACCGCCACATCCTGATAGTTCTTCGCCGCCGCGCGGATCATCGTTGGCCCGCCAATATCGATGTTCTCGATCAGCTCGTGCAGCTCCACTCCGGGCTTCGCCGCCGTCTTCTCAAACGCATAGAGATTCACCACCACCATGTCGATCAGCGGAATCCCGTGCTCCTCAATCGACGTCATGTGTTCCGGCTTCCCGCGCATCGCCAACACCCCCGCCGCCACTCGCGGATGAATCGTCTTCACCCGCCCGTCCAGCATCTCCGGAAACCCGGTGAGATCACTCACCTCCATCGACGTCAAACCCGCCTGCCGCAGCAGCGCAGCAGTGCCGCCCGTCGAGATCAATTCGACGCCCATCGCCGCAAGGCCCTTGGCAAATTCCGCCAGTCCCGTCTTGTCTGTAACGCTCAACAGAGCGCGCTGTATTTTGGCCATTCCAATCCAGTATGGCAACCTAGGAGTAATGACTCATTTGGTCACTCTAATTCCTGGCGACGGCATCGGACCCGAAGTCGCCGCAGCAACCGAACGCGTCCTCGCCGCAACCGGCGTCAATATTCAATGGGATCGCGTTGAACTCTCCGCAGACCGCATTCGCGCCACTGGCGATTCGCTGCCTCCAGACGTCCTCGCTTCTCTGGAAAAAACAAAGGTTGGCCTCAAAGGCCCCGTCACAACCCCCATCGGCGGAGGCTTTCAAAGCGTCAATGTCGCTCTTCGCAAAAAGCTCGACCTCTACGCCAATGTCCGCCCCGTCAAGTCGATGCCCGGCATCCACACCCGCTTCGACGATGTCGATCTCGACATGGTCATCTTCCGCGAGAATACAGAAGACCTCTACGCCGGCATGGAACACGAAGTCGTCACCGACGTCATTACTTCGATCAAAGTCATCACCCGCACTGCCTCGGCCCGCATCGCACGCGCTGCCTTCCGCTTTGGCTCCCGCCACCTGCGCAAAAAGGTCACCGCAGTCCACAAGGCTAACATCATGAAGCTGGCCGATGGCCTCTTCCTGCGTTGCTGCCGTGAAGTCGCAGCCGACTATCCTCACCTCGTCTACAACGAATTGATCGTCGACAATGCCTCCATGCAACTGGTCTCACGCCCTGAGCAATTCGACATTCTCGTCATGCCCAATCTCTATGGCGACATCCTCTCAGACCTCGCCGCTGGCCTCGTCGGCGGCCTCGGCGTCGTACCCGGTGCAAACCTCGGCGACAACCATGCCATCTTTGAGAGCGTTCACGGCAGCGCCCCCGACATCGCGGGCAAAGGCCTCGCCAACCCCACCGCCCTGATTCTGTCCAGCGTCATGATGCTCGAATATCTCAAGGAATTCGACGCCGCCAAAGCCCTGCAAGCCGCCATCCGCCAGACCTACAAGGATGGTGACAGCCTCACCGGTGACGTCAAAGGCACTGCCTCGACGACGCAGTTCACCGATGCCATCATCCGCCACATGAAGTCGGCCTAAAACGCCAAGAGGGGCACCCGCAGATGCCCCTCTTGCAACAACCCAACCAGTTTCTATTTCATCAGGAACGAGATCAAGTCGACAACGCGGCTAGAGTAGCCCCACTCGTTGTCATACCAGCTCACAACCTTCAGCAGGTTGCCGTCCAGCACCTTGGTCAACTGTGCGTCAACGATGCTCGAATTCGGGTTGCCCTTCATGTCGCTCGATACGACCGAATCTTCGGTGTAAGCAAGAATGCCCTTCATCGGACCTTCCGCCGCAGCCTTCAACGCCGCATTTACTTCCTCCGTCGTCGCGTTCTTCTCGAGCAAGGCCACAAAGTCAACAACGCTGACATTCGGGGTCGGCACTCGCATCGAAAAACCGTCCAGCTTGCCCTTCAACATCGGCAATACCAGTCCAATGGCCTTCGCTGCACCGGTTGAAGTCGGGATCATGTTGATCGCCGCAGCACGGGCGCGACGCAGGTCGGTATGGTTGAAGTCCAGTACAACCTGATCGTTGGTGTAGCTGTGGATCGTCGTCATCGTGCCCTTGAGGATGCCGAACTTCTCGTGAATCACTTTGGCCACCGGGCCAAGGCAATTCGTCGTGCAGCTGGCATTCGATACAACGTGATGCTTGGACGCATCGTACATCTCGTCATTGACGCCCAGTACGATCGTCAGATCTTCGTTCTTTGCCGGAGCAGAGATGATGACCTTCTTCACGGTGCCGTGCAGATGCTTGATCGCGTCCACCTTGTCCGTAAAGCGGCCTGTCGATTCGACAATGACTTCAGCACCCGTGCTGCTCCAGTCGATCTGTGCCGGGTCCCTCTGCTCAAATACACGGATGCGCTTGCCGCCAACCGTGATGCTCTCGTCGTCGTGCGTCACTTCCAGGCCCAGCGGCCCAAGGATTGAGTCGTACTTCAACAAATGTGCCAGCGTCTTGTTGTCGGTCAGGTCGTTCGTTGCGACGATCTCGACGTTCGGGTTGTTCAGTGCCGAGCGAAATACATTGCGCCCAATACGGCCAAAGCCGTTGATTCCTACTTTAATTGCCATGTCCCCTTTAGAATACCAAGGCTGCACTTCAGGCCAACAGGTCCTTGACCACATGCCCGTGCACATCGGTCAACCGGAAATCCCGCCCGGCGTAACGATAAGTGAAGCGTTCATGATCAAAACCTAATAAATGCAACAAGGTAGCGTGCAGATCATGCACGTGTACCTTCTTCTCAACCGCCGCAAATCCAAACTCGTCGGTAGCCCCGTGTACATAGCCCCGCTTTAGCCCGGCCCCCGCCAACCACATCGAAAATCCATAAGGGTTGTGATCGCGGCCGTTGCTCATCCCGGAGTTCGCTCCAAGGTCCGGCAGCTCAACAGTCGGCGTCCGCCCAAATTCTCCACCCCAGATCACGAGGGTGTCATCGAGCATGCCCCGCTGCTTCAGATCGCGCAACAACGCGGCAATCGGCTGATCGCACTCGCGAGCCAGTTTGCCATGATTCGTCTTGATGTCATCATGACTATCCCACGGCTGCCCTGCGCCATGCCAAACCTGCACAAAACGCACACCGCGCTCCAGCAATCGCCGCGCGATCAACATCTGCCGACCCTGCAAGCCATCGCCATACATTTCCCGAATCGACGCGGGCTCCTTGGTCAGATCAAAGGCGTCATCCGCCTCCATCTGCATTCGGTAGGCCAACTCAAACGACTGCACGCGCGCCTCTAATAAGGAGTCGTTCTGCCGCCGCTCCTGATAATCGTGATTGAGTTCCTTCAGCAAGTCCAGCTGACGCCGCTGGCCAGGACGCGAAGTCGCATGGTTGCGAATGTTCTCGATCAACTTCTCGATCTGCGTTTCCCGCGTATCGATGTGTGTCGCCTGAAAGGCCCCGGGCAAAAATGCCGAGCGCCAGTTCTGATTGCCCTGCGTCGGCAAGCCGTCTGGACACAGCACGATGAAGCCCGGCAAGTTCTCATTCTCCGAACCCAGCCCATAGGTCAACCACGAACCAAAGCTGGGGCGCACCTGACGCACATCCCCGCAGTTCATCATCATCAGCGAGGGCTCATGATTGGGGATGTCGGTATGCATCGAGCGGATCACGCAAAGGTCATCGACGCAACCGCCAACCAGCGGGAACGCGTCGCTCACTTCAATGCCACTCTTGCCGTAGTGCTTGTAAGCGAACTGCGAGGGAAACGCTGCACCGGTGCGCCGCTCAGTCTTCAGCGTGATCGGAATCGCCTTGCCCGCGTACTTCTGCAACTCCGGTTTGGGGTCGAAAGTATCGACATGCGAGCAACCGCCATTCATGAATAAATGAATCACCCGCTTGGCCTTAAACGGCAGCGGCGCAGGCTTCGGACTCAACGGATTCAGATCCGCAGCCGGAGCCAACATTGAGGTCAGCGCAACGCTGCCCATGCCCATGCCGCATTGGCGCAACATATCGCGGCGAGTCGTAAATAGGTCTCTCTGGGACATTCCGGGTCTCCTCAATCAATCGACAAAAGCGAACTCATTCGTCTGTAACAACACTTGGGCGTAAAGCCCCCAGACATCCAGCCGCAGCGGGCGAGGGCCTTGGAACTCATCCTTCGAACTCCAACTCTTCTCCCCGATCTTGATCTTCGGAGCCCAGTTGAAGCCGTCTTTCTCCGGGTCACGCCGCGAGTCAACAATGAAGTCGATCGTCTCGCCCACTTCCACCGCCATGCCTTCCAGCTTGGTCTCGGCGCTCGATCCGTTGACAGACCACGATGCCAACTCACCCGAGCGACTGCTGACAACGCGACCGCGAACACCGTCGCCGTAGGGCACCGCGCCCTGATTGTGTCGCAGCGTGCCTTCGATGCTGAGCGTGCCCTTCACCGGACTGACAAAACGACGCACCACCGCCTCGTCCTCGCCCTCGCCCGGCTCGCCGCCATTGGGACGAAGAACGGCTTTGACCCCACGGCCTTGCCAGCTTTCATTCGCAAAAACTCCAAAGGCCTGAAAGCCACCACGGGCCGTCCCGTATTGCCACGGAGAAGCTTCTGCCTCGGCCGGCATTGCCTCGGCCTGTGCCAGATATCGCAAACCAGCCGCCACCTCCGCCTGTGTCGCCGCGCGCGAGAAGATCCGCGCATACAGCGCCTGGATACGGTCTTCGTTCGTCTTACCCGCCTCGCGGGCACGCATAGCCAGGGCCTGTGCCTGCTCGACGACAAACGGGCTGTTCAGGAAAAATAGCGACTGTTGCGGTACCGTCGTGCTGTAGCGCATCGGTGCATGCTGGTCGGGCGATGCAAAGTCAAACGCCGCCAGCGTCCCAGGAATGCGCCCACGCTCAATGAAGGCGTAAACGGTGCGCCGTGGCACTGCCGGTTGTGCGTTGATCAGAAACGGCAGTCCGCCAATGCTCGCGTCCAGTTGCCCCGATGCCGCTAGCATCGTGTCCCGCAAGCTTTCGATTTCCAGACGACGCCGATTCATCCGCCAAAGCATTAGATTCTCAGGGTCCACGGCGCGCGCCTCAGCATTGTCCTCGCTCCGCTGCCGATACACGCTCGACAGCAGAATCATCCGATGCAACGCCTTGAGCGACCATCCAGACTCGACAAACTTAACCGCCAGATAATCCAGCAACTCTGGATGGGTTGGGGCCTCGCCGCGAAAACCAAAGTCGCTCGGCGTCCGCACCAGCCCCGCACCGAAGTGATGCATCCAGACTCGATTCACCATCACGCGCGCCGTCAGCGGGTTCTTCGCGTCGATGATGGCAAGCGCCAGCTCTGCTCGTCCGCTGCCGGTGCCAAAGTTGGGACTGTCTGGCCCGGCAATCGCCGACAAAAAGCGGGCAGGAGTCGACGCGCCAGGGTTCGCCGGATTGCCACGGAGAAACACGTGCGCCGGGGTGATTTGCGGAAGGTCTTCCACCGCCATCGCCCGGGGCGGCGCGCCGTCATACGCATATCGCGAAAGCAGCAAAGTGTAGCGATTCAGGTGGGCACGAGAGTTGTTGCTGTCACCCTCGGTGTAGATCAGTTCAAACTCGTCGAGCGGCACTGCCGCCCCGCGTTTGCGCCATCCGGCCAGCACGTGAGAATTCAGCTGCCGCAACCGACACAGCTCTTCAATTTCGAGTGGAGTATGGCCCTCTGCATCGCGAACCGCCTTGTCGTACTCTGCGGATTGCGTCTGAAAGAACGCGGTCATCTCGGCATGTCGCCGTTGCCGGTAAGCTTGGAAATCTGCCCGGCTCCGGTCCAGCCGCTGCTGATAGGCTTGATCCTTCGCATTCAATGCAGCCGGGGCCGCCAATGGCGGAAGTTCGCGAGACTGCCGAATGTTTGAGAACACCGAATAGAGCGAGTAGTAATCCTTCGTCGGAATCGGATCGAACTTGTGGTCGTGACAACGGGCACAAGCGACAGTAAAGCCCAGCATGCCACGGGTCACGGCATCGATTCGATCATCGACGGTTTCTGGCACGCTCTTCGGAAACTCCCGGCCGAGGCTCAAAAAGCCCAGTGCCGCCAGATGCCGCGACGCTAACCCAGGCACCCGATCAGCAGCCAGTTGATACTGCAGAAACTTGTCATAGGGCAGGTCTTCGTTGAGTGCCCCAATCACCCAGTCGCGATAAGTGTAGGACCACGGAAACTTGATCCCCGAATTGACGGAGTCGTTATTGGAATCGGCATAGCGCGCGACGTCCAGCCAATGACGCGCCCAGCGCTCGCCATAACGTGGCGACTTAAGCAAATCGTTGACCAGGCGATGATAGGCCGCAGGCGCCTTGTCATCGACGAAGGCCTCCACCTGTTGGCGTGTTGGTGGCAAGCCTGTGAGATCAAAGTACAACCGACGGATCAAAGTCTTGCGGTCTGCTTCCGGCTGCGGCGACAGGCCCTTGCTTTCGATCTTCGCCAGAACAAAACGGTCAATCTCTGTTCGAGCCCAGGTGGAATTTCGCGTCGGGGGTGCAGCCTGCGCAATCGGGAACTGCAAAGACCATAGCCGCGCCGCTGGCTTGGGCACACTGCTCAGCGTATCAGGCACTGGCGCGCCATTCGCGATCCAGGTTGCGAATTCTGCAATCGTCTCCGTCGGCAACGGCTTGCCCGGCGGCATCTTCAAGCTGGCGTCCCGGTGGCTAAGCGCGCGCAGCAGGCTGCCCTTCAGCGGGCCTGAGTTGCCCCCCTGACGAATCCCCTGCGAGCTGTCCAGGCGCAACCCGCCCTGGGTCGGGCTTGCCTGTGCGCTATGGCAGCCGTAACAGCGGGCAACCAGTACCGGACGGATCCTGTTCTCAAACTGTTCAATTGGCGAGTCTTGCGCCCATAGCGGGCTGCATACAAGTGCAACAACGAAAATAGATCGGCTCATGTTAGGGTTTCACCGGCCTTGGTCCGCTTACGGTCTGGCCGCCCAGCCCCGCGTAGCTCTCTCGAATCTTCACAACTTTGTTGCTCGAAAAGGTCAGGAAGGTGATCTTCCCTGGGGCCTGCCCGTAGACCCAATCTTCCGTCTCCTCGCCATCATTCGTCTCGCGGCTCTTCAAACGCGGCTTCCCGATGGCCAGGATCACCTGCTCCTTATCCATCCCCTCGATCACCCGCTGCTCTATCACGGCCTTCTTCACCTCAGGCGGTAGGGAATCGACATACGATTCCGTGGCCGACTTCTTGTCAAAATCGAAGAGCGGCTTCAGGATCTTCTTCATCTCGGCAGAATCGACTGGTGGAACCCCTTTGGCAAACCGGACAACCAGCGTCGTGCCCAACGTGGCCCTGCCCGAGGGCCGCGTAGTCTGCCCGCCATTCCCCATTCCGACCTGGACGTGGTCGTACCACTTTGCGCCGCTCTTCAGCCCACCATTGATCTCGAAGGTGATTTTATCGTTGTCGATTTCCACCTTGGTGAACTGAATCTGATCCCCCGCCCGGGCCGCCGGGCCCTGCTCTCTGGCGGCCGCATCCCATTGTTCCTTGTGCGACTTCCCCTCAATGTCGTAATCGAGGGCTTTCTTTGATCGCGGCAGCATTACCTTCACCGTTGCAAACTCGGCGCTAAGCCCCCGGATCAGTTCGATGCGCTGTTCTGGTGTCAATTTCTCGTTCGCGCCAAAGGCGAGCGAGCCAATCAGGAGCAGACCGAGATAGCGCATTTAATCGTCCTCCTCGAACATCTGGGGCCGCGTTGTATCGATCGGTGCCTTGAATAAACACCAGCCTAATACCGGCAACACCAACGTGGTCAGCAGGCCGGCTTCGGGGCCATAGTCCCCGCCACTCCATACCGGGCCGACATGCCACTTCATCAACAATCCTGTAGTAACCATCTTAAATCCACTGACATTCGTGCCGAGCAAAGGCAATGCCCAGTTCCAGCCAAAGTGTACGCCAATCGGTAGCCACAAGTCGCCACTGCGCAAAAAGCACAGTCCCAGAAAGACGCCCCACAAGAAGGTATTGAAGAACGATAGCCAACTGGCGCTCAGGTTGTTGGCATGTGCTGCAGCAAATAGTACGCCCACCGGTAGTAGTGTTGAGAAGGCCCCAATCCTCCGCATCAGCAATTGAAAGGCGTAGCCGTGAAATAGCAACTCCTCCCCAACTGCGCCAAACACCATCACCAAGGAGACAAAGAGCAGGCTTGGAAACGAGAAGCTTCTTTCCGCGTCCTGACTCACCGTCGCCATTCCCACTATCACCGGCAAACCGGTGACGGCGAGCGCACTGAGTAGTCCACCCAACAAACCAATCCCAAGATTGCGCAATGATCCCGGTCTCCATCCCAAGCCCACATCGCTAATCCCGCCGCGCTCATAAATGCGCAGTGAAAGCCCGTTGGCCACTGCCGCCGAAGCAAACACCGCCATCGCCGCCTGCACCAGAATCCCCGCCCAGCCCAGCAGCATCGACACGAACTGAAGCGTGAGGATGCCGGTTATCGCAAAGATCCCGACCCTCAGTCCCAGTCCGGCAGGGCCTATCTTAGGCACTCACGTTAACCTTCACGCCGGCCTGCGCCACGCGATAGTCCAATACAGTCGCGCCCAAATCGCGCACCACCTGGCAGACTTTCTCCTTGGCTCCGCGCTCCACCAGCACAAACATGCAACCGCCGCCGCCCGCACCACAAACCTTCGACCCCTTAGCCCCCGCCTTCTTCGTCTTCTCAGTCAGTTCGTCGATCAGGTCGGTCGAGATCGTCGGCGCGTTCTTGCGTCGGAAACTCCACTCCTCGCGCAGCAAGCGGGCAACCTCGTTCCAGTCTGCCTTCTCGAGAGCCCCACGCATGCCGTTGGCGATCGCAGAAATCTTTTCGAAGTTGCGTCGCACCTGCTTGTCGCCATCAATGTACAGCTTCGTCACTTCCCAGTTGTTGATCCCGCTATTGCGCGGCTTGCCCGTGTAGACCAGCACGCCTCGCGCCTCAAGGTCTTCATGGTCCACCAGGATCTCCTTGCGCGTGATGCCATCGCAACCCAGCTCGATCGCACTGACGCGCCCGTACATCGCAGGATAGTAATCCTGGCAACCGGTAGGTACCTGAATGATTTGTGCCTCGATGTTCTGCGCCACTTCGCGGATCTTCTCAAGGCTGTAGCCGCGCTTGGTTAGCTTATTCAAGGCGGCACCCAAGGTGATCAGCAGCGACGAACTGCCGCTGATTCCAGCACCTGATGGAGCCTCGCTGTTTGTCGTCAGGGTCAGCCCCATCTCCGGTCGATACCAGCGCAGGGCATAAGCCAGTAGTGGCAGCTTGAACTTCCTGGCTGCCAGCAGCGCGCCAATATTTTCAAACTCCTCGCGCCCGCCCATATCCAGCGTTTCGATCACGATCTTCTTGTCGGCACGCGTCTCGATTCGGGCGTGCGTATAGAGGTTCAAGCCAAAGTTAACGGTCACCGCATTGTCGTGGTTCAGGTAGAGCGGCCAAATGTCTAATGTTCCGCCAGCCAGATCCACGCGGCAGGGCGATTTTGCAACGATTTTCATCTTCTCAATCGCCATGTTCCCACAAAGAGGATTCCGCACCCTACGGCGAACACAATTAAGTCGTCATCGGTGGTGTGTTCCCCGATCCAAACCTTCCAGGTGTAGGGCAGGTAGCTGCTCAGGATCACAAAGGCCCCCAGCCCGGCAAAGATTGCCCGCGCCACCCATACCTTGACCCGCTGCGCCACCAGCGCGCCCGTAACGCCCAGCCAGGCATTAGCCGCTAACACTGCCCACGGCGGAAAGACCCAAACGGAAACCGAGCTCGTGAGGTTCACCAGCAACAATGCCAGCCAGGTTGTCGCCAACGTAACGCCGACCGCCCAGCGGGAGTCACGTACATGAGCGCCAATTACCAGACCGAAGAACCCATAGCCAACAATCACCATCGGGTTGAAAAATGCATAGCCCATGCTCCACGGAATATAACCGCACATCACAGCCACCCAAACTACGGACATCGGAATTGTTGGCATATTTAAGTATGTCCATTCGACGCATCATCGAACTAGGTGATCCTCTCTTGCGCGCCACTTCGCTTGAAGTTACGGTTGCCAGCGAAGCCATTCCCATTCTCGATGATCTACGCGATACCCTCCACGAGTTTCAGCGGACGAGTGGCTTTGGCCGCGGCATCGCCGCCATCCAGATCGGGAGCCCCCAGCGGGTCATCTATATCGAGATCTCCAACCGCTCCTACGAACTGATCAACCCTACGCTCGAGTGGCTCAGCCCCGAGACCTTCGCGATGTGGGATGACTGCTTCAGCTTTCCAAACCTGATGGTGAAGTTGGAGCGAAGTAAATCGCTGAGACTTCGGCATCAGGACCGCCTCGGCGTCTGGCAAACGATTGAGGCCCAGGACGGTTTTGCCGAGCTCCTTCAGCACGAAGTCGATCACCTCGATGGCATTTTGGCTATCGACCGGGCGCTCGATCCCAAGCACTCATTTATGACTCGATCCGAATACCTTAGATCTCAAATGCACGAATCCCTTAGTGTTAGCTAGGGCATTTTTGAAACTCCACTTCATAATTGGGTGGGCTGGTCTGGCCGATAGGATATATACAAGCAGCAGAAGGCGATAAAAAAAATGCAAGACCGGCGAGTTAATCCGCGCATGCTTTGTGCGGACCTAGTAAAAATCGAATGGCGCGACAAGATCGGCAAGAAACATACTGCCGTAGCCAATCTGGAAGACATCTCCTTGTCTGGGGCCTGTCTACAAATGGAAGAAGACGTTCCGTTGCAATGCGTCGTCACGATTACGCACGAACACGGTGGCCTCAAAGGCCGCGTTCGGTATTGCGTCTTCAAGGATATTGGATATTTCCTCGGCGTCGAATTTGACCCAGGCTTCCGCTGGACTGCGAAGCAATTCAAGCCCATGCACCTTCTCGATCCGCGTCGCCTCTCTGGTCCCAAAGAAGAGTCCACTAAAACCGATCCGGGTTCCATCGCTATCTCGTAGCTAAATAAATTTATACTGCCCAGGCACGGGCAAAGGCGTAGCGCCTACCTTGAGGTCGTAGCCAAATTCTTTAGGGCTCAGGTCGAGCTGCGAAGCCATCATCTGATCCCAAGTCAACGCTTCGCCACTGTAGGCACTTTCGCGTGCCATGATGCAGGTCATCGTGCTCTCCGCTACTGCCATCGCGTGGTTGATGTATGGACCGTCGCCGCGGATGCTCTTTGCCAGAGCCATATGCTCTGCCACATAAGGATTGATATCCTTAGCCCCCAGATCGCGGCAGTTGCTGCTTCCTTTAGCCCCAACAATCAATTCACTTACGTTTGTGTAAAGCCCCTTGGGGTACTGACGACAATAGCTCGACAAGCGCACGCCGTTGGGATACTCAAAGTCGGCAGAAAAATGATCGAAAATATTGCCGTGAATCTCGTCCTTCGGTCTCCAAGCAGCGCCACCCATCGCCATCACCTTCACGGGATGCGCTTCCATCACCCAATTGATGACATCGATGTTGTGTAAGTGTTGTTCGACAATCTGGTCACCGCCAATCCAGACATAGCTGTACCAGTTGCGATGCTGCCAGGTCATGTCGGCCATCTTCGGGTCGCGGCCCTTGGGCTGCTGAATCACTGGCGTGCCCACCCAATAGGCATAGGCGGCACGAAGATCGCCGATTGCGCCATTTTGGAGTTTTTCAACCGTCTCGACGTACTCGCGCTGAAAGCGCCGCTGCGCCCCGCTGACAACCGTCAACTTCTTCTCTTCGCTCTTCTTGGCCGCGGCCATGAAGCGTCGAACACCGACGGGATCGGTCCCGAAAGGCTTCTCGCAGAATACATGCTTCCCTGCCTCGATGGCGGCCTCAAAGTGCAGTGGACGATAGCCCGGCGGCGTGCAAAGCATCACGACGTCGACCCCGCTTGCAATTACCTTTTGGTAGGCATCGAAACCAACGAAGCGGTGCTCGGCATCTACCTTGACGCGATCATGCGTCTTGGGGAATCGATTTGCGTCCCGCAACCAGCTGAGATTGCCTTCGAGCTTGTCTTCAAACAGATCGCCCATTGAAACCAGCTCGACATTGGCGTCGGCGCTGAGCAGATCGACAACCGCCTGACGGCCCCTGCCTCCTGCGCCGACAATCCCGGCTTTGATCTTTTCAGGCCCGGCTCCGCGCACCAGTTCCGGTCTGATAATCGTGAAGGCTCCTGCGCCCAAAAAGGCGCGACGGTCCTTCAACGACTGCGGTAAATTGGGATACTCCATGTCTCGTTCTTACGCTCCCAATCATACCCCGCCCTCTGGCGTGTATGCTGCCGCCATCACGCCCTTTCGCGAGCGAGCGAATACCGTCGATCTGGGGGCCGCCATGGAAATCATCGACTTCCTGGCTGCTTCGCCCGCCATGGGGCTGAGCATCCTGGGTACGACGGGCAATTTCCTGCACTTCGATATCGAAGAGCGCGAAAAGCTCATTACTTTCGGCATCAAGCGTTGCCCCAAGCCGGTGGCTGTCAATATTTCGCACTCGACGCTTGACGTAACGATCCACCTGGCGGAACACGCTGCCGCTTCGGGCGCAGCCTTTGCCCTCGTGGTTCCGCCCTACTACTTCAACTATTCCGATGAGCAGATCGAGGCCTTCTTTCTGCGCCTGGGCGAGCGCGCGGCAGGTCACTTGCCGCTCTACCTGTACAACATCCCTTTCTTTACCTCTGCCATTTCGGTTGCAGTAGCTGAGCGCCTCCTGCGTTCGGGCCTCTACAAGGGCATCAAGGATTCCTCCGGCAAGCCGGAGTACCTTGAGACGCTGGCGTCGACGGGCGCAACCTTGCTTGTTGGTAACGACAACGCCTTGTGTGTCTCGCGTAAGCTCTCGGCCGTAGGCGTTGTCAGCGGTTGTGCGGCTGCAGTGCCTGAGTTGATCTGCGCGCTCGATGTAGCGGTCGTCTCGGGCGATACCGCCCGTGAAGCGTTGCTCTCCATACGCCTGGACGAATTCATCTCTTGGCTGGATCGATTCCCCACGCCTTTTGGCGTCGAAGAGGCCTGCCGACTGCGCAAGCTCCCCGCACGCGCCGAGGTCAGTTGGCTGGGCAGCGCGCCGCTGGAAGAATTTCGTGCGTGGTTCCCCGAATGGCTGCCGCAGGTTTTGCGCGAAGCTAAAGGGGAATGACCCCCGACGAGTTTCGCACCTACGGCTATGCGGCCATTGACTGGATCGCTCACTATCTTGAGAACACCCGCGACTATCCGGTTCTCTCCGATACGGAGCCGGGCTCTTTGACCGCTGCTCTACCTGCACAGGGCCCGGAACTGCCCGAGCCTTTCGACCAGATTCTCGAAGATTTCGAGCGCGAAATCGTCCCCCGAAACACGCACTGGAACCACCCGCGCTTCCTCGGCTACTTTGCCAATTCCTCACCACCTGAGAGCATCATTGCCGAGATGTTGGCAGCTGCTCTGAACCCCAACGCGATGCTCTGGAAGTCGTCACCGGCGGCAACTGAGCTGGAACAGGTTACCCTCTCGTGGCTGCGGCAGTGGATGGGCTTGCCTGAGCATTGGTTCGGCCAGATTCTCGATACCGCTTCTACCAGCACCTTTCATGCGATCGTCGCCGCCCGTGTTCGCAAGGGCCACAAGTGCTCAGACGCACTGCTCACTCTCTATGCCAGCAAGCACGCCCACAGCTCGATTGAGAAGGGCGCGATGGCGGCCGGGATCGCCCGCGAGAATGTGCGCCTGATCGACCTCGATTCGGAGTTCCGGATGCGCCCCGATCTTCTCGAAGCCGCCATTAGCGCCGACATTGCTGCCGGGCTTGTGCCCTTTTGCGTCATTCCGACCATTGGCACCACAAGCGTTGCCGCGATCGATCCCGTGCCTGCGATCATCGACATTGCTCGCCGCTATGGCCTCTGGGTTCATGTGGATTGCGCCTATGGCGGCAGCACTGCCATCGACCCGCGATATCGCTGGGTACTCGATGGCGCGGGCGATGCCGACTCGTTGGTGGTGAACCCGCACAAATGGCTCTTCGTCCCGATGGACCTCAGCGTCTTCTACTGCAGCAATCCCGAGTGGCTGCGCGATGCCTTCTCACTGGTCCCTGAGTATTTGCGCACGCAGGACAACCCACTGGCGCTGAACCTGCACGAGTATGGCCTGCCACTGGGCCGTCGCTTTCGCTCGCTCAAGCTTTGGTTCACGATGCGCTCTTACGGACGCCAACGTCTGGCTGAACTCATCCACCAACAGATTGAAGATGCCAAGCGGCTTGCAGCGCTGATCGGGGTGCACCCGGACTTTGAAGTCGTCGCACCGGTTCATTTTTCGCTGATTGTGTTTCGCCACAAGGCATCCGACGAGCTAAACAAAGTACTGCTTGACCGCCTGAATGCTACCGGCCAAGTGTTGCTGTCGCCAAACCTGCTCAACGGTGAACAGGTGATCCGGCTGGCGATCGGGAATATCCAGACGAACTGGGCCGATCTGGAGCAAGTCTGGGAGATGATTCAGTCGACGGCGGAGGAGCTCAAAGCTACGACGCTTTAAGTTCGAGGGGCGAGGCGGTCTCGGGGTTCTCGTCGGCGTGGCGCGAGAGGCGTTGGATCTGCAACTCCAGGGCAATCAGAGTCAGATGGACATCCTCTTGGCGGGCTGCCTGCACGGCATCCATCAAGCGCATGGCGCTTTCAGCCACGCTCACAGCTGCGATCCGTTCGGCAGCGCTACGGATCTTGCGCACTTCGCGCTCAATCACCGCTCGATCATTGCGTGAGACAGCCGTCTGGATCTTCTCGATGCGTTCTGGTGCCATCTGCAGGAACAGCAATAGCATGCCCTGAAAGAGGCCGCTATCGTTGTCGGTCAAACGCGCGGCAAGACTTCGATCAATCGCCTGCAGAGGCGCAACTTCGGGAATCGCACTTGAATCCTTGACCAGCGCTGTCAAGACTACGGGCTCCAGGGCTGCGTCGATGTAGCGCATGATGGTGTGCACCAGTGTCGCCGGATTCACCGGTTTTGACACGTAGTCATTCATCCCGGCAGTGATGCAGCGCTCACGGTCACCAGTCATGGCGTGGGCGGTCATCGCAATGATCGGCAACTGCCGGAAGCCCAGTTCTTCGCGAATCTTGCGCGTAGCCTCAATGCCATCCATATAGGGCATCTGGACGTCCATGAGCACGAGATCGAAAACGCTCTTCTGTACTGCCAGCAACGCCTCCAGGCCGTTGCTGGCAATCTCGACGTGGAAGCCGCGCTTGCTCAGAATCGCCAGGACGACCTTCTGATTTACGGCATTGTCTTCGACGAGCAGAATTTGCGGAGAACGCCCATCCAGCGACACGTGTTCCCCGCCGCTTGCCTTTTGGTTCGCCTCGACGTGCTTGGACTTCAACGCGACTTCGAGCTGCAAGCGGACGAAGAACTTGCTGCCCTTGCCTTCTGTACTCTCTACCCAGATGCGCCCGCCAAACATCTCCACCAAACGCCGGGTGATGGTCAGGCCCAGCCCTGTGCCGCCAAACCGGCGGGTGATGCTTCCATCAGCCTGCGTGAACTTGTCGAAGATTTTTTCGAGCTTGTCGGCGGGAATGCCGACGCCTGAGTCTTCGACTATCAGATCGAATTCGGTTTTTCCATCCTTGACGTCGGCTGCGGACCGCAAGTAGACCTTCACATAGCCGTTTTCGGTGAACTTAATGGCATTGCTGAGCAGGTTGCCCAGTACCTGCCGCAAGCGCATTGGGTCACCGTAGACCGTATCAGCCAGATCGGGGCTCAACTCGGCAGTCAACTCCACTCGCTTCTGCCGGGCCCGCGCCTGGTGTGTCTTGATTGCTTCGTTGACCGCCGACTTCAACTGGAATGGAATCCGTTCGAGGCCCATCTTCCCGCTTTCGATCTTGGATAGATCGAGAATGTCATTGAGCAGGGCCAGAAGTGAGTGGGCACAGCGCTGGGCGGTCTCCAACTCTTCTCTTTGTTCGCCGTGCAGGGAACCCTCAAGTACGACGTCGAGCATGCCCAGGATACCGTTCATCGGCGTGCGGAGCTCATGCGACATGTTGGCCAGAAATTCGCTTTTTGCCTGGCTGGCAGCCAGTGCTCGCTCCATCGCCTCGCGCAGGGCATCCGTGCGCTGCTGGATACGTGCTTCGAGCATCTCGCGGTGTTCTTCGATCTGGCGGTCTCGCTCTTTGAGTGCCTGGATGGTCTCGTTGAAGACCTCACCGACAAACTGGATCTCATCGCCAGTGCGGCTGACATTGATTTTTTCGAGCCGCCCGTTCTGTACACGCTTCATGCCGGCGGCGAGATTTTCGAGCGGCTTGGCCATCAGCGTGACGGTGAAGCGCCCAATCGCCAGAGCGACCAGCATCAGGATGGCGAACATGATCACGCCCTTGCCCAGGTCGAACATATTATGGTGGACGTCGTAGCCGATCGAGACGAGCACGACCCAACCCACCAAGACTGATGTGAACATCGAGAACTTAGTGGCCAGGGATCGGGATTTAGCGCTCTTCCGCAATTTTGTTTCGACCATTGGAAAGTCGCCTTAGGCGACCTTCTAAGGTATTTCGGCAGTTTAAGTGTGCCACGATAGGCCAAAATCAGCGATGAGGGATTCCGCTTAGTACTGCTGGGGAAAAGTACTGATTGGCACGCTCTGCTAAACTCACCGAAGAGATGGCCCCATCCCCCCGCCTTTCGACTACCCTGTGCGGGATTTCCTTTGAAAACCCAGTGCTGGCTGCGTCCGGGACCTTTGCTTACGGGATCGAGTTTGCGGATATTGTCGACCTGAACAGGATTGGCGGCATCGTGGTGAAGGGCCTGAGTCGCGACCCGATTGCGGGCAACGCGCCGCCCCGGCTCTGGGAAACGGCCAGCGGGATGATCAACTCTATCGGCCTGCAAAATATTGGAGTGCGCGAGTTCATCCGGACCAAGCTCCCGGATCTTGCTTCTTACCGGACTCGAATTATCGCCAATGTTTTTGGCTACGACCCCGAGGATTACTTCGAGGTGATCCGAGCTCTTGAGGATGCCCCCGGCATCGCCGCTTACGAGATCAATGTGTCCTGCCCGAATACGAAACACGGCGGCATCTTCTTCTCGTCCGATCCGGTGCTGCTGGCAGGGTTGGTGGGTGAGATTCGCAAGCTGACGCGCCGTCCGGTGATCGTCAAGCTGTCACCGAATGTCGCCAAAATTGATCCGCTGGCTCGTGCGGCCGAGGACGCCGGTGCCGATGCGATCTCGCTGGTGAACACGGTAATTTCGCTCGCGATCGATGCCCGGTCGAGGCGGCCCCGGATCGGGGCGGGCTTTGGAGGATTGAGCGGACCGGCAATCAAGCCGATTGCTCTGCGCCTGGTGTATGAGGCTTCGAAGGCCGTGACGATTCCGGTGATTGGGTTGGGCGGCATTGCTACGGGCGAGGATGCGGCAGAGTTTCTGATCGCCGGTGCCAGCGCGGTAGAGGTTGGGACCGCGACCTTCTGGGACCCTGAAGCGCCAGCCCGCATCGCACGCGAATTGGACGAATTTTGCAAAGCCGAGGGGATTGCGCATGTGCGCGAACTCACGGCTACGCTACAGTTTTAACCATGAGACAAGTGATCTCGACAGATGCCGCGCCACAGGCGATCGGCCCATATTCACAGGCAATCGTGTACAACGGCATTGCCTACTTGAGCGGGCAGATTCCGCTGGACCCAGCCACAGGACAAATTGTCGCCGGTGGAATTGAAGAGCAGACGACGAGGGTGCTTGAGAATCTGGGGGCTGTGTTGGCAGCAGCCGGGGCCAGCTTTGCGAGTGTGTTGAAGACGACGATCTTCGTCAAAGACATGAATGACTTCGCCAAGGTCAACGAGATCTATGCGTGCTACTTTACGGCCAGCCCGCCGGCTCGTGCGACGGTGCAGGCGGCGAAACTTCCGCGCGATGTGATGGTCGAGATTGAGGCGATCGCGGCAGTTGGATAGGATACAGAAACAATGTCAGATACCCGTCGTCGATTTATTGCCGCTACTGCGGCGGCTGGTGTTTCTCAGGCGCAGTCTAAGCGCCCCAATATCATTTTTCTGATGCCGGATCAGCACCGTGCACAGGCTGTTGGCTGTCTCGGAAACGCTGAGGTGCGCACGCCGCATATTGATCGCTTTGCGGGCCAGGGGTTGACGCTGGACAATACCTTTGCCAATACGCCGGTGTGTTGCCCGGCGCGGGCCATTTTGCTGACCGGCCAGTATTGTCATCGCAACGGGATGATGGCGAATGATCTGCACTTGCGTGAGGATGGCGTGTCGTTTGCGAAGACGCTGGCGGCGAATGGGTATCGCACGGGGTTTGTGGGTAAGTGGCATCTGGATGGCGGCAAGCGGCTGCCTGGGTTTGTGCCACCAGGTGCACGCCGACAGGGCTTCCAATATTGGGCAGCGAACCAGTGCAGCCATCAGCACTTCAACAACACAATCTTTCGCGACACGCCCGAGCCGATTCATCTGGATCGCTTTGAGGCCGATGCCTATGCCGACTACGGCATCGAATTTATCAAGCAGGCCAAGGCGGATGATCGACCTTTTTATCTGACGGTGCAGTGGGGGCCGCCGCACGACCCTTACAAAGCACCGCCTGAATATCGCAATCAATATGACCCGGCCACGCTGACGATGCGGCCGAATTGGCAGGAGAAGGCGGGGTGCCCTGGGCCGAAGGAGATTGCTGAATACTATGGCATGGTGACGGCGATCGATGCGGCGACCGGGAAGATCCTGAAGGTGCTGGACGAGCTGGGATTGGCGGAGAACACCATCGTGTTGTTCTCTTCCGATCATGGCGACATGTTGGGGTCGCAGGGGGAACGGTTGAAGCGGAAGCCGTGGGAGGAGTCGATCAAGGTGCCGGGATTTTTGCGCTGGCCGGGCAAGATCAAAGCGGCGTCGCACACGAAAGCGTTTTTTACGCACGTCGATTTTGCGCCGACTCTGTTGGGGCTGGCCGGGATCGGAGTGCCTGCCGAGATGCAGGGACGTGACTTGAGTTCGCACTTATTGACCGGCAAGGGGAAGACGCCTGATGAGGCTTACTTCCAGATCTTTGGTCCGTCTAGTGGAGATGGGACCAAAGGCGGGTGGCGCGGCGTGCGGACCGAACGGTATATGTACGCTCGGTATTCAGATAAGCCGTGGGTGTTGTATGACATCGAACGCGATCCTTACCAGCAGAAGAATCTGATTGGGAAGAACGCGGGCGTTGAGGCGGATATGGAGCGGCGGTTACAGCGGTTGATGGCCGAGACGGGCGACTCCTGGGCATACAACTGGACGGAGCCGGTGGAGGATGGCGGGCGCTTGTATAAGGATCGGAGCTTTAACTCTGTTCAGGAGTATCTGGATTGGGCGAAGAAGGCTTAGTCGGGGCCGGTATCTGGTAATCCATCTTGTTCATTCGGCGCGGGTTATAGGCTTAGCTTCGTTCCGTAATTTCACGAATCGAGGTGTAGATTGGCCTCTGCAACAGGATGGATTGGCGGGAGACACGTGTGGCGTGGGTCACTTTAGGACAAATTCAGTTGTCGATGAGCCTAGGGCTGGAGATGAGGCTTCCACCCGGCTACGATTATGCACGGGGCAGAAATGCTGTTTTGCGGGGTGGGATGGAAGTGCCTTGGAATCAACGCTGGAAAGTTGAAAATTGTTGTGACCGATAAAGTTGGCATTGGCGGTAGCGTGGGCGGACGGGCCGCCAAATGTCGTCAAGATCGGAATCGGCCTGCGTGGTTCGGCGGTGGCCCATTGCCGGGGCGTTTATTTCTCGGCGAGCAGACGGGCACGACCACGCTCTTTCCAAAGCAATATAGCTTGCTGCACCGAATCCTCCTCGCGACAAAGGCGGCCACTCTCAATCGCCTGGCGGACAAACGCTTTCTGATTCGGGTGAGTTGCACTTCCATGCGTTTTCAGCCTACCCCTCGCAAGTTATTTATCAGGCTGGTGTGATTTCGGGTCGGGCATGTATTGACGCCAAAGCTGAGTATTTTGGAGGCTGCGCATCGTTATGTCGAGCTTTTCGGCCTTGTGTACGGGCCAGGCTTGGCCCTTGGAGCTGTTGTAAACGTCCGTGGAATCTCGCATGGCGGCGAAGACCTGATTCAAGCGCTTGAGAAACTCGTTCAACTGCGCGTCGATCTTCTGCTTCTCAGCAGCAGAAGCAGCTTTGGATTCGGCGAGAGCCCCCTTTCAACGGTCTCCATGGCGCGGAGCGAGGTGCTTGCAGCGACCGGGGATCAGTTGGCGCATAGCAACAACCAAGTTCTTAATATCGTCTTCAAGCCCCCTTCACAAGGCTGATCAAATTACTCGATTCAGATCACGGAGAATACCGAAAGTTCGTCTTGGAGAGGCTAGCTACAGCGCTAGACAGGAGATTACTGAGTCCGGATCATTCCTTGGACATCACTTTGTGGCAATTGATTGCTACGGTGTCGGATCTTTTACCCGAGAGCAATCGAGTGGTGACGGCGGTGTCAATAGTTTTGTGTAAACACGATTCAGCCTTCTGAGGAAGGGTTTGATATTAGGTTGTGGTGGCTCGCTCGATTCGTTCGGGCCAGCGGAGTGTGAACTGGCGAAGGGCACCGTACCAGCTCTGGACGAATTCCCATTTCTTTGAAGCGTTCTTCACAGCCAAATAGATGAGCTTGATCGCGGCCTCCTGGGTTGGGAATGAGCCGCGGTTTTTGGTCACCCTGCGCAGCGACATGTGAAGGGATTCTACCGCGTTGGTTGTATAGACGATTTTGCGGATCTCTTCAGGGAACTCGAAAAATGGGATGATGCGCTGCCAGTTACGTTCCCATACGTCGGCCACCACCTGGTGGCCGGGGTATTTGCGGCGAAACTCCGCGAGCGCTAGCCAAGCGGTTTCGGCGCTCACCGCCCGGTAGATCGTCTTGAGATCCGCAGCCATGGCCTTGCGTTCTTTCCAACTCACGAACTTCAGGCTGGCCCGGATCAGATGCACGATGCAGGTCTGTACCAGCGTTTCCGGGAACACGGCCTCGATGGCCTCTGGGAAGCCCTTCAGTCCATCCGTACAGATCAAGAAGATATCTCGGACACCCCTGTTCTTCAGGTTCGTCAGCACTGTCATCCAGTACTTTGCTCCCTCCGTTGCACTGACCCAGAGCCCCAGGACGGATTTTTCACCCTCCATGTTGATGCCGATGGCGGTGTAGACAGCCCGGTTATCCACCTTGCCGTCCTGGCGCATCTTGACCATAAGCGCGTCCAGATAAACGATTGGGTATAGCGCTTCCAGCGGCCGGTCCTGCCAAGCGCGAACCTCGTCCAGGATGCCGTCCGTGACGGTCGAAATCAGGCCGGAGCTCACCTCTACGCCGTACAGATCGTGAAGGTGCCCCTGGATATCGCGTACCGTCATGCCGAGGGCGTACATGGACAGGATCTTGTCGTCGAATCCCTCAAACCGCGTCTGATGCTTGCCGATCAGTTGCGGCTCGAAAGTGCTATTCCGGTCTCGTGGCACATCGATGGTGACTTCGCCGGTTTCCCCTTTCAGTGTCTTCTTACTCGCCCCGTTCCTCGAATTGCCAGTTCCATAACCAGCCGCCGCGTGCTTCTCATAGCCCAGATGGTGGTTCATCTCCCCACCCAACATCCGCTCCACCAGAGCCTTCATCAGCTCCTTGGACAGCCCGTTGCGATCAATCAACGGCCCATCGCTGGTCGCCATCAACTCGTCGATCAATTCTTTTCTGATTGCCATTCGGTTCTCCTATGTTTACGCTCTTTGAGAACCGCGCTTACACAAACTGTTTTACACCCTCAGGCTGGGGGGCTCAGCCCTTCAGCCAGCGATCAAACCAGCCAAAGGCGTCCTTCTGCATGGCGGCATCAAACTTGTGTGGGCCGTCGTAGAAGTTGCACTTGTAACGATCAGCAGCGCCGGCTTTGCGATAGACATCGCTCAACATGCGGTCGGCTCGCTCCATTTCCGAGAGCGTGAACAGCGAGTCCTGGCGGTTGTTCAAAACCATCACCGGATTGGGCGCGCACAAGCCTAGAATCTCTGGATAATCGAGATCGCGTGGCATCCCCGCCAAATAACACATCCAGGTATGCGTGTGGGCCTTGTTGAGCAGGTAGTCTGTCCAGGTGGTCATCATACCGGCACAGCAGGCGGCGCGGATGCGCTCGTCTGCCCCCGCCAACATCACTGTGCGCAGGCCGCCGCCGGACAGGCCGGCGCAGCCGAGACGTGTGGCATCGACATCGGGCCGGGAGGCGAGATAGTCGAGGGCGCTGCGGTCGTCGGCGACAAAGACTCCAGCCCAGGTCATGCCGGCGCTGAAGAGGCTCTTGGCGACCAGACTCTCGTAGGGGCCGCAGAAGTCGTTGTAGCGTTTGATCTCCTCGTTCGATTCGGGGTCTTGCTCGACCAAACCGTTGCGGATGATGGCGGGCAGATCGCCGAGACGCATGCGGCGGCTGCCGAAGGCGAAGGTGTCGTGCACCAGAACTACATAGCCGCGACGGGCGAGCTCATTCGCCCAGGCGAGGCCGCTGTAGGAAACGCGCTGGTGCTCTATCATCAACGGGTGCGGGTCTTTGGAGATGCGCGTGATCTTGCGTAGACCAAAGTATTTGTTGCCGCCGTGGTCGTGCAAGCCGATCACGCCGGGGAGTTTTCCTTTGGCGTTGGCGGGCTTGAGGACCAGCGCCTCGGTGGGCGGGCCGTAGGGGAGTTGCCATTGCATGTGCTCGATGGAGAGACCGTCGAAGTCGATGTGGTGCTGGATGGCGGGGATGGGCGTGGGGGCGGCGGGCGGGGCCATTAGCAACTCGTGGAAACGGGCGCGGGCGATGGGGCGCCAGGCATCGACGTTCTTGAAGATTGGCTGCCGGAAGGAGAGACGGGGCGGATCGACTAGAGAGTGCGCTGCCCAGTCGCCGTAAGCGCCCAACATGTTTGGTGTCATCTCAGGACAGCATACCTATTTGGGGCTGAGGATGCACGGCGGTGGGGGGAGCCTGATGTACCAATTGCGTGTTATGTAATCTTGCGTGGCGACCTTAGCTGTCGTTCTGGGCAAGCTCGGCATGGATGGCGCATTTGACTTTTCAGTTCCGGAACGATGGTGGTGGCCACCTCCCAAACCAGCAGGAGATCCAGATCACCGCAGCTGTGGACCAACCGGTGGCGGAATCCAATGATTCGCCGCCGAGGAAGATCGGGATGTGTGTCGCGCAATGCCGGTGAGGGACGGAGGTGACTGTCCCCTTCGGGGGGGAGTTGTTACTGCGCGCTAGTCGTCGCTGAAGATACTACCGATGGCACCCAGAGGGCTGCCTTGATCGCCGCCTGAGGAGGATCTGGCACCGCCGAGTTCGCGACGCATCTTCTCCAGCGTCATCGATTGAATGATGGCGCGGCCGGGGCCGGTGAGCGTCGCCAGGAAGAGGCCCTCGCCACCGAAAATCGCTGTCTTGATACCGCCGACAAATTGGATGTCGTAGTTGACCGATTCCTCAAAAGCGACGATGCAACCGGTGTCCACTTGCAACTGCTCGCCGGGGCCAAGCTGGAACTCAATGAAGTCGCCACCGCCATGAATGAAGGCCGTACCGGGGCCGGTGAGTTTCTCAAGGATGAAGCCCTCGCCGCCGAAGAAGCCCGCTCCCATTTTCTTGACCAGTGCGATGTTGAGCGTGACCGAGGCTTGTGCACAGACAAAGCTGTCGCGCTGCACGAGGATCGATTCGCCGGCCTTCAGATCGAAGGGCTGAAGGTGACCTGGGTAGCTGCCAGCAAAGCCGACTTCGCCGCTGCTGGTGGTCTTGAAATAGGTGAGGAAGAGGCTTTCCCCCATGAGTTTGCGCTTGACGGCACCCCAAATCTTGGAGGCAATGGTGTCGCCCTGCATTTTGGTTTCCCAAGTGACCGTGGTGGTCTTGTAAACCATCTTTCCGGCTTCGGCGTAGAGCTCCTGGCCCGCCTTGAGCTTGCAGCGCAGTATCTGCAAATTGTTGCCCTGGATCTCGTAGCTTAGGGGCAATTGGCTGGAGGTGCCGGGTGTGCTAAAGCTTGTACTTGCAGCATCCCCCATCGACGTCCCACATTTGGGGCAGAATCTTGCCGAATCTTCAGCTTGCGCTCCGCAGTTTGTACAAAAGGCCATAAAGAATGAATGTTACTAGAAGTACGTTGGGACTAGCTCAAAAAGTTCCCTTCATTTTGATTCTCCTTTGCGCAAGCGTTTGGGGCAAGGGATTGCGGGAGTCTTGTGGCACTTATCCGGAGCGGGCGCGGGAAGAGATACTGCGGTCGCATCTAAATACGCAACGGCGGGAGCTGGAACAAGTGTTTCGCAAAATGGCGGGGCTGGCTGTCCAGGTGGAGCCCAAAGGGGCGGCTCGCGATGTTGGCCAGATTGCCGTACTCGAAGAAGATGCAGGCATGATCAGCCGTCGCAATCTGTTCAACCTGAACCAGCGGCTGCTGCGTTTTGTGCCGTCAGGAGGGGGTTATCGGCTGGAGGTTGCGGCCAGTGATTACAGCAGTCAGGAGCAATTGCAGGGGACGGCGATTGATCTGTTTGATGACGACGATACGCGGAGCTACGCGTTGAATTTCAGCTTCCCGTTTTTTGGTCAGCCTTATAGCCGGTTGAACGTCAATAGCGATGGCAATGTGACCTTTTTGGAAGGCGACGCGGCGACCGCAGACCGCAGTCTGGGTCGCTTATTGAGTGGTCTGCCGCGACTGGCACCACTATTTGCTGATTTGGATGCCACCCGGGCTGGCCGGGTAAGCGTCTACTCGCGCGCGGATCGATTTGTCGTCACCTGGCTGGCTGTGCCAGAATATTCAAGCTTTGGCGTTGGCGCGCAAAACACTTTTCAGTTGCGGATTTTCCCGAACGGCACGATTGAGTTTGCCTACGAAGACGTCAATTTGAATGGGGCCGTCGTGGGGATTTCGCCGGGCCGATTGGCGGGGCAAGCGAGTATCGTCAGCCTGGCTGCGTCGAGCGGGCAAAGTTTTACTGCGGCCATTGCTGAGCGCTTTACGACTGTTGAAGAACTGGATACGGTGACTGCGGCGCAGCGCTTTTATGAGACGCACGAGGACGCCTATGACTACCTTGTTTTCTACAACGCGGTGGGCGTGAGCGCCGGGTCTGGCGTCGTCGCCTATGAGGTGACCGTGCGCAATCCGCGCAGCGGTTATGGGGATGTGATGGTGGATTCGGGCGCGGAATATGGCAGCCCTCGTCGATTGCAGGCGGTACTGAACATGGGACCTGTCACACAGTATCCGCTGGACCCGAATGCGATCCTGCCCGCTCGCTTTAGCTCGCGTGACACTGCGGTGACAGTGCTGGCGCATGAGGCGGGACACTTGTTTCTTGCCTTTGCGAGTGTGCGGGATCCGAACAATTCAACGCTGCGACCGATGCTGGGAAGGCAGTCGGCGCATTGGGCTTTTACGTTTAACAGCGAGGCGAGTGTGCTGGAAGGTAACCGGATTCTGGATCGTGGCGCTGGCGTCTCGCCGCGCTTTGAGACGGTCGCTGTGACAGAGCAGTATTCGCCTTTTGATCAATACCTGATGGGATTTCGAGCGGGCAATGAGGTTCCGCCGCTGTTCTATGTGGACTCGTCGGGTATCAATGGGTTGTTTCCGACGCCGCCGCAGGTGGGGCGTAGTTTTGATGGGATTCGTCGTGACGTTACAGTGGAGAACATTGTGAGCGAAGTGGGGCGGCGCGTCCCGGAGGCGACCGTCAGCCAGCGGCGCTTTCGATTTGGCTTTGTTCTGATCGCGCCCAAGGGCGTAAATCTGGATCCGGCCTGGACGGCGCAACTGGAGAGCTATCGCGCTGGCTTTGAGGACTTTTACGCCAAGGCGGCTGGGCAGAGAGCTAGTGCTGAGGCGTCGCTCAAGAAGAGTGTCTCGCTGAGTTTGTGGCCAGCGGCGGGGGTGGTTGCCGGGCAGAGTGCGACGGCTGTTTTGCGAGTGGCTGGGGCGATGAGCGTGAGTCGCAGTTTTAATTTGCGAGCACGGAGCGCTTTGGTGGATGTGCCGGCGGTGGTGAGTATTGCGACGGGACAAAGTCAGGCCAGTTTCGCGATCCAGGGCTTGCGTGCGGGCGTGGATCAGATTGATGTCAGCCCGGCGGATAGCAGCTATGAAGCTACCGAGGCGCGGGTACAAGTACTGGCGAGCGCGAAGCAATTGAAGCTTGAGATCGTGAGTGGCGATGGGCAGCTTGCAACGACCGATGTGCTGCCGAAGCCGATTGTTGTCAAAGTGAGCGATGCGAACCGGTTGCCGTATGCGGGTGTGAAGGTGAGCGCAACGTTAGGGGGCGCGGGGACCGTGGAGCCGACGAGCGCTGTGTCGGGTGAGGATGGCACGGTGAGTTTTCGTTGGAAGCCGGGTGCGCCGCCGCTGAACAGGCTTCAGTTTGCGATTGACGGCGTTGCGGCGACGGATGTCTCTGTGACGGCGACCGCATTGGGTAAGCCGTTCCTGTTGACGACCACTGTTTTGAATGCAGCCTCGTTTGTTGGCGGCTTGACGCCGCTGGGCTTGCAGACGATTTTTGGCGCAAATCTGGCGGGAGGCGTGACGGTTGCTGCGTCGGCACCGTGGCCGGGCCGCATCAACGGGGTGGAGGTGCTGGTGAATGGACGGCCACAGCCGTTGATCTACGTCAGCGACGGGCAGATCAATTTTTATCTTGCCGATTCACTGGAGGGCAACGATGCTTCGGTGACGGTAAACACTCCGTTGGGAAGCAGTGGCGAGGTGAAGGTGAGCCTGCGGCAAGTGCAGCCGGGGATTTTCTTTGACCCGGCAACGGGCAATGGCGCGGTGCTGCGGCAGGGTGAATACATTGAGGTTTATGGGACGGGCTTTGGAGCTGTTGAGCAGCGGGCGGGTCTGTTTTATACGGTTGCGCCGGTGATTGCGCTGATCAATGACGTGAGGGTGGGTGTGCAGTATGCTGGCTTGGCACCGGGCTTTGTGGGGTTGTACCAGGTGAATGTGAAAGTGCCCCTCGGGACTGTGAGCGGCGCGAGGGTGAAGTTGAATGTCGGCGGCGTCGAATCGAACCAGGTGAAGCTGCCTTAGTTGAGCTTTGTCTGACTTGTTGCAGCCGCTGCTAGCTTGCCGGCAGGGTCGAGCAGCCAGAGGGTGACAATGTAGTCGCCCGGCGGGAACAGGGTGATCGGCGTGCCGGTGCGCTCCTGGTAGTAGAAAGGCAGGGAAATGAATTGCACCGAGGCACCAGCAGCCTTCGGGATGTATTGCTCATACCTGGTTGTCCCGGTAGCATCGGCAATGCTGAGGCGCAGCAGGGAGTTGCCCGGGAGGTTGGTGCCGGCAGTGCGTGCGCCCAGGCAGGGCTTGAGAGCCATTGGCGGGTCGACGGGAGAACCGATGCCACAGGCCGCGTAGTAGCAGGGGATGGCGCAATTGGCGAAGCTGGGGTCGAGGCTGAGCGTGATTTCTGGCGGGGTGGGGATGACGCGGTAGATCTTGTCGGAGATGCGCATTTCGAGCAAGCTGTCACTGCCGGAGAAGCCACCGTTTGAACCCGTCGCGATGAAGGAACTGGAGCTGGTTCTGCCGAGGCCGGACGCGTAGGTTGAGGTATCGCGACTGAGGGAGGCGGAGGGACTGTAATCAATCGCCTGCGCGGTGAAGCCGAGATTGCTGGTCAGTGTGTAGGGCTTGAGGCCTCTCGGGTCAAGATAGATGCTTTCAGCGGCGCTTTGCAGGGAGCGCTGAAAGATTCTTCCCTCTTTGTCCGTACGCAGGAAGAATAATCGCCCTGCATCTTCCATTTGGCACCAGACCTGGCCACTGAGTTCATAGGTGCCGAGCACGCGCAGTGTGTGAAAGCTGTTGGTGACGAAGCGAGTGCTGGATTGGTAGACCCAGTAATTGCCAGTTTCGAGAGGCAGCCACTCCGAGCGGCAGGCGGGATCGGCTTCGGCCTTAGCGGTTGCGCAGAGGCAGGTTAATAGGAGAGGAGCTACGGCCATTAACCGTAACGCTGAAAGGATAAGTGCCATCGGGTAAACCTCGGGGCAGGGCAATCACGGCCTGAAAGACACTGGCGGATAATTTGGTGACGCGCAGGGTGTAAAGCGACGCCTCGCCAACATTGGCAGACAGATCGTTTGCACGGACGCTTGCTTCTGCCAGAAGCGACGGATCGGTGAAGGTCAAAGTAATGTTATCGCCGCCGATTGCGCTGCGGCTGGAGTCGATCAAGTATTGGTCTGAACCTTCCAGGCGTTGAATTGTGGGTGCAGCGCCAGAAATGGCAACGAGCACACTGTTGACGATTTCACCATCCACCTGGAGTCGTAATACGGCGAGGCCTGGCTGCATCGTTGGCGGAACCTGGAGTGTGACGCGACCATTGCCAGCGGCGGAAACGTTGACTGGCTGGTCGTTCAAGAAGGCAGTGACTCTAACATTTGGAGCCAGCAACCCTGAGACATTTAAGACCGCGTTGGAGCCGGGAAGTACAAATGGCGAAGCGCTGTCCGTTGTCCACTTCGGGTCGGGTTGGAGGTTTTGCCGACCGAAATTTCCGGAGACGGGCTGCACCGAGAGGCCAGCGCGCAATTGCATCTGGCTAAGACCGGACTGGACCGTTACCGTGAAGTTTCCACCGGGGGCAAGAGCACCAACCGCAACGCTGACAAGCACGCGGTTTGAGGACAGAACGCTGAGAGAGCGAACTTGAATGTCGCTGGAACCGAAGCCGATATTGACGCGGCCCGATTGGAAGTGAGCGCCCGGCGAGTTGATCTCGATCACCGATTCTGAACCAGGCTGAAGGACGGAGGGAGTAAGGGAAAAGGTGCTCGCCTCTGCATCGACGTAGGGCAACTGGAGCGGGGCGCTGGGGTTGATGAACAGGCTGCTTTGGCCGTCGGGGTTGAGAACGATGACGCGTCCAACGTGGCCAGTGGGGGCGGTGGGCGGAGCAAAAAGGATGGTGCCCGCATTTTCGTCAATCGCCCGAATCACGGCTGGCTCGCCGTCGACCAGGACGCGTGAGCCGGGGCTGAAACCGGTGCCGGTGACCTGCGCCAGACGAGTGCCGTCAGCAGAGGGAGACATCCAGCTAACGTTGGCCAACTCTGGGGCTCGACGCACCGCAACCTGAATAGCGGAGGGGAGCACGTAGGTTTCTGTGCCGCTGTCGAGGACCAGATGGCGCTCGCCTTCGCTCAGAAAGCCGGAGAGGAAGAGATCAAAAATGATGTAATTGTTGCTGAATCCGCGCACCTGATTGATGGCCGGGGAGCCGCCCAGAATCGTAGAACGCAAGCCAGCGACGGGTTTGGAGTCTGCCGTGACAAAGCCGTAGCCGCTGGCGATGAAGAGAGGATTGACAACTTGAGGCGTGATGAACGCAGGCCGCACGGCGATGTTGTTGTTGAAGTAACTGTAAGTGGTCGGGTAGAAGAGTGTGGGCGGCGTGGCGCGGCGATTGACGCTGAAGTTGATCTCAGCGATAGTTTGGCCTGGCACGACATTGATCGTTTGCGCGCTCTGGGGATCGCGAGTGCCGGGGAAAAACTGCAAGTCAAAAAGGTTGTTGGCCGGGATCGGATTATTGTCGGGATCGCGGGGCGGCACAACATCGCCGGGAGTTGCCTGGCCACTGACGGGGGGCGGGATGGCGTGCGCGTAGACCATGTAGGGGCCGGACGGCACGCCCTGGATGCGATAGGTTCCGTCGGGGTTGGTCAATGCATTCACAGCTGTACCGTTGAGCGAGAGCACAACGACGCTGGCCAGATTGACGCCGCTCCCATTTTGAGTGACCCGACCGGTTACAGCGCCAAAGAGGGATGCGAAGTTCTTGGAGGGGTAAAGAATGGAGATGGCGGCCACGTCATCGGCAGCGATCGGTTTGGACCGGGTGGTTGCGCGCGTGAGTTGGGTGGACATGGCGGAGGATGCAAAGCTGTGTTGCAGACCGAGGGCGTGTCCAAATTCGTGAACGGCATTGAGGAAGAAGGCTTCTGAGAAGCTGGGGAGCGGGGTGCCGTTGACGTTGCTGAGGTCCTTGCGGAAAACCACGATGGATCGCAGGATTGGGGTGAACGGCTCGGCGCTGTTGGTTGTATCGGCCTTGACAGTTGGGCCGGCGTAGGAGATGATGCCAGGCGGCACGTCGTCGAAAATTACATCGATGCCCGGAGCACTTTGCGGGGTGGCTGCGGCGGGGGCGTATCCACCAAAACTGAGGCGCAGATCGCTGGTAGCGACATCACTCCAGGAGCGGGACGCCAACACCAGTTGGCTCATGACCGCAGTCTGGTTATCGCCCGCGGCGAGCTTATCGAGGCCATCGGGAACGATGAAGAAGGGGACAGTCTTGTTCACGAGCGAGTTCAGGTCGAACTTCTCGTATATGGGCTGCTGGTAGCCGGTCTTGCTGGAATAACGAACGAAATGGTAATGAGCTGTGGCGGTGGCTGCCAGCAGTGCAATCAGCGGAAGAGTGCGACCGAGCTTCATCTTGACGACCTGCCCTTGGATCGTGACTGGATACGTCCGGCTAAGTCTGGAAGACTGCTCGTCCATCCCTGATCCTGAACGGGCTGCCCCGCCGCATTGATCATTCGCTCTGCGCTGGCGGGGCGGACGGCAACCAGATTGCCTTTTTCGTCCTTGACAATACTGAGTAGACCTTGGCTCAGCCCCATGATTTGTTTAAGGCCCGACTTGCCTTGCCAGAGGAAGAACAAGTATTCGCTATTGCGCTCGAGCACCGGAGAGCCTTCAAAAGTCTGGCGGTATCCGGAGGCGACGCCACCGGGGATTGCTACTTGAACCTTCGTATTTGCCGCACCCTTCAATCGTTCTGTGACGTTGACCTCACAGACAGTCCAAATCATCGGCGCACGATAGAGGTAGTTGCAATAGGACACCGTACCGCGGACGATTTCGGTGGATTCATCGATCATCCGCTCTGTGGAAAGCTGCTCCAGCGTCGCTGCGCTGGCGCACAAGAAACCTGTACACAGTGAGCTTACGAGGAGGAGTACCGCAGGGCGAAAACGCATGATCTTTCCTGACAAGTACAGCAGCACGTGATGGGCCGAAGTACATCACTGATTCTAAAGCATTTGCGGCGGATCACAAAGCGAATTTTGTAGCAGTCAGACACAGGGTGCCACAATCGCCGCCCCAAAATCGGCTACCTTAGTGTTCAAGATGCGAATTGGACTGGTCGGGATACTGCTTGCTGCTGCTGCCTGGTCGCAGGAAAAGTCGCCGGAAATTGAGCTGGACGCGTTGGGCCGGACCACGCCGAAGAGCAGCCTACTGGGTTTCCTGAGGAGCACGCATGTCGGAAACTTCAAGCAGGCAATCCGTTACCTGCAATTTTCTTCGGATATTGCTGAAATAAAGAAAGTTGAAGTCGCGCGAGAGCTCGCATTTGTTTTCGACCGGGGCTTTGTCGGCAATCTTGACACTGTTAGCGCCAAGCCGGAAGGGAGCCTGAACGAGGCCCTTCCGCCGGACCGGGATGGCGTGGGCGCATTGATTGGAAGCGAGCAATCCAGTCCGGTGGAGATGGTTCGCGTAACCGAGGATGGGCGACAGGTTTGGCTGGTCAGCCGTGAGACGGTGGCGATGGCACCAGTGCTTTTTCCGGAGTTTGGTTTCCCGCTTGTGGAGCGTTGGTTGCCAGCTGCACTGATTGAAACGCACCTGCTGTCGATGCCGATATGGGTTCTTTTAGCGATTGTTGTGTCGCTTCCGCTGCTCATGTGGATTGCTTGGGGGCTTTGTATTGCAGTCATCCGGCTGCTGCCGTCGTCCTGGGCGCTGGGGCGTCAGCCGAAGTTTTCGGTGGTATTTTTCATTGGTTTAATCCTCCATAATTTCGTTTCGCGCTGGTTGGGTCTGCCGCTGGTGTACCGGGTCTGGTATTTCCGCATGCTGGTGATCTTGTCGGTGGCCGCATGGGTGTGGGCGATATTTACGGCGATTGGGCATCTGGAAGGCCGCATTCGGGCACACTTGATCCGTACGCAGAACGTCTCATCGCA
>JBBRBI010000042.1:0-47966 GCA_038206015.1 Bryobacterales bacterium | reverse complement strand
ACGCTCGTCCAGGCTCCGTTCTGCGGCCACCAAGGCCGAGGAAATACCATTCGTCTGATGCTTGCTCATGCGGGTTCTCTTTCCCGCCCTGCTCACTAATTAGGCAAACCGGAAGTGTCTCAGCTATGTTGGCACGGAGGGCAACGCCAGCATCCGCTATCGAGTACACTGGCCAGACCTCACTCTGAAGGAAATAATTGACACCAACATAAGCATCGGAAAATAACGTCGCCCGATCGGCAATGGCGAAGGCGATGTGGCACATTCTGCCTTTGATTCTGCTGGCCTCCGTAGTCGCCTACATGGACCGCGTCAACGTCAGCTTGGCTTCGCTCCAGATGAATGACGATCTGAAGTTCAGCGCAACGATCTACGGTCTTGGTGGCGGCATGTTTTTCTTCGGTTATGCACTGTTCGAGGTGCCGTCCAGCCTGATGCGCGTACGTTTCAGCGCCCCACAATGGATGGCACGGATTATGATCACCTGGGGCTTGCTCACCGCTGCGATGATGTTTGTGCGCACGCCGATGCAGTGCTATGTCCTGCGTTTCCTGCCGACGCTGCCCGCATCGGTTCCCTGGCTGGCGGAGCGTGAGAAAGCCTGGATCCATGAGGAACTGGCGCGCGATACGGCCGTGATTGGGGCTCCCGTCCGACACAATCTGTTGGCGACTTTTGCGAACACAAAGGTCCTGCTGCTGGGCAACGGTGCGGACATGGGTCTCTTGCCGTCGGCACCCGCCGTGCTGAGTGCTGGAACTGGACTCGACACAGCGACCATCGGCTACCTGGTCAATTTGGGTGGCATCTTGCTGATCGGCTTTAGCTCCACGCCGTCTCTGACCATCGCTGGCTGTCTGCTTTTCGCCGCAACGTATTTCGCGGGCGTAGGTCTGGTGTTGATGTCGTGGGCCGACGTGCTGCCTGTTCGCGAGCTTGCCGTGGGCAGCACCGCATCAACACCTTATGGCAGATTGGCTCCTTTGCCTCGCCCTATGCCTGGGGTGTGACGAAAGACGCAACGGGCGACTTCTGAGCGGGGCTGATTGGTGCGTCAGTACTGGCGGTGGGCCAGGCGCTACTGATCCTGTACGTCGGAGCACGCGTCAAGTCTGAACGTCGCGAGCGGGCCTTGAGACAGCCGCCGGTTCTTGCAGATGACTTGGCCTAAGACGATCATTACTCATCCACGTCCAGACGCATTCGACCGAGCCGGGCCACCGGATTGCGATGACTTCTGGGCCTTGACGTCCACGTTGTGAAACGCCTCCGATCCACCATTGGCCTTCGCGGCGAACGAAGACTTCCATCAGCTGTGTCTTAACGATGCGCACTTCATGGTCGGTGCCGACGATTACCACATCAGGTGCAGCGAATCGTTTCTCCAAGCTTTTCTTGTCTGGCGTGAAAATTTCGAGTAGATACGATCCGGCAACGAATAACCTCTATCGCGAAGCCTGGTGAGGCTCGCGGGATTTACACTGGAGGCACTACGAGATGCGAAAAGGGTCTACGAGAAAACCGAAAGAGGACGAGCCCGCCAAGCAAGGCAAGAATTACATCACGCCGAGCGGGCTGCAGCGCCTTCAAGAGGAGCATCGGTTTCTGTTAAGCAGGGAACGCCCAGCTGTGACGGAGGTTGTGAAGTGGGCTGCGAGCAACGGTGATCGCAGCGACAACGCCGACTATCAGTTCGGCAAGCGACGGCTGCGCCAGCTGGATGGGCGGATTCGCTTTCTCGGGAAGCGGATCGAAGGTGCGGAAGTGGTGGACCCGGAAACGCCTAGAACGGGGCAAGCGGCCACCAGAGCCTTCTTCGGCGCGACCGTGCGCTATGCCAATGCGGCCGGAATGGAGCGAGTGGTGAGCATCGTGGGCGTCGACGAAGTCGATCTCGACCGCAACCACATCAGTTGGGTGTCGCCGCTGGGGTGCGCGTTGCTGAAGTCAGCAGCAGGGGACAGCGTCGTACTCCAGGCGCCGGGCGGCACAGAACACCTGGAGGTGCTGGAAGTGTCTTACGCGCGCATTTCTGTGGAACCATTTCGTGTGCCACCTGGATCCGAGGCCTCGCCGCAACTAGTCCCACGCCAACGCCGATCCACATAACCAACGAGGACGGAATTAGAACTTGCCCCTAACTCATCCGCCGTGCTTTCATTGATATCCTAAACCCTACGAATGCCTCTCTCAGCCGGAACGAAACTTGGTCCCTACGAAATCCTCGCGCCCATAGGCGCGGGCGGCATGGGCGAGGTGTACCGCGCTCACGACACTCGGCTTGGCCGCGATGTGGCTGTGAAGGTTCTGCCTACAGAATTCTCCGCCGATGCCGACCGGATGCGCCGCTTTGAGCTGGAGGCGCGCGCCACGGGCATGTTGAACCATCCCAATATTCTTGCGGTCTACGACGTGGGGACGCATGACGGATCGCCTTACTTGGTCACCGAGTTGCTCGAAGGAAGCACGCTGCGCGAGCAACTGCCTCTACCGCGGCGTAAAGGGCTCGATTACGCAGGTCAAATCGCGGCCGGACTCGCTGCGGCCCACGCCAAGGGCATCACGCACCGCGACCTGAAGCCGGAAAACCTGTTCATCACCAACGACGGACGAGCCAAGATTCTGGACTTCGGCCTGGCCAAAGTTGCCGGGGCGGGATCTGCCTCAGGCTTCGCTTCAGGCGAGGCTGAAGCCACTCGCGGCATGTCAACCACCCCCGGCCTCGCGCTCGGCACTGTCGGCTACATGTCGCCCGAACAGGTGCTGGGCAAGCCCGCAGATCCGCGGTCCGATATCTTCAGTTTCGGCGCAATCCTTTATGAAATGTTCGGCGGACAGCGAGCATTTCAGCGCCCTTCGAGCATTGAAACACTGAACGCGATTCTCAAAGAAGACCCGCCGCCGCTGGCCGATCCGGGCTTCGAGCGCATTGTACACCGCTGTCTTGAAAAATCGCCGGAGCAGCGTTTCCAATCGGCCAGCGATTTGGCGTTTGCGATCGCGAACCAGAGCGACACGAAATCCGGAAGCGGCGCACTAGTCGCGGCCGCACCGGCACGCGGGGAACGAGAGCAACTGCGAAAGTGGTTGCTGCCGGCCGCCGCGCTGCTTTTGGTGCTTGGCCTGGTAGCCGGTTATTTGATTGCCAGCGGTGGAACGACCCAGTCTGCGGCCAATTTCCACAAGCTCACCTACCGCCGAGGCACCATCTATGCGGCGCGATTTACGTCGGACGGGCAGAACATCGTCTACGATGCGGCTTGGGATGGCAATCCGCCGGAATTGTTCACGTCCCACCGCGATTCCCCCGAAAGCCGCCCCTTGGGCTTACCCCGGACTTCGTTGCTGTCGCTCTCCGCCGGCGGAGAAATGGCGGTGCTGACTCAGAGCTATAACCAAGTGCAAATGGGGTTCACTGGCACACTGGCCAGGGCGCCGATCTCCGGCGGAGCGCCGCGCGAGATCTCGGAGGCCGTGTCGTACGCCGACTGGGCACCGGACGGATCTGGCCTCTTGGTGGTGCGCCAGGTGGGAGGGAAAGAGCGCCTGGAGTACCCTGCCGGAAAAGTGCTTGTGGAAACGGATGGCTGGATCAGCCACCCTCGCTTTTCTCCCCGTGGCGACCGCATCGCCTACCTGGACCATCCTGTACCGAGTGACGATCTCGGCTCGGTGGCGATGGTCGATCTGGCGGGGAAGAAGACGACTTTGTCGACTGGCTGGGAGGCCGAAGAGGGATTGGCGTGGTCTCCGGACGGAAAGGAGATCTGGTTTACGGCGGTGCACGAGGGCGGTCAGCTCTCCATTCACGCCGTGACGCTGGCGGGAAAGGAGCGTTTGGTGCTGCCGGCACCGGGGGGCTTAATGCTCTACGATCTTTCCCGAGGTGGAGATCTTCTGCTGGGCCGTTATGACCAACCCAACGGGGTGTTGGGTATGGCACCGGGAGAAACCAAGGAAAGGGACTTGTCGTGGCTGGAATCCTCGACTGCGGGCGATCTGTCTCGCGACGGAAAAACCGTTCTGATGACCCAATACCACTTGGGGCCCGGCTATGCCATGGGCCTCAGAAAAACCGATGGATCCCCAGTCGTGCGTCTGGGCGATGGCAACGCGCTGGCATTGTCGCCAGACGGGAAATGGGCCATCACGATCTCTGCCGCCGCGCCGCAGGAATTGAGCGTGGTGCCCACCGGCGTGGGCGAGTCCAGAAAGCTGAAAGCTGAGGGAATCAGCAATTACCTGCGAGCGGCTTCCTGGTTTCCGGATTCGCGGCACATTGCGTTTGTGGGCGCTGCGGCGGGCCACAAGTTGCGCACCTACTCCCTGGACGTGGCCGGCGGCGGGCCGCCTCGTCCCCTCACTCCGGAAGGAATCACGGGAACCTTGTTATCGCCCGACGGTCGGTTGCTGGCGGCCAGTGGCACCGATGGAAAGTACGCGCTCTACCCTGTCGAAGGTGGTGAACCGGCGCCCGTGCTCGGATTGAAAGATGGAGATGTTCCGATCCAGTGGACCGCGGATGGCCGGACCCTCTACATCGAGGAAAAGGGCGCTTGGCCGCGGCGGATTTTCCGTGTGGACCTCGCGACTGGCCGCCGCGAGTTGTGGAAGGAAGTGACCCCGTCCGACCGGGCGGGCTTGTCCGACCGCCGCCCACGTCTGCGGATCACACCGGACGGAAAGGCTTACGCCTACGGTGTCGCCTACACTTTGTCGCAATTGTATCTGGTGCGGGGGCTGAAGTAGATTCGCGTGGCCCGGCTCTGTCTTGCTGACCTGCCGGTAGTGTAATACACTCAGCTTATGAGATCCCTGACCGTGCGGCTTCCGGATCAGCTTGTGACGGAAATCGAGGCAGAATCCCGAATGCGCAATTGCGCCAAGTCCGATGTTGTGCGCGAGCGCTTGCAACGCGGCGCTGGAGCCACGCCGAATTCACTCGCGGGGCTCAACCTCATCGCCGACCTGATCGGCTCTGTGGATGGCTTGCCGGCAGACATGAGCGGGGAAGCGAAGAAATACTTGAAAACCACGGGCGATGGCAAGAAGCTTAATCGTTGATGCTGGTTTTCTTGTGGCGCTGCTTAGCCGTCGCGACTCCCACCATAAATGGGCGGTCCAGGCGGCGTCTGGGCACTTGCCGCCCTGGTGTACCTGCGAGGCCGTGCTGTCGGAAGCCTACCATCTACTTGGCGATCGCGGCGCGCCTGGACTGAGCGCGATGCTTTCGCGAAGAGCCCTGGCGGCAAGATTCAATTTGGACGACAACGTGGTGGCGGTGATGGCGCTTTTGCAGAAATACGCCAGCGTACCGATGAGTTTTGCCGACGCCTGCCTCGTCCGCATGTCCGAAACCATGGACGATCCATTGATACTCACGACGGACTCCGACTTCCGCATCTATCGCCGTCATAGCCGACAGGCCGTTCCCGTGTTGCGCCCGGAATGATCCTGCCGCGTTGACTTCGAATCCACGCTCCCGCGAGATACAGTACATCGATAGCTTATGCCCCTTTACCCCGGCGACAAACTCGGCCCCTACGAAATCCTCGCCCCCATCGGCGCGGGCGGCATGGGCGAAGTGTATAAAGCCCGCGCCGTGGCCTCGCTGAATCACCCGAACATCTGCTCGCTGTTTGACATCGGGCCCGGCTACATGGTGATGGAACTTGTCGACGGCGAGACGCTTGCCGTTCGCATCGCCAAAGGTGCGCTGCCGCTGGATCAGGCGCTGAAGTACGCCGCGCAGATCGCCGACGCGCTGGACCGGGCGCACCGAGCCGGAGTAACCCATCGCGACGTCAAACCGCAGAACATCATGGTGACGCGGGACGGGGTGAAGATCCTCGACTTCGGCCTCGCCAAATCCCAATCCGCCAAGCCCGGCCCAACGGAAGCAACGCTGACCAGGGTACTCACCACGGAAGGCACCGTAATGGGCACGCCGCAGTATATGGCTCCGGAGCTTTTCGAAGGCAGGGAAGCCGACGCGCGCGCCGATATCTGGGCCTTTGGCGCGGTGCTCTATGAGATGGTGACGGGCCGGAAGGCGTTCGAGGGCAAGAGCTATTCGAGCCTGGTGGGCGCGATCCTGGCGACCGATCCCGCGCCGATGGCGATCGCGCCATTTACGCCATCGTGGCTCGAAAGACTGGTCCGGCGCTGCCTGGCGAAGGATCCCGAAGAGCGGTACCACTGCATGCGCTACATCGTGCTCGATCTGCGCTCGCCGCCGCCGGAATCCGCGAGCCCCGCCGCGTCACGCAAGCCTCAGTTGCCGTGGGCCATTGTGGCGGGGGCGATGACCTTAGTTGCGATGGGCGTGTCCGCGATGTACTTCACCCAGAAGCCGCCAATGGCGCAGAGCGTGAAACTCCAGCTCCAGACGCCGGGCACGGCTCCAACGCAGTTTCTGGCGCTTTCGCCGGATGGTCGCATGCTGGCCTTTATCGCCAACACCGGCCCCGCCGACCAATTGTGGGTTCGCTCGATGGACTCGCTCGAGGCCCGCTTACTCACCGGAACCGATGGCGCAACCTACCCCTTCTGGTCTCCCGACGGCGCATGGCTGGGGTACTTCGCCCACGGTCAGCTCAGCAAGATTGCCGTCGCTGGCGGTCCGCCCCAGAAACTCTGCGCGACCGGCGAAGGGCGCGGCGGAACGTGGAATCGCGACGGCGTCATACTGTTCTCTGGGGGAGCGGACAGCCCGATCCTGCGCGTGCCCACCGCCGGCGGGGTGCCCACGCCGGTCACCACCGTCGGTAAAGACGATTTGGGTGGTCACTTGACCCCGGTATTTCTTCCGGATGGCGACCATTTTCTTTACAGATATGATGGCCTGAATGTAGGAGTACTGAAGGGGGGCACTCCCGTTCGCGTTCTGCCCGAGCTGCGGGGAAACGTTCTCTACGTACCCTCGTCCGTTTCAAGCGGAAGCGGGTATTTACTCTTCCGGCGAGAAGAAACCCTGATGGCACAGAGCTTCGACCCCGCCTCCCTCAACGTGTCCGGAGACGCGGTTGCGGTGGCCGAGCGAGTCGCGACCGGGAGGGACGCCAACAACGGTGTGTTCTCGGTCTCCGGGACGGGCACACTCGTTTACGGGGACGGCGCAAGCTCCGAGAGGCAACTTAGCTGGATCGACCGCGCGGGCAAGCGGCTCGGCGGCGTGGGCAAGCCGGACAGATACACTAATCTGGCTCTCTCTCCCGATGAGAAGAGCGTCGCCGTCAGCATTCGTAAATCGAACGATGGGGCAGACATCTGGATGGGAGACCTGTCGCGGGAACTTATGTCTCGGTTGACCTTCCGCGAAGGCCAGTCGCTGCAGCCGATCTGGTACCCGGATGGCAAGAGCCTAGTGTTTGGAGTCCGGCTCCGCTCGGCCGCAACTGACTTGTATCGGAAATCGCTGGGCGGAAACAGTTCAGAAGAGCTACTGGTGCATGCCGGAATCAACGGCTGGGCGATGGGCGTATCCGCGGATGCCAAATGGCTGCTGTATGAAAGTCAGTCGCTAACGACCGGACGTGACCTTTGGCTGTTGCCGTTAGAGGGTGAGCGCAAGCCCGTGCCTTACCTGCAAACGCCCTTCAATGAGAGATACGGTCGCTTTTCCCCGGATGCAAAGTGGATCGCCTACCAGTCGGACGAATCAGGCCGGCCGGAGCTTTATGTGCAGGCCGTTCCGGCGAGCGGCGCCAAATATCAGATTTCCACCGCCGGCGGCACGATGCCCGAGTGGCGGCGAGACGGCAAGGAACTCTACTATCTTTCGCCTGACCGGAAGTTGATGGCCGTGCCCATCAAGAACGGCGCAGCGATCGAAGCCGGTAAGCCGCAGAGCCTCTTTGCCCTAGGTGGATTGCAGGCTTTCACGCCATCGCGCGACGGTCAGCGCTTCTTGGTAATTGAATCTGTGGGTGGTGAAAAGGCCGCCCAAGTGCCGCCTGTGACGGTGGTGCTGAACTGGCAGGCGGATTTGAAGAAATAGCCTGAGAAGCTGGCATGTTAGCTCCAAACGCCTGGAACGTCGCGTTCAGGGAAAGCGCGGAAAGGCAGTGCAGTCTGGCCACGTTGCATCTTGTTGCTCACGGAGCAAGTATGAAATCCTTAGATTGTGAGCAAGAGGCTTAAGGTGACGGTGGGCGAATGTGTACGCAGGGCTTGGCGTGAAGCTGCGTCGCTCCGGTCGACAAAGAGTGCGGGCGCGAAGCCGTCAGATGCTCATTTCCAGCCCCTGATATCGCTGAAATGAACCGGGAGATCGAGCGGGGCTACCAGCGTTGATCTTCCTCGATTTGAATATCCCGATGTATTGGGTTGGCGCGGTGGATGAAGTTCTCCCAATCGAATGTCAGGACGTCCAGACGTGCCGCCTCGATTGTGTCCGGTAAGGAAAACCAGAGTGCCCGGGACGCGCTCCACATTGTTCAATGTTATGGCTCCCCATCGTGGACACGTTTAGAACTTTTGCCGCCCGCTCCCTGGACGGCACGGGAGAGACAGCTTCTTCCGGATTCAACAGGCCCCAGTATGAGCGTAATTCTGACGGATTAGCAGCATCAGCCCGCAACAGATGCAGAAGTGTTTGATACCGGATGCGGTATCATTCAGTCGTGACTGCTGGAAAGATACTTCAGAAGATGCGTAAGCACCAGATGGGCTGGCGCATCGAAGAACTGCAATCCGTGGCCGAAGAAAACTTCGTTGAGTGGCGCAGGCCCAGCCGCGGTGGTAGCCATGTCATTTTCAGCGCTCCCGGCGTGCGCGAGATAGTGTCGGTGCCGGCCAAGCGCCCAATTAAGCCGGTCTACATCAGGCACTTTTTGGCGCTAGTTGACGCCTTTGGAGAGATCAAAACAAAATGAGAGCAAACACGAGTCTAAATCTTGATCGGTACCAGTTCACTGTTCGCCCCCTGTCAAAGGATGAGGGTGGTGGCTACTTGGTGGAGTATCCGGATCTACCGGGCTGTATGTCTGACGGTGAGACTGTCGAAGAGGCGATCTCGAACGGCAGAGAGGCTCTCCGTGATTGTATGGAAGTACTCAAGGAATCGGGCCGCAAGCAACCTCAGCCCACAATCGAGGCGGCCCAATGGCGTCAGCGCGTGCCACGGACTCTCTACGCGAAATTAACCAAGCAGGCAGAAAACGAAGGCGTTAGCATAAACAGCTTGGTGACAGCGATCATCGCCGAAGCGATCGGAGCAAGGCATACATCCTCTCAGAAGAGCCGATGATTGCGACGCACCGCGAGTTCCAATCTAAGCCGGGGGGCTGCGGACAGCGCCACGAAACTCCCTAAAACGCTAACGGCGTGTTGCGGAAAAAGTTTGGCTCCCCAACGTGGATTCGAACCACGATTCACGGCGTCAAAGGCCGCTGTCCTACCATTAGACGATCGGGGAATATCAGTGAGCTTGCGTCCACTCCCAAGTCTACCAAATCACTTGGCCGCTAGCCGCTTCACTCTCGTAATTTCGATTTCATCCTCTGGCTTCAGCCCCGCCAGCCGCCCATAGCTCACCCATAACGTTGCCGCTTCTTCAAAGGCCTCCATCGCCACCGTTGCCTTCTTCTGCGCCTGTGCCAACTCGCCTCTCAGCGTCAGCGCTTGCGCCAGTTGCTTACGATATTCCGATTTGCTCCCCGGCATGCCAGCCACCCTGCGCAAGATCTCCACCGCTCGTTCCGTCTCCTGTACCGCTGTCGTGAGGTCGTTGCCAACGCGTTCGATCCTTGCAGTACGAATCAGATTATCCGCCAGTCCAATGGACACTTCCTCGTTGCCCGCTTCCTTCTTGGCCGCCTGCTCCAGCAACTGCCGCGCTTCTTTGTAACTCGCCATTGCCTGGTCGTCCTGCTTGGATTTCTCCAGAGTCTCCCCCAACCCGCTAAGCGTCTTGGCCAAGTCCAGCAGCGGCTCCACCTGACTCTCCGGCTTGGACGCCTGCGGCCGAAGCACTGCCTCAGCAGTTTTGAAGACATTGAGTGCTTCCAGCAGATTGCCCATTCTCAGCGCCTTATTGCCGACGTTGTTTGCTGACCGGCCATAGTCGGCCGCCTTCCCGGCGTTACCCTTATCCGATTCAAAAATCGATCCAAACTGACGCATGGCCGAGCGCGCAAAAGGCATCGAGGATTGTTGGTCGCCGGCTGCAAACATCAAATCCGCCAAGGCGGCATCGGCTGCTGCTTTGGCCTTCAATAATTCAGGATTAGTGGACGAGACACTCACCAGCTTGTCCTTCCACATCTGAGTTACTTTGATCGCCTCCTTGTAGTCCCTCGCATCATTGAGTAAGTCGGATAGCATGCGCGCTGACTTGGAAAATTCGAGTAACTTGGCATCGGACATCTCTCCGGTCGACATCAATTGAGCCGTAATTTCATACGCTTTGCGCGCCGACTGGATAGCCGCTCCCCGGTTCCCGGTCAGGATGCCGCTCCCCTTTAATTCAACTTCAGCCAGACGGAGATAAGCCTTTGCAAGTTCTCCCACAACCTCCGGCTTGCCCGAGTTCTTCTCGAGCATGTCATCGAGATACTTTTTCGCACTTTGTACACTCGACTCCCCCGCCGTGGCCTTCGCTCCTCCACCCTTGATCCCAGACATCAACGCTCCCGTGATGCTGTCTACCTGGTTGGCCTGCGATAGTGCTCGTTTTTGCTGAAAGACAGCCACAAGCGCAACCGCAAGCACGCCAAGTATCAGTGCCGCCGTAATCCAGTTCTGCTTTAACAGGCGCAAGGCAAAATAAGCCATGTCCTCTTCACGAGGCATCACGATGCGACCCTCAAGATAGGACTCCACGTCCTTGCCCATCGCCGCGACATTCGGGTAGCGTGCTTCGCGATTCTTCTCCATTGCCTTGGCGGCGATGTAGTTGAGATCCTCGTCAACACTCTCGATTTTAGGCGCGATCTTTTCGCAGATCGCACGGCCCCGCTCCATCACCGAATCACCCGGCTGGCCATAAGGCAGGCGTCCCGAAAGCATCTCGTAGTAAATGACGCCCAACGCATACACGTCCGTGGCCTCATCAATCGGCTTGCCTCGGATCTGCTCGGGCGACGTATAGGCCAGACTGTCAGAGTGCAGGTTAGTTTGCGCCGCGATCGGATCCCCGCCTTTAGCGAAAACACGCGCCAGACCAAAGTCGAGTAAGCGCGGGGCGTGTTCGCGAGTTACCAGCACATTGGCGGGTTTCAAATCCCCGTGCACTATCTTCCGTTGGTGCGCATAGCCAACCGCAGTTAGGACGCGCAGAAAAATCGTCAGCTTTTCGCGAGTTGCAAGTTCCTGGGCCACCTCAGTGATTGATCGACCGCTTTCAAACTCCGACACGACAAAGGGCTGCCCGGCAGAGACCCAGCCTGAGTCGAGGATGCGCGCAATGTTTACATCGTAGAGCATCGTCAGTTGCCGCATGTCCTGCACCCATTGTTGTTGGTCTGCGGCGTGCTCCATCTTGATCCGCGCTGTTTTGAATGCCACCATCCGATCCATGGTGCCATCGGCGCGTTCCGCCAAATAGTCGGAACCCATCCCGTCCGTTCCCATCGGTAGAATCACTCTCCAACTGGAAACGATTTCTTCCAGATCTTCCCCCGTACCACCCACAGAGGCGAGGCGAACGATACGACGAGCGTAACCAAGTAAGTCCCGATCCAGACCTAACTCACGGTCGACGTGTGCTGCTCGGGCGTCAGGATCCAGAGCCAGTGCTTCCGAGATCACTGGTTGAATTCGAAGCCATTGTTCTGTCGTCATGAATTTATTGCTTCAGCTCTCAGTATGGCGAATTGCCGCCCTGATCGCGATACGGGTAATCCTTAGACGGGAGGTCTTAGCAGTTCTGACACACCCGGCTTGCCCAAATCCGATTTCGTGATGAGACGCGCGGGCAGGTCCAGTCTCCTTGCCGGTGTTGCCCCTGCGAGTTTCTGCGCCAGGGCGCGCACCGCCTCATATCCGATGCGATGCGGGTCCTGCAGCAGCATTGCGTCGATCGTCCCGTCGTCCAGCGCCGCCAAATGCGTCTCACTGGAATCGAAGGTCACCAGCCGGATCTTGCGGGAAAGTCCTCGCGTGCGGATGGCTTGGATAGCGCCGATCGAAGCCGCTTCACTCGATGCAAAGATTCCGTCCAAGAAGGTCTGCGCAGTAAGAATGTTTTCAGCGGCAGCCCGCGAGCGGGCGGCGTCTGCCATTCCAAATTGCCGGGCTGCAATCGTGATAGCCGGAAATTCTTTGCCGATCGTCTCAATAAAGCCAGACTCGCGCAGGCCCGTTGAGGTGCCCCCCGGTTTCTGCATGATCATGGCGACCTTCCCTTTGCCGCCAATCAACGCAGCCAGCGTCCGCGCCGCCGTACAGCCCGCTGTGTGATTGTCGGTCGCGATAAAGGTGACGTAGTCTTCGATGTCGGCGGCGGAATCAAACATCGCGACTGGTATGCCGGCTGCGATCGCTCGCTTGAGAGGGGCAGCCAGTGCTCGTTCGTCAGTCGCTGAAATCGCGATCGCATTCACGCGGCGCGCAACCATGGAATCGACGATTTGGATCTGGCGTGCGTGGTCGGTTTCATCGCTCGGGCCGTTCCAGAGTACTTCGACGTGTTCCTCCTTCGCCGCCTGGTTCACGCCTCCGTGAATCGCGACGAAGAATAAGTGGGCTGTTGCTTTGGGGATGACACCGATCAGCTGCGCCGAGCTGTGATTACATGCCGAAAAGCCAAGGCTCGCGAGAAACATACGACGGGGATGCACGAGGCCATCATAGAACGAAATCGATTCGGCTATAGTTCGGTTGGCGCTTCAGCCAGTATCGTGTACGAGTGGATTAGGCCAAGGTCCACCACAACCTTCGTTGGGTGCTTCCGGTACATATCATCGAACTTAGCGCCCCAGACGATCTCCTCGCGACGGTAGCTTGTGCGCGCGTGCACGGTCATCGCGAAAGTCTCATCGTCTGCGGTAAGAAGGATGAAGATCTCTGGTTCAGCATCCTGCATTGTCTCCGGCGCCCATTTGTGCAGGGGGCTGTTATCGCCGATTGGATGCACGACAACCCAGTGCAGTGGCATGAAGACAACACGGCTCCGCTCCAACTCGAGCGCCTCAAACACGCGCTCCCGACCGCCTTGCGCATTCGCCTTCCAATAGCTCAGCGTGACGGTTGCGCGAGCGTCCGTCAGATCGCTGCGACGTTTATTTGCCAGACGCAGCATCAGTGCCCAGCCACCCTCATAAGGGGCAAGGACAGCACGATTGGAGAAAAGAATTTCGGCGCGAGGCCGCGTGAAGCGCGCATAAATCAGGGCGCTCAGCACCGCAAACCCAATCAGTCCAAATAGCGCCTCTAGTGCCACTAGCAGATTGGCCGCACGCGAAACTGGGACCATCTTGCCGTACCCGATCGTCCCGATCGTTTGGACACTGAAGTAGAAACAGCTCTCCAGGCGACCGATATGTTCTGTTCCCTGAAAGTTGATTGCCTCCGGCCCGCATGCATAGTAGAGCAGTGCGAACAGAGCATTGAGAAGAACATAGCCAACCAGGCTCAGCGCGACAATTTGCCGCGGGCGCATCTCAATTAGCGTGTGATAAAGATTGATCGGATGCAGGCGCCCATAGCCAATGCGGTGCGCATTGAAAGTGCCATCCTGATTGAGCAACCGGACCGATGTAGAGCGCGCGAGTTTTCCACCAAGACCGAGGTCATTGTTGACCCCAGTCAATGGGCGATCGTTTAAAGGTTCACTCACAGCTCAAGCTGCGGCCGTCCGGGCTCCGGCCAGTCAAGGTGGAAGAACTTGCCCCTGGGCGAATCGATTCGCTCGTAAGTGTGAGCACCAAAGAAATCGCGCTGGGCCTGCAGTAAGTTCGCTGGCAGAGTCTCGCTGCGATAACTGTCGTAGTAACTTAGGGCAGAGTAAAAGGTGGGGGCGGGGATGCCATTGGTGGCAGCTGCGGCCACCACATTGCGCCAGTTGGTTTGGCACCGTTCCATCTCGCTGGTGAAGAATGGATCGAGCAATAGATTGACTAGATTGTGATTGAGGATGTAGGCCTCGGTAATTTTCTGCAGGAAGCGGGCACGGATGATGCAGCCACCCCGGAAAATGCGGGCAATGTCAGCAAAGGGCAGATCCCACTTGTACTCACCCTGTGCGGCGCGCATCAACTGGAAGCCCTGGGCATAAGCGCAAACCTTCGAGCAATAGAGTGCATCATGAATCGCATCGATCATCGCCTGCTTGTCGCCACTGAAGCTGGCCACCGGCCCAGGCAATAGCTTGGACGCAACGACGCGCTCGTCCTTCACCGCACTAAGAAAGCGCGCAAAGACGGCCTCGGCTACCGTCGGCGCGGGCACACCCAGATCCAGCGCGCTGGTGCTGGTCCATTTGCCCGTACCCTTCTGTCCGGCCGTATCGAGAATTATGTCCACCAGCGCCTTACCGGTCGTCGGATCTTTTTGCGCCAGGATGTCCGCTGTGATTTCAATCAGGAAGCTGTCGAGGACGCCCGTGTTCCATTTCTTGAACACGTCGGCACAGTCGACCGCACTCATTCCCAACAGGTTTTTCATCAACGCATAGGCTTCGCAGATCATCTGCATGTCGCCATATTCGATGCCGTTGTGCACCATCTTTACATAGTGACCGGCACCGTTGGGTCCGATGTAAGTGGTGCAGGGTACGCCACCAACGATTGGATGGCCGGGTGTGGCACCTTCGAGCGGCTTGCCTGTCTTGTCGTCCACTTTCGCCGCAACTGCTTCCCAGATTTCTTTGATCTCGGCAAAAGCGGATTCATCTCCACCAGGCATCATTGATGGGCCAAAACGCGCACCCTCTTCACCACCAGATACTCCAGATCCGATGAAGCGCAGGCCCTTGGCCTTGAGGTCTTTCTCGCGGCGGATTGTATCGGTCCAGAGCGCGTTGCCACCGTCGATTACGATGTCTCCGGCCTCAAGCAGCGGCACCAGTGAATCGATCACGGCGTCGGTGGCGGCCCCGGCCTTGACCAGGATGATCATCTTGCGCGGCCGCTTCAAGGACGCAACAAAGCCTTCCAGCGTCGGTTGCCCATCCAGGCCACCGGGCGTCGCCGGATTCTCAGCGACAAACTTAGCCATCGTCGCAGTTGTTCTGTTGTAAACCGATATGCGGAAGCCATGGTCCGCGATATTCAAGGCCAGGTTCTGGCCCATGACAGCAAGGCCGATCAGGCCAATCTCAGATTGAGGTAGAGACATAAAGATTCAGGCTACCACCTACCATTCGTTGTAGCTGGTACCTTCGAGACTCTTATTCGTTGAGCCCGACAGCACCTGGTAGATCCCCGGTTCCGATTGATTGACGCTGGCCAGTGAATCTTCCATGACCACGCGCCAGGTGTCGGAGCGCCCCGTCATCGGATCCACCGGGATACTTCGCAAGTATCCGGCATCTACCAGATCGCGGAGATCCTGCGGAGCCTTCTGCTTGTCGTAAGTGTACTCATCGATCACCGTGCGCATCGTGAACAGATTGTTCTTCAGCACACTCTCTTTGGCACGTACCAGCGACTTTTGATAGACCGGGATCGCCAGCGACATGATGATCGAGATGATCGTCATTACAATGATCATTTCAACGATCGTGAATCCGCGCCGACTTACTGCACGGCGGCTATTCCCACTCGGAATACGCTGTTCCATCGGGCGCTTTCTCCAGAGTTTTTGAATACACGTCAAATACATTTTGCCCACCCCAGCTCTGCGACTTTGGGTCGTCCTGCACCGCACGCTTGCCCCAGTCGCTCGATTTGGTGAACGGGTCGATCGGCATCCTGCGCAGGAAGCGGATTTTCTTCTCCTGCGCCCCCGGAACCTTGACTCCTTCAACCAGAACTTCAAGCGTCTCCGGGTAGTTCTCAGAGCCCAGCTTCTGCGTACCCAGCTGGTTCTGTTCCGCTAGGTCTTTATACTTGTCAATCGCCTTGCGAATCTCGTCCAGGGCCACGCGCAAGCTGCGCTCTTTCTCGCGCCGCACTTTGTAGCGAGCCATCGGCAACGCCATCGCACTTAGCGTGATCAGGATCGTGAATGCGACGACTAACTCAACCAGGGTGAGTCCGCCTTGCCACTTACGACGCTTTGTTGAGACCGGTTGCATGATTCCTCGCTTGACGCTTGATCTATTGAACCTTGATCGATACTTCGGGCAGCGGCGCGTTGGCCAGTGCCTCGTTCTTGGAGTTCGCCAGTTTAGCCTCACTTACTCTTACCGAGGCATCACCTTTAGCCAGCGTAATAAACGTGAGATTCAACAGGGAGCCATTGCCTTGAACTCCCGCAACTCCAGGGGCGCGGGACAGGGAAACGTCGCCTTTGCCGAGGTCAATGTTCAGGTTTTCATTCTGCCCTTCGGCAGCAAGCATTCCCCCGGACGTAATACTGATGAGCTTGAGAATCTGTCGATCATATTCGATCTTGAGCGGTGCTTTTGCCAGATCCTCTGCCGAATCTACGTTGAGGGCCACCTGCACAGGTCCGCCGAGAAAGACCGGTACACCTGGACCCACCAGCATGAGTTTGTTCTTGGCGGTTGTCGGCACTGCATTCTGCGGCAGTGTCATGCCTGGTATCGTCATCGCCGGAAGAGTCGCCACGTTAGGCGGCGCAACAGCAGGCAGTGCAACAGCAGGCGGCGCAACAGCAGGTGGCGCACTAGGCGGCGGACTCGCCTGTATCGCCGCTGGAGGAGCCCCCATCGGCGGCAACACGGGCGCAGCCACAACCTTCTCCTCACGTTGCTGGTAGCTCACCTTCACCTGCTGGTCGGTACCTGTCGCCACGCCACGGAGATTCAAGTCGGTCAACTCAGGAGCACGCACTAGGTGCGGCACCAGAATCACCAGTAATTCACTGTCGCTATGATCATCGCCAACCGTTCCAAACAGCCAACCAAGATAGGGTAACGAAACCAGGCCGGGGATGCCAGACGTTGTACGCCCGCGGCTATTGGATTTCAATCCGCCCATCACGTTGATCTCGCCTTCCCGAATGCGGATATCCTCGCCGATCTTGCGCTGGCCGATAACCGGCTGCCGCAGGCCGCCAATGTCCACCTGATCTCGAATATTCGACACTTCCACTTCGACACGCAGGGAAATCTCCTGATTGCCATGGATTTTGGGCGTAACGTCCACGTTGACACCGACTTCGGCAAACTGGAATTGCGTTGACGCGTACGGGCTAGCGCCGCCAATGCCACCGGTTGTTCCCACGTTAAAGCTACCGGTAGCGTATGGGTAGCGGTCGCCGATTCGCAGGCTCGCTTTCTTGTTGTCAACGGTCCGGATCTGCGGATTCTGCAGCACGCGCGTCGTTCGGTCATCGAGCAGCGCCTGTAGGAATGTACTCGGGAGGTTGATCGAGAAGTCGTTCGTCGTGATCTTGCCCAGCTTTGCCAGCGCGATCGCCGTGCTGGTTGAAGTTGCCGCAGCGGTCGTGCTAGTGCCGGCTCCTGGCGTATAAGTGATCGCCTGCGCAATACCCGATTTACCGCTGTTGACAATGCCCAGCGCCAGGGTCCTTGTCTTGGACCGGTTCGCCTCAAGTACATAGACATCAAGAACGATCTCCGCCCTCGGCTTATCCATGTCGTTGATGATCTTCTGCACCAGCGAGACCTGGTCTGAGGTGCATCGCACCATCAGCGCCATCTGCGAAGGATAGGGCACCACCTTGCGGCACTCCCCCACCACACGCACCGCGTTGGCAATTTCGTTCAACTCTTGTGCCTCAAGGGCGTGCTGCAGGTAGAACACCTTGACGATGTAGTCTTCGTAATCGCGCCGCTTTTGCGGATTGTCCAAAGTGACGTAAATGGCGTTACCCGAAATTGGCTTCCAGTAAGCTTTGGTCAGGATCGACAGGTAGTCTAGCGCCTCTTCCAGCGAGGTGTTCTGAAAGTCGACCGGGAAGTTCTTACCAGAATTCTGCTGCACAAAATCAGGGTCAAACATCACGTTGATGCCCGCCATCTTCGCCAGCGTCTCAAACAGAATCTTCACCGGCTGATTGTTCATCTTCAGGTTGACGATTTCGCGCTTGATCGGCCGAAGCACAGGGGCGTCCATCAGCGTCTCGAGTTTCTTCTCGTTATCCTTGCGCACTCTGTCGGCAGCGTTCATGCCCCGATCCTCAGGGGCCACCGGAGCCGCGCTCGGGCTGGCGCGCTCCTTCTCCTTGCGGATCAAATCAAAGGTCTGACGCATGCGCTGCTCAGCGATGGCGCTCGATGGGTCAAGCGCGAAGGCCCGCTGGAACATGGCTAGGGCCTCCTCCAGCTTGCCCGAAATGCGTACCTTTTCGCCCTGGGTCACCAGCTTCTGCGCGGCTTGAAAGCGCATTCGGTCAACGCCTAGTTTGTAGGCCGTGTCGCGCGGATCGGCTGCTCGTGCCTGCTCGAACAATTCCAGCGCTTTGTCGTAGTCGCCTCTGGCTTCAGCATCCTGCGCCGCCCGCATTAATTTTTCGCCCTTGGAATTCTTGGCTTCCAGTGGCATGGGCACAAACGCGCCTTCAAAACATAAAATGAAGGCGAGCGTGAGAGCGTTCCATCGGGCTAACCCTTTGTAAAAAGGCATCTTATTCGATTTCTCGTGTTAAACTTGGAATTTCGGGCACTGATTCAGAAAGCACCTACAAGCTCTGACGCAGCCATGTTCGATTTCGTGCAATGAAGCGGGAAAATCCAGGCAACAAGACGATCGCGGACAACCGCTACGCCCGCTACGAGTACTCCATTTTCGATACCTTCGAGGCCGGCATCGTCCTCACAGGTACCGAAGTCAAGGCGGCCCGTGGCGGCAAAGTACAGCTCAAAGACGGCTGGGCGGAGATCCGTGGGGGTGAGGCATGGCTTGAAAACGTCCACATCAGCGAGTACAGCCACGGCAATATCGAAAACCACAAGCCCGTACACGCCCGCAAACTTCTCCTCCACAAGCAGGAGATTAATAAGCTGACCGGTAAGACCCGTGAAAAGGGCCTGACCCTGATTCCCTTGAAGATGTACTTCAAGGAAGGGCGCATCAAGTGCGAGATCGGCGTGGCTAAGGGCAAGAAGATTCATGACAAGCGCGACACGCTCCGCGAGCGGGAACAGGAAGCCGAAGCGCGCACGGCAATGAAGGCAAGAAGGTACCAATGACGTCGAGTATTTTGTTTCAAGGCTTTGCTACGTTTGGCGCAGATGCGCTTGTGTTTACGGCCACTGAGGGCAGCGCCCCGGCCAGCGGCAACCCGGCAATCGATGCCTGGGCCAAAGAACTTTATGAGAGCGGCGAATTTGCTGGCAAGGCATTTGAACTGGCTATCCTCCATCGCCCCGCCGGCCTTGCCGCCAGGCGCGCCGTCCTGATCGGCATGGGCAAGGCAGAACTCCTAAATGCGACACTGTTGCGCAAGATCGCCGGCGCTGCCGTGCGTCTTTTGAAAGTAAAGTCGATCTCTAAAATTGGCTTCGTTTTGAATGCTGACTACCAGCAGAAGGCCTGCGTACAGGCCGCCTTTGAGGGTGCCATTGCCGCCGACTTCGAGCCGGACGAGCACAAGAGCAAGAAGGATTCCAAGCACGCCGAGAGCTTCACTGTCCTCGCCGATGGCGGCGCAAGTGACCTTGCTGAAGCCGCCCGCGCCGGTACCATCATTGGCGAATCGCAAAATTTCTCCCGCAGCCTGATCAACGAGCCGGGCAATCTGCTACAGCCCCTCGTTCTGGCCGCTCGGGCCCGCGCGATGGCTGAGGCCAACGGCCTCGACTGCGACATTCTGGACGAAGACCGCATGCGGCAGCTTGGCATGGGCAGCTTGCTCTGCGTCTCCCAAGGCAGCGCCGCACCTCCCGCCTTGATCGTGCTCCACTACAAGCCGACAATTGGCAAAGCTGGCGTGCATCTTGGCCTGATCGGCAAGGGCGTCACCTTTGACACGGGTGGCATCTCGATCAAACCCAGCGAGAGCATGGAGAAGATGAAGTACGACATGGCAGGCGGCGCAGCCGTGATCGGCGCAATGCAAGCCATCGCTCAACTTAAGCCCAACGTCGAGATTACGGCCTTCATTCCGGCCGTTGAGAACATGTGCAGCTCACGCGCCGTTCGCCCTGGCGACATCGTAACCTCGCTCTCAGGCAAGACCATCGAAGTTCTCAATACCGACGCCGAGGGCCGCCTGATTCTAGTCGATGCGATCACCTACGCCAAGCGCAAGGGCGTCACCATGATTGTCGATGCGGCCACGCTCACCGGTGCGATTTCGGTTGCCCTCGGTACGGTCAATGTCGGCGCGTTCACCAATGATGAAGCCTGGCAGCAACAGGTTCTCGATGCCTCCAAGGCCGCTGGCGAGAAGATGTGGCCGATGCCGATGGACGACGACTACAAGGACTTGTTGAAGAACTCATTTGCCGACATGCCCAATATCGGCAGTCGCGGTGCTGGTTCGATCACCGCCGCTCTGTTCCTGAAAGAGTGGGTTGAGGACACCCCCTGGGTTCACCTCGACATCGCCGGCACGGCCTGGATCGACGAGCCCAAGCCCTTCCTCTGCAAAGGGCCAACCGGCGTCTCGATGCGAACCTTTGTCGAACTGGCCTTGCGTTTGGGCTCGTAACGCACAGACACTCAATAGCGCCGGATCGTCGTTGAATACAGCGTAGAATTACCAGCGGCGTCCCACGCCCGCACCTGGATCGAATTGAAGCCAACCGAGATGTTGACGTCAAAGAGCCAATTTGTAACTCCGTTATTCGTGTTCGATGAGGCAGCCCCGCTTTGGTCACCTGCCGAGTTTGTCCAGGTTACTTTATGAACTCCAACATTGTCCGTCGCCGCTCCCTTGAACGTAAGCTTGGCCGAACTCGTAATGATGTAATTTCCAATCGGCTGTTGTATCGTCATTTGTGGTGGGGTCCTGTCCTCTCCAGGGTTGTTTCCGGGCGTCGTCGGGTTGGCCGCGACCGTGCGCTCAACTGTCATTTTCTTCGTGCTGCCGATGCCAGATCGCGCCAGGGCATTTACCGTGATTTCGTTCGTTCCGACCGCAAGCGGCACCTGGGCGCTCCAATTCTCCAGCCCGTTCGCTGTGCCGCTCTGGCTGCGGTTGCTGCTCCACTTCACGCTGGCGATCCCGGCGGGGTGTGCTGCCGTGCCGGCTAGCCGAATCTCGCTGGCAGTTGTCGAAACCACGGCACTCGCTGGAGACGCAATCAAAAGCTGGACATCCCCGTTGGCCTCCCTCATGATCGTGCGGCGGGCAATGAGCTTCACATCACCTTGGGTGCCTTGAACTGTCAGGCGATTCTCGCCCGCACTCAACGGCACCGAGCCGCAAGTCCAGGTTGTCGCGACGCTGTTCACCAGGCAACTGCCCCTGGCTGAATTTGTCTCATTCAGATAGTCCATCTTCAGTCCAGCCATACCGCCACTGATGCTGCCACTCATGTTAGTAACATTGGCGCTGACCAAAGCAGCCTCAACCGGACTTACAATCGCCAGAGCAAAACTGGTCGGAGTCACAGCGCCGGCGTCGGCATATAGCTGCCGGATGGATTCGATGTCTGGCACCTTCAACCCTTCCGCTTTCTGATAGTAGGGATACATTACCGATTTGGGGTCGTCGGTGTGTCCGATGCCGAGTGAATGCCCTAGCTCATGCAGCACCACGCTGAACAGATCCCATTGCCCGCCAATGCTCCAGCTCCAGGCGTCGTTGATGTGAATATCGCCGGCAACCGGCTCCGGGTTGGGTGGAGCTGGGTAGAAGCTGTGCGCAAGTACCGTCGTTCCTGACGCAAAAGGGAAGGGATCCCCGTGATCCCCGGTCGCAAATTGGATGTCCAGGTTTCGTGTACCCGTCCGCGAGTTGGATTCAACGAAACCCAGTGCCGCCACTCGCGACCATTCATCCATTGCTCTTCGTACTTCGGCTTTGAACTGCGCCGCCTCAATGCGCTTGCTGATGTTCCCAAATGAGTAAGTCAGGTTCGCTCTCCCTCGGCCCGCGCCATCCCAACCTTCTCCATAGGTTGCGGCCAGCATTGCCACAGAATAGCCGCTGCCCATTGCTGCTCCACAGGTGAAAAAACTGTCGCCAGATCGCATGCCTTCAGGCGCGGCGAAGACAAACTCCACTTCGTCCCACAATCGCAGCGCCGCCATTTGATCCCGAGTTAGCTCAGCCATTCGATCAGCGCTCGCCAGTGCCGCATGCTTCTTTATCGACGTCCCCTCGACGCCCTCAGCCCCAAAAATCGCGTCGATTTCCCAATCCTCTACGTCGCTATGAAAATGCACAATCACCAGCTGCCTTTCGTCCTTGGCGGCCACGTCGCCAATCGCCAACGCTTCCCCAGCCAATCCCGGGCTCAACTTGTCGGCTGCCTCCACCGGTGCGCGATACGTGAGGGCCAACCCGTCCCAACTCATGCCGTCCGGCACCGTGACAATGTACCCATTTACCGGCACGCTACTAATCACCACTGCTCCTCGCCGTTGCCACTCGCTCAGGTCCGCCAAGGCAGGATCCAGTTGCACCAGCCAATGGGATCGCCGCTCTGCCACTCGCCTCGGCTGACTCGTTGCAGCCCGCATTAGAGGGGCTGCTGCGTCCTCTTGCCGAGGTTCGATCGTCCGTGTTTTCAGGCGTAGGTCTTCCGCGCCCGCAGCGGGGCCGAAAGAAACGCAGGCTGCCGCTAGGGCCAGTCTTAGGCGCTTCATTGTTCAGGTTGTAGTCCGTTGAATGCCTTATCGGGCCACTTAGCGCTATCGGTGACAAAAAAATGGCGATTTTATGCGCCTTGACTGCACTAGATCATGTGAAGCTGCAATTCGCTCCATTTCTGGCCCTCTGCCTCATGGCGCAGGCTCCCGCGCCTTGGAAGGCGCGCACCGTGGCGGGCGGCAATGCCGCCGGGGATGGGGGGCGCGCCGCCGACGCTTCCATTCGCTATCTCCAGAGCGTCGCCGCTGACGATCTCGGCAATGTCTACTTTGCAGACGCCGATGACCACCGCGTCCGCAGAATTGATGCCCAAGGTACTATCACCACGATCGCTGGCAATGGCGTCCCAGGCTTTTCAGGCGATCGCGGACCCGCCGCCCAGGCTCGCATCAATACCCCCTACGGTCTGTGCCTTTCCCCACTGGGCGATCTCATCTTTGCTGACCTTGGGAATGCCCGCGTGCGACGCATCTCACGCGACGGCCAAATCGATACCATCATCGGCGGTGGCACTCGCCCCTTGCCCGTCGGAGGGCAATCGATCCCCCCGCTTGAGGTGAAGTTGGTCGCCCCGCGCAACGTCCTGGCCACCAGAAGTGGGTCGCTGTATGTCTCCGAATTCGGAGCAAACTCGATTCTGGAACTGCGCGCTGACGGCACTTTCCGCACCGTTGTTACAGACGTCTCGGGGCCCACTGGCCTCACGCTCGACACGGGCGGCTCGCTTCTGTTTCTCGATAGCGGACGCGCTTCTGTGCGCATCCTGCGCAGTGATGGGCGCACAGAGGCCTTCCTTCCTCCCTCGCCTGTCATGCCACTGGAGCGGCCTCTTGGCCTCGCCATGCGCCGTGACCAGTCCTTGCTAATCGCCGACACTCGAGGCGACTTCCTGTGGCAACGCGATATCAGAGGGAACGTCACAAGTTTTCCGCCAGGCGGGCGCGATGTGACGCTTGATTCACTAGGCAACATCCTGACGGCGGGCGGCACTTGGCTGCGCAAACTGAATCTCTCCGGGTTGACCGAGATCCTGGTCGGCAACACCTATTCGACCTATCGTGGCGACGGCGGGCCTGCGCTGCTGGCGCGCCTGAACCAGCCAATTGGTGTGGCTGCCGATTCCAGGGGCAATCTGTTCTTCTGCGACAGTGCGAATCATCGTGTCCGGCGCATTGCGACCGACGGCACGCTCACCACGGTGGCTGGCTTTGGCGAGCCGAGTTTTCGTGGCGATGGCGGCCCGGCGATTGAGGCTGGCCTGAGATCACCAACCTATCTTGTGATCGATGCCTTCGACAACATCTATGTGTCCGATTCCGGAAACAATCGCGTTCGCGCTTTCACCCCCGGAGGTGTGATTCAAACCGTCGCCGGCACAGGCCGCTACGAATTCTCCAACGACAACATGCTCGCCACACAAGCTTCCCTTGCCAACCCCGCTGGCCTTGCCTTGGATAGCGAGGGAAACCTGTACGTCGCTGAACGCAATCAAAATCGCATCCGGCGCTTTGCACCCGGTGGCCGGATTGTGACCGTGGCAGGAAACGCTCTGCGGGGCAATTCTGGTGATCAGCAGGATGCTTTGCTCGCTAGCCTAAACTTTCCCTCAGCTCTGGCCATCAATGGTCAGGGTGACCTGTACATCGCCGACGCGGGTAATAACGCGATCCGTGTTGTTGCTCGCTCTACGGGCCGCATTCGCACCCTGCTCTCCGACATCAAAAATTCCGATGGCCTCGCCGTTGCCCCCAACGGTACGCTCTATTTCGGCGAATCAAAACGCAACATCGTGGAGCAACTCACCGTCGCGGGAGACCGCAGCACCATAGCCGGGCGGGTGAATGAAAATGGCTTCAACGGCGATGAGGGGAATGCAGATGCGATCACTCTCAATGAGCCTGCCGGGCTTGCACTGCTGCCTGGTGGTGGGCTTGTCGTGGCCGATCGCCTCAACAACCGCATTCGCGTTCTGGAGGCGTCGGCCGACATCGTAGCTCCCATTCTGCAGACTTATCGCCTTGTCCACGCTGCAACATTTGAGGCTACTAGTCTTGCCCCTGGCCTCCTGATGTCTCTACTCACCGACCAGATCTCTCAACCAGAACTCGCCGAAGTCACTCTCGATTCGATTGTCGCGCCGATCTCCTTTGCCAGTCCGACACAGGTCAACTTCCAGGTCCCTTACGCGATTGCGGGTCGCAGTCAGGTTGGTCTCGAGTTCCGCGTGGGTGGCGCATTGCGCTACAAGGCGATTCTAAAAGTCGTTCCCGCCTCGCCTGCGTTTTTCGAGGTGCCAGGCAGTGGTGGGCTGGTGAGTGCCGCAATTGCTCATGTCGGTGACATTGTCACCCTCAAGGCGACGGGCGAAGGCGTGCTGCACGACCTTCAGGGCGTCAACGTGCCCGTTCTGGATTACTCCGTATCGCTCGACGGAGTGGAGGCGGAACTCATGTATGTTGGCGCGCCGTTTGGCTCGCCCGGACCCATTCAGATCAACTTACGTCTACCGAGTGGAATCCGGCGGGGCGGGCGGCTCAAGGTCATCCTCAATATTGGAACTTACTCAAATACTAAGTCACAATTTATTTCGGTGGAATAGCTCTGAGTGTCTCGATCCCGGCAAGCATTCCCTCAACTATCGCCTTGGTAATAATCTCTCCCTCCGCCCTCGTGGCAAGCGTTGCTTCCCCAACCCGGATGTCCACTACCAAGTCGCGCGCTGTTTCGGCCTGTCGCCAGGTCATCTCGCCAAGGACTCGGCCCTTCATCTGTCCAATTAGACAGGGGCCAATCCAGATCAAGACGAAGAGCAAGCGCATCAAAGGTTTCCGCCGTTTTTGCAACAATAACAGAGTATGTTCTATTTATATCTTTTGCTGTTAGCGCTGCCATTGGCCGCGCAGGTCACACATACGGTTACTTCGTTGAAGGTGCGCATCCTGTCGACCATGCTCGCCGATGACGAAGGTTTTGGCGAGTGGGGCTTTGCCGCCCTGGTCGAGGCGGACGGTCACCGTATTCTCTTCGACACTGGTGCCCATCCGGACACAGTTCTTCGTAACCTGGCCGCACTCAAGATTGACATCACCGACGTCAACGAGGTGATTCTCAGCCACCACCATCTCGACCACACCGCTGGCCTCGTCACCTTGCGCGAGGCCTTTGCCAAACGGAATCCCAAGGCCCTTGCCACCGCCCACGTCGGCCAGGGAATTTTCGCGATCCGTCCCAACAAGGACGGCACAGAAGGCAATCCGATGGCCGCCATCCGCAGCGCCTACGAACGCGCTGGTGGTCACTTTATCGAGCACGCCTCGCCCATCGAACTCTATCCCGGTATCTGGCTCAGCGGCCCCATTCCTCGAAGATACCCGGAGCGTAACTGGAGCGGCAGCCGCCGCATCCGCGCCGCCGGTGGCGAACTCATCGAGGACAACCTTCCAGAGGATCAATCCCTTGTCATCAACACCGCGCAAGGGCTGGTCGTGGTCGCCGGATGCAGCCACGCTGGCATCGTCAACATTCTCGATTACGCAAGATCCAAGGTCCGACAGGCCCCGATTCACGCCGCCATCGGCGGCTTCCACCTCTATAACGCCAAGGAAGAGACGCTGGTCTGGACGGTGGGCAAGTTCAAAGAATTTGGGCTCCAGAATCTGCTGGGTGCTCATTGCACTGGTATTGAATCCGTCTTCCGCCTCCGTCAATTGACTGGCCTGGATCGCAAGACTGCTGCGGTTGGCGCGCTTGGCGGAGGCTTCACGCTAGGCGCGGGTCTGGACCCCGGTAACATCGCACGATGAGGCTGTGATAGATTCCGGCTCATGGAAACAACAGGCCGAAGAACATTCCTCGCTGCCGCTCTGACGGGCGCGGTAGCACAGGCGCAGTATGTCCCCAAGCAGAGTGACAGGCCAGAAGTGCTAACAACGGACGAGGCGGGCTTCACTCCGATCCTTGACGGAAAGACGCTCAACGGCTGGGAGGGCGACCCCAGGTACTGGCGCGCCGAGGATGGCACGCTGGTTGGCGAGATCACTCCCGAGACCGTCATCAAGAGCAACACCTTCATCGTCTGGCGCGGTGGGACGCCCAAGGACTTCGAACTCAAGGTGGACTACCGGATCACTGCTGGCGGCAACAGCGGCATCAACTACCGCAGCGCAATGGTGCCCGACAAAGTAACACCAGCCAATCAGTTCGCCATGCGCGGCTACCAGTGCGACATCGATGGTCGCAATGTCTACACCGGCCAGAACTACGAAGAGAAGGGGCGGCTCTTTCTTGCCTTGCGCGGGCAAATGACGCATGTGGTCAGCGGGCACAAGCCGATCGTTCTGTCCTCCTTTGGCGACTCCAAAGACATGGCTAGCATTCTGACCAGCGGCTGGAATTCGATTCACCTCGTCATTCGAGGTAACACGCTGACGCACATCATCAATGGTCGACTCATGTGCGTCGTCCTGGACGATGATGCACACAACCGCCCCGTCGCTGGCTTGATTGGCGTTCAGGTGCATGTTGGGCCGCCAATGAAGGTGGAATATCGTGGATTTCGCCTGAAAATGGCGTAACAATTTCCTAGCGGTGCGGTCTATAGTTTACATGGGTAGTTACCGATTGGAACGAGATAGCATGGGCGAGATGTCCGTGCCGCGCGATTCACTCTACGGGGCACAAACGGCCCGTGCTATCGAGAATTTCCCGATTAGCAGTCTCCGCTTCCCACGCAGTTTTCTGAAAGCTCTCGCGCTCATCAAGGCCATGGCCGCCCGTGTCAATGGACGAATTGGCGCGCTGCCGAAAGGCAAAGCCGCAGCGATAGAATCGGCGGCTTTTGCCGTGGCTGCGGGTAAGTACGACGATCAATTTGTCCTGGACGTCTTTCAGACCGGTAGCGGCACCTCTACCAACATGAATGCCAACGAGGTGATAGGCAGACTGGCGAATGCGCACCCGAATGATGATGTGAATCGGGGTCAATCGAGCAACGACGTGATCCCGACCGCCCTCAACTTGGCCGCTATCGCGGAGGTTACTGGCGTCCTGCTTCCAGCGATGCAGACTTTGGGGCTGGCACTCTCGGACAAAGCTACAGAATTCGATCACATAGTCAAAATTGGACGAACTCATTTACAGGACGCCGTGCCGATGCGGCTTGGGCAGGAATTCGCTGGATATGCCCGCCAAGTCGAGCTTGCCGGGGAGCGAATCGTCGCCGCGCTTAGGGGAATGTATGAATTGCCAATGGGCGGCACCGCCGTTGGAACTGGTTTGAACGCGCCCGAGGGCTTTGCCTCTGCGCTCATCGACGAACTGGCGGATTACTCGAAGCAGCCTTTGCGCGAGGCTTCAAACCACTTCGAGGCGCAGGCGGCAAGGGATGCGGCAGTCTTTCTTTCTGCGTCTTTGCGTAACTACGCCGTAGCGCTAACCAAGATCGCCAATGATCTGCGCTGGCTAGCGTCCGGCCCGCGCGCTGGGCTGGGCGAGATCTCAATCCCCGCCACGCAACCCGGCTCCAGTATGATGCCGGGCAAGACGAATCCGGTGATTGCTGAAAGCGTCCTGATGGTCTGCGCGCAAGTCATTGGACACGATAGCGCGATTGCGTGGTGCGGTGCGTCGGGAAACTTTGAAATGAACGCGATGATGCCGCTGATTGCCAGCAATCTCCTGGATTCAATTGAGCTATTGGCATCGACGACCGTGAATTTCGAATTGCGGTTGGTGCGCGGGCTCACGGCAAACGAGGAACATCTTGAGGAAATCGTCGAGCACTCGTTGGCGATGGTAACAGCGCTCGTACCAGTGATCGGTTATGGCCCCGCCGCAGAAATTGCAGAGCGGGCGAGTGCCGAAGGCCGCACCATCCGCGCGGTCGCACAGGAGCAAAGTGGGCTGAGTCAGGACGAATTAGAGCAGTTACTCGATCCCGCGCAGCAAAGCACAGACCACGCGAAACAATAGTGGCGCCGTCTGTGTCTAAAGAGCATGAAGTCGTTAGACACACAGGCACAAGACATTCTCGACCAGCACGCTAAGTACGGGATTCCCCCGTTCGTCGAGCTATCTGTTCACGAAGCGAGGAACATTCCGTTGCTCGACTATGCGGCTCGCGACCTAGTGGCTTCAAAGATGAGCGCACGGGCTGCAGCCATGGTGTACCCGACGCCGGAGCAGGTCCTTTCTATTCATCACCAGCGGATCCTGGTGAAGGACGCTAACATCCTTTTGCGAATTTACACTCCAGCAGGGCCAGGGCCACACCCGGTGCTTGTTTACTTCCACGGTGGCGGTTGGGTGATTGCGAACCTCGATGTCTATGACGGTTCCGCCCGCGCCCTTTGCAATGCTGCCGAGTGCATTGTCGTCTCCGTCGGTTATCGACAGGCACCTGAGCACAAATTCCCCATTGCCCTTGAAGACTGCTTCGCAGCCATGCAGTGGGTACAGGCGAACGCAGCTACGTTCAATGGCGACCCGTACCATGTGGCGATTGCAGGCGAGAGCGCAGGCGGCAACATGGCAGCCGTGGTCTGCCTGATGGCACGCGCTCAAGGCGCACAACTGCCTGTTCACCAGCTACTCATCTACCCGGTTACTGATTTTTCATTCAATACCCCTAGCTACACGGAGCATGCCGATGCCTCGCCACTAAACGCGCCGATGATGAAGTGGTTTGCCGGGCATTATCTGAAGTCGCCAAGTGAGGCTTTGCACCCCTATGCGTCTCCATTGCAGTCGACTGATCTGTCGGGCTTGCCCCCTGCGACGATCATTACTGCCGAGAACGATCCGCTGCGCGATGACGGGCGGCTGTATTCGCTAGCGCTACAAGCGGCGGGCGTTCCCGTCGTCTATCAAAACTATGAGGGCGTTATGCATGAGTTCTTCGGGCTCGCAGGTCTGGTGGACAAAGCGGACGATGCGGTCCGTCTGGCGGCCACGGAGTTGAGTTTCGCCTTTGAACGGTCGGCTCTGGAAGAACTCGCCCTCTCCTAGTTTGGCTTGCTAACCTAGGGGCTATGGCCACTCAATGGCACCACTCTGTTTGTGCGCTGGATTGCCCGGATTGCTGTTCATTGCTGGTTCAGGTGGACACGGCAACGGGCACGGCAACTAAGCTGAAAGGCGACCCCGCGCACCCGGTTACACAGGGCTTCCTGTGCGGCAAAGTCGCGCGCTATCTCGATCACGAATACAACCCTGATCGTCTGCTTTATCCGATGAAGCGGAACGGTCCCAAGGGCAGCGGTCAGTTTGAGCGTATCTCCTGGGCGGAGGGGATCTCGACTATCAGTGAGCGCCTGAAGGTCATTGCTGCCGAGCACGGTTCCGAATCAATTCTGCCCTATTCATACGCCGGCACGATGGGCATGCTCAACGGGTCTGGCATGGACCGCCGTTTCTTCCACCGTCTCGGGGCGTCGCGTCTGGACCGCACCATTTGCTCTGCTGCCGGGGGCGCTGGCCTGATGGCTGCGATGAACACGCGCCTGGGCACAGAACCGGAACAGTTCAAACATTCGAAATTCATTCTGGCCTGGGGTGCTAACGTCCTCACCACCAACGTCCATCTGTGGCCCTTCATCGTTGAGGCCCGTCGCAATGGTGCCCGCTTTGTTGTCATTGATCCCATCCGGACCAAAACCGCCGGGCTTGCCGATCAGCACATCGCCATCCATCCCGGATCCGATCTTGCCCTGGCGCTGGCGATGGCCAACGTCATCTTTCGCGAGCAACTGCAGGACGCGCAGTACTCGGAAAACATACACGACCTCGCCGACTATCGCGCCATTGCAGAGACCATGCCTCCGGTCCGCGCCGAGCGACTGACCGGCATACCGGTCGCCACCATCGAAGCCCTGGCCCGTGAACTCGCTGGCACCCGGCCGGCGGTGATACGGGTCAACTATGGCGTCCAGCGATCCGACCGGGGTGGCCGCGCCGTGCAGGCCATCGTCTCACTTGCCGCTTTGACCGGTCAGTTTCAGCACATTGGCGGCGGCGTCCAGCTATCGACTTCTGCTGCCTTCACCTTCAATCGAGGGGCGCTGGAACGGATCGACCTGCAACCACACCCCACACGCCTGATCAATATGTCCGAGCTTGGAGACGTGCTCACTAGCTTCACCGACCCACCGGTCAAGGCGTTGATCAATTACAATTCCAATCCGGCCGCCGTTGCGCCAGACCAGCGCAAAGTGCTCGAAGGCTTGCGCCGTGAGGACCTATTCACGGTGGTCCTCGAGCAGTTCATGACCGATACGGCCTTGCGTGCTGACATCGTATTGCCGAGCACGACATTTCTCGAACACACCGACCTATACCTGGCCTACGGTCACTACTACGTCCAGCTTGCGCGGCCTGCACTCGCCGCCCCTGGCGAGTGCAAGACCAATGTCGAAGTCTTCCGCCTTCTCGCCAAGGCGATGGGCTTTACGGACGCCTGCTTTGACGACAGCGAAGACGAGATGATCCGCCAGACGCTCAACTCTGGGTCACCATACCTTGAAGGCATTACGCTCGAGCGCCTGGAATCTGAGCGCTCTGTGCGGCTGAATCTTGGTGCGCCGGTGGGTGAGTTTCTGCCCTTTGCCTCAGGCAAGTTCCCGACGAGCCACGGGCATTTCATCAGCGGCGGCAGGGACCTCGCCTATGAGCCACCGGTAGAATCGCGACACGGAAGCGGGGCGTCTGTGGAGTATCCGCTGGAGCTGATCTCGTGGAAGAGCCACGACTCGATGAACTCAACTTTTGGCAACCGCAGCGATGTCGATGCGACGACAGCCAAGGTGATCCTGCACCCGATAGACGCGGCCCGGCGTAACATCACCGACAACATGCCGATCCGTCTGTTCAACGGGCGCGGGGCCGTGGAGGCGGTGGCCAAGCTGGATGCGCAACACGTTCAGCCGGGGGTTGTCTGTGCGCCTAGTGTGCGCTGGCCCTCAAAATCGAAGAATGGCCTGGGCATCAACGTCCTCACCTCGCAACGACTGACAGACCTCGGGAACGGACCGACTTTCTACTCCTGCCTCATTGAGGTTGAGGCATGTTGAGGCTGGCCCTTAGCTTGCTTCTATTAGCCAGTTGTCGTCCCAAACGTGACCTCTCGCAGTATGTCGAAGAGGACCCGGCCTCTAAACTGTCGCCGACGCTGGCCCTGGGCAACCCGCTCACCGCGAGTCAACTGAAGTCTGGCTTCCACCAGGTGGAAGAGGGGCGCTGGCGTTGGACAGCCAGTCACTTTAGCGTCGAATTGAAGGCACCATTCGCCAGCCAGCAGCGCGGTGCGACACTGACCCTGAAAGGCAACCTGCCCGAGATGCTGATTGCCAAATCTGGCCCGATCGTGGTGTCGGCCCAGCTCAACAAGACAGCGCTGCCGCCGATGACCTTTGGGCAGGCAGGCGAGGTGTTGTATCAGGCCGATGTCGCTGCGGCCTCGCTGCTTGCCGGACCCGTGATCGTGACCTTCACTGTAGACAAGTTTCTTCCCCCCAATACCATTCCTGGAGACGGCCGCGAGCTTGCGCTGATCGTTTCAAGCATCGCCCTGGAGACTAAAAAATGAGAGCAATACTGATCCTGATGGCTTGCGTCTTGAGCGCGGCCGACCCCATAGTCGCGCCAAACGCGAGCGTCTGGGTTACGGATGCGATGAAGGCTGCGCGCAACCTGAGTGAGTCCACCGCGCGCTCGCCGAAGGACTTACTTACCGTCGCCGAGAAGAGTAAGTGGCAGGAGACGGGTAACTATCAGGAGGCGGTGGACATCTATCGCAAGCTGGCCGCAGCCTCGCCCTATGCGCGCCTGATCGACATCGGCGAAACGCCGGCGGGCCGACGGATGTATATCCTCGTCGTCTCCAAGGACAGGGCCTTTGACCCACCGACTGCGCGCAAGACAGGCAAGCCCGTGATCTTCTTCCAGAACGGCATTCACGCTGGCGAGAACGGGGGCAAGGATGCGGCGATGATGCTGCTGCGCGACATACTGGTGACAAAGAAGTACGAGAGCCTCCTCGATACAGCCATCATCCTGTCGATGCCTGTCTATAACGTCGATGGCCACGAGATCGTATCGCCCTACAACCGCATCAATGAGCAGGGGCCGCGCGAGATGGGCTTCCGCGTCACAGCGCAACGCTACAACCTGAACCGTGACTACATGAAGGCCGACGCGCAGGAGACGCAGAACTGGCTGAAGATGTTCAACAAGTGGCAGCCGGACCTATTCATCGACAACCACGTCACTGACGGGCAGGACCTGCAGTATGACTCGACCGTCGCGCTGGAGGACTCGGTGCAAGTGCATCATGCCGTCGCTAAATGGGTGTCCGAGAAATGGACTCCCCAGCTTTGGGCTGGCATGGAAGCAGAGGGCCACGTATTCGGCTGGTATGTTGGGGGGCCGGTGCGCGAAGGTGCGCCGTTCCTGGCGATGCCCTTCAGCCCGCGCTTCTCGACCGGTTACACGGCGGCGCGCAACCGCGCCAGTCTGCTGGTGGAGACTCACTCGCTGAAGCCCTTCTCAGTGCGTGCCTGGGGCCATTACGACATCATGCTGGAGACGTTGCGCGTCGTTGCCAAGCATGGAGTGGAGCTACGTGCCGCTACTGAAGAAGCTGACCGCGACTTATTGAAGGCTGGCTCCAAGCTCGCCCTGGACTTCAGCCCCGCCAAGACCGGAACTCCTTACAAGGCACGATTGCTTGAGACCGAAAGCTATACCGGCGTCGCTCTGGGCGGCACCGTGCTGCGCTACCTGCCCAAGGCCCGGGATCTTGATGTGACGCTGGTGCATTCGGTTGTGCCCAAGACCGAAGTCACCGTGCCCCGTGGCTACTACATTCCCAAGCAGTGGTCGGCGATTGCCGACTTACTGAAGCTGCATGGCGTCAAAATCCAGGCAGTGGCGCGGACGGAGACTCTCGATGTCGAAGTTACACGCTTTAGTAAGGTAACATTCCCGGCGCTGCCCTTTGAATCGCGCTTCCAACCGGGCTTTGAAGTTAGCCGAAGTATCGAGAAGCGCGAGGTGTCGGCTGGCTCCGTATTCGTTGCCACCAGCCAGCCACTGGGTAAGCTGATCGTCAACCTGCTTGAGCCAAGCGCCCCAGACTCGTTGGTCAAATGGGGCAGCTTTAACAGCATCTTCGAGCAGAAGGAATACGCGGCAGATTACATCATGGAGCCGCTGGCCGCCAAGCTCTTCGCCGCCGACCCCAAGCTGAAGGCGGACTTTGATGCGGCGCTGGCCGCCGACCCGGAGCTAGCCAAGAGCGCGAGAGCCCGCCTGCTCTGGATCTACAAGCGTAGCCCTTTCTACGAGCCCGACAAAGACATCTATCCCATTTACCGAGCTGTCCAGTAGCCTGAAACTGTCTCTTGACAATCTAGTGTACTGCGTGTCATAGTACACCTGTGATTCCATTCCGGCTGACATTCCAGCCAGGCACCTCGCTCTACGAGCAGGTTGTCTACGCCGCCAAGAAGGCGCTCATCATGGGGCAGTTGCGCCCCGGAGACGCGTTTCCCTCGGTGCGCACCCTCAGCCGCGAGCTGAAGATCAACCCCAACACGGCCCACAAGGTGGTGTCGCAACTGGTGCAGGAGGGAGTGCTCGAAGTGCTCCCCGGCCAAGGCACAGTGGTGGCGCGGCGGCAGGAATCCTCGACGCGCGCCGAACGCGCCGGGCTGCTGGTCGGGTCGATTGAAGAACTGGTTGTGGAGGCACGGAAAATGGGGCTTTCGCTGGACGAAGTGCGCAATGCGCTCGAGACGCAATGGAAGCGACTGGGAGGCAACGAATGAGTTACGCAATCGAGACGCATGACTTGACACGTCGATTTGGAGCCGCCACCGCCGTTGATCGGGTGAGCCTGCAGGTGCCTTCAGGCAGCGTGTTTGCGCTGATCGGGTCGAACGGGGCGGGGAAGTCCACGTTGATCCGGATGCTGATGAACATTGTCGAGCCGAGCTCGGGCTCGGGGACGGTGTTGGGCCAGGATTGCCGGACGCTGAGTGGCGACGGGTTCCAGCGCATCGGCTATGTGTCGGAGGATCAGGAGCAACCGGACTGGATGACGGTGCGCGAGCTGCTGGACTATTGCAGCCCCTTCTATCCAACTTGGGACGCGGGGCTGGCCGACGAGATGACACGCCAATTTGCGCTGCCGCTGGATCGCAAGCTGAAGCACCTGTCGCGGGGGATGCGGATGAAGGCGGTGCTGGTATCGTCGCTCGCCTATCGGCCGGAATTGATTGTGCTGGATGAGCCGTTTGGAGGCCTGGATCCGCTGGTGCGCGACGAATTTGTCGAGACGCTGATTGACCGTGCGCCGGAGACGACGATTCTGATTTCGTCGCACGACCTGGCTGAAATTGAGAACTTTGCGACGCACATCGGCTTTCTGGAAGAGGGCCGGCTGCTGTTTGCCGAGGAGCGCGGCGCGCTGGCAGGCAGAATGCGCGAGGTGGAAGTGACCTTTGCCGATGTGCCGACGGCGCTGCCGTCGCCTTGGCCAGCGACTTGGTTGAATCCGCAACTGGCAGGGCCAGTGTTGCGCTATATCGATACGGCCTTTGGGAGTGTCGACGAACTGGGCGGCGCGAGGCATGTCGAGTACCGTTCGCTGACACTGCGGGCGATGTTTGTGGCGCTGGCGAAAGCTGCGCGGAAGACGAGCTAGGAGCACTGATATGGACCAAATCCTGCACATACTGAAGAAAGACATCCGGCGGCTGCGCTGGGAGATCGCGGCGTCGATCCTGGTCACGATGCTGCTGGCCTGGCTGAACGGCGACGTCCGCTTGATCAGCCCCGTTACCCAGGAGGAGAAAGTGCTGGACGGTCTGCGCAGCATGCTGCAAGCGCTGGGTGTGTTTGCGTGGTGGTTTCTGATCGTGTCGTTGATCCAAGGGGAGGCGATTCCGGGCGTGAAGCAGTTCTGGTTGACGCGGCCCTACAGGCGGGGGGCATTGCTGGCAGCGAAGATTGGCTTTGTTCTGTTGTTTCTGAACCTGCCAATGCTGCTTGCCGATGCGATGGCGTTGTCGCGGGCGGGGATTCCGCTGGCAGGCCAGTTGGGGGCGATGCTGTGGAAACAGGTGCTCTATTCGATCACTTTTCTTCTGCCGGCGATCGTTCTGGGGGCGGTGACTTCCGGGTTGGCGCAGGCGGTTCTGGCGATGTTGGGAATGGCAGTGATCGCCGGACTGGCGATCTCGTTTCACGGGAACGAGAATTCTGTATTGAGTCTGAGATGGTGGAATCTGGCCATAAGCGAGATTGTGGCGGCGATGGCGGGCGCGGCGATCCTTTGGGCGCAGTTCTTTCGTCGCAAGACCGGCTACTCCCGGGGCGCGTTGTGCGTTGCCCAGGCGACTGTAATCCTGCTGATGTCGTTTTTCCAGTGGCAAATCGCCTTTGGCTGGCAGAAACTTTTGGCCGCGCAAGCTGGGGCTGGGTCCGGGTTTTCGATTCTGCCCGCGCCTGAGCAGGGACACATGTACCCGGATGTCAGACTGACGCGAGGCGAACCAAGTATTCGGATTGCTTTGCCCGTCGCGCTTCGTCTGCCGGAGGGTATGGACGCGCTGGCGGACGCTTTTGAGGTCTCTTTGAGTTTGTCCGACGGGACTGTAATCCCTGTTGACGTCGAAGAGGGCCGTTTGTCGGAATGGCGAGGAGTGCGCTGGTTGATTTGGAAACTGGAACGGCAGCGCTTTGAGCAACTGGCCGGGCGCGCGGTTGGAATCGATGTGAAAGTGTACGCGACTGTGTTTGGACGGGAGCGCAAAGCGCGGATGCGGGCGGGTGGCCCCGCGGCGCTGGTGGAGCCGTGGGGTGTTTGCGACGCGCGGGAATGGTTTGGGTACGTGCGCGTGGGGTGCCAAAGCGCCTACTCTCCCAGGCTGTGGACGCGCGTGACGATGAGGGATCGGGAGACTGGTAATGCCGTTGGGCCGATGTGGGTTGGTCCGGCGAGATACTCTCCGATGCACATGGACGTCGGGATTAGTCCGTTGGGAAGGCAGTCGGCCAACTTCCCAATTGGATGGGATAAGGACAAGGTGGATCCCTATCGGCTGAGCGCGATGGACATCGAGTTTAGCGGCATGGAGCCGTTGGACCATGTGATCCGGACGGTGCGGTTTGAGGGTGTGCGACTCGAAGACTTCACGGTAGCCGGGCGACGCTGAGTAGACGCAAAAAGGCCAGCCCCTGGGGGCTGGCCTTGAGTTAAAGTGTTGCATCGGATTCTACGGAGTGCGAGCTCCGCCGCCGCCGCCGCTGGAGCGACCGGCACTTCCACCCGCTGCCGCTGCGCCAGCGCGCTCGCCGCCCGATACGGGGGCTGCTGCAGCGCTGTTGCCTGAGCTGCCGACGTAGCCGCTTGAAGAACGCGTCGAGGTGGTGTTGTAACCGAGATCGCTGTTATAGCTGGAAACGTTGTTGCCGCCACCGTAGCCGCCGCCGGAACTGGGTGCAGCGTAGATCGGCGGATTGTAGACCGCGATTACCGTGCGGGGCGAGTAGTAGTTGTAGCCGAAAGGTGAATAGACGTTATTGCCGTAGGGGACAAAGGTCATCATGTTGTAGAAGGAGTTGTAATACCAGCCGCCGACTCCACCCATTCCGTTGAAGCCGCCCAAACCACCTATCCCGCCGAAGCCAGTGTTGGAGAAGCTGCTGCCGCGCAGGGCGCGGGCTGATTGTACGTTGGCCATCGCCATCGTCGAGGAGCGGCGATCCGCCCATTGCACCAACTCGTCGGTGTGCTGCTTTTTGTCGAAGCGGGCGATCAGACGGTCGCCGGTCAGGGTCATCATCTTGCCTTCTGTCACGCGGCGCAGGACGTCGTTGGAGTTAACCGCCAACTCGCCGTTATAGACCATGACAGCCGGGGAATTCATTTCGAGCCGGTAGAGGCCAGCTTTGCGCACACTGGCGGTGTCTGCGCCCATCATGATTTCGAGCGAACCGTCCTTGGGCAACTCTGCCACTTCGAGCAGCGCCGTGCCTTCGAGGAGGGAGACCTTTGTGGCGAGAATCGAGTTTGAATCCATCCGCACGGCGGTTTTGTCGTTCAAACGCAGGAAGCTTCCGGGAGCCAGGAGCAGCTCGACGCGGCCTTCCTCGGTGCGCAGGACTTCTTTGTTCTTGAGGTCGGGGAACTTGCTGACCTGCATGACCAGCTTCTGGTCGTTTACGGTTACGTCGCCTTCGACGTAATGGATCACACCGGCTTTGGCTGAGATCACGGATTGGGCAAAACCGGGAGCCAAGCTCACCAGCCCTCCAATCGCCAATGCGAACAATGTTTGCTTCATGACGGAACTCCTACTGCCTCAATACTTCCCAATACTTCTCAATCGTGAACCGAATACACTACAGTGTCAAGGACGCACATTATGATTCATCGGTTTCGCCTCTTCTTCTGTTTTTCACTCGCCTGTCTTTTGGTGGGCCAAAGTGTGGATCCGGTGGCTGGATCTCGCAATCAGGCCGAGCGGTTGGAGTGGTTTCGAGATATTGGCTTTGGTTTGTTCATTCATTGGTCTCTGGACTCGCAACTGGGCGCGGAGATCAGCCACTCGATGGTCGGCGCCAGTGCTGACTACAACAAGCGCTATATCGACGAACTGCCTAAGACCTTTAATCCCTACAAGTTCAATCCGCAGGACTGGGCTCGGTTGGCGCGGATTGCGGGGATGAAGTACATGCTGTTTACGGCGAAGCATCATAATGGCTTTGCTATGTTCGAAACGGCGACGACGCCGTTCAACATTCTCAAGACACCGTTTGGGCGGGATATTACGGGCGAGTTGGTGAGCGCGTTTCGGGCGGCGGGGATTTCGCCGGGGCTGTATTTTTCGCCCGATGACTTCTGGTGGCTGATCCAGAACGGGAAGCAGTTGCAGCGAAATTTGGCTTCGGTTTATCCGGTGAACAATCCCGGGTTGATGCAACACGATCAGGCGCAGGTGCGCGAGCTGATGACGAAGTATGGGATGATCGACACTTTCTTCATCGATGGACCGACGGATGGGTTGCGCGATCTGGTTTGGGATTTGAGCCCGAAGACGGTTGTGACGCGCGGCGGGATTGCGACGCCGGAGCAGTTTGTCCCCGGGGTGCCGCTCGATGGGGCCTGGGAGAGCAACCTGACGATGGGGACCTCGTGGCCCTACAAACCGACGAATGAGAGTTACAAGCCCGGCAAAGAATTGATCGAGACCTTGGTGGAGGTGCGGGCCAAGGGTGGAAATCTGCTGTTGAACATCGGCCCGAATTCGGACGGGGAGATCCCGATCGAACAAAGGCAGCGGCTGGAGGAGATCGGCCTGTGGATGTTTGTGAATCAGGAGTGCATCTATGGGGTAAGGCCGTGGGTGGTGACGAATGAAAAGGATTACTGGTTTACGCGCAAGAAGGATACGAACACCGTCTATGTCGTGGTTAAGGAGAAGGAGCGCTGGAAGTATGGAGCGTGGAAGGAGATTTCGCTGAAGAGCATTCGGTCCACGCCGGAGACGAAGATCAGCGTGCTGGGGCAGAATGATGAGGTGCTGGAGTATCAGCCGACTGTCGTGCCGAAATCGAGTTTCCGGCAGGAGGGCGACACGCTTGTGCTGCGGGCGATGCATGCGCAGCGGTTGTATACGAATCGGGCGTGGCCCAATCCGGTGGTGATCAAGCTGGAGAATGTGTTGCCGGGGCTGGAGGCGCCGCGGATTGAGACCACTCGCAGCAGCGGGGGAAATGTGGAGGCGAATCTGCTGTTTTTGGGTGGGGCGGACAGTGTGGAGGTCAGTTTTGAGTATCAGGACGTAACTGGCTTTGATCTGACGGAGAGGCCGAGTGACTGGAAGGCGCTGGGGGGGAAGCGCATGAATGGGCCAGGAGTCGTAAGTGTCGCGCTGCCAGTGCTGGTAAGTGGGCACCAGTATGAGTATCGGGCCTTGGTTAAGCATCCGCTGCTACAGATCTATGGAGCGACGAAGACGTTCCGGGTGCCTTGAGAAATTGTAAGGGGTTTGTGCGGGCGAGGTTGGATTTGCGGATGTTGGCGCGGCGCTTGAGGGCGGCGCTATCTTTTTGACTTGTGCCAGGTGGGAGAAGTGCTGGGCGGATTCGGGGTTTTCGGCCCAGAGGGCCTCGGTGGTTATTTCTAGCTTTCGGCAGCGGACGACCTGGGAGGCGGCCCAGGCGTAGCGCTGGAAGCTTTCTTCTCCGGGGTGTGAAGCGGACTGGCAAACTTTCTGCAGGTTTAGGGTGAAGGCGCGGTGTTGGACTTCGAGGGCAGGATTGGCTTCGTAGCGTTCGTATGCTTTCGTTGCTGTCGAGGGTGTCATTGGCTTTGAACTTTCTGTCTTGGGAAATTGAAAAGAGCCGGAACCGCGATTGGGCGCGGGTCGGCTCTACAGAGAAGAAGATACCATTCGGGGCCTCGAATCCGAACTATGGTTTGGGGAAGTTATTGAAAACGGCGGAGATTGAGGCGAAGATTTCTGCTACGGGATTTAGCCACGGATTCACACGGTTGCTCACGGATACGATCCTTTAGGGGAGATGGGGCTAGGACAGCTTACGTCGCTTAGGTGGGTGCAGGGAAGGGTGTCCGGGGCCAGGAGACTGTTCCCAAGTCCGATTTCACAGGAATCCGGCAAGTTTGCCTGAACGAAGAATAATTTTAGTGGGGCTGTCACTCTTGCGGATCTGTTTGCGCATATGTGTTTGTGACGGGGTGAGATCCGATGTTAGGTTCGACGCTGGGCCGGGGGCTGGTTAGTCACTCACTGCCAAAGCTTTCCAGCTAAGAAGTAGTTCTTGACACGAACCAAGCTTGTGGCCGGCGAGTCGCCGGGCAGTCTCGAAGCGGGACCGCGTTTGAAGTTGGACTGCCGATGGGGGTCAACGTGAGAATCTGCATCGTCGTTAGTTGGCTATTGAAAGGGAGTTCCATGCGTTGTTTGTTTGCCCTAGTGGCGTTGATTGTCAGTTACTATCTGAGCCTCTCCATGGCACTTGCTCAGGAGGGTGGCCCCGATAGAGCCAAGGTCGACATGGCGCGAGCGCAGGCGAGAGCAGAAGCGTCAAAGTTTTCGGCTGAGCGACAATTGCACGCCCCAGCCACGAACCAGCCGATGGTGGACGATTACAAGATCACCGTCCTTTCCGACACGGTGCCGGGTCGCCGGACGGTGGGCGAATGGGGATTCGCCGCGCTGATCGAAGTTAGCTCCGGCGGAGTTACTAAACGCTTCCTCTTCGATACGGGCGGCAATCCAGATACGGTCTTGACGAATGCCCGGATTCTTAATATCAACATCTGCAGTATCACGGATGTCATCCTGAGCCACAACCACGATGACCACACCACCGGGCTCGATACGTTGCGCAGCACTTGCCGCGTGACTAATCCTGACGCGTTCAAGAACGCCTACGGCGGCGGCGAGGAACTGTTTTGGCCCCGCATCAGCGGCGGAAACAACGTGAACTACATGGTGGGTCAGAAGGCCCGCTACCTGGCGCTCGGCGGGAACTTCGTGCTGAACAGTCAACCGACCCCACAGTTCCTGGGCCTGCCCGGCGTGTGGTTGAGCGGCAGGATTGCGCGTAAACACGACGAAAAAACATACCCCGGCACGCCCAACATTCAAGATCCTGACGGCAAATTGAGCCCGGACCTTATCCCGGAGGAGGTGGCTTTGGTGATCAACACACGAACTGGAATGGTGGTTGTGACCGGATGTGCGCACGCGGGGATCACCAACACGATTGAGACCGCGCAGACCGTTCTGGGCGGAGCCCAACCGCCGGTAACCATCGTTGGCGGTATCCATTTCTTCCCGCTTCCGATCGGCGAGGCCAATACGAGTGGGGCTGAGGGGACAGTCCTTTGGGAAGCGCACCAACTGAGGCTGAACGGAGTGATCGGAATCCTCGGTGCCCACTGTACCGGCTTTGAGCGTTTCGTTTTCATCCGTGATTTTCTGGGATTGGACGATAGCGCCGCGGCGTTTAGTGCGGTTGGCACAAGCCTGTCGATGGCTGGCGGATTCACTTACACGGCCCCGTTCGCGATGAATCTACCTTTACGCGTCAAGTGGCAAGGGCAGCTTCAGTCTGCGGCTTGTGCCACTAATCCGCCAGTGCCGTCGTGCCAGGTATCAGTAAGCGACTGGAACTACTATGTGGCCGACAAAATCAATCCGAATGCTGCGCCATTAGTCATCGGTGACGGAACGCGGATGATGACGGTGCAGCAATATCTCGCGGCGAGGGCCGAGGCGGGATTGTGAAGCATGCAGCGAGCGAAGTTGGGAGTTTGGCGGGCGGCGCAAAGTCGTCGCATCGCTTGCGGAAGTACAGAATTCAACATTCGGCCTTGAGCCGAAGTTAAAGATTCAAGGAGAGAAAACTTATGTTCAGTAACAAGACACTGATTTTGCCAGTTATGGGATTGCTTTGCAGTCTGCTCATGCTGGGAACATTGATTGGATCGCTATCGGCGGCCACAGGCGATGTGCAAGCGCTATTCAAGCTCACGGACCCTGCGATCGGCCCTTTCCCGAGCGACCAATTCACTGTCCCTGATAACAGCCAGATCAGCGGTCGGCGAATCGCTCTCCCAAAACCCGATTGCGCCAAGCAGCAATCGGATTGCGACGACATCGAAATCCTCAACACACTCGACGGATTCAGCATGAAGCCGCGAATCGGGATCGCGTTTAACGGCGCGATTGATCCGAACAGCGTTACCAGCAAGAGTGTATTCGTAGTGGAAAATAGGGTCGGCACGGCACCCCGGATGATCGGGATCAATGAAATTGTGTGGGATCCGCAGGGTAATACTCTTTACGTCGCGACAGATGAGTTACTGAGCCAGCGAACGACCTACGTGGTAATTGTTACCAAAGGGATTCTCGACACAGCCGGAAACGCGGTGCAGGCTTCTTCGGAGTTCACGGCCTTTCTCGCCTCGGGAAGCGGAGAGTATCGGGACCGGCTGCGGGCGGGAATCGACGCTGCAGTGGCGGCGGGCGCGACGAGGGAGAGCGTGGCGGTGGCAAGTGTGTTCACAACGCTGAGCGCGACAGCGATACTGGAAAAGATTCGGGATCAGATTCGAGCGGCGACGCCGCCTTCGGCCTCGTTTGTCTCTGAAGGGAGACGCACGGTATATGCGCGAAGCGCTGTCGCTTCGATGACAGTGCATTATCAGACGCGCGTGTCCCCGCCGGTGTTTGGCGACTCCACGACCGCGATCAGCGCGCTGGATGCTGAGCCGGGGGCGGTGGGAGCGCTGGCATTCGGGTCTTTTGTTTCTCCCAATTATCTGACGCGAGACATAGTGATTCCACCAGTCGGAACGCTGACCGGCACGCCTGCGGTACTGGGAACCAACACGCTGCAGTTCACGCTGGCGCTCCCCGCTGGGACGCCCCCGGCGAAGGGTTGGCCAATCGCGATCATCGGCCACGGGAATACCCAACAGAAAGAGCTTATGTATACTTTCAGCGCGATTCTCGCCAAACGAGGAATCGCTACGATCGCGATTAATGCACCGGGGCACGGTTACGGCCCGCTAAGCACGATGGACCTCAAGTTGATGAGCGGTGAGACAGTTACTCTGCCGAGCGGAGGGCGGGGCATCGACGTGGACGGGAACGGTGCGATTGGGGCCAACGAAGGGAACCTGACGGCGGGACGACCGTATGCGCTACTGAACCACACCAATGGGCTCCAGCAGACGGTGGTGGATCTCTTGCAACTGGTACGAGTCATTCAGTCGGGAATAGACGTGGATGGCGATGGGAAGGCAGACATGGACAGCGGAAGCATTTACTACATGGGCACTTCCGCAGGAGGGAATTATGGAGTCATGTTCCTGACGATGGAGCCGGCGGTCCGGGCTGGGGCGATTACGTTTGGGGGCTATCCGCGCACAGATTCGTTCCGGCTGGGTGCGTCCCGGGGCACTCAGGCGGCTTTTCTGCAACAGCGGGTTCCGTCGCTGCTGAATGGGCAGGGGATCACGCAGATCGGTGGGCTGACGCTGGCTGCGCCTTACTTTAACGACAACAAGCCGATGCGGAATGTTCCGCCGGTGATTAATGATGTAGCGGGAGCCATGGAGATCCAGGAAGTGTTCGCCCGGCAGTTGTGGAGCGGCCAACCCGGCGATCCAGGAGTCTACGTATCGCATCTGCAGAAGAAGCCACTGGATGGAATGGGCGAGCGAGCGGTTCTGGTGCAGATCGCGAAGGGGGACCTGACAGTGCCGATGTACGCCGGGATGGCATTGGTGCGAGCGGGCGGATTAGAAAAGAGCACGACGTATTCCCGCTTTGACCTGGTCTACGAGAAGAATCCCGGACTTCCGTTGCGGAACTCGCATCAGATTCATTTGCAAATCGGATCTACGTTTGCAGTTTTGGATGCGGTTGCCAGGGGACTGCAGGAGCAAGTGGCGACTTTCTTTGCGAGCAACGGCACGAGGATCGCTCAGGCGGAGCCAGCAGAGTATTTTGAAACGCCAATCAAGCTGCCGATGGCGGACCACATTGAGTACATCACCCTGAGCCCCGGGGTGCAGGCACCGGTGGATTCGGCGAGCTTTGGTCAGGAACTGAGCCCGGGAAGCCTGTTTACTATATTCGGGACGACCAATACAGCCAGTGCCGAACAGGGCGTTACGTCGGGGCCACTGCCAACGACGCTGGGAGGCGTCATGGTGAGCGTCAATGGACGCGCGGTGCCGCTTTCTTATACGAGCAAGGGACAGGTGAATGGCCAGATCCCCTACGAGACGGCGGCGGGCGCGGGGGCTGCCCAGTTGGTCACGTACGGGATCGTTGGCGCGCCACTTCCGGTCCAGGTGAATGCGCTGGCACCTCGGTTGTTTAGTTCCGACGGGAACCGGTGCATCGCGCAGAACCAGGATGGCAACTTGAACTCGGCCAGTAATCCGGCTAAAGCGGGGCGCTATGTTGGCGTGTACGTGATTGGCTTGGGGCCTGTGAACCCATCGGTATCGACGGGGGTGCCATCGCGGTCCGTGCCCATGTCGCTACCGGTGGGAACCGTCGGTGTATCGATGGGCGGTAGGCGGATTACGCCTACGTTCGCGGGAATGATTCCAGGGTATGTGGGAGTGGGAGAGGTGGACCTACTCATACCTGCCGACATGGCGGCGGGTGATTCAAGCTTCTCCATCACCGTTGGAACCGCGATCAGCAACATCTGTCAGATTGCGGTGGTCAAATGACGCCTCCAGCAACGCGCTTGACGCAGTCGGGCGAGGTCGTTGTAGTCGTCGCACCGTTTCAAATTGCGGCAGTGCAGTATTTAACATCCGGCCTCGCGCCGAAGTTCAAGATTCAAGGAGAGAACAACTTATGTTCAGTAATCAGACATTGATTGTGCCAGTTATGGCATTGCTTTGCAGTTTCGTGGGCGCAGCTACGGCCAGCGCCCAGAGCACGGCCTGTTACACGCGGGAGAGCGTTCAAGGGTCGTGGGCCATCATGACGAATTATGCAAACCAGATTGCGCTCGTTTTGGGCCAAGGAACCGTGGATGCGGATGGCAAACTGAATCGTGCCATCACGATTAACGTCCCGACACCCGGATCAACGACCGGCGAAAGAACGATTTCAACGGGTAACAACGTGGGCACCTTTGACGTGAATTGTGACGGAACCGGCATCGTCACCCGGATCCTCACGTCTTCAACGGGCGTCGTCTCAAACCAAATTGACGACTTCCAGATTGTGGCGGCAGTAGAAAAAGACGGGAAGCTGATTGCCACTCAGATTACAACCGCGGGCAGAGCCACCTCTGCGCTGATTCCGGGTGGCGTTTTCGCCAGCCACGCCTATACCCGTCTTCCGGATGTCAAGCAGGGCCAGTGCTACACCAACGAAAGCCTGCAGGGTAACTACGCGGTAACAGTCCGATACGGTTCAAGCATTGCGATGGGGCTCCAGCCAGAGAATCTCGATGGCGAAGGCAATCTCTTCCGCGCGGGAATTAACAACCAACTCTTGGCCGGGTCTCCAACCGGAGAGCGAACCATTAGCAACGTGACCAGCCGTGGAACTTACGACGTGACTTGTACCGGTAGCGGAACGATCACCCGCGTGGTCACGAGAGCTGATGGAACAACAGGAACTGCTATCGACGACTTTGTCATCACCGGCGCTGTCGAGAAGGATGGAAAGCTGATCGCTACTTCGATTCTTGATGCCCAAAGAACCCCTGCCCTGGTCGGCCCGGACCCCAGCTTCGTCACTCGAACCCATGTCCTGCGCCCCAATCCGAACGCCCAACTGGAGAACAGGCTACAGTCGTTGGCTTGCGGCACCCAGGCTCCCACTGCTTCTTGCAGCGCAGAGGTGAACGTGTGGAACTACTATCTGCTCTCCATCAATCCGGGGGCGAAGGTCCTGGGGATCGGAGACGGGTCGCAATCTATGACTCTGCGGCGTTATATGGGTGCCAGGGCGGCAGCTGGCGTTTAGCGGGAGGCAGTTTTCCCGCGCAGCACGGCGCACTATGACTTCACTGTATAACCGGGTCCCGATATCTGTTCCGGGACAAATCTTCGACAACGAAGCGGGACGGGCTCTTACTCGTCTTGCCTACAAAGAAAGGAAATGATCAAAATGAGAAACCGAATCAGCGTCACCTGCTTAGTGCTGTTGTCCTCCATGGGGGTCTTCAGCCAAGGCGCTATTGCTCAACTGGGGACGCCCCAGATCCTCCAACTGGAATTAACCAACCTGGTCAATTACAACAACGACATCGCCGATGGGACCAAGGCGGCAACCAGTGCCGCGATAACGCCGTCCGCTCCGCAAAATACCTTGCAGGACGGTACTGGCCTTGGGGACATCGTCGCCGTAAATGGCCAGCCGGTCAAGGGAACCTACATCATCCGCTACACAAGGCTCAACACCGGCCCGACAGTTACGACGGGGCAGTCCATCGCGGATGTGACGAGGAATGCATTGATCTTCGTTTGGTATGAGATTCAGGGACTCGACGGCGTTGCTATCGGCACGATCACGGCCCAGGGATTTTCCAGAGGTACGCCGCCTCCTGGGGCACCCGCGTCGCAAACTGCGGCGAACCTGGTCATCACAGGGGGCACCGGGGCCTTTGTGGGAGTTCGGGGTTTTGCCGGAAGCACAAACCCAACGGTATCTGTCGCCAACCGCATGGCATCCTTCGTTGAAGACCCTGCCTACCGCCGCATCAATGGAGGAGGAACCGGAGCTAACATCCTGACTCTCTATCCAGCCGAAAGACCGCAGATTGTTGCGATTTCACATGCGGATTTTAGCCCGGTGTCGGCGGCAAATCCGGCAAAAGCGGGGGAGATTCTGGTGATGGTTGCGACCGGTCTCGGACCCACTCGTCCAGGTGTTGACCCCGGCCAAGCTTTTCCGGCCTCTCCATTGGCGACGGCTAATTCACCGGTTGCCGTAACGATAAATGGAACTGCGGCTAAGCTGCTTGCAGCCGTCGGCTATCCCAAATCGACCGATGGCTTCCAGGTGAACTTTGAGGTGCCGCCGGGTACGGCTAAGGGAAGCGCCCAGGTTCAGGTGAGCGCAGCCTGGATGGCTGGACCGGCAGTTACGATCAACGTGCAGTGACGATCCCTTGGCCGAAATTTTGGTTGAGTTGACCGTAGTGTTGGTCCTCATCCGCACTTACTTTGTTTCGTAAATCTAAAGGAGAGTGCACGATGTCAAATACTAGAAGCATGATTGCCACAGTAACTATTGTAAGTGCTGGCATTCTGGCTGTTGCGAGCGCCTATGGGCAGGACTTGAGGACCGGTCAAGCGCGGATGGCCGCAGCGGAGCAATACCGGACCACGGATTACATGGTTCCGCACATCTCTACCGTGCCCGCTAACGCAGGTGCCTGGGTCGAGTTGTTTTTGAGGGAGAAGGTCGCCAAAACCGGGCCAGCGCAACGCCCGGTGGCACTCATCCTGCACGGTGCGACCATCTCGGCTATCCCCGACTTTGATCTTGGATTTGAGAACTACAGTTGGATGGAGTCCCTTGCCAATGCCGGGTACGATGTTTTCACCTTCGATCACACCGGCTACGGGCTCAGCCCCCGGCCGATGA
>JBBRBI010000041.1:0-50443 GCA_038206015.1 Bryobacterales bacterium | reverse complement strand
TGGAACGGCATGCGGCTGAACAGCGTGCAGACATCGAACCTGAGCATGGATCTGCCGATCCCACTGATGGCGATTTCGCAGGTGGAGGTATTGAAAGGGTCGGGGTCAACCCTTTATGGGTCTGAGGCGACGGCAGGTGTCCTGCACATCATCACGAAGCCACCGGAGACCAGCGAGGTGAAGCTTCGCACTGGGTTTGGCAATTGGGGAACGCAGCAACAACACGCGAGCGCGGCCTATGTGCGCCAGGACTTCTCAGAACATGTGACTTTCGCGCGAGACTTCTCAACGGGCTTCGCGCCGAATCGCGATTACCGGAATCTATCGATTGCCTCCGACACTCGATTTCGTGGGACGAGCGTAACGCTGGGTTTGAATGACCGGCCCTTTGGCGCAGAGCAGTTTTACGGGAATTTCAATTCGTGGGAGCGGACAAAAGGTTGGTTTGCCGCGATACAACAAAAGATTGGCCGCAAGACCGACGCGCAATTTGCTTATCGCCGCAATAGCGACCTGTTTGTTCTGTATCGTGATCGACCCCAGGTTTACACAAACCGGCATATCGTGGAGACCTACCAGGCGGCACTGCGGCGGCGCGACGAATTGGGACGCTGGGGCACTTTGCATTACGGCGCAGAACTGATCGCCGATCGAATCGATTCGAACAATCTAGGACAGCATTCGCGGGCGCGGAGCAGCGGCTACGTGGCCTATGATTTACGGGCGTTGAAGCGATTCTCTTTCACGGCGGGGGTACGTGACGAAATTTATCAAAACTTTCAGCACTCCTGGAACCCATCGATTGCCGCAGGGTATTGGCTATCGTCGCGGGCGAAGCTGCGGGCCTCGGTCAGCCATGCGTTTCGGCTTCCGACCTATACGGATCTCTACTATCGCGATCCGGCCAACGTAGGCAACCCGCTGCTTCGGCCGGAACGGGCCTGGAGCTATGAGGGCGGCGTTGACCTGCAGCTTGGGCGCGGAGTTCGAGCGGCGGCTACGGTGTTTCAACGACGCGAGCGTGATGGAATCGATTTCGTGCGCTACTCACCGACTGCGATCTGGCGGGCTACGAATTTTCAGGCCCTAAACTTCACGGGAGTGGAGGCACAGATTGGGACGACGCTGGCACGCAGGCATCGCATCGAATTGAGCTACACCGGGCTCAATGGAGCGCAAGATCAGTTGAACGGAGCACAGTCAAAGTATGTCTTCAACTATCCGCGGCACTCGGGCGTGGCAAGCTGGCAGGCCAGCTTTGGCAAAGGGTTTATCGCGCGGTCACGATTGGGCGCGATCGAACGCTACGGCCGATCTCCCTATGCGGTGTGGGACGTCTTTGCGTCCTACCAGAAGGGCCGCGTTCGACCCTATTTGCAGCTCGCAAATTTGACCGGGACAAAGTACCAGGATTTCCCGGGAATCTCGATGCCAGGCCGCAGCATCGTCGGGGGTCTGGAGCTTTTACTTTTCGGCCCGCATTAGGACCGAAATAACAGATGCGTCCGACGACGGGCATCTTCAACGGCGGCACGCAATGCCGGGGCGGAGCGGGTGACGCGGCTGATTTTTGGGGAATCGGGCGCCGGTTCAATCACCGTGATTTTTACGTCGGGATAAAGATCGGATTCGCCAAAGGCCAAGGCCCGCGCCTGCTTGTAGAGCTGTACGCGATGGTGCAGGAGCGCCTGGCGAAAGGCCGCAGGCCAGCGCTTGAGCATTTGCTGCAGGACCTTTTGCTGTGGCGCAGAAAATTCGCGGATGCGGAATGAGCGCGGCCGTGTGAGCAGAACCAGAATGTGGGTGCAGCCCGCCTGCATCGCGGAAAGGATCGGGAGAGGGTTGGCGATGCCGCCATCGACATAGGGCACGCCATCGAGTAGAACGGGCTCGTTGTAGAGCGGCACCATGATGGCAGTGGCGCGGAGAATTGTTAACAGCGAATGTGGCGTGATGCGGGTGTCGATCATATGCGGACTGCCGTCCAGGGCATTCGTGAGGGCAACGTGCAGGTGTGTTGGAGAGGCAAGAACCCGCGCAATGTCGAGCGGCTTGCGGTGAGCGACAACCTCTTCGATCAGGAAGCCGACATCGAGGACGCTCCCCAGCCGCAAGGGGTTGAAGAATCGCAGCGAAGTAAGATCTTCAACATAAATACTCAGCCCTAAATCGACTTGATTGCTGAGAAAGTAGCAGGCATTGATGGCGCCTGCAGACTCAGCAAAGATCGCGTCGAAAGCGGTGTGCAAGCCGAGATCGGCAAGCGCTTTCAATGCGCCGCCCGAGTAGACGCCGCGCATGCCACCGCCCTCGATCACCAGACCGAGCTTGGAGCCGGAGGAGGCTGCGCCAGTTTTGCGCTTTAGGATTTCTGAAACAACCGGTGAGCGCATACACTAATGCTAATGGCGATTGAAACACAGATCCAAGGAATTGATTTACGCGGCAGACGCGCGGTGGTGATTGGCGGCACGTCCGGCATTGGCAAGACGCTGGCAATTGGCATGGCAAAGGCCGGCGCGGACGTCGTCCCGACCGGGCGTCGCGAAGCTAACATACTGGAAGTCTGCGCTGAGATTGAGGCGTTGGGGCGCAAGACCATTCGCAAGACTTGCGACGCGGGGTCAAGGGCGAGTCTAGATGAATTGTGCGCCGCCGTTGTGGCTGAGTTGGGTGGCGTTGACATTCTGCTGAACGCCGCTGGACAGACATTTCGCAAGCCGACGATAGATGTGGAAGAGGCGGAATGGAATCGCATCATGGACGTAAATGTGACCGGCATGCTGCGGGCCTGCCAGAGTTTCTATGCACCGCTGAAGGCGAGTGGGAAGGGCAGGATCGTCAACATTGCCAGCCTGAGCTCGTTTGTCGGGCTGACGCAGGTGACGGCATATTGTGCATCGAAGGCGGCCGTGCTGAGCTTGACGCGATCGCTGGCGGTGGAGTGGGCCGTGGACAACATCAATGTGAATTGCATCGCGCCGGGCGTTTTTCCGACTGAGTTGAATTCTGCGTTGCTCAACGGCACGGAGCGCGGTCGTGAATTTCTGATGCGGACACCGATGAAGCGCTTTGGCAGGCCGGAAGAATTGATCGGGGCCTGCGTTCTTTTAGCGAGCGATGCAGCCAGCTTTATGAGCGGCGAGAGCATCGCTGTCGATGGCGGATTTCTGGCCTCGGGCGTCAACTCGATCTAGAGTTTGGGCAGCGTCAGATAGAAGGTGGAACCGGCACCTGGCAGGGAGTTGACCCAGATTTTTCCGCCTGCCTGTTCCACTGTACGTTTGGCGATGGCGAGGCCCAGGCCGCTGCCGGGGATGGTGTCGCCGTGCAGACGGTGAAAGGGCTCAAAGATACGGTGCCATTGTCCTTCTTCGATCCCCACGCCTGAGTCGCGCACGGCGATCAGGTGGGAGTCTTCGCGCTCTTCAGCCTCAACTGAGATTTGCGGCGCAGGTTTGCCAGCGTACTTGATCGCGTTGGCGAGAAGATTCTGAAACAGGTAGAGCATCTGTTTGAAGTCCGCATCGATGCGCGGCAAAGGCGAGAGTCGGATCTCAGCGCCGCTGGCGCCGATGGCTTCCTGCAGATTTGCCATGGCTTCCGACAATACCCAATTGAGCTCGATGGTTTCGACAAAGGGATCCACCTGACCGAGGCGCGCATAGATCAGCAGATCCTGCACGATCGACGACATCCGCTGGCAACGGCTGGTGCATTCGCTGACCAATAGCCTTGCCGCAGCAGGTAATTGCGAAGACTCGATGCCGGAAAGATTCGCCTCCAGCGAACGCAAGGGCGCCTGCAGATCGTGTGAGGCGACCATCATGAAACGCTTCAGCTCCTCGTTACTCGCCTCAACTTTCAGACTGAGTTTTTGGCAATCCTCATAGAGGTATTTCTTCTGGATGGTCGAATAGATTTTGGCACGCAGGATGGAGCGTTCTACTGGGCGGATGAGGTAATCGGCGGCACCCAGCTCGATGCAGCTGGCGGCTTGCCCCAACTCGTCGAGGGCCGATAACATGACCACCGGAATATTGGACCAACTGGTGTTTTCTCGAAGTGCGCTGAGCACTTCGGGCCCATTCATGCCGGGCATCATCATATCGAGAAGAACGCAGTCGAAATTGGCCCGAGCTAAGGCCTCAAGAGCGGCTTCGCCAGAATCGACAGCCTCCACATGCAGTCCCAGGTCGGTCAACTGGCGCTCGAGCAACTGGCGGTTCGCCTCGCTGTCGTCGACCACCAAAAGTCGACCTTCGATCAATAGCTGTTGGGGCACGAAAGCGGAATAAGGCTCGTGAAGATCGATGGAGGCGACCGAAGAGCGCTTGAGTCTCGCCGACTCACCGATTGGCTGATCGAGCAATCCACGCAGGCTCAGGAATGCGGATTGAATGCGCTGGAGGTCGGCGAGGAATGCCGAGGGGAGTTCATTGAGCAAGGCAGCGATCTGTCGCTCCATGCTGTCCAGTGTATTGGACATCGCATCGCGAGCTCTTCTGCGCAAGTCTGCTTCATCAAGACGGTCACCGACAAACAGGAGTTGGGAAGTGTGTAGAATGCAACGGGCCGAGGTTTGGATCTCGGTGAGGAGTGCGATGCTCGAATCGGGCATGTCGGCGGCCTGATCAATGCTGAGCAGTTCGGCGTAGCCGAGAATCTGATTCAACTCTGATCGGACACGATGACGAAACTCAGCGAGTTGGGTTTGAGAGATCTGCACGCTAGCTTATTTTGGCAGATGTACTTTCATCAGAGTCATCAGCACGTCCATCTCAACTGGTTTGGCATGAAAACCATCACAGCCAGCATCAAGCGCCCGCGCGCGATCTTCTTTGAGTGCATGGGCCGTGAGGGCGATTACGGGAATCGAGTTGGTGATGGGATTGGCCTTCAATTCGCGCGTGGCGTCCCAGCCACTCTTACGCGGCAGGCTCATGTCCATCAAGATCAAATCTGGTTTACCGGAGAGCGCTTTTTCGATTCCTTCCACGCCATCGGCGGCGCAATCCACCTGGAAGCCGCGAAAGCGCAGTCTCCGTTCGAGCATGTCAAGATTGATCTCATTGTCTTCGACGATGAGAATTTTTTGTGATTCCGGGTTCATATTAAACCTTCTTATCCTTTTGATGCGCATAGCGGTTGATCCGCATCGAGACTTCCTGGGAGAGGGCACCCAAATTAAAATCGCCTTTTTGAATCAGCTCGACAACCCGACCGTTCATACGGAGTCGGTCTTCGGGTGTGATGTCTTTTGAGGAGACTACAATCACCGGGACGTGGCGGAATTGATCGAGGTCCCGCAGATGCTCAAGAAAGGTGAAACCGTCCATTTCCGCCATCAGCAGGTCGAGGACGATGATGCTGGGAAAGCCGACCGTGCGGAGAACGGCAAGCGCAGCGATGCCGTTTTCTGCGCTGTGGACCTTCCAGCCAGCTGTGGCGGCTGAACGCTCGATGGTTGTGCGTGTCAGTTCGTCATCTTCGACAATCAGAACTGATTTTGAGACACCATGCGGACAATGTTTTTCGAGGGACTCAATCAGTCGCACCCGATCCACAGGCTTGGAAAGAAAATCGACTGCGCCCAGGCGATAGCCTTTTTCCTGGGACTCCTGCATCGACATCAGGATCACGGGAATGTCGCGAGTGGAATGGTCAGCTTTGAGCTCAGCGAGGATTTGGAAGCCATCGCGACCGGGCAGGATCATGTCGAGAATAATGCAGTCGGGTTGCGTATCCCGCGCTCGCTGCAGGCCCTCAATTCCGTCCTTGGAGGACTGCACGTCGTAGCCCTCGCGGGTCAACATCCGCCGTAGGACATCGACCACTTGCAGGTCATCGTCGATGACGAGAATCGACTGACAATTGCGCGCCGCTTGATTTGTTGAAGGCGTATCGAGTTCACCGGCCTTAAGGGACAGCGGGATCTCCACCCTAAAGGTAGACCCGCTACCGAAAGAACTCTCCACCCGCACGGTGCCATTGATGAGATCGATGAAGCGCCGGGTGATGGTGAGCCCCAGCCCGGAGCCGCCATACTCGCGCGCAATACTTGAGTCGGCCTGGACGAATTCGTCAAAGATCTTCGTGGACTGTTCAGCAGTCATACCGATGCCCGTATCGGAGACGGATATGACCAGGGAGGCCCTTCCCCCATTGAGGGACTCTTTTGCGCGCAACCAGATGTGGCCCTTCTGGGTAAATTTGGCTGCATTGGAGAGGAGATTTTCGAGCGACTGCTTCAATTTTTCGCGGTCGGTGCAGAGCCTAATATTGGGGCTTTGCAATTCGATGTGCAATTGGTTTTTGCGTTGTGCGATCATCGGCGCAACCAGGACACGCAACTCTTCAGCAAGGTCACCCAGCGCGAATTCCTCAATGTTGAGATCCATGCGGCCCGCCTCAATTCGCGACAGGTCAAGGATGGAATTGATCAGCGAAAGCAAATGTTTGCCTGAAATCTCAATGCGCTCAATATCCGGGACAAATTGTTGCAAGCCGCTAATTTCCGCCTGTTCTTTCATCAAGCCGCTGTAGCCCAGGATGGCATTGAGCGGCGTGCGCAACTCATGGCTCATGCTGGCCAGAAACTCGCTCTTGGCGCGGCTTGCTTCCACCGCAAGCGCTGTCTGGCGTTTGAGCGAAGAATGCGCGTACAGGAAGGAGCCGAACAGGACTGCCAAGCCCATGATGGTGCCGATGAAAACCCGGAATCCGCGCTGCTGAGCTTCCAACAGGTTCAGGTCCTGGGCGACACCCAATTCCTCCGAGATTTGTCGCACCTGACCGCGCATCGTGTTCATCAACGTCTGGCCGCGTCTGGACCGGACAATCTCGAGCGCTGCATCTACGCCCCGATTGTCGCGCGCCGCGATGGTCTTCTCCATTTCAGCGAATTTCTGCCTGCTGCCCACAGTGAAGGCATCCAGCAGCGCGCGATTGCCATTCAGCGAGAGATAGTCTGCACGAAATTTGGCGTGAGCCTGCTCAAATCGCTGTAGCGATTCGGTATAGGGGATCAAGAATTGCTTATCACCCGTCATTACATAGCCGCGCTGGCCGGTCTCAGCGTCTAGCGTAATGGCAAAAAGTTCTGTTAAATGAGCAAAGGCTTGGCGGTTAGCAACGATGCGAGGGAAGATGTCGTTCAGATCGCGAAAGTTAGAGGATGCAAGCACCGCAGCCGCCAGGAAAGCGAAACTTGCTATCCACACCCAGCGCGTATCGTGGGCAGCGACAATCGCGGTAACTTTTCCGGACTCTGATCGCCGGGATTTTCGCGTTAGCAGGTGCAAGTGTGTAGTGTGACTGGTTTCGGCATCGGCCATTCCCTTACGAGATGGGATTACGGCCTTGAATTACACGGATCAGCACAACAGCAATCGCTGCAAGCAGCAATAAATGGATGTAGCCGCCGACGGTATACGACGAAACCATACCCAACGCCCAGAGCACCACTAAAACTACAAAAACTGTCCATAGCATGTTCAATTCCTCCTAATAAGCACCTCTTGGTGATGTCCAAAATAAGAGCACTTGAAAGGCCAAAGGCGCAGCGTCAAAAACCAGGCTCAATTGAGCAGATAACCCTAACGAATCGTAAGAGTATGGTGGCGGGAGTTACAATTTGTCAGCATCTGGTTGGTCTGATTGCGCACGGTACTGGTTGATTTTGGAGTGGAGCGTCTTGGGGCTTATGCCCAACATCGCTGCACTGCGCGTCTTATTTTGGCGCGTATGCCCAAGAGTTGCCTCAATGAGCGTCCGCTCGGCCTCATCTATGGTGTTGCCAACGCGGACGTTCAGAAGGGCCTCGCCGGGGTTGGTTGCCGTCGATTGGAAACCAGCTGGCACCTGGGTGCTGGGCGCAGCATTGGGAAGCCAGAGGTGGTGGATTTCCACAATACCTTCACCAGCGATAATCATTGCCCGCTCCACCACGTTGCGGAGCTCGCGGATATTGCCACCCCACTCCTGGCTGTGAAGCAGGCAGAGCGCTGCGGGGTCGAAGCCGGCAATCCGTGTATCGTGCTTGGGATTGAGGCGCGTGACCAATGTCTCGACAATCAAATTGATGTCCTCACGGCGTTCGCGAAGCGGAGGAAGTTCGATGTGAAAGACGTCCAGCCGGTAGTAGAGGTCCTCACGCAGACGTTGATCCTTGATGGCTTGTTTGGGGTCGCGATTGGTGGCGGCAACGATTCGGAAATCGACCTTGATGTCCTGTCGGCCACCGATGCGGCGCAGCGTGTAATCCTCAAGCACGCGCAAAATTTTTGCTTGTGCCGGCAGCGGCATCTCAGCAAGCTCATCGAGGAACAGTGTGCCGCCAGCGGCTTGTTCAATGCAACCGATACGGCGGTCGACAGCCCCGGTGAAGGAGCCTTTTTCGTGACCAAAGAGTTCGCTCTCGATGAGTGACTCCGGCAGTGCGGCACAATTAATCGCAATGAAGGGCTTGTCCGCGCGGCGCGAAAGCTCATGAATGGCGCGGGCCACCAGTTCTTTGCCGGTGCCACTTTCGCCAGTAATCAGAACGGGCGCGTTGCTGGGGGCGACCTGGCGGATGAGTGCGAAGATCTCCTGCATGCGCGAGCTCTTGCCGACCATTTCGCCGATGGAACCCTGGAAACTCAATTGGCGGCGAAGTTCAACGATTTCGCTCTTTAATCGACCGTGGGTGGCAGCCCGATCAATCAGTAGTTGCAGACTTTTGCCATCTACCGGCTTTTCCAGAAACCAAAAACCGCCCAGGTCGTGGACGACAGAAATCGCCATCTCCACGCTACCGAAAGCGGTCAAGACAATCGTAGGTGGCAAGTTGCCAGCATTGCGAAGGGTTTTGAGAAGTTCAAAACCGTCCAGGCGCGGCATGCGTAGATCCGTGACGATGATGTCTGGATTGAAGGTGGCTGCCTTCTCCAAGCCATCCTGCCCATCGAATGCCGTTTCGATGTCGTGCCCTTGCGCGCAGATCAGCGAGGCACAGCGCTCGCGCTGGTGCTCGTCGTCTTCAACTAGGAGAACTTTCATCGCTCTCTAGTGTTACACGTAAAAAAAAACCCGGGATGCTGTCTGAAAGCATCCCGGGGCCAGAACGTGGCAAATGTTAGTTCTGAGTATTGGGAGTGATGGTGAGCGTTCGCTCGATGATCGTACCGGACACAACCATCTCGACACGGCGGTTCTGCTGGCGGCCAGCTGATGTAGTGTTGTCTGCGATAGGGTTCGCTTTGCCAAAGCCCTTGGATTCGACTGCGGATTCCGACAGGCCCTGCTTGAGAAGAAAGTCGCGGACTGATCGGGCGCGATTCTCGCTCAACAACTGATTCATCTCTTCGCCGCCGACCGAGTCGGTATGGCCTTCCACTTTCAGCTTCAAGCCAGGGTGAGCCAGAATGATCCCAGAGATCTTTGCAAGCTTTTCGCGGGCAGCGACGCGCAACGTGTACTTTCCGGTATCGAAAAGAACGTCGGACATATTGACGACCAAACCACGGGCGGTGTCGCGTGTTTCGAGGATAAGATTGAACTGCTTGCGGAGTTCCTCACGCAGTTCCATCTTTTCGGTCTCGGCCTTCTGGCGAGCAATTTCGGACTGATCGGCCAGAGCGCGAATGCGGGCTTGTTCGGCCTCAAGGCGCTGGCGGTCGAGGTTGGCAGCGGCTCGTTGAGCATCCAATTCGCGCTGGCCTTCGAGGACGTTAGCACGGGCTTTGTCGGTTTCGAGCTTGGCCTGCTCTGCCTGAGCTTTAGCCTGCTCTGCTTGAGAGCGGGCAATGTCAGCCTGGACGCGTTGTTCGTTAGCGGCAAGGCGAGAAGCCTCGGCGTTGGCGGCGGACTGCGCTTCGGCCCGTTGGGCGGCAGCGCGATCCAAATCGGCCTGCGCCTTCAGGTCGTCAGCCTTCTGACGGCGCTGCTTTTCCATGTCGGCTTCCTGGTTTGCAGCAGTAACTTTCTGCTCGGCGCGTAGACGTTCGGCAGCCAGATCTTCCTGCTGACGATTCTTGACAGTGATGAGACGTGCATCCTCGGCAAGTTGGGTTACATTGCGTGCCAGGCTCTGCACTTTCTTTTTGTCTTTGGTCGACTTCCAGAAAGCTTCGGCGTTATAGAGTTCCGTGTCGGCCTTCTTCATTGTGTCCGTTGCGTAATAGCGAGCGCCGAGTGCTGTCGCGATTGCCATGGCAAAGCGGGCTTCCTTTAGATCGAGTGGTGAATCAGACCGATCATTCTTGGTGAGATTTCGATCAGCCACCGGGAGCAGGGTGTTGTAAACACCTTTTTCGAGGAGTTCGAACTTCGTCTCGATTGGCCCAATGGTGCCGGAAGTGGAGCCAGATTCCTTGCTGATCTGAATGTTCTCCATCACGATCATGTCGCTGGGCTGGGTCACCGCGTAGTAAGGCTCTGCTGTAACGATCATGCCAAAGGCCTGCAACTCAGTGGTCGCAAGAAGCTTGGCGCGATCGCCATCGAGATAGACTTCGCCCATGTTCTCAGCGCGGCCTTCGGGAGTGATGGCCCAGAGAACGTAGGTCAGAAACTCGTTGCCGAGCGTTTGCGCCATAGGAAGTTTGTCGAAGGAAACATCGACCTTGGTGGCACCGGTCCGGGAATCGACACGGGCCTCGCCTTTGGACTTTGGCGCGTAGCTGGTGCCAGCAAAGCCGACGACGGTTGAACCCTGGCGGTGGTTGTAATTGATTGCTTTGACGCTGCGGCTGACGCCGGTGACGCGGAACACCGGATAGGGACCGTTGGCCGCGTCGGGCAAATTGGTTTGCGTTGGGTTTGGAGCCTGCGCGGCGGCGATGCCTGCAAGTAATATTACGGCAGAGGTCAGACTAAAGGTTTTTTTCAGATTGGAGGAAGTTTTCATGGTTTCGTTTCTCTTGTAGTTCAGCTAGTTAGTTTCCATCGGAGCAGTTTGAAGACCGGCTGATTTGATGGTTGCGTTGTATGTTGTTTTAGCGGCCGCGATTGAGTTGACAATGGCCTTCTTCTGCGTGGCCACATGATTCAGGCTTCCCTCTTCAGCGCAATCGAGAGCATCGATTGCCTCGCGCCGCATTGTGGGGCTGAGAGCAAGTACGACAGCTGCGCCAGCACAAAGGCCTACCAGGAAAATCGAAACTGATTTGTTCATGGCAACTCTGGAAGCACGTTGAGGGCCAATTCATCGGTGGAACTTAGGTAATGAATACAGAGGTCCGGTGTAAAAAAGTAAGAGCTTCGGTTTGGAGCTGTAGTTGCAGTTGGATTCTGCGCGCTGGCAAACCAGCAAATTCAAATTGGAGAAAACGCCATGAACCAAGAACAAGTAAACGGAAACTGGATGCAACTGAAGGGGAAAGTGCAGGAACAATGGGGGAAGTTGACGAACGACGACCTAACGGTTGCGGAAGGGAAGATTGAAATGCTTGCTGGCCGCGTGCAAGAGCGCTATGGCGTGGCAAAAGAAGAAGCTCAGCGCCAGGTTGACGAGTTCATGAAAAAGCACAAAGCCCAATAAATCGGGGATTCTGTCGATCGTGCGGTTAGGAGAGGCGGCTGCCCAGGCCGCCTCTTCTATTTTTTAGCGATCCCTATTACGTATTTCCCGTATTAGCGTAGTTTTTACCGGCGGTGGCGACACGATGGGTTTGGCATCCCACTTGCATAGCTTTCCATTCCAGGAGATCCAATGAAACCAATATTTTCAGTGATTTTGACAGCAGCGGTGATGTTCGGTGCAAAGAATGAAGTTGCCGAAGCGAACAAGCGCCTAGGCGCGGCACAAGATGTTTTGAAAGCTGCAATGGAGGCGGGAGACCACAGCATCCCGAAAGACCTGATTGAGAAGTCGCATTGTGTTGCGATCATTCCGAGCCTGAAAAAAGGCGGGTTCATTGTTGGCGCACAATACGGCAAGGGTGTGTTGTTTTGCCGTAAGGAGAGCGGTGGATGGAGAGGCCCGGCAACAGTCCGGATCGAGGGCGGAAGCTTTGGATTGCAGATTGGCGCGGGCGAAGCAGACGTTGTACTACTGGTGATGAACAAGAGCGGTGCAGACAGCATCCTCAAGAATGAGTTCAAGCTGGGTGCCAATGCCGGTGTGATGGCGGGTCCGGTTGGCCGAACCGCACAGGCGGAGACCGACGCGGTGATGAAGGCTAAAATTCTGGGCTACTCCCGCTCACGCGGCATCTTTGCCGGAGTTTCTCTCGATGGGTCCACCATGCGCGAAGACGTGGATGACAACGCGAAGCTTTATGGCAAGCGGCTGACGAATGAAGAGATCCTCAATGGATCGAACGTGACGCCAGCGGCAGCGCGGCCCTTGAAGAAAATGCTCACCGCCATCTCGACCTGGGAAAAGAAGTAGTATGCGAATCACAAGCATTGCGGCTTTGCTATCGGCAGTGATCGCACTGTTTGTGGGTGTAGCGGACGAGCCACAGAATAAGCTCGTCCGCCAAATACGCCATGAGTTAGTGATGTTGCCTTACTATGGCGTATTTGACAATCTGACCTTCAGCCTAAGGGGGAGAGAGGTTAAGCTGGCGGGACAAGTCTCCCGTCCGAGCCTCAAGTCAGATGCCGCCGCTGTCGTCAAAATGGTTGCCGGAGTTGAGACGGTAGTGAACGAAATCGAGATCCTTCCGACCTCCCCCAACGATGACCGCATCCGCATCGCGACATATCGTGCTGTGTACGGCGACGATTCCCCATTAAACCGTTACGCGCTGCAGGCTGTGCCGCCGATTCACATCATTGTGAGGAACGGAAATGTGACGCTAGTCGGTTTAGTCAGCAATGAGGGTGACAAGACGATCGCGAATCTCCGCGCCAACGGCGTGAGCGGAGTGTTTTCAGTGAAAAACGAATTGATGGTTGAAGGCAAAGGAAACTAATCATGGCCAAGACAATCGGAATCATACTGATCATCCTCGGCATTGCAGGCTTGGCCTGGGGTGGTTTTACTTATACGAAGACTGAGAAGGCTGTCGATCTTGGCCCGATTCAGATCACAAGAGAAACGAAGAAGACTGTACCGATCCCGCCAATAGCCGGGGCGGTTTCACTGATCGCGGGTGTGGCCCTGATCGCCACACAGAAAGCATAGGCTGGCAAATGACACCCAAACAGATTCTGCAAGAAAAACTTGATGAGATGCAAGGTACGCTTCGGAGCCGCGACGCGCTGAAGATCGAGAATGTGTCCGAAGAGACCGAGCTAACGCGCAACATCGTTGACCGCGATCTTGAGGCGGCCCGGATGAACTTAAGCTCGGCGAAGGTAAAAGAGATCCTCGACGCGATGGGTCGAGTTGAGTCCGGTGAATACGGCGTGTGTATCGACTGCGAAAATCCGATTGCCGAGCGCCGCTTGGCAGCCGTACCTTGGGCCAAGCGATGCATCCGTTGTCAGGAGCGCCATGATCAGGGTATCGAAGTGAGCGATGTTTTGCGGGACGACTTTACCCAACTAGCGGCCTGACGCACTTATCATAGAGCTATGGAGCAATTAGCGCCTTGAAGCTGGGCGTAGATTTTGGAACGACGCGAATCGTCGTTTCCATAGCGGATCGGGGCAACTATCCGCTGGTGGCATTTGAATGTCCCGATGGTGCCAGCAGGGACTGGTTCCCTGCCCTGGCCTCCTTTGGTGACGACCCCAAGACGCAGAGCGCATTTGGGTGGGAAGCCTGGTCACGCCAGGCAGAGCCGGGATGGACGACCATCCGCAGCCTCAAACGATTGCTGAATGAAATTGGGCCCGACACGCCGATCAGTGTCGGGCCGCATCGCTTTGCCGCCGTCGACTTGTACCGGGGGCTGGCGGTCGCACTGAAAGCTGCAATCCTCAACGCTTCTAATTTGACGCTTGAGCCAGACGAGCCCCTACAGACCATCCTGGGCATCCCTGCTCACGCAAACTCGAACCAGCGATTTCTTACTGCCGAGGCTTTTCGCCTGGCTGGTTTTGATGTGCTGGCGATGCTGAATGAGCCATCTGCAGCTGCGATCGAATTTGGTCATCGCAACAAGATGACGAAGGATCGAATTCTGGTTTACGATCTTGGCGGCGGTACCTTTGACGCCTCGATCGTGGCGATGAGCGAGGGCGAGCGCAGTGTTCTGGCCAGCGAGGGGATCTCGACCCTTGGCGGTGATGAGTTTGATCTGGTGCTGGCAGAGATGGCTCTCGAAAGCGTTGGGTCCGACACCAGCTGCCTCAATCAACGCGAATGGTTTCAACTGATCGAAGTCTGCCGTGAGAAGAAAGAATCGCTGCACCCGAACACACGCAAGATCGAAATCGATTTTGATGGCATTCTCGACCAAGGTGGCCGAACGGTGGTTCAGGTCGCTGATTTCTACGAGCGGGCCTGGCCACTGGTTGCCGAAACAACCCATGCCACTGGCGATCTGCTGGCTTTATGGGGTGGCATTGATGCCGTTGAGGCTGTCTATGTGACGGGCGGCGGCAGTGAGTTACCACTCGTGTCGAGGCAATTGCGGGAGCAGTATGGCAAGAAGGTAAAGCGCAGTGCTTATATGCAGGCGGCCACTGCTATCGGCCTGGCCATCCATGCCGACCAGGATTCTGGCTACACGCTTCGAGAGCGCTTTCACCAATACTTTGGCGTGTGGCGCGAGGCCGAGCTTGGCCGACGAATCATCTTTGATCCGATCTTTGAGAAGGGCGTCAGTTTGCCCACCGCCAACGATAATCCGTTGTTGGTGAAGCGAAGCTATCATCCGGCGCATAACATCGGCCATTTCCGGTTCCTCGAATCAACCCGGATTGGCGACGATAGACAACCAGCCGGCGAGATCACTTACTGGGACGAGATCCTGTTCCCGTTTGATCCCCTACTGGAAGGCCTTGCCGAGCTGTCCAGCATTACGGTGGGCCATAATCAGCGCGCCAGCCAGTGCGAGGTTGAAGAGCGGTACAGTTGCGACGCCAATGGGTTGGTGAAGGTGGAGATCCGGAACTTGACCACGGGACATGCGCGGGTATATCCGCTGGCCCGCTGGGGACGGAAGGATGAAGTCGTGGCCGCAGAAAATTCAGCGCGCAAGCGCAAAGTGCGAAAGGTGGCCAAGACTTGAACTGGCTTCTATTATTGACGCCGCTCACGATCGGATTACACCTCAGTCATTACGAGAACCAAAGTGTGATTTTCGTAGTCGCGTGCCTGGCGATTCTGCCACTGGCCGGATGGCTCGGAGAGGCCACAGAACACCTTGCGGCTAAGACGAACGAGAGTATTGGCGGACTGTTAAATGCAACATTCGGCAATGCAGCCGAACTGATCATCGCGCTGAGTGCGATGAGGGCGGGCCTGTACGATGTCGTAAAGGCATCGCTGACGGGGTCGATCATCGGCAATCTGCTGCTGGTATTGGGCGCGTCGATTTTGGCGGGCGGTCTTAAGTACAAGGAGCAACGCTTCAGCGCCAAAGCAGCGCTGGCGCAGACCACGCTGCTTACACTGGCTGCCATTTCGCTGGTACTGCCTGCGGCCTTCCACTTTCTGGCAGGCGGCGGCACGGCACCATTGGCCGTCGAACAAGACCTGAGTCTGGAGTTCTCGATCCTGCTGCTAATCATTTATGGACTGAGCCTGTTGTTCTCGCTACGCACGCACAAACATTACTTTGCGATAAAAGTAGAACCGGAGTCTGCCGGTGATGTATGGAGCCTGCGCAAGAGCCTGAGCATACTTTCGGGTGCCACCGCAGCCATCGCTGTTGTAAGCGAAATTCTGGTTCACAATGTCGAGGTCGCTGCGCGAACCTTTGGCATGTCGAGTGTTTTCATCGGCATCATCGTTGTTGCGATTGTTGGTAACGCGGCCGAGCATTCAACGGCAATCCTGGTAGCGCGCAAGAATCGCATGGATCTAAGCCTCTCGATCGCTGTCGGGTCCAGCTTGCAGATCGCGATATTCGTTGCGCCCCTGATGGTGGTGATGAGTTATTTCGTTGGGCCCAAACCAATGGATCTGGTATTTACGCTTGCAGAAGTAATGGCAGTTGTAGTTAGCGTTTTTATTACCGGCAAAGTGGCGGAAGATGGAGTGAGCCATTGGATGGGTGGCGTGCAGTTGTTATGTGTCTACATCATGCTGGGGACGATCTTTTTCTTTCTACCCGTTGGGTAGGATTTAGCTGTTAAAATCAGGCACTGCGATGACACCAACAGCCCAGCGCCTCTCGCCCGGAACGCGCATACAAGCCCTCGACATCTTGCGTGGACTCGTGATCGTAATCATGGCTCTCGATCATGTACGCGACTACTTTCACGAAAGCGGCTGGGCCTACGATCCACTGGACCCCAAGTTCACCACGCCGCTGCTGTTTGCCACTCGTTGGATCACCAATTTTTGTGCCCCCACCTTTGTGTTCCTCGCGGGAGTGTCGATTTGGCTTCAGCTTGCGAAAGGCAAGGACACGGCGCGGCTCTCTCGCTTCATCCTGACGCGGGGGCTGTGGATCATTTTTCTGGAACTGACCGTAATCGGCTTTGGTTGGTCCTTCTCGATTCCGTATCTTCCGTTTCTCCAAGTCATGTGGGCAATCGGCATTTCCATGGTCGCTCTCTCGGCTCTGGTGTGGCTGCCTGAATCGGTAGTGCTTGGGATCGGATTTGCGATTCTCACGCTACACAATACTCTCGATTCGATCAAGGCCAAGGACTTGGGCTCGCTGTCCAATTTATGGATGTTTTTGCATGAGGCGGGGGCGATTCTCCAGCACGGCAAGCCTCTCTTCGTCATTGCTTATCCCGTATTGCCGTGGATTGGATTGATGGCGTTTGGCTACGGCCTGGGCTCCGTATTTTTGTCGCTGAATCGGGATCAAATCCTCTATCGCCTGGGCGCGGCAATGCTCGCGACATTCGCAATATTCAGGGGGCTGAATCTCTACGGCGACCCTCTGCCCTGGGCTACCCAACCTGATGCGATCAAAACGGTGATGTCCTTTATGACCGTGCAAAAATACCCACCATCGCTCATGTACGTGTGCGCGACCGTGGGCACGGTGCTGATGTTGATTCCACTCATCGACCGTTGGAAAGGTCCGGCAGCGGAGTTCTTCCAAACCTTTGGATCGGTGCCGCTGTTCTCCTACATGGGGCACTTATACATCATGCACGGGCTCGCGCTCGCAACGTATTATGCAACCGGTCGCCCGCTGACTGGAATGTTCAACACGGTGTACAACTTTTACTTCAAACCGGATGCCTTTGTCGGAGACGGCTTCGCGTTGCCTTGGGCCTACTTCGCATGGATGGTTGTAGTCGCGCTGCTCTACCCGTTGTCGCGCTGGTGGCAGGGTGTGAAGCGCAGACGTCGCGACTGGTGGCTGTCTTACCTCTAGTTAGTTCTTAGTTAGCCAGGGCAGCTTGCTGGAAGGCCAGGCGCACGGCCGAATCGTCGCCGTTGCCAAAGTTTGACCGCTGCACCATGAGGATGAGGACAGTGCCGCGCTTGGGGTCGATCCACGCCTGCGTACCATGTGCACCGCCATGTCCATGTGTGCCGGGGCTAAGCATGGCGGTGACGCCCTGGGGCTCGCGAACAACACACCAGGTCAGGCCCCAGCCATTGCCGGGCGTAAAGCCCGTCTTTAGCTCTCCGCTCTGAATCGAAGTCATCAACCGCACGGATGCCGTCTTGAGATAACGCTTGCCGTTTAGCTTGCCGCCATTCAAAATCATTCGGGCAAAGCGGGCATAATCCGATGCAGTTGAATAGAGGCCGCCATTGGCAGCCGGGTAGCGATCCGTCGACGTCACCGGCTTATCGAACAAAACGCTAACTCGGGCGACGTGAAAGGAACCGTCCTTGTCGCGACTAACCGGGCTAACCACGCGCGGCAGTTGATCCGGTCGAACGTAGAATGTCGTATCCTTCATGCCAAGTGGCTCAAACAGACGCTTGGCAAGAAACACCTCGTAGGGCTGACCGGAAGCGATTTCGATGATCCGACCCAGCGTGTTGATGCCAGATTGGCAATACTGCCACTTAGCGCCCGGCTCAAACTGCATTGGCTTATTGAGGTAAAACGGAATCAGGTCCGCTAGTTTGAGCGCCGTCCGGGCTTCGGCGTCAGTGGCTTCCGGCATGCCGGAACTGTGGGTCATCAGCTGCTTCAAAGTCAGATTGGCAGCCTTGCCAGAGGGCGTCTTGAGGTTGCCAAGCTCAGGAATGAACTTGCTCACCAAGTCGTTGACATTCAGCTTGCCTTCGTCCTGAAGCATCAGAATTGCTGTGCCCGTGATGGGCTTGGTCATCGAAGCGATCCAGAAGATTGAGTCCTTTTGCATCGGCGCTGCGGTGCCAGGCCCGCTTGCACCGATTGCCTGTAAATGCACGATGCCTTTCTTGTTGGCAATGAGCGTCACGGCACCCGGCACCTCATGGTCTGCGATGATTTTCTTCATCGCGATTTCGATGCGGGGGCTGGCGGCATTTGTCTGTGCGGCCAGCGAGAGCGCTGCGAGCAACCCAATCAGAGAGAGACGAAACATAGACGCCAGTCTATCGAAGATAGTTGTGCGCCAGCTTGAAACCAACGTCCATTAGAATCTGTACGCCCAGACACAACAGGATGAAAGCGGATATTCGCAGCATCACCATGCTGCCCGTGTGCCCGATCAGGCTGACCAGTTTAGGAGCAGAGCGGTAACAAAGATAGACGACAGCCGAGACGATCGCCAGACCCAGCATCGCGATCAGCACCGAGCCGTTCAACGCCACGCCGTCGCCGAACAAACCCGCGCCCAGTGTAAGCGCCACAGAAATGGAACCAGGCCCGCAGGTGAGCGGGAAGGTCAGGGGATAGAACGCGCGGCTGGAGATGAGTTCTTTTGTGGGTTCAGTCTGGACGCCATCCATGCGCGAGTTGTCTTCGCTGCGCAACAGACGCCAGCCGGAAGACGCAACCAACAGCCCGCCACCGATGCGCACGGCATCGAGCGAGAGGCCAAAAAAGCGCAGAATCAGGGACCCCAGAAATGTAGCCGCAAGCAGCAGCATCAGGGTATTGAGGCCGATGCGGCGGGCCATCGCTTTGCGTGCCTCGTCTGGCCACCCGGCTGTCATCTGCAGATAGATGGGCGCCAGGCCGATCGGGTTGATGATTGGCAACAGCGTGAAGACGACGAGGAAAAGCGCCTTAAGCGCGGCATCGGGCAGCATTACTTTTTAGGCAGGTACTTCAGCTCATCATCACGATAAATCCCAGGACACACAAGCAGAAAGCGCATGCCTCTTACTGTAATTGATGGCGATACTGAGGTGTGGCAGTAAAGCTGTGGCAGTGAAGACGAATGCGATGCGCTTGCTCGATCAGTTGGGCATCCGCTATGACGTGCGCGAGTACGCCGTCGACGAGAGCGATTTGAGCGCCGAGAGTGTGGCAGCCAAGATTGGCCTGCCCGAGGAACAGGTGTTCAAGACCCTGGTGACGCGGGGCGATGTCAATGGCATCGCGATGGCGGTGATCCCGGCCAACACTGAATTGGACCTGAAGGCCCTCGCCCGCGCCACCGGAGACCGCAAAATCGAGCCCGTTGCTCTCAAGGAAGTCCTGCCGCTCACGGGGTACATTCGCGGCGGCGTCACGGTGCTGGCGGCAAAGAAGGACTATCCAGTCTTTGTTGACGAACTGGCCCAGTTGTTCGACTCGATCAGCGTTTCTCCCGGCCAGCGTGGTGTGCAGATCATCCTGAATCCGCTCGACTACCTGCGCGCGGCGAACGGCAAATTCGTCGCGATCTCGCGTTTCAAATAAAATCAGGCCGCGAAATTGGTCATCCCTGCTTAAGTATTGAAACGAAAGGCGATTGCGCTCGTCTGATAACATTAGAGTGCGGAGATAGCCATATTTATGAACCGAAGATTCCAGTTTCTCTTTGTTTCCTCATCGTTAGCGGCGGTGCTGTTGCTGCTGGTGGGAGTCAAGCTAGGTCGCAGCGCAAGCAACAGTGACGACCCCTACAAGCACTTTAGCGTTTTTAGTGAAGTCATCACCCGCATCAAGAGCGACTACGTGGAAGAGCCCGACATGAAGAATGTCACCTTGGGCGCACTCAACGGAATGCTTGAATCGATTGACCCATTTGCCAGCTATCTCAATGCCGATCAGTATAAGCAATATCAAGCCACCAAGGGTACTGCGCGGGCAAATGTTGGCCTAGTGCTCAGCCGCCGCTTTGGTTACGTAACGGTAGTGGACGCAATCCCTGGCACACCCGCTGAGAAGGCTGGCTTCAACACTGGCGACATTCTCGAGACGATCAAAGGAATTTCCAGCCGCGACATGCCCCTGGCATTTGCTGAGATGCTGCTGATGGGTGATGAAGGATCAACTATCGATATCCAGGTTTTGCGCAGCCGCAAGCCAGAGCCAGAGAAGTTGACGCTGACTCGCGTCAAGATCGCCTATCCTGCCCCGGTGCTGACCGTGGGTGCAGACGGAATCGCTACGCTCAAGATTTCATCGCTTGAAGGAGCGATGAAAGATGCTGTCAAGAAGGCATTGGAAGCTGCGACTGCCAAAGGCGTCAAGAAGCTCGTTATTGATCTCCGTAACTGCGCAACTGGTGACCCTGCCGACGGCGTGACGCTGGCGCAGTGGTTTCTCGAAAAGGGTGCGATTGGCAGTGTGAAGGGTCAGAGGTCGGAAAACGTGAACTTCACGGCCGACGCCGCCAAGCAGATTTGGAAGCTTCCCGTTGTGCTCATCCTTAACCGCGGCACCTCTGCTGCTGCTGAAGTATTTGCCGCAGCACTGATCGAAAATAAGCGCGCCGATGTTGTTGGCGAGCGTAGCTACGGTGATGCCGCGATCAAGAAGGCATTGACGCTGGACGATGGAGGCGCAGTTATCCTGAGCGTCGCCAAATACTATGCACCCAATGGCAAGGCGATCCAGGATACAGGCGTAACGCCCAACTACCCGATGAACGACCTGATGGTTGGTCCTGACGATGATCCCGATGGCGACGGCATCCCCAACGCCCCCGACGACAAACCCAAGGAAGACTTGCTGATGAAGAAGGCAGTCGATCTCTTGAACGGCGTCAAGACGATGGCCGGTATTAATCCTGACGCGGCCCTGCGCCGCTAGTCATTCACTGCGAAAATAGAAACATGCCCATTTATGAGTACCGCTGCGCGGACTGCGGTAAGACCTTTGACGCCCTGCAAAAATTTAGTGATGAGCCTTTTACCAACTGCGGACAGTCCAGCAGTTTAGTCTGCGAGACGAAGGGCAAAGGTACTGTAACGCGCCTGATCAGCTCGCCTTCCTTTCATCTGAAGGGGACAGGCTGGTATGCCACCGACTATGCCAAGAGCGGCACAACCAAGCCGGCCAACACTCCTTCCGGTGACTCCAAGAGCGAAAGCAAGAGCGAGGCGAAATCAGATTCCAAGAGCGAGTCTAAGTCTGAATCCAAAAGCGACTCGTCCGCTTCGACTTCGACTTCCACCCCCGCCAGCGCGCCTGCCTCGCCCGCCAAGAAAGATAGCTAAGGCTTGCGGTTCATCATCCAGTCCGAGCGCGTCTTGTAGGTGGCATCGATTCCGATTACCAACTGCCCAACCATCATCTCGTCGGAACTCTGCTCGCCAAAGCGAACTTCGGCGCTTGGATCGGGGTTGAACTTGTTGTTGGGAGAGTTATCGAACCAAGCGGTGCATTCGACTTTCATCCCCGCAACCATGTCGATTGGCTGCGCCAGATCGTAGTCCAACTGCCAGTCAAACCGATAGGGATCGACCTTGAGAAGCTCTTCGACGCGTCCATCGGGATGAATCAAGCGGTACTCAAAGGCCTTGCCGCGCAAGTGCATGTGCGGGGAAAGGCTGAGCAGCCGAGCGTTGTTGCGAAAGGTGAAAGACGCGACCACTTTGTGGGCATCTGCGCCTGCCGGAATCCTGAAGGCCGCATTCGAGGCCGCCACCAGCGTGATCCGCTCAGTCACCGGCATCTTGCTGAACACGATTCCAACCTTGGATCGGTCAACACTCGCCGTGCCGTTGGGGGTGTAGTGGATCTGCATCACGAGGTCGCTGCCAGCGCGCAATAGATAGCCCTGGCCGGGCTTAAGCTGCGGCGGCCCGTCGCCAGGGACGTAAGACGTCAGCACCTCAGCGCCAGCGCCGCCAGTGTCGATGCTGGCCTTCTGGCCAGGAGCGCGCTTGGGTTGAAAGTAATCGCCGGGAGCGACATTACGCAGCCACTTCGACTCCGGTTCGCGGACAAATACGACAAAATGATGAACACGGGTGCGATCACCGGGACGGGCCTCGGCCGCTTGGATCCAGCGATCTTCTGTCAAATTGAGCGGCAGAACGACGTATTGGTATTCGACGCTGCCGGTGGCGGGAATCTCAAAGGGTTTGGGTGCTTCCAGGACCAGTTCAGGCGTCGGGATGTTCCAGCCACTGGTGAATGACTTGGGTTCGGGACCTTCCTTGCGGTTGCCTTCAGGGGCGCCAGCGGCGCTCCAGGAGGCCAACGTGTTGAGCTCAGCCTCGCTCAAGCTGGGGTCATTGGCCAGGGTGTGCGAACTGCGCTCGGCAAACCAGGGCGGCATCTTTTTCGCAGCAGTCGAGGCCTGGATCGCCTTGGCATAAGGTCGCGTTTGGGCAAAGGTAAGAAGCGGCATCGGCCCAATCTCGCCCGGCCGGTGGCAGCCCTGGCAGCGAGCCTGAAGTATCGGCAGGACGTCCTTATGAAAGGTGGGAGTGGTAGCGGCGGCAAAATTGACGATAAGCAGGAGAACGGGCGCAAGCATGCCTATCATGATAGCGATCTGTTTCGGCGGCTATCGAGGCAGACACGGCCAGAACGCTATTTGTCGGCGAGGCGGTCGGTGTTGTCTTCATCAAGTAAACATTCAGCGCGCTTTTGGTAGCGATACGCTTCCGTCCGGCGTCCCGTATTAAAGGCCTACAGAGCGACACAGATGACACCGCCCGCACCAGATTCGCGCTCAGACACTCCCCGCCCAGTACAATGGCACAGCCGAGATGTGCGGGAAGTCCTCAAGCAACTCGGTGCGGCAACGGATGGACTGACAGCGCAAGACGCAGCGCAACGCCTTAAGGCTGATGGTCCCAATGAGCTGAAAGAAGCCAAGCAAGTCTCGCTGCTTTGGCTCTTCCTCGGCCAGTTTAAGAGCCTTCTCATCTGGATTCTCATCGCGGCGGGCGCTCTCTCGGCTGTGCTGGGCGATGCGTTCGATGCACTCGCCATTTTCGCCATCGTACTGCTCAACGCCGTGATCAGCTTCTATCAGGAGTACAGCGCCGAAAAATCGATCGCCGCGCTCAAAACGATGACTGCCCCTTTCGCAAAGGTAAGCCGCGACGGTAAGATCATTTCGGTTCCTGCCTCGGAAGTCGTCACAGGTGACATACTCGCCCTCGAATCTGGTGATCTCGTCGCCGCTGACGGCCTTCTCATGGAGGCAGCTTCGCTTAAGTGCGTTGAGTCTGCTCTGACCGGGGAGTCGGAGTCCGTCTCTAAGCAGCCCGGAACCCTGGATCAAGCCGACCTTCCTCTCGCAGACCGAGCAAACATGGTTTTCAGCGGTACCAGCGTTGCCGCTGGCACTGCTCGCGCCGTCGTGGTTGCTACGGGAATGAAGACGGAATTGGGGCATATCGCGGGCCTCATAGGCGAGGCAACTGCCGATCCAGAAACGCCACTTCAACGGAAACTCGACGCAGTGGGACACATCCTCATCTGGGCGTCGTTGGGTGTCGTTGCGCTTTTGTTTTTGCTGGGATTGCTTCGGGGAGTCGAACTTTTCGAACTCATCATGACCGCAGTCAGCCTCGCTGTGGCCGCCGTGCCGGAAGGGCTGCCGTCCGTGGTTACGGTCGCACTCTCACTCGGCGTCTCCCGAATGGCGCGGCGCCGCGCTCTGGTACGCAGGCTCGCTGCCGTTGAAACTCTGGGATCGGCAAGCGTGATCTGTACTGACAAGACCGGCACATTGACAGTGGGAGAGATGACCGCACGCGCTCTTTATGTTGCTGGGCAAAGCTATGAGGTGACGGGTCAGGGTTATGCCCCAGAGGGCGAAGTCCGTATTGCGGGCAGCAAAGCGGATGGGCCGCATGCGCTGCCACTGCTGCAGCTTGCAACCGTTTTGCTGGGCTGCAACAATGCCCATCTGGTGCAAGAAGCAGGCGCGTGGAAGACCGTCGGAGACCCGACAGAGGGAGCGCTTCTGGTGGCAGGCACAAAGACGGGTGCTGACCAGGTGCGCATCGAAAAAGATATGCCGAAGCAGCGCGAATTGCCCTTCGACTCAGACCGTAAACGCAGCACCGTCATCCGCCGCATGCCCGACGGAACGCTGCGCGCGCTCATAAACGGCGCGCCTGACTTGCTGTTGCAGCGATGCACGCATGTTTACATGCCAGCCGGAATCATCGCCTTGGCCGATCCAGAAAGACAACGCATTCTTGCACAAACCTCCACGATGACTGCCCAAGCGCTTCGGGTGCTGGGCTCCGCCTATCGTGATCTTGATGACGCATCTGCCTCCGGCACCGCCGACAGCGTCGAGCGAGACCTGGTCTTTGTCGGGTTGACCGGAATGTACGATCCGCCACGACCGGAAGCGAAAACCGCCATAGCCACCTGTCGCAGTGCTGGCATTCAGGTCGTGATGATCACTGGCGATCATCCGGAAACTGCTGCCGCCATTGCCAGAGAGTTGAACATCGCCTCGATTGAGGCAGCCGTCACTGGCTCGGAACTGGATAAAATCACCGACGCCGATCTTCAGCGGCGAGCACCCGAAATCTCGGTATACGCCCGCGTCACGGCTGCGCACAAGCTTAGGATTATCCGTGCCTTAAAAGCCAACGGTGCCACCGTCGCGATGACCGGCGATGGCGTCAACGATGCCCCGGCAATCCAGGGCGCTGACGTCGGCATCGCCATGGGAAAAACGGGCACTGAGGTCACCAAACAGGCGGCGGACATCATCGTTACGGATGACAACTTCGCCACCATTGTCGCGGCTGTCGAGGAAGGGCGCGGCATCTATAACAACATCCGCAAGACCCTCCAATTTCTATTGGCAGGAAATACCGGTGAGCTGTTACTGATGACTGTTGCAGTGGCCACAGGCCTGCCTTCCCCGCTTCTCCCGATCCATCTACTTTGGATCAACCTGGTTACTGACGGCGTGCCCGCTCTCTGTCTCGCAGCCGATCCAGTGAGCCCCGACGTGATGAAGCGTGCCCCCCGTCCGCAGTCGGATAACATCACGGATCGCCGCTTTCTCCAGACAATGGTTTTGACTGGAATCCTTACTGCTGGCGTCGCCTTTGCAGTTTACTTCTACTTCCTAAAAACAGGGACCCTTGAACTGGCGCGCGCCTCGGCGTTCACCGTATTGGTATTTGCCGAACTGTTAAGGTCCTTTGGTGTACGCAGTGAAACGAAACCAATCTGGCGCATCGACTTCTTCTCCAACAAAAGTTTAGTCATTGTCGTTGGACTGTCCCTGATGATGCAGGTCTGGAGCCAAGAGGGGACGGCATTGGGCCGGTTTCTGAAGAGTCCCGGCATGCCAATCGGCGATTGCCTCGCCCTTCTCGGGTTGGGCGCGATCCCGATGCTTGTCCTTGAGGCGATCAAGGCACTTCGGTCTCGAGACCCTCAGCGCCCGGCAGCCGTCGACGCGACCAGCCCCGTCTCCGCCAACGCGGCGCATGCAGCATAAGACCGGTACAGCCGTTCAAACACATCGTCCCAACTCTGCACAAATCGCGATTGCAGGGTGCCTTCTCTCAGCCGCTGCCGATGCGTCGCGTTTCGCGCTAGCGACACTGCGGCTCCGATAAACTTCGCATCGCTCGAAGCAATCATCCCGGTAACTTCATCTTCGATCAGGAACTTCGGCCCGCCGCCCGTATTCACGACGCACGGCGTCCCGCTCGCCAGCGATTCGAGAATGACATTGCCAAAGGTGTCGGTCCAGCTTGGAAACAGAAACACGTCCATGTTCGCGTAGGCCTCGGCCAATTTCTCGCCTCGCAACACCCCCGGCAGTGTTGCTGACTTCATGTTTTGCTGCAACCATTCCCGCTCACTGCCGTCGCCAACGATCAGAAAGCGGTAATTGCGCACACCTTCAGAAAGGAGCATCTCTTCGACGCGTGCCAGCAAGCGGACATTCTTTTCTGGTCGCAGCCGTCCGCAAAACCCAAGTACCAGCGTGTCGTCGCGTCGGGTCCGCCGCTTTGGATTGAAGAGATCCCGATCAACACCCCGGTGCATCAACTGGCAGGGGCGATGGGTCTTCTTCTCAAGCATCGTGCGCAACTCTATATTCGGCGCAAGCAGCAGCATGGCCATCGAGTAATAGAGACCCAAGGCGTCGAGAGTTCTCGCCTCAGTCAGTGCTTCCAGCTTCTGGCGAACGGAATCGCCAGCAAACGGGCGAATCATGCTTCCCAATCGTGTCCCGAGGTACTCGTGAAGATTGGTGTGCCAACTTGCCAGAATTGGAATCCCCAGCCGATTTGCCGCCGTCGCGCCCAATATTCCAACATCGCTTGGGCCGGTGATGTGAATGACATCGGGCCGGAATTCGCGCAAGGCAGTGAGAACCTGATGGAGATGGCGCATGAAGGCGAAATCGAAGCTCATATTGTTATCGAGCGGCACACCAGCTATGGATCGTTTGAGGCTCAACTCGACATGGTTGACCTCACGCCGGAGACTGGTCGACTCCCCCGCGTGTACGCTCATGAAGGGCAAAGCCCGACGACGCGCAAATGCATCCAGCTGGCGGCTGGTATGCGCTACACTGTTAACCTCAAGAAACGAATCTGTAAAGAATGCTACCCGCATTTAGTGCTTTCAAGACCAAACAAATCGACTCAACCCGCCAGCGTCAAGCGCAAGACGGCCCGCACCTGGCGGGATTGCACCAGGCTCATCAACGATACGAACTGCCCAATCAGGTCCGGCCCGTTACCTTTCCAGACGTCTGAGATCCGTCGTACGGTTCCATCTTCGTCGTCAAAGAAAACACGGTCGGACCAACGCCGGCGCTTTACATCAAAATCCTCATAAGTGCGCAGCACGTCGGAGGTGACCTGGAGAAGGCGTAACTTGAGCGGCTCCTCGTACTGCGGCATAAACAAAGATCGCGTCGGCGCGCCGTCTCGAATCTCGGCAGCAAAGTCGTTGAAACATTTCGCGCCCGTAATGTTCAAGAGTGCATTCGGCTCACAACCATGCCGATCCCCACCCGTGACAAGCTGACGACCCGTCTCTCCTGCGAGATTTTCCACCCGCAAATTCTCCGCCATCGAACGCAAGCCGTTCAATTCGAGTGCATGGATGTTGCGGCCGTGGCGCCTGAGAAAGCCATCCAGCATTCTTAAGTGCTGGTCAATTCCAACCCGGTTTTCGTCCCAGAGCGGATGATTCAGCACGATCAAAGTGCCCGGATCGCGACCAAGTTCATCGAGCATCGCATCCACAAACGAGTAATCAGGCCGGGCTGCGACCTCCTGCATCGCGACCTGCAGCATCCGCGCCCGGCCAGGCTGCATGTTGTGCACGCCAATATGCAGAAAGCTGTTTTCAATCGGGATCGTCCACTCGCTTGAGATCGGAGAGCCCGCGCAATCAGCAAACATCCGCAGGGCAAAGCCAGCATCCACATTGTCGTGATCGCTCAAGCTGACAATGGCATCCAGTCCAAGGCTCTCGATCTGTCTACTCTCTAGATCGAACGCGGCCTTGGGCTCCAGTGGCGGCATCCACCATACCCGCGCGTAGTCGAAAGCCCTGCCGTGATGATTCAGGTATCTGGCTTCCAGCGCCTGAATGCGCCAGCTCAGGTAGGGTACCTTGTCCACGTAGCGGGGGATAAAGCACATGGTCTCCCGCGAGCGGCTGGTATGCGAGTGAAGGGAGACGCCGGTCGAGAGATGCGCCGGCATCGATTCCACTCTGTACTTGTGATGCTGTGGGGGAAGTCTCACGCCCCAAGTCTGACTGTGTAGTCTTACAAACGGATTTTCTAAAGGTGAATAGCCGATGAATCCAAATCAAAACAGGCAGAACCTGTTTTATTCGTGGTCGTGATCGCCGTCGGCGGCTTCGACTTCGCTCAGGAAGATCGCTTCCTTACCGTCTGCTTCGAGGCGCATGTCGAGCGCGATCGCAACAGAAGTCGTCTCGTCCCGATTGAGCCCGCCCGCTTCCTTCTCGATGCGCGTATACAGGCTGCGCATCCGCGATGGCGACACATCGGACGGCACGGCCATCGAATAGGCGAAGATGGCGTCTTTGCGAAGGTCTTCGTCCATCATCAGTTCACGAAGCTTGCCAATCGCGGTAACGTCGCTACAAACTCCAGCCCCTCGCACGGCCTGACGGCGAACAGCCAGATCAGGATCGTCGAGAAAGGCGCCGAAGCGAGTGTTGTAACTGGCTTCGCGAGAGCGCCACATCGCGTGCACGCCGTCTGCACGCGAGGTGGGATTACTGAGAAATTCTTCGATGTACACGCGAACTTTCTTGGCCGCTACATGCTCCGGCAGCAGAGTGATCAGGCTGGCCACGCGGATCGCTGCGGGCGTTTTCATATCTTCAAGCGATGCTTCGGCAACAGCCCGTACTTCTGAAATCTGGTTCAAGCGCGCCAGAGCCCGGAAAGCGGCAGCCCGCACCGGAACCGTGTCGTGGCCTGCGGCGAGTGCCAGCAGCGGCGTCACAACGGAGACAGGCAGCTCAAGATCCTCAAGCACATCAAGAGCAGCCAGGCGCACCGATTCGTCCTCGTGAGCCGTGGCAAACTCAACGATCTCGTCATCTTCCAGAACTTCAAACTCAGGCCCGGATACTTCCGGGTAGTCCACCAGATAGTCTGACTCTGCCTCGGGAATGCTCTCCGGCGCATGCTTCAACTGCTCCAGGGCAAATTCGATTTCCCGATTCTTGCCGACTTCTGCCAGCAACTTCTCCAGTGGTGCAATGCCAGCCTTGTCCCCATAGAGCCCCAGCAGAATCGCCCCGTCTTCCATATCAAACTCAAGCCGCTCCAGCATGATCTGCATGATCTTTGGATCCTGCTTGCCGAGTCCGGCCAACAGAAAAGCGACTTCGCCAGAACTATCCTCTTCAAGCGACCGGTATGCGTCGACCAGAGGCTCGATCGCAGACTTGCCAGCTTCCTGCACGATCTTCACCAGGCTGGAGGGCAGCTCAGTGTAACCATCGCGCAACAGCGCGGTGATGTAGTCCATCGCGGGGGGCCCAGGCAGGCTCGCGAGCAGGTTGAGGATGTCTTCATCCATTTCCATCCGGGCATTCTCGGGAGGCTTCTTCCCGTAGGCGATCAACGCAGTAGCGGACTCTTCTGCCCGTGAAACGATCGCTGAAATCAGTCGCTGGTCAAAACCCACGCGGCCTCGACCGGCCTCGATAAGTAACTGAGAAATCGGAGTAGTTGAGTATTCGGAAGGTTGAATCGGCATTAGTAAGTTGCGCGTCCGCCAGAAGCATCATAGGTTTGCGCGGTCACAAACGAGCAGTCGGGGCTGGCCAGGAAATGGACAACAGCGGCGATCTCTTCGGGCTCACCGGTCCGTCGCATCGGGATGCGCTGCGTCATGTAGTCGACTTGTTCTGGCGTGAGCTGTTCGAGGATCTTGGTGCGCACCACAGCGGGCGTGACGCAATTGGCGCAGATTCCGTCCTGAGCCACTTCTTTACCCAGCGATTTGGTAAAGCCAATCAGGCCAGCCTTGGTCGCCGAGTAGGCGCTCATATTCGGGTTGCCTTCTTTGCCGGCAATCGAGGCAATATTCACAATCCGTCCGTACTTTCGCTCACGCATATGGGGAACAGCAGCGCGGCAAAGATAGAACGGTCCATTCAGGTTGACGGCGACGCAGAGCGCCCAGTCGTCATTGGTCTGTTCCCACACTGGCGCGGCTTTGCCAGCCACACCGGCGTTATTCACCAGGATGTCGATACGTCCCGTTTTGGCAATTACCGCTGCCACAAGTGCATCGCAACTCGCGCTTGAACTTACGTCCAGCGAGAGCGCAAAGGCAGAGTTTGGCAGCGAGGCGGCTACCTCAGCCCCGACCGCAACATTCAAGTCAGCAATCACAACTGTCGCGCCGCTCGCGGCGAGGCGGCGAGCGATAGTTTCACCTATGCCCGCTGCGCCGCCAGTTACAATCGCCGTCTGTCCGGTCAAATCAAAGTAAGCCGCCATCGCGTATTGCCTAACCTTCCTTGACTACGTTAACCGTAATCTCGGCGTGTACATCTTTATACAATCGGATCGAGACCTTGTGCTCGCCCAGGCTCTTCAGCGCTTCGTCAAGATGAATTTTCTTCTTGTCGATCGTAAAGCCCTTCTTGGACAGACCCTCTTCGATATCCAGTGCGGTCACTGAACCGAAGAGATGATCCTCTTCACCCGTCTTACGGGCAAACTCAAGCACAACACCACTCAACAACTGCGCCTGACCCTCGGCATCGCCCTTGATCTTGGCTTCCTTGCGGAGCCAGCTCTGGCGTTCCTGCTCGACGATCTTTTTGTTGCCTTCATTGGCCGCAATTGCGATCCGGCGCGGGAGAAGGAAATTACGGGCGAACCCGTTCTTTACCTTCACCACCTCGCCGCGCGACCCGAGTTTTTCTACGTCTTCGCGGAGAATAACTTCCATTTACTTCTCTCCTTCACGCGTCGCAAACGGCAGCAACGCGATGTTGCGAGCGCGCTTGATGGCGACAGCCAGACGCCGTTGAAACTGCGTGCTGGTGCCGGTCAAACGGCGCGGAACAATCTTGCCACGCTCGGACACATACTGCCGAAGCAGGTTGACGTCTTTGTAGTCGATGTAATCGATCTTCTCGACGGAAAACCGGCAAACTTTCTTACGGCGAAAATACTGCTTCTTACTGACAATATTCGCTTTGTCCCCACCAGTGGGGCGCATTGAGGCCGCAATCGGGCGACCGCCTCTACCTTCAGCCATGGTTCAATGTCTCCTTTTATGCTTTCACTGGCTATTCAGCGGCCGGAGCCGGTGTGGCTTCAGCAGCAGGACTATCGGCAACGGGTGCCGCTACAACTGGCTCTACTGCAGCCGGTGCTGGCGCAGCGGCAGGTGCAGCAGCAGCAGCAGGTGCCGCAGGTGCGGGTGCAGCCGGTGCAGGCATGCCTTCAGTCGGCTTACCCGGTGCAGGTGCAGCAGCTTCGCTCGGCAGTGCCGGGCTGGCTGGGATACCCATTGGGGCAGCAGGCATCAATGTGACCTGCGGCTTGCGGGCTGCGCGCTTCTCGCGACGCTTCTTGCGCTTATCTGCCCACTTCATCTCTTCATCGAGACGAACGGTAAGATACTTGATCACAAGGTCGTTCACCCGCAGGCGGCGTTCGATTTCTTTGATCGTCACGCCAGTGGCTTCAAACTTGAGCAGAATGTAATAGCCCTCGCGGAAACGGCCAACCTGGTAAGCAAGCTTGCGTGTGCCCCACTTCTCGCTGGAAATGACGTTTCCGCCTTCCTTCACGATCAACTGGGTCACCATTTCGATAATCGGATCGACCAACTCGTCGGTCGAGTCGGGTTTTACGATAAACATTTCTTCGTAAAGTCTGAGACTCATAGTTCCTCTTCTTTTAAGCCTTGGGCGCGACGATTGAACCTCGTCATGGCCTTTTCGACGCCTTCAGCAAGTATGGTCTCGATGGCGGACGATGCCTCGTCCAACCAAAGATCCACATCAGCACGCATGCTCTTGGGTATCCCCGCAAGCACATAGTGCTTGGCTTTTTCACCCAATACGATGGGTCCGCCGCCAAGCGGCGAGCCCGGATTGATGCCAAGCCGGACTCTGGTAAATTCATCCGTACCGACAGACCCGAGGATCGACTTCATCCCGTTATGTCCGCCAGCCGAACCGCGCGGCCGGATTCGCAGGTTGCCCCACTCCAGCGCCAGCTCGTCAAAAACTACAATCAAATTCGATGTGTCCAGCTCATACTTTCGCATCAGCTGACCAACAGCCCCACCGCTCACGTTCATATACGTTTGCGGCTTGGCAACCACGACGCGGTCACCCTTCACGTCCCCCACGCCCACCAGCGACTGGCACTCGGGCCGGGAGATCCGTAAACCGTTGCGTTCCGCAAATCGGTCTACGGTCAAAAACCCAACGTTGTGCGGCGTCCAGTCATACTCCAGCCCAGGATTGCCCAGACCGATGATGAGCCAGGATCGCACAACCTAAACTATTTCTTCTTCGCCGCAGGAGCCTTGGCCGGAGCCGCTCCCTTAGCTGCCGGGGCCGCTTTGGCACCCTTGGCCGCAGGCGCTGCGCCCTTGGCAGCCGGTGCAGCTTCGTCCTTCTTGCCCTTCTTGGCAACTTCAGGCTCGGCACCACCCGCTTCAACAGCAGCAGCTTCTTCCTTCATCGCGACTACGTGCGAGATCACCGTTTCGGGGTCGCTCAACAAGCGCATCGAACCCGTCATCGGCACATCCTTGGCACGGATGCTTTCGTTCAGGCCCAGGCCTGCAACGTCGATTGTGAAGTGCTCAGGAATCTCGTCCGGCAATACTTCAATCTCAACGTCGCGATTGATCATTTCGTAATGTCCACCGGACAGCTTGACGCCAATCGGCTCGCCCGTCGTCATCACAGGCACCTTGACGATCAGCTTCTTGGTCAGGTCGATGCGCTGCAAATCGCAATGCAACAAATTACCCTTCACCGGGTGCGTCTGCCAGTCGATGATAATCACCGGAGTGAGTGCGCCAGCCAGGTCCAGATTGAAAATCGTGTTGGAGCCCGACGAGCTCAACAGGATCTTGGTAACTTCCTTCGGACTGACGCTGAGCGCCACCGGATCGCCGCCCGTTCCATAAAGAACCGCCGGGCTCTTCAACTGGACACGCAGACGGCGCGCTGCGTTCTTGCCACGCGTTTCGCGGGTCTCGGCTACGAGAGTGATGTCTTTGCGCATATGATTCTGCCTCTACTTATTTTCTGTCGCTTACTCAAAAAGTACGCTAATCGATGTTTCGCCATGGATGGAGTCAATGGCCCGTGCTAGGAGCTTGGCAACGGAGAGAACGCGGATCTTATCGCACCGCGCCGCCTCCGGACTCAGAGGAATGCTATTGGTAATCGTGACCTGCCTGAGATAGGGCGATTCCGTGATGCGTTGCACCGCCGGACCGCTCAATACACCATGCGAGGCACAAGCTTCGATCGACAGCGCACCACGCCTGGAAAGCGCTTCTGCGCCCTTCACCAGCGTGCCGGCTGTATCGATCAGATCGTCAACTAAAAGACAATTGCGGCCCTCTACGTCGCCGATGATATTCATCACCTCAGCAACATTGGGCCCGTCACGCCGCTTGTCGATAATCGCCAGCGGAGCCTGCAGTCGCTTGGCAAATGCGCGGGCGCGTTCAACGCCTCCGGCATCGGGCGACACGACGGTCAGGTTGTCGGTAGGCATCGACTTGAAATGGTCAAGCATCACAGGGGTAACAAAGAGATGGTCCACCTGGATGTCGAAAAAGCCCTGAATCTGTGCGGCATGCAGGTCAAGGGCAAGAACACGATCTGCTCCGGCACGCTCAATCAAATTCGCCACCAGCCGCGCCGAAATCGGCACACGGGGCTGGTCTTTGCGATCTTGACGAGCGTAACCAAAGTAAGGGAACACTGCCGTAATGCGGTCTGCGGATGCACGCTTCAAGGCGTCGATGATCAGTAACAATTCGACAAGGTGGTGATTGACCGGGGTGCAAGTGGGCTGGATGACAAACACGTCAGAGCCGCGCACATTCTCCTGCACCTGAATCCAGGTCTCGCCATCAGCGAAAGTCTTGACCGACGTACGCGCGATCTCGACGTCCAAATGGGCGCAGATCTCGTGTGCGAGCGCAGGGTTCGCATTGCCGGTCAGGATTTTAATTCGATCGAATCGCATGACGCTGAGTGTTTTCCAAAATACTGGCCGCAACCTAAAAAAGGGCTGCGCAAAACTATGACCGGGGCGGCCAACTCGCGCCATCCGTTGAGGATGATAAAGCTGTATGCCAGGCACGCTCGTAATGGCGGCGGCTTACCGTGTGAAATCTCTCCACCCGGATGGCCGTCGCGTGCCCCGATAATTCGCCCTTAAGCTTGGTCTCCGCTGCTGCCGCAGCCTCAACACTCGCGTAAAGTCCAAACAGCGTGGAGCCACTCCCCGACATCCTTGCCGGTTTGGCTCCCGTCGCCGAGATCGCTTCCAGAAGCGACCCAAGCTGTGCGTGCTGTTCAAACGCTACGGGCTCAAAGTCGTTTTCGCAATGGTCCGCCCAAACTTCAGGCGATTCCTTCCTGTAGACACTGCCTACAAGAGAGCGAAACCTCTCTATTATCGCGTCCCGCGCCTCCTGTGTCAATTCGGCTTCCGCCGGACGAGCCAGCGAACGATAGGCGGCTGGCGTCGAAACATGCAATCCGGGCGCAATCAACACGCCGTGCGTCTCCTCAAGATCCGGCAACATATCGATCATTTCGCCCCGGCCAAATGCTTCGCAAGTGCCACCAGTCAGGAAAAACGGCACATCGGAACCCAATTTCGAGCCAATTGCAACCAACTGATCGATGTCGACGCGCAGACCCAGCAATGCCGGAAGCACCAATAATATTGCTGCCGCATCGGTCGAACCGCCGCCCAATCCACCGCCCATCGGAATCCGCTTTTCGAGGTGAATCGTCACCGCAGCGCAAACCCCAAGCTCGGCCAGCAGCAATCTCGCCGCCCGCCCCGCCAGATTATCGTCCACCGCACCGGGGATGTCGATGTCACTCGTTAGCCGGATACTGGTCACCGGGGCAATCGCAGCCTCGATATGCAGGCGATCAGCCAACGAAATTGTCTGGAACAACGTGGCGATTTCGTGATAGCCATCCGCCCGACGGTAGAGAACCTTCAGGCCGAGGTTGATCTTGGCAAAAGCAGGAACAATCGGCATCAGTAATGCAGCAGACTGAAAACGTCCTGGCCAGCCAACTTCTCGCGTCCATTCAGGAAATCGAGCTCGATCAGGAAAGTCACACCAACAACTGTTCCGCCCAATTCCGTGACCAGATCGGTGACAGCTCTGGCCGTTCCGCCCGTTGCCAGCACGTCATCAAGGATCAAGACCCGTTCGCCAGGCTGAATCGCGTCAGAATGGATCTCCAGCTTGTCCGTGCCGTATTCGAGCGAATAGGCCATGCTGTGGGTCTTGTAGGGTAGCTTTCCAGCCTTGCGAACGGGCACAAAGCCCGCTCCAAGTGCGTAGGCGAGGGCCGGAGCAAAGAAAAAGCCGCGCGCCTCAATCCCGACAACCGTATCGATGTGCGATGCTTTGTAGCGTTCCACAAAGGCTTCCATCGTCAGCTTCAAGCCGATCGGGTTCTTCATCAGCGTGGTGATGTCAAAGAAATTAATCCCAGCCTTCGGGAAGTCGGCGACTTCCCGGATCATCTTTTTCATTTCATTCATCGGATATGAAAACCATCGTAGCCGACTGGCTCTGCCAGCCGCTCGTCAACCGTGCGTACTTCGGCCAGCATTGGCCCCCGCCGAATGTATCCTGACAGTGATTCAAGCATTTTGTCCTCGCCGACTGCATGAACCTCAACGCTCCCGTCTGCCAGATTTCTGGCATATCCGGTCAATCCATTTCGCAAGGCATACTTCTGGACATAATTTCGATACCCGACACCTTGCACTCTTCCCGAAACCAACCAACGCCGCGCAGCCATTTCTTCAGAATAGACTGCTGCTAAAGCCAGCGCTGATTTCGACCGATAACTCGATAGCAGCGCCGGGCCCGCCGACCTGCGTCAACTTGACTTGGTACCTCTCAGGCGTCAAACTTCAGAGAGCAGCCGGGCCTGGACTGAACGGGTGCGCTCAGGCAAACTTAAATATGATGAAATCGACAAAAACCCTCGGTGGGCCCTCTCTTTTACTCGGCACAACTTTGCTGTTTACATTGTTTTCAGCAGTCTGCGCAGCGCAGCTTGGGGGACAAGGCGCGATGGGGAGCGCTGGTGGGCCTGGCGGAAACGGCGGTTTCGGCGGGCCTGCGGTTCTCGGCCGCGGCGGCGGGTCCAGCACCGGTCAACGCGCTGGCGGCGACCTCGGGCTGCGCTTTTATGCCGGTGTCACAGGCACCTTCGATACAGGATTGAGCGGGTATGCGATCGACCCGTCGGGCGCAACCGTGAATCAGAATTCCCGGGGTATAGCAGGGGTCTTCGGTGTCTATGGCACAAAGCGATTGCGCCGGGGAGCCTTCGGAGTCAACTATTACGGTGCATACAACCAATCAACGCAGAAACTTTACAACGGTTTCGATCAGGTGCTCGGCCTTTTCTACTCAACTCAGACCACAAAGCGCTCTCAGATCTCGTTCAATCTCTCAGCCGGAACCACCAACCGCGCAATCGGCCTGCCGGTCACCGGCGGATTGCTGGAAAATAGCGCCAATTCCTATGCGATCCCAACATCAGAACTCTTCGACAATCGCTTTTACTACGGCGGGGGCGGCGTCCAGTACATAATTCAGAAATCAGCGCGCCTCTCAATCGGTTTGAGCGGGAATGGTTTCATAACTCGCCGGACAGGAGGTACCCTGTTCGGTTCCAATGGCGGTTCCAGTGGAGCAAATGCTGCTTACCGCCTCAGCCGCCGCCAAACTATTTCTGCCGGTTACCAGTTCCTGTTCTATAACTTCACCCGAAATTTCGGCGACTCATACGGCCATGGAGTTTATGCCGGCTACTCGACCCAGTTTTCTCCCAACCTTTCGTTATCTCTACGCGGTGGTGCCACCCGGCTGGAATCCCTCGGCCTATTTACCGTCACCATTGACCCTGTCATTGCTGCCCTCATCGGGATCAGGACAACGTCATCGGTGTACTATAGCGTCGCTTACATCCCAAACGGAATGGCAGACCTGAGGATCTTACTGAACAAGCGCAGCAACCTTAGCGTTTTCGGAGCGCTATTTGTGTCCCCAGGCAACGGCATCATCAATACCTCTCGTAGCCTATCCGCTGGCACTAGCTATGGCTATACAGGCTTCCGTGTCGTGTCCCTTAGCGGCAACGTTTCCTACAATCGACTGTCAAGCCTTATCGGCGACCATGAGTCCTTTGAGACAATTAACGGCACAGTATCGGCCACCCGCAGACTAACGGGTTCGTTTCATCTCAACGCGACCACTGGATACCGAAAATTCCTCCAATCCAACACGAGCACTTACAATCGTGGCAGCTACTTTGGAACGGTTGGTATTTTCTGGAGTCCCGGTGAGCTCCCGCTGGCAATCCGCTAGTTCTTCCGGCTGGATCCCAAGTCTGCGCTCATCTTCAGCCTTGCGCTGAAGTCATCACCAGATTCGCTCCACAAGCGTCGTTCCTTCACGCGTAAGGATTGAGTCCATTCCGCCGCCAACCGCAACAGACTCTTGATGTTCGATTGATAAAAGTGCAGTTCTGCCGGGTTGTGACCCTCCAACGGGAGAAACACCGCCTCCACGCCCAGTTCGGCCTTGATGCTCTCGCCCAGATCTGTCGGAAACTCCGGTCCGTAGAAGAATAGATTTACCCGAGAAGGCAAGAGTTGCCAGCCTTCGGGGGACTGCTGCCAAAGATCCCAGTAGCCTTCAATCTCAAAACAGGCATCGACCGACTTCCACCTCTCCATCGCATCCGCAACCTCGTCAAACTGAGCCGGAAGCTCAAAAATTTGCTCCTGCAATGCAGGTTCGCCGGGATCCACTGCGGAGACCCGAAAGTACGCCTGCGGCGATTGTGTCGAAAACGGAAATTTTGCAAGTGCGAGTGAAAACTGGCGGTGCATGCCCAACGCCGAGTGTTTCTCAAGCCAAATTGATAGGTAAAGCCGGTCTGCCATTCAATTCGATGGTAACCCGTCGCGCACTGGACACCAAAGGAATGGACAATGGAATTAAGTTGCAAACTCTTACCGAACCTGCGCTCTGTGGCGTAATCGTTCTCGACAAACCCTCCGGCTGCACCTCACATGATGCCGTAAACAAACTGCGTCGCATCGCCGGCACTAAAAAGGTCGGCCACCTTGGCACTCTCGACCCCCTGGCCACTGGCGTCCTCCCGCTCGTCATCGGCCGGGCCACACGCATTGCCCAGTTCTATACAAAGGACCGCAAGGGCTACGACGCTGTGATCCGCTTTGGTCATGCCACCGATTCCTATGATCGCGATGGCACCCCCATTGGCGAACATCGCGAAATTCAACTCAACCCCACGCTCGCCGAAGCGCTCGCTGCGCGTTTCCGTGGCCCCCTGTTGCAAATGCCCCCAGACATTTCGGCAAAGAAGATCAATGGAGTCCCAGCCTATAAGCTGGCGCGCCAGCAAAAGCCTGTGGAATTGAAGTCCGTTGCAGTCGACGTATTCTCACTCGAAATTCAGCGCGTCGAAGGCGCAGACCTCCACATCCACCTCGAGTGCTCCGCTGGCACCTACGTCCGCTCAATCGCGCACGAAATGGGTCAAATCGAAGGCAGCGGAGCGATCGTGCAGGAATTGCGCCGAACCTTGAGTGGCGAATTCTCCATCGAAAGCAGCCACACACTCGCCGCGCTTGAGCAACTTGCCCAGGAAGGCCGCTTTGCTGAAGCCATGCTCCGCGGCGAAAAGCTGCTGCCAACTTTTCCAACCGAGATCGTCGACGAACTCACGGAATCTCAAATCCGGCAGGGGCGCGACTTCCGAACCTCACCTTTCCGGATCTCCCAGGCATCGAGACTCGTCAAAGCGCTCAATCGTGAGGGCGAACTCATCGCCATTGGCGAGCAGAAGCTTCCCAATCTCTACCACCCAATCCTGGTTCTCTAGCGGTGTTTAGGCAAGCGGTGTTTAGGCAAGCGGTGTCTAGGCAAGCGGTGTCTAGGCAAGCGGAGCATTGCCCTGCTTGACCGAGATCTCTTTCAACCCGCTCATCAGCCGGTTCAAACTGTCAAGAACTTGTTGCGCTGACGGCGTTGGTGGCGCAGGATTCGATGCCGGTCCATGACTTACTCCATTGCCGTTGGACTGCAGAAGGTCACGCGGGGCACCAATTGCCGGCAGGGTCGTCAGAGGCAACGTGGTCAACGGCAGAATCGTCCCCGGCGTGGGTGTCGCTTGGGGAATCTCTGGCACTTCGGCAACCACAGGCGCTGCAAGCACAGGCGCTGCGAGTACAGGCGCCGCCAACACAGGCGAGACGGCCACAGCAACAGGCTCTGCAGCCAACCGCAGGAACTCGCCCATCAACCCATCCAGACGATGCCTCTTGGCCACCACCATATCGTGGATTTGCGCCTCCAATGCTTCCGTCTGACGCAGCTCCGTCAGATGCGTCTGGATCATATCCAACGTCTCGTCCAATGTGTGTTTAGCCGTGACTTTAGCCATTCATCTACCTGAGTACGAAATCGGAGCCGCCACACCCAAACTTAAGTAGGCCAGTTCACATTTAAGGGTTAGGCTGCATCTTCTTCCGGTCCGCCGCGACGATCGCCCTCGCGTTCGCGGCTAATGTCGGCGCATGGTACGGGATTCCGTCTTTGATCGTCCATTCGATCTTCCCGGATTGCACCACCCCGCGCGTTTTCGGATACAGAATCCGGAAGTCTGCCAGCGGATTCCCGTCAATCACCAGCAGATCTGCGAAATACCCTGGCCGCACTAGCCCAAGTTCCGCTTCTTTTCCCAACACCTTCGCTCCATTCGCGGTCACCTGTGTAATCACCTGCAACGGCTGAAACCCGGCCTCTTCGAGTAACTCCATGCCGCGAATCAATCCAAAGCCAAAGAGATTGTAAATGAAACCAGCGTCCTCCCCGACTACAAGCGTTCCACCCAAACTGCCGAATCGCCGAACCGCATCCATCCACAAACGGTAATTTCCACGCCACTCCGCCTCATCCACGCTGGTCCAATTCAAGAAGAAACTCCCATGATTATTGGGATCTGGCGCAAAGAATTTCTCTAGCGCCGGATGCAGATACTCGGCAAAGAATGGCTGATGCTGGTAGCGGACTAAGTCGCGCGCCGCCTCGTAGATACTCAGAGTGGGGCTCCAGGCAACCCCGGCTTTCACCATTCCACTTAGTACTTCAACCAGCTTTTCCGGATCCGCCTGTCGAAACAAGTGCCCCGCGTGGCGAAAGCGGTCCGCTTCATACTGATGATTGAAGTCCGCCGGAAAGTCCTGCACTCCATTGCGCAGTGCGGCGTCGGGAATCCCGTACCAATGCTCAATCGTAGTCGTCCCGTACTTGATGTCGTGCCAGGCATTCGTCTCGGCCACGGCGGCGTGGTGGGCCGTGCGTATGCCCAGTGCATGCGCGTCTTCCTGCATGATCTTCATTGCCCAAGCTGAGATCTCAAAGAACTTCATCCCGTCTGCCCCGCCCTCTTTGAGCTGTTTCATTCGGGCATGGATCGCCGCCTCTCCTGCCGCTGATGGAGCCGGATTTAGCCCGAATACCGGATATAAAAACAGGCGCGGCGCAGCAATTTCCCCAGAGGCGCTTTTCGCTCTCCACACTTTGGACTTCTCAAAGTTCGACCCCACGTCGCGAACCGAGGTGATCCCAGATGCCAACCAGATTTGAAACTGATAGTCCTGCCGCATTGCCACCCCAGCACGCTCATCCTGCACATGCCCATGCGCGTTGATCAAGCCGGGCATGACATACTTGCCCGCCGCGTTGATCAGCTTGTCGCCAATCTCCTGCCTGACCCCGTTGCCATCCACCCCCGGCAGCATCAAGGTGATTCGGTCTCCAATAATCATGATCGTCCGCGGCCCGTTAGCAGGCGTGCCGCTTCCGTCAATCACCATCGCATTGGTGATTAGTGTCCGCGCCGGTCGCACTCCCGAGTCCGACGGTTGGAGTGCAGTCTGGCCGCTCAAGACAGTACAGATCATCAACAGCAAGGTGAAAGAGTATGCGCGAGTCATAAGTGGCTATTGTACGTCGGACAGTTGGTGGTAAGTCTCTACAGGAATATCCCCAACGGGCAAGTGGCATCGGGCTGGTACTCAAGCCCGTATAGTTCCATAGGCCATTCTCTCGCTTGCCTCACTATGGGAATCGAGCTTGAGCTTGACGCCAGGAAGGCCCAGGCGGCTCACAAAAGATAAGAAGGAGTGTCCCCTACAATGCGCAAAATCATGGTGCTATCCCTGTTTGCTTCTCTCACTGCCAGCCTGAGCTTCGCCGATATTCTCGAGCATCCTCGTAACCTTAAAGAAGAAACCAAGATTCAGGAAAAGGCCCAGAAGCGTTGGCTCTGGAGTGCAATCGCGCTCACGGCGGCGTCCTTTGCCGACGTACACTCCTCCTGGGGCAAGCGAGAGAATAATTCGTTGCTGCGTTCTGCCGACGGAACCTTTGGGGCCAAAGGTATGAGTATCAAGATTGGAATCGTTTCCGGCATCGTTCTAAGCCAACGAGTCCTCGTGAGCAAGAGTCCTGCCTTCGCCCGGCCACTTAGCTATGCCAACTATGGGATGGCTGGTGTGAAGTTCGGCGTTGCCGCGCACAACTACGGCATCGCAAAACCGACCTACCTCTTGCGCCAGCATTAGGCGCATTCCCGGATGGGGCAACCGTCTGGAGGGAAGGGTGCCCTACCTCTTTTTATCTGAGTTCACCGTTACGGATAAATAGCCGATATCTTGAATGATATGAACGCTGCCCGTTGGGTCCAGATCCCGATGCTGGCCGCACTGATTCTTCCTGCAGTTGTTCCTGCAGGGGCCCAGCAATATTCGTTTCGCCAATACAGCAGCGAAGCAGGGCTGATGAATCTGGCGGTGAAGTCACTGCTGCAAGACCGCACCGGATTCATCTGGGCCGGGACGGAAAACGGCCTTTACCGTTTCGACGGCAATCACTTCAAAGAATTTTCCGTCGCCGATGGCCTCCCTGCCGATTACCTCAACCAAATTGCAGAGTCTCCCGACGGCACACTCTGGATCGGAAGCACGGTCGGCCTCTACTACCGGGTGAAGGGTCAGGATCGATTCACCCGGGCACCGTTGGCCGGCGCGATTCGCGTCAATGGCGGCCAGGGGATCGCGACAACCAGTGATTCGATTTACGCTGCAACCGAGCATGGACTGCAGCGCTCCGCCTGGTCTACGGGACCACAAACTCATTTTACTCCGATATGGTCTGGAGGCCCCGCTTGGAGTGTTTTTGTCGATAACGATAACTCTAGCATCTGGTTTGGCTGCGACCGATCTGTCTGCAAACTGTCCCCAAGCGGCGTGGTTATTCTCGGTCCATTGCACGGCGTACCTCAGTCAAACTATAAGGCCATCGTCAAAGATGTTTCCGGTGCGATCTGGGCGCGCAGTGAATCGCAGCTATTGCGATTGGCACCGGGCGGCAAAAGCTTCGCTTCCGTATCGACCCCTTGGAATCTGCGCGTCTCGCATGACCCTCGGCTCTCCGTTGATTACCGCGGTCGGGTCTTTGTTCCCGGTATCGAGGGCCTCGGTATCTGTGAGGCGACCAATTGCCGCTTGATCAACACCAAACAGGGCCTCTCTAGCCATGAAATTGCTTCTGTCATCGAGGATCGCGAAAAGAGCGTCTGGCTTGCACTTCACGGCGGCGGCGTGGCTCATTGGCTCGGCGGAGAAGAATGGCGAAGCTTCACCACAGAACAGGGGCTAAAGAGCCTTCTGATCTGGAAAATTGTCCCGGATGGAGAAGGAGGCATCTGGGCTGGCACCCTTGAGGGCTTGATCCGCGTCAGCTCACAGGGCAGTCAGCAACAGGGCAGGCAATGGACCATCGAGAGATCCCCCGCCAACGGCAATCTAACCACGCGCGCCCTCGCCCGCGACCCTCAAACAGGAGAACTCTGGATGAGCATGCCGCCTGCGGGCGTGGTCCGTTTCGATCCAAAGTCCGGCCTCAGCCGCAAGATACTATCCCCAAACCTGCTTGTCAGCTCGCTTGTTTTTGCCACCAACGGTGATCTGTGGGCAGCTACAGAAGCCGGTGCGTATCGAAAACTCAAAGGCGCTGACACCTTTCAGATCGTTCCCGGTATTGCACCTATTCCCACCTTCATGGTTCGTGAAGACCTCGAGCACGCCATTTGGTTCACAAGTTCAGCTGGCTTGTGGCGTTGGGATCGGGAAAAGGTCCGGCGCTTCACAAAAACTGACGGCCTTCTCGATTCCTACAACCTCGCCCTCACCGTTTCGCCCTCAGGTGATATCTGGGTCAGCTATCACTCTGGCACCGGGATCTCCCGCATCCAGTATCGTAACGAGCGGCTCACGCTTTGGCATCAGACAACAAAAGATGGCCTTCCTTCAAACCTCAGTTACTTTCTCGCATTCGACAGTCGCGGCCGGCTCTGGAGTGGTACCGATCGCGGTCTCGCTGTCTATGATCAGGATCATTGGCAACGCTTCACCCGGCGCGAAGGCTTGATCTGGGATGACCTGGATACGGACTCGGTGGCTGCAATGCCCGATGGCTCCATGTGGTTCGGGTCCAGCGGTGGCTTGATGCTACATACCCCGATCATCGCCAAACCCAGTATGGTTCGGCCCAACGTCGTAATTACGCAGTTGGAAGTTGATCGCAAGGCAAGCCCGTGGGATCGTCCATTACAGCTTCCCGCCGGTGTCAATTCTCTGGTGATCGACTTCACGACGCTCACTTACTCGCGCAAAGCCGAACTGCTCTATCGCTACCGCTTCGCCAACCGATCCGGCCTTTGGACCGAAACCCCCGACCGTCGACTGAATTTCTTCGACCTTCCCGCCGGGCAATATGATCTCGAGATCGAAGCTCGCTCGGGCGCGGGCCTTTGGAGTCAGGCACCTGCAAAGCTTCAGTTCCAAATTGCCACGCCGTGGTTTGAATCCATATGGTTCCGACTCGTTTGCCTCGCGGCACTGATGATCGCCATTTTCGTTTTCATCAGGATCGGCGAACGGAAACGACGCGAAGGGAGCGAGAATCTTGCCCTGGCCGACGCAAAACTCCGCGCAGAGCAAGCCAACGAGCTCAAAGGGGAATTCCTGGCAAACATGAGCCACGAGATCCGAACTCCAATGAATGGGATCATCGGCATGGCCAACCTCGCCCTCGAAGGACACTTGGGCGGCGAGGAACGTCTGCGAATTGAAGCCATCAAATACTCGGGCGAAGCGCTCCTCAAGATCTTGAACGACATCCTCGATTTTTCTAAAATCGAAGCCGGAAAACTCGTGATTGAAGCCTCGCCTTTTAGTCTCCCAGCGTTTGTCGATTCCCTCCGTCTACTCATGGAACCGCTCACAGTCGACAAGGGCCTCAGCTTCCAGTTATCCATTCAGCCTGATCTGCCCGAATTCCTGGTGAGCGATGCTAATCGTCTCCGTCAAATCCTTTTGAATCTGCTCGGAAACGCGCTCAAGTTTACTTCCCGAGGATTCATTGGCCTCGGCCTAGAGGGGGAAAAGACAGCCGAGGGGTTGTGGAGGCTCAAATTTGCCGTCAGCGATAGCGGGATTGGTGTCGCGCCGGAAAAGCGCGAGCTCATCTTTGAATCATTCCGCCAAGCCGATGGATCCACTGCTCGTCGCTACGGTGGCACCGGCCTCGGGTTGTCAATCTCTCGCGATCTGGCGCGCCTGCTCAAGGCGTCAATTGGCGTCGACAGCATTGACGGCGCAGGCAGCACCTTCACCCTGACAATTCCCTGCCAGGAGTGCGCTACGCCGGAATTTGCCGCACCCCAAAGCCCCCTCGAATCCCTCGCCGGTTTGCGAGTCCTCGTTGCTGAAGATAACCGCATAAACCAGATTGTGATCTCCAAGCTGCTGGAGCGTTGGGAGGTTGAGGTCGATCTCGTCGCTGACGGTGCTGCGGCGCTTCTCGCCATGCAAGCCAATAGCTATGCGCTGGTGCTCATGGATGTTCAAATGCCCGAGCTTGACGGCTGCCAGGCAACGCGCCGCTGGCGTGAACTAGAAACAAACGAACGCTTACCGATCATTGCCCTTACCGCGCACGCAATGGCGGGAGATCGAGAATCTTGCCTAAGCGCAGGGATGGATGACTACCTGGAAAAGCCAGTCTCGCCCTCGCATCTTCACGCCGCCGTGCTTCGCTGGTCTGGCCTAGAACGGCCAGGCGGCCCAGACGTAGGCGGCCACTCGCCTTCGCTCAGCGTAGCCGAGTGATTCATAGAGCCTCACTGCGGGCTGGTTCGCGGCCGTGACCGTCAACGTCGAACACTTACAGCCAAGCTCGGTAAATTTTGCCAGGCTAGCCCACATCAGCACTTTGCCCAGCCCCAGCCCGCGCGCCTCCGGCTCGACACAAAGCTGAGCCACATGACCCACCGCCGCGCTCACGCTCGATAGGACTAGCCCCACTGCTCTGCCCCCTGCTTTCTCCGTCACAACAAACGAGGCTGCCGGGTTAAATTCGCCACAGGAAGGGTATCGGATCATATTAGACAAGTAGGTCCGTGCGCTGCCGGGTGCGCAGTATTGATCGTTGATCTCTGCATCGAGGTGCCCGCGATAGGCTCGATACACCAGGCGCGCGGCCTGGTCCTCGATCCGCCAATTCCAGGCTTCCAGCCGATAACCATCTGGCAGCTGAAGCGCGCTGGGCCAGCGCGTGTCTAACAGTTCAAGTTCCAGGAAGAGCCGCTCGAATCGTTCCATCTTCGGGTGCGAATACAGAAAGCGCAACATCATCGGCTGGCTCTCCAACCGACGAAGCTGCGGGTGCTCGCGAATCTGTTCGAGAGTCGCAGCCATCAACAGCCGCTCGCTCGCAGCACTCGCCCATTCCTCGCGCACATACGCGTCCCCGATGAGTGCTTTGTTGTCTTCAATGACAAAGTACGAATAGCCTACAACTTCCCTCCCAACAAGCAGCGCGACGCCTCCCAGAGAATGTGCGTCTGCAAGTTTGCGCACCAATTGCGCTGTCGGATGAAAATCCCAGCGATACCATTCCTCGTAACTCGCTGTCTCTTCAACAAGCAGAGCTTCAAGCCGGTCGGCGTCGATCTGGTCGAGCGGTACAGTTTGCGGCACTGTCATGGCGTTGTCTCGACTGTCCCCTCACTGCTTCAATTTTACGAATTCAGAAACTGCTTGATACTCGCCAACGCCTGTCGGGTGCGATGGTTATTCTCAATGAACGCAAAGCGCACATAACCCTCGCCAAGCGGACCAAAGCCAATTCCGGGCGAAACCGCTACCAGCGCCTTCTCCAGCATCTGCTTGGTAAATTCCAGCGAGCCCAGCGCGCGAAAGCGCTCCGGGATCGGGGCCCAGAGAAACATACTGCCCTTGGGTTTCTCCACCGGCCAACCCGCTCGATTCAATCCACTGACCAGCAAATCCCGCCGCTTTTGATAAATGTTACAGATCTTCCTGGTCTCTTCCTCACACTCGCGCAGCGCGATGATCGAGGCGATCTGCACAGGCTGAAAGTTGCCGTAATCGAGATAGCTCTTGATGCGCCCCAGCGCGCTAACCATCCGTTTATTGCCAAGCACAAACCCGACCCGCCAACCGGCCATGTTGTAGCTCTTGGTCATCGAAAAAATCTCAACAGCGTGCTCGGTCGCACCATCGATCTGCAGAATGCTTGGCGGCTGCCAACCATCAAAGCCAAGATCGGCATACGCAAAATCGTGGATCACCATCGTGCCGTGCTTGGCCGCCAGGTCCAGCAATTTCTTAAAGAAATCCAGTTCGACGGTGTGTGTCGTGGGGTTATGAGGAAAACTCACCAGCACCGCTTTCGGCTTCTTCGCCTCCGTCTTGTAGACGTGCTCCAGGCGATTCAGAAATTCTTCCGGGCTATCCAGAGGAAGAATGCACGGCGTCCCCTCAGCCATGATCACGCCATATTGGTGAATCGGATAACAGGGGTTTGGCAGCGCCACAACATCGCCCGGCCCGATCACGGCAAACATCAGATGCGCCAGGCCTTCTTTAGCTCCAATGGTCGCGATTGCTTCCGTATCCGGGTCCAGCTTGACGCCCCACTTGCGGTCATATCGCTCGACGATTGCCTCACGCAGGCGCGGAATTCCCTTCGAAACGCTATAGCGGTGGTTCTTCGGGTTGCGCGCCGCCTCCACTAATTTGTTCACAATCAGTCGCGGCGTCGCCCCATCCGGGTTGCCCATACCGAAGTCCACCACATCCTGTTGGTCTGCCCGCATCTTCGCCTTCATCTCATTGACGACGGCAAACACGTAGGGGGGCAACTTGGCGATGCGGTAAAACTCTTCGTTCGAAAAAGACATTCCCTCCATTGTAGAAAAGCCAATCTGGGTACAATCTGTTTCAAACATGAAAATTCGGTATATTGCCTGTTTCGGCCTCGCCGCCGTCCTCCTGGGGCAACCCCAAAAGCTCACCATCGCCACCGTTATGGAGGGCCCCAGCTTTAGCGGCTATGCCCCCAGCGCCGTCCGTTGGTCCGGTGACGGCAACAAACTTTTCTTCCAGTGGAAGCGCCACACAGACCCGATTCGCGCCCCTTTTGATACCTATTCCGTGAATCGCGATGGCACCAGCCTCACTAAGCTAAGCGAAGAGGAAGCACGCCTTGCGCCGCCTGTAGCATGCGATTACGATGACAGCCGCCAGCGATGCGTCTACAACCAGTCTGGCGATGTCTGGATCTACGACTTCAACGCGAACAAAGCCAGACGCCTGACCGCAACTACCGATCTGGAATCGCAACCCAGGTTTCTGCCCGGCGGCCGCGCCATCAGCTACCAGCGCGCCAATAATCTCTTCGTCCACTCACTCGACGACGGCAGCATCGAGCAGCTAACCGATATCCGCAGCGGTAAACCATCGCCTGAGGACGAAGAGCCCGCCAAGAACCCGAATAAAGAGCTCAGCTCGCAAGACTTCCTCAAACAAGAGGAAAAAAATCTCCTGGCAACCATCAAAGAGCGCAATGCCCTGCGCGACGAAGGCCGAGCCCGAAGGCGTCGTGAAAATCCGCGTAAAGCTTACTACCTGGCACCGCGCACCACCCCCATGGGCATGCGCCTCAGCGGCGATCGGAAGCACATCGTCGTCATCCTGATGGAGCGTGCAGACAAGGCCAAAACAGCCATCGTCCCCAACTACATCACCGAGTCGAGCTACACCGAAGATCTCGACGCCCGTTCCTTCGTCGGCGATTCGCAAAGCAAGTCGCGCATCGTCGTCATCAATGTGGCAAGCGGTGAGGTGAAAGACGTCGACCTCGGCCTGGGAGAAAAGCCCAGGCCGGTCGCGCCCTTCGGTCTCACCATGAGCGACGACGGATCAAAGTCGATCTTCCTGTTACGCTCGACCGACAACAAGGACCTCTGGCGCATGGCGCTCGACGTCTCCAACGCCAAGGCGCGCATTCTCAGCACCGACCACGACGATGCCTGGATTGGAGGCCCCGGCGTGATGCGTGCCGGATTTCTAGCCGACGGAGAGACGATCTACTTTCATAGCGAGAAAACCGGTTACGCCCATCTCTACACGATGCCCTTCGCCGGTGGCGAGGCCAAAGCCCTCACCAGTGGCAACTTTGAGGTTCTCGAAACCGAGTTGTCCAAGGATCGGAAAACGTTTTATCTGACTACCAGCGAAGTCAGCCCTTATGAGCATCACTTCTATTCGCTCGATCCGGCAACCGGCACCAAAACCCGCGTGACGACAGCGACGGGCCGCCACCAGATTACGGTTTCAAGAGACGAAAAGTGGCTCGCCGACATCCACAGTTTCACAACCAAACCGGATGAGATCTATGTGAGCGAGCTGCGCCCAGGTGCCACGCTGAAGCAACTCACAACATCCCCCTCGCCCGACTTCCAGGCGCGCAAATGGCTGGAGACTCCCATCGTCGATATCCCGGCGCGCGACGGCAAGAAGGTCCCCGGTCGCCTCTTCAAGCCATCCAGGCCCAACGGCGCGGCCGTGCTTTTTGTCCACGGCGCAGGCTACGCACAGGATGTCCACAAGTGGTGGAGCGCCAACTACTTTCGCGAGTACATGTTCCATCACATCCTGATGGAGGCCGGCTACACTGTGCTCGACATCGACTATCGTGCCAGCGCGGGCTACGGTCGGGATTGGCGTACCGGTATTTACCGCTTCATGGGCGGCAAGGATCTGGAAGATCACCTCGATGCAACGAAATGGCTGGTCTCCACACAAGGGATCAATGCGAAGAAAATCGGCATCTACGGCGGTAGCTACGGCGGCTTCATTACCCTGATGGCACTCTTCACTTCGCCCGATACCTTCGCCGCCGGTGCCGCCCTGCGGCCTGTGACGGATTGGGCGCACTACAACCACGGCTACACCTCCAGCATCTTGAATGAGCCGCAAAAGGACCCCGAGGCCTACCGCAAGAGCTCGCCCATCTACCACGCCCAGGGCCTCAAAGCGGCGCTGTTGATCTGCCACGGGATGGTAGACGTCAACGTCCACTACCAGGACAGTGTCCGCTTGGCGCAGCGTCTCATCGAACTCGGCAAGGACAACTGGGAGCTTGCTTCTTTCCCTGTGGAAGACCACGCCTTCATTGAAGCAGCCTCGTGGACAGATGAATACAAGCGGATCTTTCAGCTCTTTGAGCGCAACCTGCGATAGCTACTCGCCCGGCGCTGGCGGGGCAATAAAGGCAAGCTCCGCCTTGTTCTCCACAACCACCCGAAGGATCGAAATCAACAGCTCTTCCTGGATCGCCAGGAACTCCTCTGGATCGGTCGTCCGCACGCGGGCAAATACTTCGACCTCCTGCGCGTACACCCCAAACTTCACCAGACGAATCCGCCGACCTGCTTCAGAAATCCGCTCATCCTCGAGCAAGCTCCCAAGCGACCGAAGCAAGCTTTCGAGAACTTCAGGGCTCAGCCCATACTTCAAACAAATCCTGTGGCGAAACAAGATGTCATCTCGTCCCCCAAGGTTCTCGATGTTCATTGCCGCCAGTTGAGCGTTCGGAATGTACAGCACACTTCGCTGTACGGTGCGGAACCGGGTCGCCCGCATTCCAACATCCTCAACGGTTGCCACTGTGGTCCCAATCTGATAACTGTCCCCAACTCGGATGGACTGATCCGTCAATATCGAGACTCCACCAAATACGTTTTCCAGCGTCTTCTGTGCCGCGAGGGCAACGGCAATACCGCCAATGCCCAAGCCAGCCAGGGCTGCGGTAATGTCGAAGCCAAAGCTGCTCAAGGCGACTATGATCGCCCCGATGACAACGAGGATCTGTACAACCCGCCGACCCAGTTGCACAACCGATTGCGATGAGACG
>JBBRBI010000040.1:0-50531 GCA_038206015.1 Bryobacterales bacterium | reverse complement strand
TGGAGCTATCGCTGCGGGTCTGCCGCCAAGGGCACATGTCCAAATCAGGCGCTGAGGGCGCTGGGTTCGTTTGGTGCTCCCTGACGGTTGACCGGGTAGAACGAGTCAAACTCGCCCTGGAGAAATGGTACAGGGTTCGTTTCCGTCTTTTCCGTCTTTTTGCAAATCGTTTTGGCTTCGTTCCTGGATTTGTTTGCGGAGGGCGTCCATGGTGCGACGGATGCGGGTGGGCATGCGGTCGAGTTCGCGCAGGAGGAGGGGCAGGACTTTGGTGTCGTTGGCGAGGCGCTCAAAGGAGAGGGCATCCTCGAGCTCTTCCTGACAGACGAGCGTGGTTTTTGGGGTGCCGGGTTTTGAAGCGTAGTAGTTGATGAGGACCGTGTAGTGAGCCTGGATGTGCTGGTAGCGGATCTGCTGGTGGACGAGTTGCTGCAGGAGGATGTGTTCGCTGGGAGTGACGGGCTGGAACTCATCGCTGAGATTGTGGATGAGAGCGGAGGTGAAGTTTGGGTCGGCGTTCAAGACCTGGAAGTGCTTGGGCGCGTAGAGGCCGTGCTTGAAGGAGTTGGAGGCGGCGCGGGCCTTGCCTTCGGGAGATGTCGGACCGGTGGACCGCTGCGCGTTGGCGCGGTTGGCGGCGATTTGGGCGGATGAGGCCATGACGGTTGATTACCTGCTTTCGTTGTTCAATTGCGGAGCTTTCCGCGATAGACAAGGTAACAGGGCGGTGGGCGGGGATTGGGGCGGGCTGGCCCCTGTTTTGCGCTTTTACTGAGGGAAGTTGGAACAATTATTTTCAAAAAAAGCTGTGAACGTGGGTGGCTTTGTGCCGGACAACAGCCGGGTAACGGTTTCCGAAGTCGTTCCGGAAACGTCGAGCCTAGCGCTAAGGTGCGGCGGGATGGCGTTGCTGATTTGGCGGCGGAGTGATCGGTTTCCCGGCTGGCGAAGCGTACTCAAGCGGCGGCGTAGGCAGGGTTGCCGGTAAGCAGAAAGCCGAGGGCCGGGACATTGACGCCATTCACCGACTGCTAATGGATCCCAGAGTATGTTCCAATCGCGCACAGGTTAGGAAAGTCGCGCGCGATCGAGTTGCCGCTGAGCGCATCCATCGTCTGGACTGCGAATGACGCCAGGAGAACCGTCGAGTCAATGAACTTTGGGATCGACCTTTTTTTCTTTTGGCGACTTGGCCTTTTCGCTTGATGTGGCCGCTGGTGGCGGCGGACCCGTCACCGTGCGTTTGGTGAGGTTTCCGGCTTTGTCGTATTCGTAGGCGATCGATCCTGCGGCGCCGTAGTCGGCCTTAGTGAGGCGTCCGGCGGTGTCGTAGGTGTAGGCGACCGTTCCGGCGAAGAGTGCGGAAGCGGTCACGACGAGCAGTAGTGCTTTTTTCATTGAATGGAGCCTCATCACTTCTTGTTGTTCTTGGCCTTTTTCACAGGCGTGGATTTGTAGGCATTCGGCGGGCGCATGTTCGCGAGTGACGGGGGCCTGGCGCTCCCACCATCGTTACCAATCAACGAGCCACCATCGTTACCAATCAACGAGCCGCCATCGTTACCAATCAACGAGCCACCATCGTTGCCAATCAGCGGAACGATCGTCGGCGGGGCCAAAAGCACAATCGGCGGAAGTGGAACCCACTTCACCGGGGTCAAAGGCACGAGCGGCGGCGGCGGTGGAAGCAGCTTTGGCGGAGCAGGAGGCTTGGGCGTAACCTTCGGTTTAGGAGGCTTGGACGGATTCTGAATCGCGTTCACAATGGCCTTTACCCCATCGCTGATCGCTTGCACGAGCCCATCCCACGGCCACATTCCCAACGGGTCGTTAAACATCAGCGGATTGGCGTTTGCATACACGTACGGATCGGTTTCGAGTGGACTCGAACCCACCCTCTTATCCGGCGATAGGAAGCGCGCAGAGACCGCGTCGTAGTGCCGCGCCCGCATCGAAAAAAGCCCCGCCGCCTCTTGCATCACGCCGTACTTGCCTTGAAAGGTGAAGGGATTTTCTGTTGGGCCAGGATGATCCACCACTTCGCCGTACGGCGTAATGGCATAGCTATCGGTCAGTTCGCCCGCATCGTTGGTCAAAAGAACGGTGTTGCCCATTTCGTCGAAGTGATAGAAGCGACGCGCATTATCTGCGGCTTCAATGCTATAGAGCAATTCGCCATTTGGCAGATAGACGTAGTAGCGCTGATCGGCTTGGCCACTTCCGCGGACAATTGCGACCGAAGGTAGAGCGGTGGTGTAGTTCACGACGTAGCTCTGAGCGGCCCCCGTGGTGTTGCTGGAGGTCATAGCGCCCAAGCCGTCATAGGTAATGGTGCCGGGGTTCACCGAGCCAGCAATTGCGGTCAGGCGCGAGGCGAGATCCCAAGTGAAAGTGCGGTTGGCTTGCTCTGTGACTCGGCCCATAGGCGAATTCCTGCACGCTGTCGAAGAGCACCGGTTCCAGCGGCAGATTGCGCACCGCTGAAACCACACGGCCAGCGGCGTCGCGCGTGAGCGCAACCGAGCCGTGGCCGCCATAGACGATGGCGGATACATAGCCGGCGGCATCGTAGCCCCAGGTGTTTTCCACGCCATTGGGATAGACCATCGACTGCACACGCGATCCGGCATCGTAAAGAATCGAGGTCTTGCCGCCCACCCAATCGGAAATCGAATTGACGCGGCCCGCCGCATCGTAGGTGTAGGTAATGGCCTTGGCTTCGGCATAGGTGAGTTTGGAAGTTCGCCCGATTGCATCGAGCGTGACGCCAATTCCGTTTGAATCGACAACGTTACCCATGGCATCCCGCTTGAGCGCCAGGGCATCGCTCGTGAGCAGGAAGCCGGACGCGTCGTAGGCACGGGTGAGGACCATGCCATCGGAATATTCGAATTTCAGCGGACGCCCGGCTGGATCGCTGGAAACGTTGAAGGACCCGACCGGCATGTCCACCTTGGCGAGAAACGTTCCCTTGTAGCTGTAGGTCCCTTTCTTACCCAGCGGATCGGTCATTGTCTCCAATCTCCCCAGCGCATCCCACTGGAAGCTCCATTTGTTGCCTTCCGGGCTGGTGATCGATGTCGGGCGACCCGCTGCGTCACGCTCGATCCTCGACGTCAGGCCGCCGGGCAATGTGGTGGCGAGTAGCCGTCCCAGAGCGTCGCGGGTCATCGTGGTCTTTTCGCCCAGCGGGTTGGCCTCGCCAATCAGCGATCCACGATCATCGTAGCTGTAGGCAGTGACATTGCCAGGGGCGGTGGACGCAGTCAGGATGCGTCCCGCTGCATCATATGTCCAGATCGAGCGGCGGCCCGTGGCATCGGTTTCACTCAGCAGGCGACCGGCGGCGTCATAAGTGTATGTGGAACGTAAGCCCGCATTGTCTCTGATTGTGGCGATCTCGCCGCTGGCGGTGTAGGTCAACGTAACGGCCTCAGCGGCGGCATCCTGAATCTTGACCAGACGGTCGTTGGCATCGTAAGAATAGGTGGTCCGCGCGTTTCGCGGATCGGTTTCCGTCGCAATCTTGCCCGTCGGGGTGTAAGTGGAGGTATATCTGTTGTTGGGCGCTCCTGTCCATGAGGTGAGCTGGCCGTTGGCGTCATAGGCAGTGGTGTTGGCGGGGTTTCCGGGCAGCGCTTGCGAAGTGTTTCTACCGTTGGCATCGTAGACGAACTGCGAGGAGCCGCCGTTTGGATCGATTCGCCGGGTGACGCGCTTGAGCGCATCGTACTGGAAGCTGGAGGTATTGCCGAGCGCATCCCGCGTGGAGGCGAGAGTGCCGTCGTTGTTCCAGTTGAAGGTCGTTGACTGTTTTGCCGGACCAGCGACCTGCGTCTGGAGTCCCAAGCTGTTGTAGGTGTAAAGGGTGGTGGCCCCGTCGGGGGTTGTGAACGCGGTCACATTACCGTTGGCATCGTAAGTGAGGCTGGCTTTGGTGCCATCTGCATAGGTAATGCCGGTGAGATTGTGGAAGGTGAAGGGCGCTTTGATCTGCGCTGTGTAGGCGAAGGTTGTTGTTTTGCCGAGTTCGTCGGTGACCGTGGCGGCAAGGCCGCTGGCAGCGTGATAGGTGTGGTGCCGCGTGTTGCCGGTCTTGTCGACAACGGTGAGGGGGCGGCCAGAAGCATCGTAGGTGGTGTTGGAAACCGCGCCTGCGGCGTCAGTGAGTTGGGTGATGCTACCTGCGGCATCGCTCTTGTGGCGGGTGATGCCACCCACGGGGCTAGTCACGGTGGTGCCGCCTTGGCCATCGTAAGCGATGCGGATCGTGTTTGCGCCGGGATCGACCTGTGTGAGCACGCGACCGTTCGCATCGTAAGTCTGCGTCGTCGGCACGTTGCCCAGCGGCAACGATTCGCGCGTCAGCATCGCGCCTGTGGCTGTATAAACGTAACGCGTGAGATTGGCGAAAGCATCGGTGGCCGACGTCAATACACCGGATGTGTACGCGTAGCTGGTGAAACGTCCCGAATGATCGGTCACTCGATCCAGCAAATTCGCCGCGTTGTAGGCGAAGGTGAGTGAGCGACCGTTGTTGTCGGCGGCGCGCGTGGGACCGTTAGTGCCTTGGGTGACAGTGATGGAATTGCCATTGCGATCTTCGATTCGCGTGAGCGCGCCGGTCGCAGTGAATGTGTAGACCCATTGGGTGACCGGATCGAGAAACTGAAAATTGGTTCCTGAAGCAGCGAATTGATAGGCAGTGTTGCGCGGCGACGCGAGTTGCCACGCGCCAGCCGAGCTGGTGAAGGTGACGACGCGGCCACCGAAGAGCAGCACCCGTGCGGTGGTGCCCGATATCTGGGCCGCTGCATCGAAGGTACCCATCCAATTGGTTCCGAGCGAGGTCGATTTTCCGGATGCCGAAAGCTGCGAAGAGTAATAGCGCTCAAATGCAAGATTCATCGGGCCGCCGAGCCGGAAGTCCACTGCGGTGTCATAGAACTAGCCGGAGGCGCTATCGACTGGATCTTCCGCAGAATTGGCTCCGGAATCAGAAGGGGCTGTGTTGGTGAAGGTTCTGCCCTCGCTTGGTGGCGTGACGGCGATGTAGAGACCTGTGGGTCCGTTGACGTTGCGGACCTCCACATACAGACCGTTCTGCCCTTTTACGAAGCGCATCGTTGTGCGCACCACGCCAAAGGGACCCACGTATGGCGCGCCGTGCTTGAGCGTGTGGGCGACGGGCGTTGAGAAGGTCGGCTCGGTGGTGGAATACACGATGGAGTCACGGCCTGAGCCGTTGAGATACATCGTGACGATATCGTCCACGGCAATGCGCATTTCGATCTGGGCCGTTTCCGGATTATCGACATTGAAGGTCAGCCTGTAGGTCGCAACGCCGGAACAACAACTGCTCGACCGTGTTGCGTTGCTTTGATCGTGGTTTGGCGCGATCCAGCCCGCCCCGGATTCAGGTGCCGCCCAGCCTCCGCCGGGTTTGAGGACGATAGCGGCTTCGCCTTCCCATTCCTGCTCCTGTACCTGACTTGCGACTTTCCAGTTGGCATCGAGGTCGCCTGAGATTCGCCGCGCTGCCGTGCTCGGGATCGAAACGGTGGACTGCGCAGCAGCTACACCGATCAGTATGAAGAAGAGTACGAAATGCATGGTTTGCGATGAGCATAACACCTCAGCCGCTAATTTTGGTTCAGGGATAGGGGCTCTGCATTAGGGCTTTGCCATTGGAACGGGCAAGGTTCGGCACTGCCGCATGATCTAAGGGCTTGAGGTGCCCGCCCATTAAGGGCCTTGCTTTGTAGAAGCCTTAGGCGGCATGGCGGATGAAGCGCAATCGGTGGTCGCGGGAAACCGTTTTCTACTATTGCGGAGGCGGAGATACGAGGGCCGAGGGCAATTTAGTCTGCCTAGCATGATCCGGTGAGAGCCCGGAGGGCGGGGGCGACGGACCGGATTAAGCGATTTTCTTCTTCCTCGCCGTCGTCGCCCAGTCGGCCCATATCATCGACATCTCGTCTCTCCTCCGCACCGCGCCCCTCGCCGGAGTCTGGACGTAATCATTTCACTGCAACCCTGAATCGTGACCAAGCAATTAGGGCTAGCTCTTCAATTAATGGGGGTATCTCCAAGGGTTCTGCTCCCAAACGACGACCCTTGTTAAGGCTCCGATTCGGGACGCATATCGTCATGTGATGCTTGCTCGCTAGCTTGTCCTACCGGAAAGGGAAGGATTTGTTGAAGGAGAGGAGCCGGTTGGTGCACTTTCTCCGTCAGGGGCCTGCTGTGCTGTTGTGTTCTGATGATATTGTGCGCATCACCCTTGACATTCCGGATGAGCCGTACCATCTCGCCAAGGCGATTGCTCGCGACCTAAACCGCAGCCTGGGGCAAGTGGTGGGTGATCTCATTCTCCAATCGGCAAATCGCGCTAAAGGCGCGGGTTTCGAGATGAGCGAATACGGGTTTCCCACTTTTCATTGCACCCGGCCAGTGACGACTGAAGACGTCAGGGCGCTCGGAGATGACGAGTAAAGTCCACCTTCTCGACTCCAATATTCTCATCGCGCTGGTAACACCCGAGCACAGTCTGAATCCGCGGGCGGCGGCATGGTTTCGCAAAGGGCATCGATTTGCGACCTGCCCGATCACGCAAGAAGCACTCTTTCGGTTCCACCTGCGCGCGGGAGTTGACGCCACGGCGAAATCCGCCAAGCTGCTACTGGAAGCGATCTCGGCACTGCCGATGCCTGAATTTTGGCCTGACGATGTCTCGTATCTCGAGCTACCTTCGGCCAGGATTAGTGGGCACAAACAGGTCACCGACGCCTACCTCGTCCTGCTGGCGCGAAGCCATGGGGGGACCTTAGTCACCATGAATCAGGCGCTGGCCGCGTTGCACGCGGATGCCACTTTCATCGCTTAGCCACCGAGATTTCTAACCTCAATAGGAACGAAACAATTAGGGCTAGCTCCTCAACTATTGGAGGTATCCGCAAGTGCTCCGTCCCCAAGCGAAGGAATTCGTTCCCGTTGCAGCCCTCATGCAAGGCAGCTTAACTTCGGCAACCTGAACTGCTTGCCGGATCGCGAACGGTTAGGACATTTCATCCAGAATCCGCGCAAATGTATCCACAAGCCGTCGCGCGTTTTCAGTATCGAAAGACATCGGGCCGCGGATCTTGATGACGTTGTGAAAGGGCCCATCGGTGCCCAGCAGAATGCCGTGCTCGCGCATCTGGGAGGCAATGAAGTCAGCTTCAGCCGCCGCTGGTTCCTGGCCATCCTTCACTAACTCGACGCCGATGAAGAGACCGGAACCGCGGACATCGCCGATTAGTGGATAGCCTTGCGCGAGGGCCCGGAGGCTGGCTAGTAACTCGGATCCTACTTGAAGCGCGTGCTGTTGTAGATTTTCTTCGATCGTAACTCGCAAGGTTGCGTGCGCTGCGGCCAGCGCAGCCGTGCTGCCGCCAAAGGTGCTGAAATACTCCATGCCGTTGTCGAAAGAGGCCGCGATCTCAGGCCGACAGATTACTGCACCCATCGGATAGCCATTGGCGATCGGCTTGCCTAACACCACGATGTCCGGATTCACCGCATGTTGCTCGAAAGCCCAGAAATGGGTGCCGATTCTCCCAAAGCCCGTCTGCACTTCGTCGGCGATGCATAGTCCTCCGGCGGCGCGCACGAGGCGGTAGACTTCGGGCAAATAGCCCTCAGGCAACAGCATCTGGCCACCGACGCTGGGGCAGGTTTCAGCGATGTAGGCGCAGAGTGGGCCGTTCAGACTGTCGATCACGTTTGCGACTTTCGCCGCGTAGCGGAGACCGGCGTGGTCGTCGCGGAATTCTCCGCGATAGACATCGGGGATCGGCGTCTTGTGGACCCATTCGGGCGAGCCCTGTCCACCCGGTCCATCGTGTTTGTACGGACTGATATCGATCAGCGTGGTGGTGTGGCCGTGATAGGCGGCATCCATCACAAGCAGGTTTTTGGCGCGTGTGTGGGCACGCGCCAGACGCAGCGCGAGTTCATTCGCCTCACTGCCGGATGCGGTGAAGAAACAGACGCTCAAGGCGGGGGGAAGCGTGGCGGTGAGGGCTTCCGCGTAGTCGCCCAGTTGATTCTGCAGATAGCGAGTGTTTGTGTTTAGTACGGCCAATTGCGACGTCACCGCTTCGACAACGCGTGGGTGGCAGTGGCCGACATGGGGAACGTTGTTGTAGGCGTCGAGATAACGCCGCCCTTCGGCATCGAACAGATATTGCATCCATCCACGGGCTGCGTGCACGGGATGATTACGATAGGCGATGCTGAGGTTGGAGCCGATTTTCGCCTTGCGCGCCGCTTGGATCTGTGAGGGACTCGGCGTTAGGGGAGGCTGGGGTAAGCGCAGGATCAGGTTTGGATCAGGACACATGCTCAACCAGGTCCTTCGCCTGCTAGCCCTTGCTGCGCCGTCGAAATTGCAATCGATACCGAGCATGTCGATGATGAGCTGAAAATGCACATGCGGCCACCAGCCACCGTTCACTTCAGGTGCGCCCATCTCGGCGATTCGCTGACCCTGGTGGATGGGCATTCCGATGTGAAAGGTTGCCAGCGAAGCTCGGTCGAGATGCCCATAGAGCGAGTGGAAGATGACTCCGTCCGCAGTCTGGTGGCGCAGAACAAGGACTGGACCGAAGTCGAGCGGCGTCGAGGCATCTTCGAAACCGTGGACCACGCCGTCGAGTGGCGCGTAGATTGAAGTTCCAACGGCGGCGCTGCAATCGATGCCCAAATGCATCGTGCGGGCTTCGTCCGTTGCGCCGGCGAAAGCGTCGCTTGTGTAGATCAAGCGGCACTCGCCGTAGCCGCCGGTTCCGAAGTCTGCGCCGCCGGAGGCGAGTTGCTTGCTGATGCGATCCCAGAGCGGGCCGGGTTGGTTTGCGGCCTCCTGGGAACTCATTAAGGGACTGCCGACGCTCATGTCCACTGTCGCGCTGCGAAGGCCGGGGCCGAGTAGGTCTGCAAAGCCGGGCTGAGCTTGCAGCCATGCGACGACTTGGCCGGAATGCGGCACGGGTTCGAGCCCGCAGGCGTCGCGAATCAGATAGTGCACCAAGCGCGGATGAATCGCTGCGAGTTGCGGCAGGGTCTTTTGAATTGGCCCCTGGCTGATGCCCAGGTATGCGTCGTCGGGCCTTTCGCTTTGCTGCTTGGCGGCCATACAAGCACTGACGCAGAGCCTCATGCAGGCGAGGCTATAAAGCGCCGCGAGTTCTGCCTCAGGAATGACGGAGACATCGTTGTAGCCGCGAACTACATCGAGCATGGCCGCGATTGGATCCTGCTTGCCGAGGCATGCATAGGCCATGGCGATCGCCAGATCGTTGATCGTGTGTGAGTAGACCATGTCGCCGAAATCGATCCAGCCTGAGACCTGATCGCCCTCGATGAGGATATTGAAATCGTTGGCGTCGTTGTGGGTTATGCTTTGGCGTAATTGCGGGAGGATCGGCAAAGCGTAGCTTTCGTAACTGGCACGCAAGGTGAGGATGTGGCATCGCGTCTCGGGATCGGCGATCTGATGTTGATGTGCGTCGAGCACGCGGATTGCAAGCGCCAGATCCCAATGGAAGTCGCGATGTGCAGCCGGATGATCAAAGCCCGACAGGCCTTTGTTGATGTGCGCCAGGGCCGCGCCTACATTTTGCAGTATCGCGGAATTTTGCTGTTTCACGACGCCCATCGGGGAACCCGGAAGCAGTGTGATCAGGCGCACCAAATGGCCCTTGAAGCTGCTGATCATTTCGCCATCCAGAGCGGGAATCACGCGCGGGCAAATGCCAGAGCCCGACAGGCGCACCAGGGCGGCATTCTCGGCCTCAAGCATCGCGGTGGTCTCCGCCTCGTTGGAGATCTTCAGTACATAGCCAGAAGCAACACGAAAGTTTTGATCGCGTTCGCTGGGCAACTGGGTGAGGCGGGCGTCGGCGATTCCGAACAATTCGCTCAGAATGGACTGGGCGGCATCGAGTGAGAAAGTCATCTATTGAGCGATCTTTGGGTGATCGAAATCCTTGAGGTGGACTGCCATTGGCCTAAAGAACCTAGTGTATTTTATTCGCCCGAGCCACTTTCACTTGGAGCGATTCAGAAATCCAGGAGGATTGGGTCCGATGCGGACTTGGCGATTGCGGGCCCCATAGCGAGCGAGGCTGACGATTTCGGCGATCCTTGCCGACAGCGCGTGGACAGATTTTCCTGCATCCGCTAATGTGGAAGCAGAGGAGGAGACACTTGGCATGACCATCGAAATCAACAGCCCGGAGCTGGAAGAGTTGATCCGGCAACGCATGCAGTCGGGTGCTTTCCAGTACCCCGAGGATCTGATCCGCGAAGTGCTCCGGCCTTTTGGGCCCGAGACTCGAACTGGAGCGGCATTGATTGAAGCAATGCAGGCTTGCCCTCACCCCGACGTAGAGATTGAGTCGCCTCGCGTGCTTTCGCCATTGGTTCGGGATGTCACTTTCTAATGGCTTGGTTGCTCGACACCAATGTCCTCTCGGAATTGCGGAAGCCTCAAGCCGACCTAAAGGTCCTGAACTTCGTTGCCTCGGCCCCATTGTTGGAACTTTATGTAAGCGTTGTGAGTCTAGCCGAGATCCGTTACGGCATCCAATTGAACACGGATGCGGAAAAGCGATCAGATTTGCAGGATTGGCTAACATTCAAAGTTCGCCCAATGTTTGGTTCACAACGGACGCTGTCATTCACCGAAGACATCGTAGTCAGGTGGCGACTTCTACTTGAAGAGGGTCGCAAGGGAGGCCACACGTTCTCCCAACCTGACCTGATGATTGCCGCGACGGCCGCGCATCACGGGATCACTGTGGTTACACGAGACAGAACTCACTACGATAAGGCGCATGTTTCCGTCCTAAACCCTTGGGAATGATGCTAGCGCGGCCGAAGTTTGTAGCCGATGCAGAATAGTGCGCGTCAGCGATGCTCTGGTACCAGAATTGTGACCCCGCCTTATATTTGACACCGGGCGGTATCACTTTAATGGTGCTCGCACCTGTTATTCTTTTTAAACGAAAACCAATGGAAATCCTGCAAGGTGTCGCGCTGGGCATGAAACTTCGCACCCTGTCTGACAGCGCAAGACATAGAGTTTGGATAGTCTCCCCATATATCGGCCGCTGGCCAGCAGTCAGCTCCCTACTTGGCGCAGACTGGTGGTCAAGCTCCGTCCTGTTACGGGTAATCACGGACATTAACGGCCCGCATAATGTCAACCAGGGGACCCTCATTCGGCTACTTGAACGCGGCCCCGTCCGCACCCTCAAGGGAGTGCATGCAAAGATCTATATCGTCGACGACCGGGCGATTGTGACTTCGGCAAATTTGACTGAGACGGCATTCACCAAGCGCAGGGAGATCGGCACGCTGCTTGAACCTACAGAATCCAAGGAAGTGATTGCGATCGTCAGTTCGTGGTGGGACAACTATGCGACTGAAATCTCTCTCGACAGCGTAAAGACTTGGCAGGCCATCCCGGCTTACACCCCCGAGGAGGAAGGCGCTGGCCTTCCGAAATTGTGGAGTCTCCCACAGAAACCTTCCGACGACCTCTTTTCTTCTTCAGGCAAGAATGCCCAAGGTTTCGCCGACTATCGCAAGTTCCTTAACGACTACAGCGAGCTTGCAAGGCAATACGTTGCCTTACAGCGACTATGGCCAGAAACACCTTTGTTCCTTGAGACGGACGCTTTCCTGAATTATTTGTTTCATGAAGCAGAGGGGACTCCCTCGTTCGTATTCCGCGAAAACTCGAATCCGCGCACCCTAACTAACGATGAGCGCGCGGAAGAACTTGGTAGCTGGGCTCCAAAATTCGCCCAGTGGGTCCGTGATTCGCAGGAACAGGATTACCGAGTCAAATACTCTAGGCTCATTCGAAAGCTTCTTGGGAAGGACTGGGTAGACGATCTAAGCCTCGATGAAGTTCGGCAAGTTCTGGATTGCCTACACTGTATGCGAACTTACCCTCCCAATATGAAGAAGTTTCTGAATCCTATCAATAACGATTTGGAGACGATTCGATCCGCGTGGAAAGATCTCATTCACGGGGGGGATAAACCGGAGCAGCGGATGCAACGGTGCAACGCTTCTCTACGATTTTTTGGTACTTCAAGTGTGCAGGAACTACTCGGGTGGTATTACCCGGATGAGTTTCCTATTAGGAACGGCAACTCTGATGCTGGGCTACGCTTTTGGGGATACGGCGCATAGAATTGGACTTGGTAGTTGACTTGGCATTCGAGCTTCCATCTTTCTGAGGGTCCAATTCATGATTTGCTGACGAGATGAGGGTGGTCGTGAGTCAATAGCAGTAGCCGGTTTGGCGGCGGCAAGAATCGCTTTCCGCTTTTCTCCTTGAAGGGTCTCGAGGGTGACTTGATTCCTATATCCTCTTGCGCAATTTCCGATCGTCCGGAGAATCCTGTAGAACCGATGTTCTCTCCCTCGCCGGTGTCTCGCCGTAGCAAGTGATCCCAATCGATCACGATCCCCTTTACCGGTTCCAACGAGGGAAGGCCCATCGTCGCGCACCCGGCATGATGGAAAGCAGCATGGACCCTGCGATGCTGGTCTCGCATCGCTTTCGCTAAGGATGCCGACTCAAGCCAGAATTTCTTTGATTCTGCGGCCCCCGAGGTCAGTAAGTCGGCGATTTCGTCCCGCAAAATAGTAAGTTAACCGCATATCGTTGAGGCCCATCAGGTGCAGAATTGTCGCGTGCACATCGTGCATGTGATAGATGTCTTCGACCGCCTTGTGGCCAATGTCATCCGTCGTGCCGATCATCGATCCGCCCTGTGCGCCCCCGCCAGCAAACCACATGCTCTGGCAGCGGGTATTGTGGTCTCGTCCAGGCGTCTCCTGCTCGGCCGGAGTATCCGGCGTGCGGCCAAATTCGCCCATACAGACAACCAGCGTCCTGGGCAGCATGCCGCGCTGTTTGAGATCTTTCAAGAGGGCCGCGATGGGCTTGTCCGTTTCCAGTGCGTTCTTCTCGTGGTTCTTCTTAATATCGCCGTGAGCATCCCAGCTTTGCGATGGAGAGAAAATCTCAACAAAACGCACACCAGCTTCCACGAGCTTTCGGGCCATCAGACAGCGCCGTCCGAACGATGCGGTGACCGGGTCATTGAGGCCGTACATCTCCTTGATCGACTCAGGCTCGGCGTCGATCGACAGTACACGCGGCACTTCCATCTGCATCCGATAGGCAAGCTCGTAGGAATCGATGCGCGCCTGGAGATCAGCGTTATCGGGGCGCGATTGCTGATAGCTGCTGTTCAGGCCACGCAGCGCTTCGCGCTCGGCTTCGAGCATAGCCGGGGCAACATTTCCAGGTGAAGCCAAATCGCGAATTGGCTCAGAGGCAGCCCGCAGAATGGTGCCTTGAAACTCCGCCGGAAGATAACCACTTCCCCACTGCTGTGCTCCGCTGAACGGGATCGAGCGGAAGTCTGGCATTGCGACAAATGCGGGCAAATTTCTGTTGGCCGTACCCAGACCATAAGTCACCCAGGCCCCCATGGAAGGGTTGCCAGGGATGATGAAACCGGTGTTCATCTGAAACACCGCAGCCGGGTGGTTGCCATTGTCAGATTGGACGCTGCGGACAATCGCCAGATCGTCGACGCACTGGGCTGTATGTGGCAGGAGCTCAGACACTTCGCGACCGCACTTCCCATAGCGTTGGAACTTAAAAGGGCTGGCGACAAACTTACGCGGCTTGGCGAATAGGTTCGGTTGATCCGTCTTCTTTTCCTTCGTCCAATCCATGATCTTGCCGTTGAGTTCAGCCAGCTTCGGCTTCGGATCAAAGGTATCGACTTGACTGACTCCGCCCAGCATGCCCAGGAAGATACAGGCATCCGCTTTGGGTGCATGGTGGGGACGCTGGCCGGTAGATTCAGCAGCGACTAACTCGCCAAGTGCCGCGCTGCCCAGGCCAAAGGCGGATTGATAGATGTATTGACGGCGATTCATGCGTTACTCCACATATAGAAATTCATTGAGATTAAACAGCACAGCCCCCAGCGAGGAGAGACCGTCTGGCCCTTTATCGAGGAGGCGCTGGGCCATTTGCCTCTCAGCCCCTGAAGGCGCACGGCTGAGAGCCAGCCAGAACGCCTCGCCAATCGGGTCTTTTGTTTTTTCGAGGCGCAGTGCCAGGTGCTGGGCTTCGGTGCGCGTCAGTTCTCCGTTCAACAAGGTCAGCGCCTGCGGCGCGACAATCGTTGTAAGTCGACGGGCGCAAGAGCTGCTCAGGTTCGGTGCATCAAAGACCTCCGCCATCGGAAAGATGACACTGCGGCGCTGTAGCAGATAGACGCTGCGGCGGCGCTGCTCAAGCTCTGAGGATGGGAACCACTTGAAGAACTCAAATCCCTGGGCCACATCGTCCGGCACGTTAAAGTGCACCGGCGGCCCACCAGTCGCGGGATTTAACCGACCGCTTACGGCCAATATCGAATCGCGCAAAGATTCAGCATCCAGTCGCAGCCAATTCATCCGCCACAGCAGCTTGTTTGTAGGGTCCACAGCCGCGTATTCGGCTTGCGCCGGATGGCGGCTGGACTGCCGATAGGCCGCCGAGCTCAGCATCAAGCGGTGCATGGCCTTGATACTCCACTTTTTCGACTTGAATTCTGCTGCCAGCCAATCGAGTAACTCAGGATGCGTCGGCGCTTCGCCGTTGCGGCCAAAGTCGCTCGCGGTGCGGACGATCCCTTCTCCAAAGTGACGCTGCCAAATTCGATTCACGATTACACGGGCGGTAAACGGATTCTCGTCCGATGCAATCCATTCGGCCAGCGCAAGACGGCGTCCGTTACTGCCACCGGCGAATGGGATCTCCGCGTTGGCAGACTTTCCAGTGACGCAGGTCAGAAAGCCAGGGTCGACCTTTTCGCCTCGTGCTGCCAGGTCACCGCCAGCAAGGATAAAGGTATCGGCTATCTCGGGAGCGGCTGGTGGGGACACATCCCGAACCGCGTAAGCGAGGGCGCGGTATCGCCGGGCAATCTCCTGCTCGCGTTGCACACGGTCGCGGACTTCAAAGTATGTCCTTAGCGGCTGGCGCCATTCCGGTTCCTTGGACATCGGCAGGTCCTGTTCCAGAAAGAACAGGTTTCTGATGTTGAGCTTGCCCAGAAACTGCTTCAGCTTGGCGTCATCTTCCTTCACTTTGTACAAGGACATATAGCGCTGTTTCAGCGCTTCACGAAGGGTATCCAGTTCGGTCTGCCCGGCTTCGGCATTGTCTTCGCTCAGCCGCATCAACCGCTTCATTTCCTTGGGCTTTTCCACAGCGTCGAAATCGATATTCAGATCGGCAATTGCTGTACCGGCGAAGAAGGACTGCAGTCGATAGTAGTCTTTCTGCGGGATGGGATCGTATTTGTGATCGTGGCATTGGGCGCAACCGGTTGTAAGTCCGAGAAAGACACTGCCAACGGTCCCGGTAACATCATTGAGAAAGTCTTGACGAAGTTGTTTCTTCGAATTCGCATCCGCTTCCCATGGAGCAAAGCGCAGAAAACCCAGAGCGATGATGCGGTCAGCCTGTACAGCGGTCTTCTTGCCTCGATATTCATCACCAGCAATCTGCTCCTGAACGAAGAGATCATAAGGCTTGTCGTTATTGAATGAGCGAATTACATAGTCGCGATAGCGCCAGGCGGTGGGGCGCTCGCCATCAATGGCAAAGCCGTCCGACTCGGCATAGCGCACCAGATCCAACCAGTGTCGGCCCCAGCGCTCGCCATAGCGCGGGTCGCCAAGTAGCTTGTCGATCTGCTTTTCGTACGCCTCAGGATCAGGGTCGGCAAGAAAGGCCTTGGTTTGCTCCGGTGTCGGCGGCAGTCCAATGAGGTCAAAATAGACCCGTCGAAGTAGTGAGCGGCGATCCGCCTCGGGCGCAGGACTCAGCTTTTGGGCTTCCAGTTTGGCCAGGACAAAGGCATCAATGGGGTTGCGGCTCCATTTTGTGTTTTGAACAGTGGGGGTAGTTTTTCGGGTTGGGTTTTGTAGCAGCCATGTCCAGAGTGGATCTGTTTTTGGGGCTTGCGGCTGGGCAGGAACTTTGGCGAGTTCGGCTTTGAACTCATCGATGACAGAACTGGGCAGGTCGGCACCCAGCGGCATCTTCGGCGTCACCTCACCGGTGAGATGCCCAACAATTCGATCCAGAGCCGGGCCGTGCTTGCCGCCCTTGCGGATTGTCTCAAGCGAGTTAATGCTGAGGCCGCCCTGCGATTGCTTGCCGCCATGGCAGGTTCCACAATGTTGCGACAGCAGATTGAGGAGCCGATCCTCTGACCAGCCAATCGACGAAATGAGCACAAACAACCAGGTCCGCATGACTGCTGATTCTATTACATCTCTTACTGGTGAGCTGACAAGCTAACCGAGGGCAGTGAGAGTCGCTCGTGTTGTAGACTGAGGCGCATGGCAAGCGTCTTTGATCGTGCTGTCCGTGATGGACTCAAGCGCCGGGTTGGGCAACTGCATCCTGATACGCAACGTAAATGGGGACTGATGGATGCCGCTGCGATGCAGGTGCATGTGATTGCGGGCATGAAGATGGCGCTCGGTACGCTGCGTGTTGAGCCCAAGAAGAGCCTGCTGGGGAATGCGGTTGTGCGATGGATGGTGATTCATTCCCCGATCCCATGGCCCAAGGGTACGCCGACCGCCAAGGAACTGATCAACCTGCCGAGCGTTGATTTTGTAGCGGAGCAAGAAGAATTAGTGCACTTGATCAACAGTGCCAGTGCGCGAGGACAGACCGATGGTTGGCCGGCGCATCCGATGTTTGGCCAAATGTCGGAACGGGACTGGGGCGTTTTGATCTGGCGGCATCTGGATCATCATTTGCGGCAGTTTGGGTTGTAAGGGGTTGGAGATACGCGACTACAACGGCGAGGGCAAGTGGAGCGCGGATTCGATTCTCGAGCGTTACCGGAAATATTCGAATGAGATGGGCGGGACGCTTGGCGAGTTAGTTCCGCGGGTACACGCGGAAGGCCAAGTGACTTGGATTTACCCGGTGATGGACCAAGTCATAGAGGGGATCGAGCGCGGCGATAAGGCCTGCGTCGCAATCGGCATCGAGTTCGTTGAGGAAGACGCGAGCTTCCCATTTGGAAGGGTCTTGAAGTCGAACACAGCCCGGGCTCTGCGGCGCGCCAAATTGTCGCCAGAGCAAGTGGATCGAGTGCGTGAGCGGGTTGTGCACGTGATGCTGGGCGGGCGCCTAGGGCGTGAGTTCAAAGAATATTCGAAACTGTTGGGGAAGATCGGCATGGGGTCGTTGTGGCCCACTATCGAGCAAGGCGCTGATTGACAAAACCCGTATGTCATGCGGTACTACAAGTTATGGAAAGGTCGGATTCAGGCATAGCGGTGTGTGCTGGCTGCTGAAGTTCGCGAAGAGGAAGCCGTTTGCGACGGTGACGCGGGGGGGATTGCGATAGATATTGTGAAAAACTGTAAAGAATGAGCCTGAATCAAACTGCAAACCATGTTGCCGACTATGTCGCTTATTTGGGAACAAAGTCTAACTTGTTACTCCTCCTTTTAATTGCAGGAGTATTTTCCACACAAATACAGGGACAATCGACTTTCGCTCCAATCGAACGTGAGGCCTTGCGATATTTCTCTCAGCCCTCCGCTGGCGGGTCAAGTGATTGCTTCTGGATTTCGCTCCAGGAGTACAGTCCGCGTTTCGCTGCGTTCAAAACGATAAATCACTGCTCAGCCGCTGCAAGCAATCTGCATTCTCGAACATTCTTCAGCTTTAGTACGTGTCGCGCCTATGCAAGCTTAGATGCTATGAATACTGAGGACATGGATGCTAATTCGGTGTGCCAGCCGATTGCTCCTGGGCGTTTGGTTTTACCTCGCGACCCGACAGGTCGGAAGGCAATTCAGTTTGAGTGTAATACTACTCCGGGAAGAAGTGTGGCCTTCGATTCGGCATCCAACCAAAGGTGTCAAGAAATTCGTGGCGATGGTAAGTGGACGATCCTTGACCGCGTCTTCAATCTTTACCCGCTTGGACTTAGCTACTCTGCAGTGAGCGGCACCTATTGCCCAAGCAGTCTGAGTATGACAAAGTGTGGGGCGTATTCTCGAATTGGGATAGCCGCCGAGTATCTTTCCGAACTTGATGATGTTAGCGGTGGGATGTTTACTGTGGAACGTACTTACGCAGGCTTCTCAATCGTTGAAGTTAGACGTAAAGATGGGACCTCGAGCGACATTCTCGTGGATCTAGCGGCTTTGGCGTTTAGTCGTAATTCTGGAAAGAGTTGGAAGGCGATCCTTGGCCCTTAGATGCTGAAGTCGCGGTGATTTGGTACCGCACACGTGTGCACGCACTTTTCGTGTGCAACCGAACTGCCTCGCGCAGTACAATCTTCGGAGTCGGCGAGCGTGAAAGAATCAGCGCATATGGACATGAATAGCGAGAGTCGCAAGGGATGGGCGCTGGTGACGGGCGCTTCCTCGGGGATTGGCAAGGGGCTGTGCGAGGAGTTTGCCAAGGACGGCTACAATTTAGTGCTAGCGGCGCGGGGCGTGGCGAAGATGGATGCCCTTGCCGGGGAATTGCGACGGCGGTATGGGATTGAGGCCATCGTGATTGGCTGCGATCTGGAATCGAACGCGGGGGCAAGTGAGTTGCATGCCGAAGTCAAGCGGCGTGGCGTCGCGCTGAGTGCGCTGGCCAACAACGCGGGCTACGGCACCTTCCTAGAGTTTCGAGAATCGGCGCTGGCACCGGAGCTGGCAATGATGCAGTTGAACATGAACACAGTGGTTGCCCTGACGAAGCTGTTTCTGCCGGACTTGATTGCCGCGCGGGGGAAGGTTTTGAATACGGCTTCTACCGCAGCATTTCAGCCGGGGCCGTACATGGCCGTGTACTTTGCGACGAAGGCCTTTGTGTTGAGCTTTTCTGAGGCGATCGCCGAGGAATTGGACGGCACCGGGGTGACCGTGACGGCGCTGTGTCCGGGGCCGACAGAGTCGGGGTTTCAAGACAAGTCGGACATGGGCAAGTCGAGGCTGGTGAAGGGAAAAAAGCTGCCGACGTCGGCGGAGGTGGCGGTCGCCGGGTATAGAGCGATGAAGAAGGGGAAGCGGGTATTTATCCCTGGGGCGATGAATTGGCTGATGGCGCAGAGCGTGCGGTTTACGCCGCGAAGCTGGGTGACTGGGCTGGTGAAGCATCTGTCGCGGCCTGTTTAAGATCCGCCACATTTGGGGTGAGGCAATTTGGAGTGAGGCTCTTGACATCCTTCTGCCGTTACATTAATGTTTCAGTACCAATGAACCGACTCATCCTAGTCCTTCTCACCTTTGCCAGCTTGGCAATTGCACAATCTACGGGAACCGCCACGCTTGTTGGAACGGTAACCGACACGAGCGAGGCGATTATCCCAGGCGTGAAAGTCATCGCCCGCAATACTGCGACACAGATCTCAACCGAGTCTGTTACAAATGCAACGGGCGCTTACTACATCCCGAATCTGGCCTCCGGCAGCTACGAGCTGATTGTCGAGGCGGCTGGGTTCAAGCGCTCCGTCCAGACAGGAATTTTATTGCGAATCAACGAACAGCCTCGCATCGATGTGCGGCTGGAGGTTGGCAATCTGGCTGACTCGGTGCGGGTGGATGCCACGCCGCCACTGCTGGAGACCGAATCCGCAGGGTCTGGCCAGGTCATGGGTGGCGAATTTGTTGAGAAACTGCCGGTGATGCAGAAGTTTGTTCACCGCGTGCTGCTTTACATGCCGGGAATGACAAACATCAATGGGCAACATGCCGTTGGGCAACGGCAGCGGGCGATCGGATATTCAATGGATGGCGTTAGCGGCAAGGAACCGGCATTGGGACAAGTGGGTGACTATCAGCGAACGATGATTGCCTCTCTGGACGCGATTCAGGAATTCAAGATGTGGACGACCGGTACCCCGGCGGAGTTTGGGCACTCGGCTGGCGGACAGTTGAGTGTTGTCTTCAAGAGCGGCGCGAATGCATTTCATGGCGCAGTTGAGGATCGCTACACGAATGGCAAGTTGATCCACAGAGCCTTTTTGGAGCAATTGAAACGCAATGGTCCATTTTCCTATCACGAGTGGGGTGCGACCGCATCCGGCCCGATCATCAGGAACAAGACTTTCTGGTTTGCTGGCGTACAACAACATTATGAGAAGCTGACTGAATCCGTAACGGTGACCGTTCCCAGCGCTGAGATGTATCAGGGAAATTTCAATTTTGGGGGCAAAGGCCAGCAGATCTACGATCCCTTCAGTACGCGTCTGGTAGGCGGTACCTGGACCCGGGATCCATTTCCGGGGAATCAGATTCCGAGCGCCATGTTTGACCCGGTTGCAAAGAGGGCGATCGCTTTGAACCCGTGGCGGGCGGCCAGCGATGCTGGCACTGCGCAAGCGACTGGCCCGGTGAATAACCTCACTTACAATGCGCCCGGAGCTTATAACTTTCAGCGTCTCGACGTCAAGATTGATCATCAGTTCAAGCAGAATCACCGGCTGTTTGGGCGTTACTCGCAAGTGAGACATCGCAGTGAAGAGAGGCCTGTCCGCGAGCTTACGGAAATCGTTTACGGAAACGTATACGTCAGGCCCCTGGACCAGCGGAATATCGTGCTTTCTGACACCTACACATTCGGTCCAACGATGATCAATGAGGCGAGGCTTGGATTTAATCGTCGATTAAACGCAGGCGTACCTGAGAGTTTCAATCAGAATTGGGCCTCAAAGCTTGGGATTCCTGGTGTGTCCCCGGCGACCTTCCCGGACTTTCAGAATTCGGGCGGAGGTCGTTACTATAACTTCGGGCCCGGCGGCGCAACCAAGGATGTATCTGAAGACTTTACGTTTCAGGAGAACATTACCAAGGTAAGTGGAAAGCACACGATGAAGTTTGGATACGAGTTAATGCGCACTCGGAATAACTCGCTTTTTGGCAGTCTGGATTCTGGGCAATACCGGATGACTGGGACGGAGTTGCCGTTCACGCCCAATACGGGCAATGCTTTTGCGAACTTCCTGTTGGGGACGGTTGGGTCTGGGATTTTCCAGGAGAATCGAGCAACCTGGTTGCCTCGCTGGTGGTCGCAAGCGCTCTACGCCCAGACGACCTGGCGTCCCCGTCCGGGCCTGACCCTGGAGCTGGGCTTGCGTTGGAGCTACGAGTCACCGTACTCAACGAAGTTTGGACAACAATCGCAATTCTCGCCGAACGCGATTGATCCACTTACGGGCTTTAAAGGTGCCATTGTTCATGGTGGAGGCAATCTGGCCAATCGCGACCTGAATAACTTCCAGCCGCGGCTGGGATTGGCCTGGAATTTCCGGCCGAAGACAGTTTTCCGCTCGAGTTTTGGTATGTATACCGTCGACTTGATGGTGAACGGTGTTGGCCAGAACTTTGAAGAGTATGTCGCTACGGCGAATGTACAGGCTCCAGTGGGCGATCCACGGCATGCCTTCCTGTTGTCGCAGGGCCCGGGGAAGATCACTTTCCCTTCGGCTGCGGATGGCAGCGTACCCTTCCAGGGCAGCAACTACGGAGCGCGCAATGCCTCTTGGTTTGACCCGAACATGAGGATGCCGTATGTTGCGATGTGGTCTGCCGGGATACAGCATCAGGTGTCGAAGGTCTGGATTCTTGAGTTGCTCTACCAAGGCTCATCAGGCGTCGGCTTGTTGAACAATTGGGATATCAATGTAATTCCGCTGAATGTTTCGACCGACCCGGCGGTGCTGAATCAGATCTTCAACAATGCACAAAACTACAAACCGTATAAGCAATTTGGATCGATCCAAAACTATTCCAACTATGGGCACAATTCGCATCACTCTGGAACGGTGCGCGTGGAACGCCGCTATTCACAAGGGCTGACGCTGACGTCGTTCTATCAGTTTGGCAAGACGATTAACGATGGGGACGATGATGGCGGAAGGTCTGGAATCACTTACTACAATCGCAGCCTTGAGAAGGCGCGGGCGAGTTATGACATTCGCCATCGCTTTGTGACGGTGATGACTTACGAGCTGCCATTTGGTAAGGGACGCAAGTGGATGACGAGCGGTGGGCTCAAGAATTATCTGTTGGGCCAATGGGATTTTGCGGGAACGCAGACTTTCCAAAGTGGACCGCCGATGACTATCACCGCTGCTGGCAGCCCGAACCGTTATCTACCGGGCCAGGTGCGGCCGAACGCTATTTTGCCTGCTGAACAGATGGTGGTGGGCAACTACAGCATCGGGGCCAATCGATTTCCGCTGGCCGCGCAGAACAGCTACTTCAATGTGAACGCCTTTGCGTATCCAGCAGCATTTACAGCCGGTACGCTGGGGCGCAATGTGGTGGAATCGCCGGGACTGCTTTGGACACAGCTATCGATTTCGAAGGTGATTCCGATTCGTGAGCGCTTTCTGTTTTCGATTCGGTGGGACGTGAATAATCCGACCAAGCAACCGCAGTTGGCCGACCCCGGCGGGAGCTACAACTTACAGAGCCTGGCGGCGTTTGGGCGATTCACCGGGAATGGAAGAGGAAGCTTCTCTGACATCGGAACATCGCGAATGCACCACGTGTTGGTAGGGCGCTTTCAATGGTAAATCGCCCTACTGGCTAAGCTTTGCTGAATCGTCGAAGGTTGAGGCTGAGCGTAGGAAACTCGCACGGAGGTTGTAGTTGACAGTTGGGGATGCATTGGAGCGCAGAGACGAGGACGTCTGTGTCAAAGGTTTTGTAGCGGAGGTTGAATCGCAGATGCGCTTCGTGCAACCCGAAGTGCGGAATCGATTACTGTAGTGGAAAAGCGATTAAAGTGGGCGTGTCGCGTGTGGAAATGATTAAATGTGAGGTGTGGCCTTGGCTGCTGCGAAGCTCAGAATATCCAAGCTGAAGGTGACTTGCATGGCGAAGGCGGGGGCTGCTTGCATGGGTCGGTAGATGGCGAGGCGGATGTCTTCCACGGAAGACGCCTCGAGTTGGGCTGTCGTGGTTATGCGGGTTTGAGCGGTTAGCTTGAAGTGAGGCACGAATTCTTCGATGGTGCGGGCTGCGCGATCTCGACCAAGTCCGCGGATTTCAGTTAGATCGTCAGAGGCGGGGATCGCGATCAGTAGGCGTCCATTGTCTTTGAGGACGCGTTGGAATTCCGCCATGTTGCGACGGGCGGTGATCGACAGAATCAGCGAAAACGACTTGTCCGCGTAGGGGATGAAGCGGTCGGCGTTGGCTACGACCCATTCGACTTCGGGGTAGCGGCGGGCGGCGGCGTCGATTGCCGGGACGGAGATGTCGGTGCCGTGTGCCTGACAGCCGGTTTGGGAAGCCAGAGAGCCTAGGTAGAAACCGTCGCCGCAACCTGCATCGAGGACCGTATCATCACTAGTGAGGGCGGCCGTTTGGTGGATTGCAGTGAGGAGTGGTGCAGTGATTCCGAGGTCGTGGAGACGGCGGCGGGCGGCCACGGCGGGGGCGCTGTCGCCGGGTTGGCGGGAGCGACTGTCCTGAGGTTGGAGCAGGTTGAAATAGCCACTGCGGGCGATGTCGAAGGAATGGGAGCGGGGACAGACGAGGCGGCGGGCCTCGCGGGCGAGGGCCTGGTGGCAGTCGCGAACGGGGCAGAGGAGCATTGGTTGAGTTTAGCGCGTGGCGGCGGAGTAGGCTGTTGGTATGTCGAAGTCTTCAAGCGATTTGTTGGAACAGGCGTTGGCTCTGTCCGCCGAGGATCGCGTCGCGATTGCCGACTCGTTGATGGACAGCTTGAATCCGCAGGTGGATGATGACGCTGAGCAGGCGTGGCGCGTGGAAATCCGCAAGCGAATGGCTGATTCCGACGCTGGATTTCTACAAACGATCTCGTGGGACGAGGTCCAGGTCCGCCTAAAAAACGCGATTCGATGAGTGAGCTGAAAGTTCGCTTGCAACCTGTCGCAGCCGATGAGATGGAAGCGGCGATCCTGTGGTAGCGATAGCGCAGTCCGCGAGCCGCACAGCGCTTTTTCGATGAAGCGCACGCCGTAGTCGCGGCGGTTGAAGAAGCCCCGTTCCGATGGCCAATCTTTGAGGGAGAAGCGCGACGAATTGTGTTCCCGCGCTTTCCGTATCAACTGATTTACCTTATCCGTCCCGACTGGATAGAAGTGATTGGCATAGCGCATGGCCGCCGCCGTCGGGGCTATTGGAAATCCCGAACTGATTCCTGACACGACTCCGCAGGACGGTGTTTGTTTGTCGCCTTTACGATACGCAAGCGGCATGTGCGGGTCATATCGGTTCGAGACATGAATGATCGAGTGATGGAAGCCTCTGAAAAGTTTGAAAAAAGAAGTTCCTAAGTTTCAAAGCGAGGACGAAGAGCGGGCCTTCTGGTCGCGAGCGGACTCGACGGAGTGCATCGATTGGCAGACGGCGACGCGGGAGAAACTGCCTAAGCTTCGGCCTACGCTGCGGACAATTTAGTTGCGGCTGCCGGTGGCGATCATCGAGGAGTTGAAGGTGCTGGCAAATCATAAGGATGTGCCGTATCAGTCATTGTTGAAGGTCTTTCTTGCGGAGCGCCTGGACAAAGAGCGGAGAAGCATTCGAGCCTAGGGCGGCGGTGACGAAGAGTATCGTTGAGAAGACGAGCGAGACAATCATCATCCCCTGGACCATGGCGGAGAAGCCGATGCTTTGCTTCCAGATTCCGGCCATGTAGATCATTGCGCCTGAGGAGAGGCCGCCCGCCATGTTGAGGACTCCGCCGGCGAGGCCGCGCTGGTTTGTCGGGACGACATCATAGGCAGCGGAGAAGACATTGGTTGCCAAAAAGCCGGCGAAGAGGCCGAAGGCGGCGCTGGCACAACGTGCCTGAAGCAGGGTGTCCGCAGCGAATGTCAGATAGGCGAACGGTGAGCCGACGAAGGCACCGAGCGCCGTCACATAGAGCCGGGCCTGGGGGTTGGTCTTGCGAAAGCGATCAGCGAGAATACTGCCGAGGAAGATGCCGAGGATCGTACTGCCTTGCACGAAGACCGTCGCGTTCCAGCCGCTGTCGGTCATCGACAGTTTGAATCGCTCCTGCAGGAAGGTGGGGAACCAGGCGAAGAAGATCCACTGGATCGCGCAGAAGGCGGCGAAGGCGGCGCAGAGGGCGAGGAAGATATTCGACCGAAGCAGGGCGCTGAGGTTGCCGGGATTGGACTGAGTGGGTTGGGGACGCGAGTGGTTTTTGAGGCCCTTTGCAAGCAGCACGCTGTAGGCGATACCCGCTGCTGCGGCGACCCAGAAGGCCGTGCGCCACCCGACGTGATCGGCTGCCCAGCCGCCGTACCAGCCGCCGACGATGACGCCGATGAGCTGGGCAGATTGATGGATGCCGAGGGCACGGGAGCGCGCCGCGTCAGGGTAGCTAGCAGCAATCAGCGCGAGGGCCGCAGGGTAGTAGAGCGCCTCTGTGAGGCCCATGATGGCACGCCAGGCGAGGAAGGCGGTCGTTGAGGTGGCGATGCCGCAGCCGAGTGTCGCAATGCTCCAGAGGATGAGGCTGGAGAGGATGAGGCGGTCTCTGCGCCAAAGGTCTGCCATGCGTCCGGCGATGGGCATGCCGAGGGTGTAGACCCAGAGGAAGATTGCGCCGATCAGGCCTAGTTGGGCGGGGGCGAAGCCGAGGTCAGCCTGGAGGGCGGGGAACATCGCGTAGACCATCTGGCGGTCTGTGTAGTTAAGTGCGAAAGCGATCCAGAGGTAGGCGATTAGCGGCATCTGGGTCTTTGGAACATGCGCGGCGTTGGGGTGTAGGGGAAGTCTTTGTCGAGTGGGTAGAGTGGACGCGCGGCTTGGGTATGGCCGAGGCTGAGGAGGTTGGCCGACGTTGCGCCGGGCGCGTCAATGTTCAGCACAAGTGCCGCGCCATCATTGAAAAATTGCGGCTGGCAGAGCGGGGACTTCACGACGGTCATGTCGAAGGTGGCGGGGTCTTGTTGGTTTGCGAGGAACAGCGTGCGGTCGTAGAGGCTGACGGGGCGAGTGGTAATTACGAGAGTGTTGGGGCCGCATTTGAGAACGGCGGTTGGGCCGGCGTACCAGGCTTCGCCGTGGGACTCGCTGCGCAGATTCCCAGCGGAGATCGAGATGATCCTGCCGGTGACTGTAAGGGGCGGGAAGCGGGGATCGAGGGTGCCGCCGACTTGTACCGTGATCGTGGCGGAGACGCCGACGCTGAGGCAGGCCAGGACGGCTGGGGCATCGACGATCGGGATGAGCGCGGTGCGGGGGCAAGCGGCTGCTACAAGTTCGGCGAGGATCGCGTTTGAGTCGCCGGATGCGCCCGAACTGGTTGCGTCGGCGGCATCGACTAAGACGACACGACCCCTGCAGGCGGCGGCGAGGCGGATGCTTTCCTCAAGGCTGGTGAGGGGCTGTTGGATCTGCCCTTTCAAAGCCCAAAAGTCATTGGCGATGGCGGTGGCTTCGGCGATGGCGCAATCGGAATCGCCATCGCTGACGAGCAGGACGTTGGAGCAGAGGTCCGGGACATCGGTGAAGGGGTTGCCGATGAAGATGCCGCCGCTGAGGCCGCCCGGAGAGTTTTCAAATCGAATCGCACGTTCAAGGGGGCCGCGGATGAGGCCTGTCGCAGTGATGCAGTTTGAGCCGCGAACGAGGGCCGGGATGGGGACGCGGACTTGCGTCGGGCGAATCTCTTTGTCGAGGATGCGGCAAAGCAGACGGGCGGCGCGCTGGCCGGTCTGGTAGAAATCGACGTGCGGATTGGTGTGATAAACGACGACGGCATCCGAGTGCTTGAGAATCCGATCGGTGAGAATGCCATGGAGGTCGAGCGAGACGACGATCGGGGTGTCGTCGCCGACGATCTTGCGGGTGGCCTCGATGAGGTGCCCTTCGGCATCGTCAACGTCTTGAGAAGCGAGAGCGCCGTGCAGTGCGAGGTAGACGCCGTCAATGGGTAACGCTAGTTGGACGCTGGCGAGGAATTCGTCGGCGATACGGAAGAAGTCCGCAGCGGCGATGGGACCCGAGGAGGTGATGCCTCGGGCACTGTAGCCGCCAATGATGTTGACGTTAGCGCGTTGGTCAAAGACTTCAAGCGCGCCGCCAATCTCGGAGCGTATTGGGCGGTGGTAGCTCAGGACAGCGTCGCCAATGTCGGTGAGGAAGTCATCGTAGTGGGCAAGGACGGGGTTGAACGAGGAGACTTCCTGCTTGCATTCGTTGATGAGGATTCGACGCATTGGATTGCACTATGATATTGTGCTGGCGGTGAGAAAACTACGAAATTTTGTTGGCCTGTTTGCGGGGCTGATGCTGGTGTTGAGCTGCGGAGCGCACACGATTATGGGTTGGGACGCGGTGCGCAGCCAACTGAGCAAGACGAATGCCGGGCCTGAACTGGTGAAGGGAATCATGCTGAGCTGGATGTTTGGCGGGATGGCGATGCTGGTGATGGGCGCGATCACGGTGCTGTTATTTGGAGCGCGGATACGTGGACAGGCGGTGAGTCTGGAGCCGACTCGGGTGATTTCGATCGGCTACGTCGTCTTTGCTCTGTGGGTGGCGTTTAGTAGCGATTTCGATCCATTCTTTTTGGTGTTTCTTGCTCCAGCGGTGCTACTTGGCCTCGCATCCAGAGACTGAGGTGATATACGTGAAGAGTGTCTATTTCATTAAGTGGTGAACGAGTATTGATTGTTGGTGCGTCGAGCGGCATTGGCCGTGCGGCGGCCGTTTTGTTTGCGCGGGAGGGGGCAAAAGTTTATGCCAGCGCGCGACGGCAAGAGCGATTGGCGGGGCTGGCCGCCGAGATGGCGGCAGAGGGACACGCGATTGAATTTGGCGTGTCTGATGCGGGGAGCCATGAATCGATGGAAGCCCTGGCAGCAGATGCCGTGAAGAAGCTGGGCGGAGTGGATGTGCTGGTGTACGCGACGGGCACAAATACTCCGGATCGATCCATGGCGCGGTTGACGCGGGCGATCTGGAATGAGCTCGTTGAAGTGAATCTGAACGGGGCGTTCTCGATCACTGCGGCTTTGTTGCCAGCGATGCGGGCGGCGGACAAGGGCCAGTTGATCTATGTGTCGTCGATATCCGGCAAGGTGGCGGATGTCTCGGGCGCGGCGTATCAGGCATCCAAGCGCGGCATGTTGGGATTGGCGGCGGGGATCCGGCAGGAAGAGCGGGAGCATGGCATTCGGACTTGCGTGGTCTGTCCGGGGCTAGTGGATACCGAATTGATGGAGAAGCGGCCGGTGAAGCCCACGGCCGAGACGCTGGGTAAGGCGTTGCAGCCGGAAGATGTGGCCGAGGCGATCCTCAGTGTGGCGTTGCTGCATCCGAGGGCGGCGATTACGGAGCTGGAAATTCTGCCGACTGTTCTCTAGAACTGCAATCCATTTGTTCGCCGCGCGCGTAGTCTCATTCGGTATGAAGCTTCTCTGCGTTCTTTTGCTGCAGATTTCGGCGCTGAGCGCGGCCGAGGTATCCGGACGAGTTCTTGACCCGCAAGGCCGGGCGGTTGCGGGGGCGCGGGTGAACCTTGGAGACGGGCTTGGGTTGACTGACGCTCGCGGCGAATATCGCTTTGCGGGCGTCACTGCGGGCAAGTATCGCTTGAGCGCGCAGGCGGCGGGCTTTCAGGCCGGAGGGCGCGATGTCGTTCTGGTTGAGGCGGCGCTGCGCTTTGATTTGACGCTGGGCGGGATGGCCGGGCAGCACGAGTCTGTCGTGATCTCCTCCAGCACGGTTGAGCCGGGAGTGGAGATGCGCAACTCCGAGGTGTTCGATCAGACTCTGTTTAGCCGCGACGACCAAGTGATGCAGCAGTTGAATGCGGGCATCAACGCCGGGCAGCACGAGGGCGGCGGGAAGTCGTTGGAGATTCGGCGCTTTGGCTTCAACCTTGACCATGGAGGCGTGAACGGTGGGTTGAAGGTGTTGGTGGACGGCGTGCAGCAGAATCAAGGGACGCAGGGGCATGGGCAGGGATATCTCGGGGCGCTGAAGGCGTTGAGCCCGGAGCTGATTCAGGGCGTGACGTTGGTGAATGGCCCGTTTAGTGCCGAATATGGAGATTTTAGTGGGCTGGGTGTGGTGCACATCCGGCAGCGGGAGTCACTGCCGGAAGAGTTTACAGTTCGGCTGCAGGGCGGGAACTTCGGCGCGCGGCGCGGGTTTTTGGCTTACAGCCCGAGCGTGCAGGCGGTGGACGCGTATATGGCCTACGAAGGATCGTACACGGATGGGCCGTTTCAGAATCCCGGGCGCTACCGGCGCGACAACGTGAATGGCAACTATACAAAGACATTGCGGACGGACGAGAAGCTCGGTTTCCGGGTGTTGTTTGGGCGGAACGATTTCTATTCGTCGGGGCAGTTGCCGCTGGACTTAGTAAATGACGGGCAGCTTGACCGTTTTGCATTTATCGACCCGAGCACTGGCGGGCGAGTGAAGCTGGGGACTTTCTCAACTTACTACAGTAAGTTGCTGAAGAATGGCGACGTATTGAAGGTGGACGGCTTTGTGTCGCGATCGCTGTTTGATTTGTATTCGAACTTTACATTCTACTTGAACGACCCTCTGAACGGGGACGCCTTCCAGCAGCACGATTCGCGGATGCAGGAGGGCGGCAATGCGCAATATACGCACGCGCACAAGATTGGTGGCGCGACAGCGGTGCTGGTGGGTGGTTTCAACGTACACAGTAATCAGATCAACGTAGCTTTATATCCCCGCAACGGAAGGACGCCGACGGGAGTTAGTACGAGGGCCAACGCCAATGTTAGCAACGGTGCGGGTTATGTGCAGGAAAGCGTGAGTCTGCTGCAGGGCAGGCTGCTGTTGGGCGCGGGGCTGCGATTTGACGAATTCCGTTACGACGTTGTGGACCGCGTGACGCCAGAGAACGGGGGGACCCAGTCGGCGGGGCGCTGGCAAGGCAAGGGCAGTGCGTCGTTTACTCCGACGCATCACCTGCCGCTTACGCTGACCGCAAATTACGGCCGTGGGATTAACAGCATCGACGCGCGCGGGGTGGTGCAGCGACCGGATCAGCCGAGACTGGCGACAACGGATTTTTACCAGGTGGGCACTTCCTCTAACTTTGGACGCTTCGGCGTCAGCACGGATGTGTTTCTGATCGATCACTCGAATGAGCAGGTGTATGTGCCGGACGACGGGAGCATCGAATTCAAGGGGCGGAGCCGGGCTTATGGGTATGAGGCGAAGGCGTCGGTGGCGATCACGCGCAGGCTGTCGTTGAACGCCGGGCTCACGAAGATTGCGAACGCGTTCTATCAGGGCGGCGATCATCGCGTGTATGTGGATAGCGCGCCTCACTTTGTCGCCAACGCAGGGTTGACGCTGGCGGGGTGGCGTGGGTGGAGCGGCTCTTTCCGGATGCGGGCGATCAATCATTATCGGCTGGACGGCGACGACTCGTCGATTGTGGCCGCGGGACATACGGTGTTCGATCTGGGCATGGCGCGCCGGATCCGGCGTGGGTTGGACTTTAACGTGAGCCTCGACAACGCGGGGAATCGCAGCTACTACGAGACGCAGAATTACTTTGAATCGCGAGTCGCCCCAGGGGCAGAGGCGGTGTCACGAATTCACGCTACGCCCGGCTATCCGCTGACCGTGACTGTTGGTTTGACGATGCGATTCCGGGGGAAGTGAGCTTGCGGTTGGAGCCACTGGAGCCTTGCTATAATGGAGAGGTTTAGCGGGAGTAACTCAGTGGTAGAGTCTCAGCCTTCCAAGCTGTTGGTCGCCGGTTCGATCCCGGTCTCCCGCTCCAACCTTTGCCTTTCACTTTTTCCGTCCCCGCACCACGACATGCGCCTCATCATTGCGCGCATTCGTCATCCGGCACATCACCCGCCCCTCGGCATCTGTTGACACGATCACCGGTACGCTCATCCCCGTCAGCTTCCACCCCGCGGGCAGTGTGATCTCGTTATAGGGCCGCCCCAGCGTGCGGTCCCACACTAATTCGCCGCCTTCAAGTCGATAGCCATTCGGGTCCGTGTATGTCTCGATCACCCGCACGCGCACCGTCTCTCCCACCCCAATTGCCTTCGCCAAATCCCCCTGCACGACAACTGAATCCGCATCCGTCGGCGTCGGATAATAGCCCAGCGCGTTCACTTCCTTGCCGCTCACGTTACGCGTCGGCAGAGCCAACCCCGTATTCAGATCGATCATCTGCGCCGTCGACACTACGCTGCCCTTGCGCACAAAACTATGCACGGACTTTTGCCCCAACTTATCCACCGTGAAGTCATGCGAGATCCGAAACTGGTGCGTCTCCGGCTCCAGCAACCAATAGTGAATGATCCGGTCCTGCATCGCGCGCTCAGTCTGCGCGCAAAGAACCCCCACGAAAATGAAAAGTAAACCCCTCATCACGCTCCCCCTTTCCGAGCCGTGATCCGCACCGGCAATTGATCGTCGCGATCATTCATCATGCTCAATCGAACCCGCCCATCGGCTTGCATCGAAACCATAGCCGGCACGCTGCAACCCGCCAAGTCGTAGCCCTTGGGCAGCACAATAACGTTGCGCCGGATCCCCAGTCCCCGCTCCCAAACCATCAACTCACCATCCATCTTGTAAGACGCCGCGTCTTCGTAAGTCTTGATAATCCGCATCCTCGCCATCCCGCCCTTGGGCACCGGCGCTGCCAATTGCACCTGCAAATACTCCTGCCCTTCAGCGATAACTCGCGCTCGCATCCCGGCCGCCACGGCCGCCTTCGCATCCACGTTCTCCCACTTCAACTCCTTGCCCGTCGCCAGGTCCAACACCTTCTCCTCGGACACAACCGATCCCTTACGGATCGGATTGAAAAAGTACTTCGCGCCTTCCAAGGGTTGCGAAACGTCATATATGATGGCGAACTTATGAGTCGACGGTGCGAGTAACTCATAGACTGTCAACTGGTCCTCGCCGCCCGCCCCCAGACTCAGCGCGGCCAGCGCCAACAAAGTGCAAAATCTCATAGTCATCAATCTACCGCAGCCAGCCGCCGCGTGGTCGAATAAAGGCATATGAAGGCGGAAGGCACAGCGCGTCTCTGGTTCTTTTTCGACGTCGGCGATCGCATCCGCGTGAATGATCTGACCTGGCCCGGTGGCGAGGGCATGCGCCCCGCCGTCGAGACTTTGCCCGATCCGGACACCCAAGTTCTGTTCTATGAATGCGGAGTCATTGGAGTCGAGTACCGCTGGAGCTTTTCCCTCGAATGGCCGGACCTTGTTACCTCCGCCGCGCAGTGGATTACAGCAAACGGCAAAGAGGCCGCCGCCCGCGACCAGATGCTGCGCAGTCTCGAAAAGATCAAGTCCGCCCTCGAGCGCCCCTATAACGACTTACTCAGCGAAGAGTATCTTGTCCTGCAAGTGGATAATCGCGCCGCCGCCGGGCTTCTGGACGCTCACGCCTCCGAGATCGCCAGCATCCTGCGCGGCGAGTCCCAACCGCTGTCGCAAGGCGAAACAGCCGAAGCACTCAAAGCCGCCATCTCTTACTTCCCTGACGATCTCGTCGTCTCCGGCTGGGCCTGCGCCTTGGTCTGCGGCGGTAAAGATACGACGATCGACCTTCTCGCCTACGCCAATGTCCAGTTGCTCGAATTCCGCCATTACGACGCGCAATTGACCGACGTCCTGGCCTCAGCCTACGGCGACGTTCGCCGCTGGCGCCGCTGGAGTCTGCGCTCCAAGGCTGAAGAACTTAACGGACTTCTGATAGACATTCGCGAATCAACCGAGCGCATGGACAACGCGGTCAAATTCCTGAGCGACACCTACGCTGCCCGGCTCTACCGCCTGGCCGCCCAACGCATCGGCGTCGACGGCTATCGTCGCCTGGTGGAAGATAAATACGCAACGGCCCGTGAGGTCTACCAGTTCATGATCGACCAGTTCCACCACACCCGCGCCTTTGTGCTGGAAGCCATGGTCGTAGTGATCCTGCTCATTGAGCTCTACTACCTTCTCAGCGGCAAGCGCTGATTCTCAAGATTGGTTCGCGCCGCCATTTCTAAACTTCAACTCACTAGCGCCGGCACGACCTGGCCATGGACATCGGGCAGCGTTACATCCCTTCCACCAAAGCGATAACTCAACTTCGCATGGTCCAAACCTAGTAAGTGCAGGATCGTCGCGTGTAGGTCGTGCACGGTAACTACATTCTCAATTGCATGATTCCCTATCTCATCGGTTGCTCCGTAGATCAAGCCAGCTTTCGCGCCACCACCTGCCATCCAAATCGTGAAGCCAAAGGGGTGGTGGTCGCGCCCATCCCCATTGCCCGTGTCAGGTGTCCTTCCAAACTCACCCGCCCACAGCACGATCGTGTCCTTCAACATCCCTCTAGCTTTCAGATCTTTGATCAGCGCGGTCACCGCTTGATCCGTCACCATCGCATTGGTTTCGTGGCCCTCTCTCAGTTTGTCGTGTTGGTCCCAGGTGCCGTTATTACCGCCGTAAAGATTGGGCGGCGTGATCTCAACAAAGCGAACTCCAGCTTCCACCAGTCGGCGCGCCCGCAGGCACTGCAGTCCATACGCACGCTTGTGTTCATTTGCGGAATTCAGGCCATACAATTCCTGGATCGACTCGGGCTCCCGGCTCAAATCGAGCACATCCGGCGCTAGCGATTGCATTCGATAAGCCATCTCAAAGTTGGCGATTGCTGCCTCTACCGCACCGTCATTTGCTGTCTCGCCAAGAAAGGCTCGATCCTGTGCCCGCAGCGCTTCCAGCTTAGTCTTCTGAATGTCACCAGGACCTGCCGGGATGATGTTATCGATGGCCACCCCCGATGCGCGCACGGCCATTGCCTGATGGGTCGCCGGGAGAAAGCCATTTGAAAAATTTTCAAGACCACCGGGCGGATTATCGCCGTGGTTCAGCAGTAAGTAGCCGGGGAGGTTATTGTTACTGCTACCCAGGCCATAATTGACCCAGGACCCGAGGCTGGGGAAACCGCCAAAGTTGCGGCCAGTGTGGAGAAAGACATTGGCGCGAGCATGCAGTGGAAACTCGCTTTTCATCGAACGAACGACGGTCAGTTCATCGGCGACGCTTGCGATATGCGGAAAGAGTTCGCTCACTGTCAGCCCTGAGTTGCCGTACTGTTTGAAGGCCCAGGGGCTCTTGAGCCACTTGCGCTTCGGGCCGGCGACGTAGCTTTCCAGCACTGCCGCTTTCCCATCAAACTGAGTAAGCTTGGGCTTGGGGTCAAAGCTATCCATGTGCGAGACGCCGCCAGGCATGAAGCAAAAAATGACGTTCTTCGCTTTCGGAGCAAAGTGAGGTCCCTTGCCAGCGTAAGCTCTTTCGGCCATCAGGGATGACAATGCCAAATAGCCAAAGCCATTCGAGGCGCTACGAAGGATGTGGCGGCGCTGGATCATCGTAGGTATAAGAATTCTTTCAGATTGAAAAGAGTGTGAGTGAGGTCGGTCCAGACTGCTTCGCTCTCGAGGATGTTTGAGCTTTGATGTTTGCGGGCAAGTTCCGCAGCAAGGCTTCGCCAGCTTGTGAGTTCTTGCTCGCGGGCGGGGCGGCCCAACCCGCTTAGGAAGATGTAGTTGAGGCGGGCTTCCAGCGATTCCTCTGGCCTGCTGATCAGTTTCCCGGCCCAGGCCTTGGCCTGATCGATGACGAAAGGGTCGTTGAGCATGGCGAGCGCCTGCGGTGGAACGTTGGTGACATCGCGGTTGCCGCGCCCCTGCAGCGGGTTGGGGAAGTCAAAGATCTCCAGGAATCGTGGGCCTTCCATGCGTGTGATCTTCAGGTAGATACTGCGTCGCCCGTCGCCGTCGAGCGGACCCTGAAACAGCCGACGGTGGTCTTGTGGTGTCACTCGATGGGGCTGGATGCTGGGGCCATAGAGACGATCATCGAGGCGCCCTGAAACCGCAAGCAGCGTATCGCGTACTGCCTCTGCCTCAAGGCGTCGGACCGGGTAAGTTGGTTCAATGGGTCATGAATCGCGGCCGCTGGGCTTGCAGCGCTCGATTGTCGGAACCCGTCGCTCGTTAGCATCAGACGAAGCATTTGCTTGGTTGACCAGCCGAGCTCCACGTACTCATTTGCCAGGTAGTCCAGTAGTTCCGGGTGTGAGGGCCTCGCTCCGTTGCGCCCAAAGTCATCTGTGCTGGCTACCAATCCCCGGCCAAAGACGTAGTGCCAAATACGATTCACCATCAGCCGTGCCGTAAGAGGGTTGTCGGCGCTGGCGATCGCATTGGCAACCTGGAGGCGACCGCTGCCTCGTGTGTCGACGGGCTGCAGCCTCACGGGCAGAAGCGAGAGGAAGTGCCTGGGAGCTTTGGGGCCGGGGTTGAGCGCAGACCCGGCGATGAAGATTGGATGATCTGCGCCACCCTCCAAATCGCCCATTCCGGCAACGATTTCGGGCTCAGCGAGGCCCTTCTCCACCGCCCGATATTGGTCCGTCAGCGCACGCAGCGTTGGGGTCAGATTGCGCGAATTGATCAGCAAGCCTTGGTCAACAAGCCAGTTGAGCCAGGTGACTTGGTCCGGCGTGGGGTTTCCAATAGAGAAGGCCTGGATGGCATGCCTGGTCAGAAGCTCAAACGTTTCGGCAGTCGGCTCGGCTGCCAAAGGAGCGATGTGACTAAGTCCGGCCTTGGGGCTGACATCCTCGTCGTGATAGACAAGACGTGAGATGCCGAAATAAGAACGAGGGTTAGCGTCACTTACAACCTTGAACTTGTCGGGACGCTCCGGCAGTCGCGGATTATCGGTCTTGGTGTTCAGTTCAAGATAGACAGGAAACTTCGCCGCCAGCGTTGTCGAAACTTTCTCCCAGCGCAGGCCCGAGTGGTCAAGAAGCTCGTTGCCCTCACCAATTACACAGTTGTCGACGATGACGCGGCGGGCGGCAAATTTCCCTCCAAGGATCTGCAGGCTGGCGAATTTCTTGTTGTCAGGAAGAATCGGAGATCGGAGGCTGCCATTAAATCGGTCTGTGATTAAGTTGGTCACCAGACCGGCCTGAAAGATGGTCGTGATCGCATCGCTACCTTCAGTCGTAAGGGCAAAATCGCCGGTTGTTGCCAGGCCCGATTGCAGGCCCAGGCCTTCGCTGCTCCAACCGGGCGGGAGCCCCTGAGTGAAGTCGGCACCCGTCGTGAATTTCTCTCGATTGTAGGCTTCTCTTTCGGCTGCCTCTTTAGAAAACGTACTCGCCAAACCTGGCTTGGCGATCAGGGTCAGTGGATCAGAGAGATCGGTCTTCTCACGATTCAGTAACTTGCGCCAACGTTCGATACGAAGCGGCTCGATGTTGCCAGCAATCGTCGCTGCGCTCGCATCGTCTCTGATCGTAGCCATCGCCGCCTGAATTTCTCTCGCGATCGTTGTCGCGCTGTTAAGCCAGGCGCGCGCCAATTCGCCTCGGATCTTAGCTTTGAGCGCGACCAGCTTGGCGGTCGGTTGGGGACTGCTATTAATCGTCCGTGCCAACGGGCGCGAACTGTTCAGGATGCCGTAGAGGGCGTAGTAGTCTTCGGTCGGGACGGGATCGATCTTATGATCGTGACAACGCGCGCAAGCGACGGTGACTCCCTGAAATGCTTTGGTAAGCGTATCGATTTGATTGTCGACCACATCGGTGCGCAATTCGCGAAATTGATCGCAGTTGTCGTGTCCCATCTCGCCCAATCGGTAAAAGGCGGTTGCAAGAACAGATTCGTTTCGACCGTCATTCAAACGCGGCTTGGCCGCCAAGTCCCCGGCAATGTGTTCTCGTACGAACTTGTCGTAGGGTAAATCCAGGTTGAAGGCGCGGATGAGATAGTCACGGTAGCGCCACGCACCCTGAATCTCGTAATTCCATTCGTACCCGTAGGTCTCGGCGAAGCGGACTACATCCATCCAGTGGCGCGCCCAGTGCTCGCCATATCGTGGGGAGGCAAGTAGTTTGTCGATGTAACTTCCATATGCGCTTTCCGAGTTATCGCTTAAGAATTCATTGAGCAACATAGGCACCGGCGGCAGACCTGTTACTACATAAGCAGCGCGGCGGGCGAGTATTCGTTTTTCTGCAGGATTGCCCATGCTGAGCTTTGCGGCCTTGAGCTTGGCATCCAGAAATCGATCAATAGCGTTAGCCTGACTCCCCGGCGGAATCTGTTGCGGTCTCACCGGCTGAAAGGACCAGTGTTCGCGCATGAGTTTCTCGTATAGCTTGGGCGTTGCGGGCGCGCCTCCGCTGGGCCAGTTCATCCCGCTCTCCACCCACTTTTCGAGCGTCTCGATTTCGGCGTCACTGAGCTTGTCCCCTGGCGGCATTTTCGGCCCCAGGTGCTTGACCGCCTTGATCAGAAGACTGGAGGAAGCGTGGCCGGGGACGGCTGCAGCACCATTGAGACCACCCCTGAGAATCGCGTCGCGTGAGTCTAGTCGCAGACCAGCAAATTGCTTTTGCTCGCCGTGGCAGGATTGGCATTTCGACACCAGAAGCGGACGGACGCGGCGTTCAAATAGCGCGGCATCTTCGGCTGCCGGGAGAAGGCATACTGTCAGCGCGACGGCGGCGAGTAAGCGCATCGGTATTCGTTAGGCTATCAGAAGCCACCCGAGGCCGAGCTTTCAGAGCAGAGCGAGCGGTAGCGTCTCGATAGCCCACAGATGACCCAATACAGCCGCCTGCTGTGCCAGCAGCTTCGCCGTCACCTGCTCATAAATTGCCAAGGCCCGCGCGTATTCCAGGTTCGCACCCACAAGCCGCAACTCCGCGTCTACTGCCGCTTGTTCACGGAGGTTGACCAGAAACAGAGTACTGTCGCCCAAACGGAAACGCTCGCGCTCAGCGTCGGCCAAATCCAGCGCCACGGTCACTTCCCGCGCGGCCAGCAATGCCCGTTCATGCGCGGCCTTCACTGCGCCAGCCGCATCACGGACCTCGGCCGACACCTGATCTCGCGTGAATCTTGCTCTTTGGGTCAGCTGCCCGTGCTTTGCAGTGGCCTGTTGCAACTTGCCTTCCGCGACGCGCCGTTGGACCGGCAGTTGAACGATGAGCGTCGCCTTGAGTTCGCTGGGGCCGCGCTTCACCGCCCCAGAACCACCTTCTGCTGTCATGCCAACGCCCAGGTCGACCGTCGGCAGCGTCTGGTTGGCGGCCAGGTTAATATCGATCCGCGTTTGTTCCCTCTGCGCCGCCACCGAAGCGATCTCGGGCCGCTTGCGCAAAGCCGAGACGAGATCCCCCTCGACCTGAGTTTCATCGAGAACTTTTGTCGCCGGTAGATCTGTCGGCAGTTCCGACTCTGACGCCATGAGGGGCTCGCCAAAGCTATCCCGATGGAACAGCGACAGTGCGATCGAAGTCTGCTGCAGACTGCGGGTCGCTTCGATTATCCCGGCTTCCCGTTGTAATATCTGACGCCGGTTCTCAGTAACTTCAACTTGGGCGATGGAACCCAACTCCGCAGCCTCGCGCAGTGCCTGGTCTCGTTCCTTGGCAATGCGCAACAAGCCGCGCGCAATCCGCAGCCGCTGACCCGCCGCCACCCAGTCCCAGAAGCGTGAAGTAGCCAACTGCCGCACAACCAGCCGCTGCTGATCCACGGTCAGATCCGCCAGTCGTTGCCCAATCTGCGTCTGCGCTAAGCCTGCCCGACGTTCATCGATCTCGCGCCCGCGGAACAGCGGCAGCTTGAACCCCACCCGATATTCTCCTAGCGAACGTGTCGCTTCGTCCCCGCGGTAGAGCGGAAAATCTCCCCATCCACTGCGCCAGCCGCTATATACTGACGCCCCCTGCCACTGCAGGTTCTGGCTCACCCCGAGGTCGATTCGCTCATTCGGGTAAAAGCCAAACTGGTCCGATCCGATAACTGCTCCAAGCTGCGTATCAAATTGACCTCGCGCCTGCTTGGCACTGCCAGCCGCTATCTCGCGTTCCATCAGCGTAGCCAACAAGGGAGGGTAGTTCGTCTCCACAGCGCGCAGTACCAGCTTCAGATCCAGCGGCTCTGCAAGCAGTGCGCCACCAGTCAGTGCTACGAGTATGCTCAGTTGTCTCATTTCTCCTTGCCCCCGCTCATCGACCCAGGACCTTTTGCGCTGGTTGGCGGGAATCCGTTGAACTGCCTCCACAGCTCAAACCAAAGCGGAACCTGCTTCAGCAGCACCCATCCGTTGGCGCGTACCCCTTGCCGCAGATACTGCTTTGTCGGCCAAGCTTCGTCCTTCGCGTCGGGTGCCACCAGGATGCGAAACTTCCCCTCGCCATCGTCCGTCGCGTCTACCAATACGATGCGGCCCCCGAAGGTCCCCACCGCCGCAGATGGCCAGCCCACAAACTGAATCGCCGGCCAGCCTTCAAACTGCAAACGCACCGGGTCGCCAGCGTACAGCAGCGGCATATCGTTCCCGTTCACCCACAACTCCACCACATTCTGATTCGTCTCCGGGACCAATATCACCAGCGGCTGGCCCGCCTTCAAAACCTCGCTGCCGGGTTGAGCCAGCAACCGGAGGATCACGCCGTCGCGGGGCGCGCGCACATCCTGGGTCCCTTGCCTGGCAATTCTCGTTTCGATCGGGCGCAACGCTGCTGTCGCCGATGCGCGCGTCGCGCTCGCATCGTTCACCAATGCCTGATAGTCCCCTTCCACTTTCAGCCTCTCTGACGCCGTGGCCGCCTGGTCGCTGCGCGCAGCATTCAATCCTGCATTCGCCCTTGCAACCTCAGCCACCGCGCGATCATTTTCCGCTTGCGCGACTTCCACACTGCGGGTCGCCGTAAGGCCGCGCTTGACCAGCTGCGTCTGGCGGTCCAGATTCAGACGCGCAGCCACGAGTGTTGCTTGCGATGAATCCAAACCGCGTTCCGCCGCCGCCACACGCTCCGCAGCCATGGTGATCCGCGAATCTGCGGCAGCCAATGCGTTCTCTCGCGATGCCCGCAAGCCACCGATCCTGTCCCCCAGCGACTGCTCTCTTTCCCTGCCTGAGTTGAGTTCACTTCGAAGTCGATCCACCACATCCGGATCGTTATCAGTCACTGCCACGATCAGATCGCCGGCCTTTACGTGTGAGCCTTCAACCACGTGCCACCGCACCACTCGCCCATCCACCGGAGAAGACAGTGTCTGTTGTCGTTCGACGGGCGTCGAGGCGATCACCCGACCGTTGCCCGAGATGTTCTGCTGCCAAGGCAGTAAAGCCAGGCCCACGGCCAGAATCACAAAACCGAACACAATCATGTAAGCCACCAAGCGCGCGGGCATCGAAACCCGCACTTGATTCATCACTGGGAGCAAGCCTCCGTGGGTCATGGCCGCACCTCCTGCATCGTTCCGAGTGGTAAGTCCAGAATCTTCCCGCACCGCGCCAACAGTTCTGGACGCGATGTCACAACAATCAGTGTCCAGGGTCTCGCTGCCTCGAACAGGACCTCGGTAATACGGTCCCGTTCCGCCGCATCCATCAGGTAGTCCAATGCTTCATCAAGGATCAGAAGTCGGGGGTTCCCCACCATGGCCCGCGCAATCATGAGAACTTGCGCCTGTCCTTCAGCCAATGGAATACCTCCGGGTGCCAACACTGTGTTCAGTCCCTCAGGCAGAGCCTGGATCGCTTCCCACACCCCCAGCACCTCAAGCGTGGACTGCACCTCCTGGACCGCAATTTCCTCGCGCCCGACGCGGATGTTTTCGAGGATCGATCCCTGAAAGACTTCGACCCCACGAACCAATTCGACGTAGGATCGTAGCTGCGCCAAACGCAAATGCCGGATGTCTGAACCATTGATTTCAACCGTCCAGCCCATGGGTTGGCGGTATCCACAAATGGCATCAACCAGCAGTGACTTGCCAGAGCCGCTGCTGCCTCGGACTCCCACCCGGTCGCCCGCGTTCACGCTTACCGTAATCCCTTGCATCCGTACCTGCAGGCTGGCGGGCACTTGGCTCGCAGCAGGAGCCTCAATTCCGTCGGATTCGAGTGGTAGGCCCGTGAGGGCCGCCAGCTTATCGACGGAAGCCAGCAGATCGTAGTAGCTCTCCAGGTGCTTTGCAATCTTCGAGATGCCAGCTACAACAGCGGCCACGACTAATTCTGCCGCAACCAACTGCCCCAAGGTCAATTGACGCTGGATCACCAACACTCCGCCTACTCCCAGCAGTGATGCACTGGCCAGTGTCTGAATCGCAAGCGAGCCACCGAACTGGCGCATCAGGATCCTGAAGTGCACAGCCCGGTAGCTCAGGTAGTGTTCTACCAATTCATTCGTTCTCAGAAAGGCCCAGTCCGCCTGGGTCTGCCCACGGAAAAGTCGCGCGTGCCGGGCAACCTCTTCTAACCAGGCAACCAGCGCGTATTTCGCCTTCGACTCTTTGATCGCGGTCTCAATAGCGTGTGTTCCCAAGGGGAAGATCACAATCAGTAGAGCCAGCACCAGCAATACGTCAAAAGCCAATAGCCAGGGATGATACAGACCCAGCAGCACCATACCTGCTAGCGTTTGCATCGTCACACTCAGGCCGTCGATAAGCAGCGTCGCGCCTGCCTTCTGCAAAGTGACAACCTCGAGAAACCGGTTTACCAACTCCGGGCCGTTGCGTAATTGCAACACGTCCACGCGAGCTCGTAGTAGGCGGTTCACCGAATCTGAAGCAATCTGCACAAACACGCGGCGCTGCAACTGCTCGACGACTTGGAGCCGGATCAATTGGAGGATGCCGCTCACCACGAAGACCGCAGCTACCACCAGCGTCAACACCAGCAGGGGTTGAAACAGATTGCCAAAAGCGATCGTGTTGACCAGCGCCTGCGTCGCCACGGGCAACACCAGCGTCAACAGAGCGATTGCGACGGAATAGATCACTGCCGTCCATAACGTGTTGCTCTCATTGCGCAGAAGCTTCGCAAGTCTGCGCGCTGGGCTTAGGTCTGCGTGGGATTCCTCGCCTTGTGCCGTCTGCCCGATTGCATGAGTTGCCATTAAAACACACCTCTCCTCTTACGATTAATCTCCGTAGTTAGTCCGCTGATATCAGGCTTTGGGGCTGCCCCGCTTGATGGGGGTGCTCCAAAGTGAACGCGCTTTCTCGATGTCCTCTTGCCCCGTCTCCCTTTGCAGGAAGTCGAGCCCATTGAGGATCCACGCGGCCATTTTACGTTGGGTTAGTGTGTAGAATACATGCCGGCCCTCGCGTCGCTCCGTAACAATTCGGTGCGCCCGTAACAGACTCAAGTGCTGAGATACAGCCGAATGGCTGATGCCTAACTCAGCCTCCAGACTGCTAACATCCAACTCCCCACGGGTGCTCAATTCTTCAATTAACTTCACCCGGTTCGGGTTGGAGAGCACTCCGAACAGTTCCGCCAACCTCTTGCTCGCCGTATTACGGAACGGCATTATGCGCCTTCGAAAGCGTTAACATGCATTCATGTTAGCATGTTCAAATGTGTTGTCAATGGCTGTAAGCTCCATTATTTCGCTTCCGCAGCAGTGTCAGCGGCAGTGTGACGATTGTCCATACCAGCTGCAGGACGCCGCCCACAGCGATCCCAACGATGCGGAAGGGCAACAGCAATAGCCAGATGACCGGATACAGCAAGAGCGCGATCAGCGCCAGCGGCCAGCACATCACAAAGAGCAGCAGCCAAAGAACAAAGGTCAGCATTCGTCACCTCTATACGAGATTACGAATGCTGACCTTTGAAAGTTCAACCTTGACGTTATTGCTTTACGGCGATGACGGTGCCCTTTAGCTTCTGGCTTGGCACGGATCGTAGCTGAACGATCACGCTTACTGCGTTACCGGGGGCAACTGTGTCCGGGATCTTGACATTGAGTTGCCAGAGGCCTACAAACCCGGGTGCTAACCCGGAGTAAAGCACATTCGCCGCAGGCACGATGATGCCGTTGAGATAGACGTCCGGCTTTTCAACTCCAACCGAGAGAGGTGTCCCTGCGGCCGCGCCGTCTGCTGGCGTGTTTGAGACTGCACCCAGTCCAGTTCCATACAAGGAGATTACTTTACTGCGCGCAACTGGATTGGACGTAGAGTTAACCGTGCCGTCTTCATTGATTGCAGAGATCTGGCCCCCGCCCGTTGAGGTGGCGGTGAAGAAACCGGGCGATACGATGTCAATGACGCTCAGGCTGGACGCTAGTACTTGTCCAGTTGACTTCTTGATCACTGTGATATCGGCGTTCTTACCCGACTGTGCACTCCATGGCACCTGGAAGTTGATTTGCTTCGGCCCGACGTAATACAGCGGAACCGGTTGATCATCAAACAGTACCTGCGTGTCAGCCATTTCCTTCGGCCACGGGATGCCAGGTGCCACAGCTTCAGAATCAGCGAATTTGCCGCCCCGCGCATACATAGTCGCGATCATACCGGCCGTAAGGTTCGTAGTCTGCTGATTCGCGGCATTGATGCTCGACTGGGCCTGATAGAAGAAGGCAATTCGGTTTGCAGCGTCAGATACTACCAGGTTCGAGTTCTGATCCGTCTTCAGATCAAGCGGGTAGATCTGCGAGAAGACCGCCAGATTCGGTTGCGAGTTTACCGATAAAAATTCATAAGAGGGGAAGCGCAAGCTGCGCCCGTTGCCTCCATCGGTGATCCAGATTTCCGCCGTATTCGGGTCGGCGGTTATGCCCTGCGGGCTATTGATTCCAGCGAGAGTGAGTGCCGGGCTCGCGTCCGTACCTGCCTGTGTCACCCGGTTGTAAATCATCATGCGCTGATTGCCCGCATCGACCAGATACATGCGGTCATCGACGTCGAGTGTCACGCCCCGCGGAGCGTTCATCCGCTTGGCGTCGTTGCTCGCAGTCGTGGTGATGAAATCAGGTTGACCAATAACGTTGGCCGCCGCCTGACCGTTCGTGAAGTCTCCGCTGTTTGGCTTCTGGAAATAGAGGACCCGGTTATGAGAGTTATCGCTCACCAGAAGACTCCCACCTACAGTGAACGCTAGGCCTACTGGCGCACTCATGTTGCGGGGGCTGGCATCGGTAATCTTTCCCGTAAAACTGGACTGGCCCAGCACCAGGTTGGGCCTCTGGTTTGAGGTGTTGTCGAAGGGCCGCGGGTAGCGTACCACCCGGCTATTGCCTGTGTCGGCGATATAGAGATCGCCCTTGGAGTCCACCGCCACCGCGTGCGGCAAAAACACTCCTGTCTGATTGGGGATATTCTGGTTGCCGTCGGGTGAGTTGATCGTAGTTCGGTCCATTGAAACCTGACCGATCACGATGTCAGCCGGCTTGCCAAGGGTGATGTTGCGGACATCGCGAAAGCCAAGAACCCGATGGTTAAGGGTATCGGCGACATACAGGATATTTCCGTCCAGAGCGATTCCACCGCCGCGGTAGGACTTGCCCTGAAAAACGCCAGCAAAGAAAAATTCCTTTCCCTCCACCAGGTTTGCGCCATTCAAGTCCAAACCAGTTTGTCCGAATACCTTTGTTGCTGGAGCAGTGAACGGTGCACCACCGGGGATCATCAAAACCCGATGGTTATTGGCATCGACGAGAAATAGATTGGACCCGGAGGGCACGGCATCCACCGGAAGGTTATAGCCGGAAGCGCCGGGTATACGAAGGCCACGGTTGGGGTCACCACTATTGAAATCTGCCTGGCCGCTGACGTCCTTCATTTTTGGCGAGAACGAGACTGACTCCGAAGGCCATGCGTCGGGAAGGTCATAGCGCACCATGCGGTGGTATCTTGCGTCCAGGACCACTGGCTGATTGTTGACAACAAAAATTGCTTCAGGCGAACCGAGTGAGGTGTCGTTGATTGCCGGGGGAATTGGCTGACCCTGGGTAAGTACTAGGACACCGAGGATTCTGTCGGCGGACTGGCCCGTGGCCGTCGGGTTTCGATAGACGAGCACGCGACCGCGCGCGTCGCTGACGTAAAGGCGAGCGTCTGCGGCGATCGCAATGCCCGATGGCACAAAAAGACTCGACTTTTCTCGAGGGTCAGTGTTCGCCACATTTGCCTGCAAGCTCAACTGCCCGAGAGCCACATCTGCGTCGGGGCCAAAGTTGCCGGGCTCCAGGACACGTGCCGGATAGCGGAGCACACGATTATTTCCCGAGTCGGCCACCCAAAGGTTGCCACCGGCATCAAAGGCGAGACGAATGCGGAAGATATTGCTGTTGAGGTCGCTCAGATAGAGGGAGTTCGCGGCAGGTGTCGAACGGCCGCGATTGAGTAAGCGGCCAGTATTGCCACCGGTTTGGCTGCCAAAAGTCTCTTGCCCAAGCATTACGTCAATTTCAAGCAACTGATCGGTCGGCTGATCGAAGGGGCGAGGGTAACGCAAGATGCGGTTGTTATTTGTATCGACTACGTAGAGGTTGCCCTTGGAATCGACTACTACTCCGGTGGGCTGGTTCAATCCTGTGGTAAAGTTTGTGCCGGGACCATTCGCATCACTCTTGAATCGGTCGCGTTGCCCGATGACAAGGTCAGCGGGCGCGCCGCTATTCGCATTGACTGCATTCTTCCAGGCAAGGACCCGATTATTCCCGGTGTCTGCGACGTAGAGAGTTCCAGCCGAGGAGGTGGCGGATGTGTCCAGCGCAATGCCTTGCGGGGTCGTCAGTTCGCGGCCCTCGACCCAGTTGGGCGATGCGGTGACGAGGTCCTTATTCGGGTGACCCAAAACACGGGATGGCAAGGGGTTGAGCGTTACGCTCTCCTTCTGCCCATAAAGAGGTTGCAGCAAAGCGCACAGAGCAATGGCGTGTACGAAAAAGTTCGTTTTCATTAGTTATTTCCTGATTAGGACAGACGCGGGGAAGAGTCCGTTGTATCACCTACTATCATGCCAGAAAAAAGGAAGGCTTAGAATAGTACCTATGATCTGGATTTTTCTGATTACCGCTCTGTCCGCTGGTGTTCTTGAAGACGCGCGAGACCGCCAGGATGGTGCATCTTTGGCTGCGCAGGCTCAGAAGCTGGTGGCCAAGGCCGCGCCCGGCGCCAAAGCCAGCTACGAAATGGCGATCGTCCGCAGCTACGAGGCGGAGGTCGCGATGGAGAAAGGCGACAAAAAAGCGAGCGCCTCCTTCGCCGAGAATGGCATCGAGATGGCCAAAAAAGCTGTGGCAGGCGAGGCTGGCAACGCCGAATATCACCGGATTCTGGGAACGCTCTGCGGACAGGTCATTCCGGCAAACGTGATTCTAGGCCTGAAGTACGGGCGCTGTGCGATGGACGAAGTGACGAAGGCGATCGAACTGAATCCGAAGGCCGCCGAGAACTGGCTATCCCGCGGCGTTGGCAACTACTACCTGCCAGCCTCCTTTGGCGGCGGCATCGACAAGGCCATCGAAGACTTCGACAAGGCGATCCAACTGAATCCGAAGTTGGCCGACGCTTATCTCTGGAGGGGCGTGGCGCTGCGCAAAGCGGGCAAGAACCCCGAAGCTCGCAAGTCGCTTGAGAAGGCCCTTGAGCTGAACCCGAAGCGGGTGTGGGCGAAGACTCAACTCGATAAGACCCCCGAAAAATGAATTGGCGCGAAGCGCTCGGTTTAAGCGCGGTATTCGCGGTTCTTGCGGCATTGAGCTTGTGGATCTTCCCAGGACACACCTTCCTGATGAGCGATACGCAGATTTATTTGCCCCTGTTCGAGCACTTGCGCGACGGCCGTCTGTTGAACCGGGAATTGATCCTCAGCGGCGGCCACTTGAGCTATACGATCTATGACGAAGTGACGCTTGGGCTGAGTGCGGCGCTTGGACTGGATTTTGAGACGGTCCTGCTGGGGCAGCAGTACCTGTTTCGCTGGATCGGCTACTGGGGTGCCTACTGGCTGGCGCGTGCCTGCGGCTTGAGCGTTGGTGCGAGCGTGTTGGCCAGTGCCGTCGTATGGCTGGGCGCCTTTGCTTTCGGACCGGCGGTGATCACGACTGAATATGAGCCGGTGCCGCGAGGCTTTGCTGTGCCGCTAGTCGTTGCGTGTCTGGGGGCCCTGGCGTCGGGGTGGCGCAATTGGGCGGGGCTGTTTCTGGCGCTGGCCTTTCTTTACCACGCACCGGCAGTCTGGCCCGTCCTGTTGGTTGCCTTATTCTTTCGACATTGGCGAGTGGTCGGAGCCGTGGGGATTGCGGCTGTCGTGTTGCTGTTTGCCGCTCAGTATCAAAGGGGGGCGGTTGCGGCACAACCCTTCTTCAGTCTGCTCGATGAGGCCCAGCGGCACATTCAGCAGACTCGTGCGCCCTACAACTGGATCTCCACCTGGCCGTGGCGCTGGTGGGCCCAGTACCTGCTGACGGGCGGATTGGCGCTAGCCGCATCGCGACGGATTGGTGCGAAGATGCCGGAGGCGGTAAAGCCATTTTTCTTGTACATTCCGATCATTGGGCTGCTCACGATACCCGCTTCCTACCTGCTGCTGGAGAAGCTTGGTTGGGCCTTGCTGCCGCAGGTTCAGCCGATGAGGGCTCTCCTCTATTGCCATCTGTTCTGCCAATGGCTGGGCATGATTGCTGCTTGGCACGAGATCGAAGAAGGGCGATGGCTGCGAGCCTTTGCCTGGCTCGCTGTGCCGCTGAGTCTGGCGATGCGGGGGGATCTATTGCTGATCCCGGATGGACGTTGGACTGCTCAGGTGATATTGCTGGCGGCGCTGGCGGCGGCAATTGGCCTTGCGGTGAAATGGCCGCGGCGCGAGTGGGCCTGGGTTGCCAGCTTTTGCCTGGCGATCTTTGTTGGCGAGGGCCTGGAGGCGCGGGGCTATAAGGCACTGGATACCAAGCCCTTGGATGGGCTTGCCGTTTGGGCCGGCCAGAAGACGGAAGCGGATGCCACCTTTTTGTTTGGGGACCTAGGTCGTCGAATCGAACCGGGGATCTTTCGAGCGCGGGCGGCCAGGGCCGTCTACGTTTGTTGGAAGCAGGGCGGGCAAGTGAACTACTTCCCGCAGTACGCGGCGATCTGGTGGGAGCGCTGGAACGCGTTGCTGGCACCGGGTCATCCGCCGCTTAGCTACACGGACTTGCGGACAAGAGGCATCGACTATCTGGTGCTATCGAAGGAGCTGCCGACCGAAGACCTGGTTGCGGTCTATGCGAGCCCGAGCTATCGAGTGTATCGCCTACGCTAGGTGCCGAAGTCGATACCGAGCTTTTTGAGCTCTTCGGCGTAGTAGCGCTTGTGGAGGATCTCGTACTCTTCGCTGCCTTCGAGGATGCCCTTTTTCTGAGAGGTGACTTTGGCGCGAGCGTCGCGGTCGGCCTTCTCGTCTGTCTGAAGGACTTCGGTGAAGACCTTGACGATCTCGAGCCGCACTTCGTTGGGTTCACGCTTGACGCGAGCGTCGCGTTGCTTGCGGAGCATGTTGGCGATCTGGTGGGAGAGGTCGGTGACCTTATCTCGAGAAAGCTTCATGCCATCGCCAGAATCGCGACCGGCTGCGCGGATGATCTTGCGCTGGGTGACCATGGTGCTTTTGATCTTGCGGAACATGTCCTGATAGGAGACGCCCTCGCGCCGCATGTACTCGGTGTACTGTTCGAGGATCTCGCGAACCTCGTCGTTCAGTAGATCCTCGATCTCAAGGTCGGCGACGATGACGTCGCCGAGTTGCTCGGCGAGGGCCGCGGGATTTGCCGTGTCAATAAACGCCGGGCTCAGGCGTTGGACAAGGCGGCGTGAGAGATAGCCGACGAACTCTTTGGCAAGCAGCATGTAATAGGTCTAGAACTAGTGTAACGAGCAAACGTCGCAACGGCCATAGAGAACTACCTCATGGGAAGTGGTGACGAAGCCAGGAGGCAGGAGCGGTTTGACGTGAATGGGGCAACCGGGGACCTCAAAAACCTTACCGCATTTCTGGCAATGGAAGTGGTGGTGGTGGTCTTTGCCTGCGACTTCATAGCGCGAGGGTTCGCCTGGGAGATCAACTGCGGTAAGCCAGCCTTCCTCGACCAGGGCCTTGATATTTCGATAAACGGTGGCGATGCCGATGCCCTTGGTGTGCGAGGAGGCGTGATCGAGCACTTCCTGCGGACCCAAGGGACGATCCATGGCTTCGAAGACGTCGCGGATGGCGGACTTTTGGCGTGTATTGCGCTGGAGAGCTGGCATGGAACTGCCGTGAGGGTAACACGGCGATCAATTCTGATAGGATTCATCAAGCCATGAAAACGCTCACGATCATTCTCTTTGCGCTGCTTTGCGCATGCCAGAAACCGGGCGATCTGCCTGTCCAGGCGGCGGAGCTAATGGGGGCGAATGCCACCTGGGGGAACACGGAAGGCCCGGCAGTCGATTCCAAGGGAAACCTGTTTTTCACCTCACGGGGCAGCTATAAGGGGATCGTCCGTTGGGATAGCAAGGACGGGTTTGCAGAGTGGCTGGCCGTGGCGACTAAGGAAGGCCCGGGCGGGCTCTACATTGATGATCAGGACAATATCTTTGTGACGGCCACCGGGGAGCAACAGATTTTGAAGGTGACGCCGGACAAGAAGGTGAGCGTTGTCGCTGAGAAATTTGATGCGATGCCGGGCAAGAGTAAGGGGCCGAACGATCTGGTGGTTGCGCCCGATGGGACGATTTACGTCACAGAGCCGAATGGTTATGACGGTACGGCACCCAAGGGGACGATCTATCGCATCGACAAGGATGGCAAGACGACGGTGTTTAGCCAGGAGGTGACCGGGCCGAATGGCATCATCCTGAGTGGCGACAAAAAGACTGTGTTTGTAAGTCATAACATTGCGAAGAACACTTCTGAGATTGTGAAGTGGAAGCTGAATGCCGATGGCACGCCTGGGGCGATGGAGAAGATGGCGACGATCGAGGGCTGCCAGGCCGACGGGATGGACATCAACCAGGAGGGCAACATCTGGTTAACCTGTTACTCGCACGGCGTTGCCTATCTAGTTACGCCTGAGGGTAAGTTGAAGTCGAAGATTACTACGGCGCAGCCGGCGATGACGAACGTCATCTTTGGACGGGGTGCGGGACGGCAGTGGCTTTACTTTACGAGTTCGGATATGGACCGGGTTACGGGTTATGTGTACCGGACTTATGTGCCGGTAGGGGGATTGCGCTAAGCGACCTGGTGCTATCGATGGTGAGGCTGGCGAGGATGACGACCGCGAAGCCGGCGGCGCAGAGCCAGAAGATTTCGCGCCAATCGGTGAAGTGCAGCGAGGTGGCGAGGATGGTGGGGATGAGTTTGGCGATAGCGGAGGCACCGAAGTTGCCCCACATATTGGACCAGGCCATAGTAGCTGCGACGTGTTTGCCGCCGATGTCCTGACCCAAAGACCAGACTGCGGGCATGATGCTATCGGCTGAGAATGCGACAATCGCGCAAGCGATCGTAACGGCCAGGGCATTGGGGAGCAGGGGACAAGACAGGAAGGCGCAAATGGATACAGCGCCACCAACGATAAAGGGAAGGCGGCGACCC